>NZ_CAJHBT010000011.1 GCF_904846675.1 Psychrobacter urativorans | reverse complement strand
TTATGAAGCTGCTGTGATTCTAGCCTGTGTCTTTATTTGGCTGCCGCTGATTTGAATTCTATACAGACCCTAGTCTTCTTTAATTAGTAATTTGATTTAAAAAACTGCTTTTTTTCGCTTACTTGCTTGAATATCTGCTATCGCTTGCCTTGTGCTCAATCTAAAATTGTTTGACTACAGCAATTTAATTCTGTTTCGCTGGAAGAGGTTGATCAAGTATAGATAAATCCACATTTGGCATCATAGAAAGGTTATATGCCCACCTTCTGTACTTCTCTACCCATAGCGTTTCTTTTGCTTTAATTTCCTCTTCTAAGTGATGAATCTGGTTTCTTAGCTCAGCATTTTCGTTTATAAGCATGTCAATAGTCACATCGCCCATTGTCTCAATGACTTGTGACTTTGCCTCTTTAAGCGTTTGCTTACGTCTATTAAATGCCTGTTTAATCTCAGGGTAGCCCATTAGAGTAAACTTAGAAACTGAATCTTTCCCTAAAGCAGAAGCAACTCGGACAGCGAACTTATCCCATGTCAGTTTACCTGACCACTTCTTTAAGATATCTTCAACTAAATCTATTTCATTTTCGCTTATAAGTTTTGGTTTCATATTCCACCCTGTAAAATCGCTAGAAAGTTAGACTCTGTTGTCATAGTAATCCTTTCACTTAAGGTTGAGTTCTCTGCGACCCCTGTAGAATATCCAAGCTCGTTCAGTGCTATTCGCGTTAAGCTTACATCTAGCTCTTCTGGAACGCGAATAATAAGTCCTTCAGGGTACTCATCGTTATCCAAATATGTCAATAAAGTCTTGATTATTGCAAGTTTCTTACTTTGGTAGATGACCCAACTATTAGCACCTGAATAATCGTTATTATCAGCCTCTACTGCTCTATTAAGCTCACGTTTAACAACCTGTTCTAATTCTAACAATCGCTCTTTTGTATTCGGCATACCTTTAATGCAAGAGTGTTCTTTACAAGTTACACATTCACCTGCTTTTGAACATGGTGACATAGTCCAATCATGCTCACAGTATCCGAACCCAGAAGCTTGAACTACACCATACCGATTTTTATGACCTAGCATTTCAAAAGTAACAGGTACATTAACCTTTACAGCTTGAAGAGCTTTAGTGCCATCATAATCTTCTAAGCCAAGATTAATTAGCTTTCTTGACTCTTTTGCCAACTCCTCCATAGGACGTAAGTCATAAGCTCTGTTATCTTGAATACGGCTACGTCCTGCAAACATTGCTAAGTCTAATGACTCCATTTCGCCACGCTCAGCCATTGTAGATAGCCACACTCGAATTTGATGCGAAGTAATTACGAAGTTGTCTCCGTTTTCTTCCTTTAATCCCACAGATGTAAATAATGACTGTGATGTTTTGCTCTGTATCCTGTCATGAATACTGCCTAAAGCATCATTGAGTTGATTTATAGTAGGTGCAGTAAAGCTATAACCTTTAGGTTGGAATCCACTATGAAGCTCATTATCTCTAACGATACATAGCATGTCTGACACAGGCTTATTGATCTCTGAAAGATTTGGAAACTTAGGAAACGGCTTCTTATAATTTTGCACAGTATAAGCAGCTAAATCTCGATAAGTAACATAGTCTTTTATTTCAAAAAGCTTTTGAATCCATTTTTGCTTGTAAAACCTCAAGAAAACACTTTTTTCTATAGATTCAGAAACATCATTCGGTAAATTATCCTGTGAAAGCCCCATAGCTGCTGCAAACTCTAGAATCGTCAGTGGATCATCCTCATGATGATCTTCTTTGGTAATACATGCATCGTGTCGATAGAACTCATTAGGACGCTTAATTGACCACTGTGCGGCTCTTCTAGCAGGCTCTCCAATATCGATTAGTCTACGTACCGCTTCTCTCACTGTTGGCTCAATTAGAGGGTGTACAGGCTTTGGTATAAATCCACCACCTTTAGCAGCGACCCAACGAATATTTAAAATAGTATGCTCTTCTTTGACGACTTTACCCGAGGCATCAACCACCTCTTTAAATGCTGTTGTTTCAAATAAACAATCTTTAGTCAAAAAATGCAACTCTCCACCTCTGCTTGGAGCAGCCATTAATAATACAGCTTGAGATGAATAAAACTGCTCATAAGGCGTTTTAGCCAAACAAAAAGCATCAGCTAAACAACTGATTTGATGACTAGTCATTAATCTATTTTCTTGCCAAGCTCTATCTTCGTGTGAAGTTCCTGAAGCCTTTTCATTTGGGCGTTTCCAAGGGTTTTTCCATGTTGGTATGGTTAAGTTTATTTTATACTCTCGAATATCATTCAATAATTTTTCAAGAAATTGACCCGCACGGTATAACGCATCTTTAGATAGACGGCGTTCTAAGCTTTCAGTAGTTTTTCGTAGTGAAGTACCGTTAAAATCAAGAATATCGGCCTTTCCATTGGTTTCGATTAGTGTTTCATAAATAGTTTTCAGTACAACCATATATTGTGCAGGATTTCTTTCTTTCCATGTCTGCAAGTCTCTCATGTACGCTTTTGCAAAGTCCTTAAATGGTTGTAGCATTAACTCACCCGTCTTTTTACCTTGCGGTTTTGGCCCAGTAAAATGCATAGATAAAGTACGACCATTTTTAGATGTAACCTTCCAATTATCGCTATTGAAGCCACCTTGATCTTCATAAATACTTAGGTCATGCTTGGCTCTCTCAACAAAATCAAGAAGGTTCTTTTCGCACTCAACTTTATGCTTTGGCTTAAAAGGAATAACCTCTGTCATATCAAAGAACCTCTTTTATTTTTATTTTATCGCACGCATTCATAATGGCTGTGACATTGGCTAGTTGAAGATTAAACGATTGTAAAATAAAATCGCTAGCACCCATGGCTTGCTTATGTTCCACTTCTTCCATTAGATCGAGTAAAACATCTTCCCAAGGAGCATCTAATAAAGGCTGAAACTGACTGCATAAAAGACAGGCTTTCAAGCCACTGTTACAGGCAGGAGAGCCTCCACAGTTACCTACCTGATTGTTTGAAGACTGGAAGACGCGGCTGTTAGGATCATCACCTCTTAATGCTTGATCTTCGGAATGAATAAGACGCCCTTCAAACTTTGCAGATAGCAATTCCATTGCATCATTCATCTTGTCAAAAATCCTTAGCGCTAACTCACCTGTATGCTGAGTGTATACAAATAATTGCTGAGTATCTGAATGATCAAGTAAGTAAGCTAGCTGCACTCCTGTAATACCATTTCTCACAAGGTTAGTTGCTCTAGTTCTCCTACACCTTACAGGTGTAAAGTGAATGTAGTCGCCTGTGCGCTCAGAAATAGCATCACATTTACGAGATATTTGTCTATCCATATAATGAACACTAGTTGCAGATAGATGTAAATAATCAGGGGTATTTGTGATAACACTTTTATAGTCGCTTATTATCATCTCTCGCAATGAATCGCGATTTAAAAAAACAGGTAACTGTTCAATATCTGTCTCGTCAAGTGTAGGAAATTTAGAAGAAACAAAGGACTTAACCTCCTTAATTTGAATTACGACAATCAAATACAGGTCTTCAGTGATAGTTAAAGATCTGCATTCAGAACGGAATTTACCACCTCTTTGTTTCGCTCTTGGAATATTGATATAATATATATTGCTATTGTTGACTACTCTATGAGTAACATCACATAATCTCAACGCTCTGATTTGGCTTGGCCTTCTAGCTGTCGCGTATATTAAATAAAACCATGCAAACTCTTCTAAAGATAAGAGTTTTTCTTGAAAAGCGTTACCCGCCCATATTAATAATGACTGCTGTTCAGTGAGCGTATAAGCGCCAGTATGAGGACATTGATGTAAAACAGCTTTACCTTTTACATCCCCTTTTAAGACTAACCGATCAAGTGTATCCGATATATCACTATTAACTCCTAGATGTTTCCACTCAATCCAGTTTCTCAGTAATGAGCGGATCGTCCCTAACTTATATTCATTTTCAGAATCTAAAGTCGATTTGTATTTTAAAATTAGCTCTGAGCTAATGTTGCCACCCACGTATAATTTAGGATCTAATAAATACTGCTTAAAATAATGCCAACAATTTTGAGTATGCTTTGCGGAAACTTCTTCGGCCATTCTTGCAATAGTTAGCTTAAATCCTTTTAAAACATTATCTGATACATTACCTACATTATTCCAATTTATACTAACAGAATTATCTAATTTCCAAATATCATCTTGAAAATTTGATTCATAGCCTGACTTGGATCTAATAATAAAGGCGTCTAACCCTTCAAGGTCTTCTACATAATCGTTTAATACTTGTGCAGTGTTCATCTCAACTAATCATCCTTAGGTTTAATAAGAAAATCTATATTTTGCATTTCATGCAACAATAGTGATTCAGCCTGTTTCTTAGTATGCCTCAAGTTATAAATACTCGAAGAACTTTCATTTTTATGACCCATTAGATACATTCTATCTTCAAGCTCTTTCTTTTCTGAGATAACATCATCTAAGCGTCCTTCTTCTCTTGCTTTCTCATTATTCTTATCAATACTAATCGATATTCGATTGTTAAAATCATGCCTAAAACCATGCCCAGTTATTTTCTTTGCGCCTTTAAATCCATTCTTTTTGATGAAATCAGCTAAATTTTCATCCTCTGCAACTTTTTCAACAATTTTTGAGAACTGTATAAGAGAGATAGGGTTTCCTGCACTTTTTCCTTTGTTGGATACAAATAAAAAACTATGTTTATTTGCATTAATTATGAGCGCACGCTCTCGAATGACATACGCTCTGATCTCATCCGACAATTCAGATGTAATATAGATATTTCGTTCAAGAGTTTTAGCATTAGGTTCGGTTGACCTATAGGTATCCTCAGGATCATCATGTCTACGACGAATTTCAATTAGGTTTTGAGAAAACTTAATGTCAGTTATTTTTAACTGAAGAATTTCTCCACTTCTAAGGCCTGTCTCATAAAGTATTCTGAACAAAAGGTAATTTCGATTTTTAACCAACTTGGTGAAAGGGTTTTTTGGATTGAGCGGCCCTACCAAATCCATAACCTTAAAAAACACTTCTGGAGGTGGCGCTTTAGCATCAGGATCAAACGTTGTTCTACGACTACCGCCTTTTGACTTTCCACTTAAAAGACGCTCTTTAGTTTCTTTAATGATTTCAATATAGCTTGAAAAACTTGCTTTATTTCTTAAAATGTTGTGTGCTATGAATTCGAAGTATTCAGCAATAACTTTAATCCTTTGATTTTGTTGAGCAACTGAGACAGTTAATAATGGCGCTTTAGATGTAGGTTTCTTGAATTGAATTATTTTATTATTTGAATCGTTTAGCTTTCGAGCAGTCTTTGTTTGAAGCTTACAATGCTCAGCAAGTGATTGAACTTCAGAATGTGAGAAAAACCGAATATCATTATTACCTTTATTTTGTGAAGCTGTAATTATCCTATCAGACAGACGAGCTTTTATTTTCGCTTCCCAAAGACTAAGATGATACAGGTGATTAATATATGCTCTTTGAGTTGAGTGTGTATAAGATCGTACAACAGTAGTCATGAATAACGTTATCCAAAAATCAGGAATTCCATTTTCATTAACAAGAAGAGAGAATCTTTCTCCACTTGATTCAATAAACTCTTTTCTCTTTAGGACTGGCATCAGGCTACTACTCTAAGTAAATACAATAAATACTATTATACAAAGTTATTAGATTTAAATGCAATATATTTTAGATATAAAAATAGCTCATTGATATTAATATCAATGAGCTAAAGGTTTATAAATACAATATCTTGTTATTATATAAGTTAAAATGGAATATCGTCATCGACTGGACCATCAGGCATAGCCGCAGGTTTATTCGTTGAGCCAGACCCTGCATTAGGGGCTGGTGTCGGTGCATTGAATTGATTCTGTTGAGCAGGCGTATTTTGATTGTTGTAGCTATTTTGGCTACCGCCTTGTGGCATACCTTGGTTTGACGCACCGCCGCCTTGGTTGTAGCCACCTTGCTGGGCTGGCTGGTTATTTGACTGCTGGCCACCAAAGTTATTTCGACCGCCTTGATTACCTGTATTTTGGCCACCAAAGTTGCTATCTTGACCACCGCCACTCGCACCATCTAACATTTGCATTTGCTCAGCACGAATCTCAGTAATGTAGCGATCTTGGCCATTTGGATCTTGATATTTACGCGTACGCAGACTGCCTTCGATATAGACCTTGCTGCCTTTACGTAGGTATTGCGCCGCAACTTCACCCAAACGATTGAATAGCGAAATACGATGCCACTCGGTCGCTTCTCTTTTTTCACCGCTTTGTTTGTCTGTCCACTGCTCGGATGTCGCAACCGAAATATTGGTTACACTACCGCCATTATTAAATTGACGTGCCTCAGGGTCTGCACCGAGGTTACCGATGATGATAACTTTATTAACACCGCGCATAGTACCGTCCTTTTTTGATGAATAACTATATAAATGTTCTTACTATCAAGAACTTTATCAAAGATCTAATGACTCACTTTAATTAAACTATAACTTTAGTTAATCTAATAGATATTATCATTAATATATTTACTTTAACCAATTCTTTATTAAATATCTAGTGGGCTTTGTGCAAGATGCGACAGCTCTTGTCGTGACGTATCCGTCAGCTGAGTCTTATCCAGTTTTAAATAAGCGACTTGCTCTTTTGCCATCACTACCAACTCGTCAACGCCGTTGATCGCCGACATCTGCCGCGACCACTCTTGAATATCGATATTTTTAGGTATGGTTACCGTGGTGCTCGATAAATACGGTGGATCGGCAATAGGGATAATAATTAATAAGGCGGCAGCCATTATTATCGCCAGTAGACCCCATGCCAACAGATTGGGCTGAGTAAGCAGCAAACCACCCATGGCACCGCCAACGAACGCACCAAAGAATTGACTGGATGAGTTCAGACCCATCGCCGTCGCCTTATTAGCTACTGGTGCCCGTTTAGATATCCACGAGGGAATGGTGGCCTCAAGTAGATTAAAACCCATAAAATACAGTAATAAGCCTAAAATAATGCCGACACCTACCTGACTACCCAGCGCTAGTAACGCTAAAGCTACCGTCATTAATGCAATAGCCGCTAAGAATACTTGGCGCATTTTACGTTTCTTTTCGGCAATAATAATAAAAGGTATTGCTACGGCAAAGCCAATAAACAATAGTGGTAAATAAACCAAACCTTGCTGGCGAACGGTTAAGCCCATCACCTCTGAGAGCTGATGCGGTAAAATCACAAATATCGCTGTCATAGTTAGATGTAGTGCAAAGATGCCAATATGTAAACGGTTTAAATCGCCGATTTTGAGAACATCCGATAGCTGCTGCTTAATCGATTTATTGTCTAGATTGTGCTTGAGCACGCGCATAGGCGATGGTACGACCAGCAGCAATAACATTGCCAGAACCGCAAAGCCTGCGGTCAGCCAAAACAGTCCTGAGATACCCAGCGAGCCTACCAACAACGGCCCAAAAGCAAAGGCCAGCATGATGGACGTAGCAATGGTCAGCCCCATGGTTGCCATAGCCTTGGTACGCATCTCCTCACGGGTGACATCTGCTAAGAGTGCCATTAGCACAGCGGACACCGCGCCACTACCCGCCAGCGCGCGACCGATAATCACTTCATAAATGTCAGTGGCATTGGCAGCGATAATACCGCCCAGCGCAAATAATACCAGCCCAAGCATGATAATAGGCTTACGCGGGAATTTATCAGCGGCAAGACTCATCGGTATCTGAAAGATAGCCTGTCCAAGCCCATACACACCAACTGCTAAGCCAATCAAAAATGGCGTGGCATGGGCATAATCGCTCCCATACACAGAAAATACTGGCACAATCATAAATAGGCCAATCATTCGCAAGGCAAAAATGCCACCGACCCCTAAGATTGCCCGTTTTTCTACGCTATTCATAGTTGCCTCACTGATTTATCATTTGACGACTGACGTTCTACTCTCTATTACGCTATAGCCCTTTAGAGTGTAGCTCTGCGTTATCTTCATACGTCTATTGGTCGAGACTGTCGTTAGTAAACTGTTATTAACAAAGAGTACTGTTAATCAAATACTGTTCAAAATTGCTACTAAAACTCGGGCTCAGCTATGATGCTTATTACTGTCTTTATTAGCTTAACCTACAAATTAAGCCCAACAGTATAAAACATTAGCCGCTGAGTTGCCGAGACTTTTGTCTTTTTACCCATCTCCATTCTGCGACCATTCAGCTTCCGTTCTACCAAAACGTATTAACGCCACAAATTTGTTACCAAGTGCATCCTGTACGATCTCATACCTTGAATAATACGCTTGTCATAACAATAAAGTAGGACGATACCGAGAAAATAAATCGATCATTTAAGGATAGTTTAGCGATAAACCTTTCGTTTATATCAAAATATTATTCAACCTTATAACAATAACGGCTCATTCTTTTATAACTTAACTGCTTTTTTTGTAATGAAAGCAAACCTATCCAAAAATAACTATTTGAAATATCAATATTATTTATTACTCATTATTACCCAGATTGTTATTAAGCTGACTCTAGTTATTACGCTTATCTCTAGCTTACTTTATTTAGGCCAGCTTAGCGCTTATTTAAAAGATATTTCAAAGTATGATTACCCAAGCTTAATTAAAAACAATTTACTCTTTTAACTATTAATCTTACTGACCCTTGTTTATATTTTAAAGCCACTTTCACATGTTGGTTTTAACAAATCTTTTAGCAAATAGGAAACCTGTCACCGATGGCACATGACCACATCGCAGTACGCGGCGCACGCACGCATAATCTAAAAAATATTAACATAGATATTCCGCGAGATAAATTCGTAGTAATTACCGGCCTATCGGGCTCAGGTAAATCATCGCTAGCATTTGATACCCTTTATGCTGAAGGACAACGTCGTTATGTCGAAAGTTTATCGGCTTATGCGCGTCAGTTTTTATCGCAAATGGAAAAACCAGACGTTGATAGCATCGATGGGTTGTCACCAGCGATTTCTATTGAACAAAAATCAACCAACCATAACCCACGCTCAACAGTAGGTACGATTACTGAGATTTATGACTACTTACGCCTGCTGTATGCACGTATCGGTACACCCTACTGCCCTGAACATGGCGAGCCAATGGTCGCGCAGAGTGTAAGCGAAATGGTCGATCAGATCATGTCGCTACCGGTTGATACTAAGCTAATGATTTTAGCGCCGGTGATTAGGGAACGTAAGGGCGAGCATACCGTTCTACTTGAGCAACTGGTCGGGCAAGGTTTCGTCCGCGTCCGTGTCGACGGCCATGTCTATGATATGGATGAACTACCGGCACTTGAGAAAACTAAAAAGCATACTATCGAAGTCGTGGTCGACCGCTTTAAAGTACGTGATGATCTGGGCAACCGCGTTGCTGAAAGTCTGGAGACCGCGCTACGCTTAGGCCAAGGCTTAGTCGTCTTGCATCATATGGATGGCAATCCAAAAGATGGCGGCCAAGAGGATCAATTGCTATCCGCAAAACACAGCTGTCCCGTATGTGATCGGGCGGTATCTGAGCTTGAACCACGGATGTTTAGTTTTAACAATCCGTATGGCGCCTGTCCGGCCTGTGATGGCTTAGGAAAACGTCAGTATTTTGCGGCTGAAAAGCTGATTACCAATCATGAAAAAAGCCTGAACCAAGGGGCAATCAACGGTTGGGATAAGCGTCATGCTTATTACTTTGGTCTGCTATCTACGGTCTGCCATCATTTCAAAATTGATATGGATGCCCCGTGGCAAGCGCTACCAAAAGAGCAGCAAGACTTAATCATGCAAGGCTCAGGTAAAGAGAAGCTAACCTTTAACTTCACCGATGAACGCGGTCGCAAAACTAATAAAACTATTCCTTTTGAAGGGGTGCTGCCTTATTTAGAACGTCGTTATGCAAAAACCCAAAGCAATCTAGTCCGTGATGAGTTGGCTAAATATCTAGCAGATACCACTTGTAACGTCTGCGATGGCGCGCGTCTTAATGAGATTTCGCGTAATGTACGCGTTGATGACCAAACCATCGCTGAAATCGTTCAATTGTCTATCGGTGATGCTGCTGACTATTATAAAACCCTCAAGATTGGTGGTCATAAAGGCGAAGTCGCTGAGAAAATCTTTAAAGAGATTAATGAGCGCCTGAATTTCTTAGTCAGTGTCGGACTTGATTATCTATCATTGGCCCGCTCCGCTGAAACGCTATCTGGTGGTGAGGCACAACGTATTCGTCTTGCCAGCCAAATTGGTGCTGGTCTCATGGGCGTGATGTATGTGCTTGATGAGCCATCAATCGGTCTACATCAGCGTGATAATGACCGTCTGCTTAGCACTTTAACCCGTCTGCGTGATTTGGGTAATACGGTGCTAGTCGTTGAGCATGATGAAGATGCCATTCGCAAAGCCGATCACGTGATTGATATCGGCGTTGGTGCTGGTGTCCATGGTGGTCACGTTATCGCACAGGGAACTGTGGATGACATCATGAATTCTGAGGAATCACTCACGGGTCAATATCTATCGGGCAAAATGAAAATAGATATTCCTAAGATACGTCATCAAGCAAAAATGATTGACGTTGAAGTAGAAGGTAAGGCCAAACCCAACAAAGTACCGATGACTATTAATCTTAAAGGCACAACTGGCAATAACTTACGAAACGTCGATTTGACCTTACCGATTGGTATCATGACTTGTATTACTGGGGTGTCAGGCTCGGGTAAATCGACCCTTATCAATCGTACTTTAATGCCATTGGCGGCGACGCAGCTCAATAACGCCTCGACTCTTATCGCTGATAAATTCGAGAGTATCAGCGGTCTTGAGCATTTGGATAAAATGGTTGATATTGACCAAAGCCCAATTGGCCGTACCCCGCGCTCAAACCCAGCAACTTATACCGGTGTCTTTACGCCAGTACGGGAAATGTTCGCCCAAACCCAAGAAGCACGCGCCCGTGGTTATAAACCCGGCCGCTTTAGCTTCAACGTCAAAGGTGGACGCTGTGAGACGTGCCAAGGTGACGGTCTCATCAAAGTTGAGATGCACTTTTTACCGGACATGTATGTGCCCTGTGATAGCTGTGATGGCAAACGCTATAACCGCGAGACGTTAGAGATTTACTATAAAGGTAAAAACATCGCAGATGTGCTTGAGATGACCGTGGAAGATGCCACTGAATTCTTCTCCGCTATTCCTGCGATTCATCGTCGTTTGGAAGCCTTGATGGAAGTTGGTCTCAGTTATATTCGCCTCGGACAATCAGCGCCAACGCTATCTGGCGGTGAAGCTCAGCGGGTCAAACTAGCACGTGAGCTTGCCAAGCGTGATACTGGACAGACGCTATATATCTTGGATGAGCCAACGACTGGTTTGCATTTCCATGATATCGCGAAGCTGCTCAATATCTTGCA
The DNA here is from genome assembly GCF_904846675.1 of Psychrobacter urativorans. Classification (GTDB taxonomy): domain Bacteria; phylum Pseudomonadota; class Gammaproteobacteria; order Pseudomonadales; family Moraxellaceae; genus Psychrobacter; species Psychrobacter urativorans_B. The sequence goes on along the minus strand of NZ_CAJHBT010000011.1, from coordinate 71,221 downwards.
TGCGCTACGGGATAAAGGCAATACTATCGTCGTCATTGAGCATAACTTAGACGTCATCAAAACTGCGGATTGGGTGATTGATTTGGGCCCTGAAGGCGGTAAAGGTGGTGGACTGATTATCGCTGAAGGCACACCGGAAGAAGTTGCTGAGACTAAAGGCTCGCATACTGCTGAGTTCTTGAAGCCGATGTTGCAGGAAGCTAGTTAATAGTTATAAATTGATAGTTATTGAAAGGTTATTCTTAATGGAATAACCTTTTTTATTGGGTGTGTTTTTAGCTAATATTACTTTTTGCCTACATTTTGGCAACTGACTGATAAGTTTAGTAAAATAGGTACAAGCAGTACAAACCAATAAAATCATCTAAAAATTTGGTCTTTGGTATACATCCATTTCGTTTAATGCCGAGAAACAATATGTCAGAAATTGAGAACATAAAATATTTTGTACTTTTAGATGAGTTGGAAACCTCTGAAAAGTTGATTACATTAGGTTTTGGTGAGCTTCAAAATATCAATCCTAGCAACGACTTTTACTTTCTTCCTTTTCAACTTTTATCGCAAGGGTTTGAAAGGTTTATGAAAGCCTATATTTGTTTGGGTCACTTCCATAAATACCAAGAACTTCCAAATTTTAGTTATATCAAAGGCTTAAATCATAATTTAGAAAAGTTACTAAAGGATATAGTTGATAACTATTACTTCGATTATGACAGACCTCAATTTGAGTTAGATAACAAGTTTATTCGAACAGACCCAGATTTAAAAGAGTTACTTTCTATACTTTCTGAGTTTGGTAAATTAGCAAGATATTACAATTTTGATTTAATTACTGGTAATACAAAGATTGGAGTCAATACGAAAGAGCAGTGGAAAGAGTTTGAGAGTAAAATTCTTGATTCAGAAGACTATGAAAAACTGACGGACTTAAACTTAAATCACGAAGTTTATCAAAAGATATCAACTTATATAATCATAGTTTTTGAGAGGTATATTTCCGCGATTTCGAGGCAGTTTATTTTTAGATGTTTAGGTGAACAAGCTACACAACTTTCAGTCTCGAACTTTTTTAGCTTTGGAGAGTTATATGAGAAGGATTTTGGGAAAAGAGATTACAGGCATCAAACTACAAAATATAAAGAAACACCAAAAAAGGTGCATAAAAGAACAGTTCTTGACGCATTTCAGCGAAAAGTAAATCACGAATATAAATCAAAAAAAATTCTGAAATCAGATTATGATGGAGATTGGCCTTTTTATGCAGATGAAGTAATTATCGAATGTAGGCAAAGTCATTGGTGTATCGTTACAATTGATAGATTTGACTACGCTCTAAATGGTTCAGCACAGAATCGCTTCAAGTTGGAAAATCCGCATGATGCGGGAATGGCAATTTTAGGAGTAAGTTTATCTAATTTTATAAAAATGGCTAGGGAGTTATAAATAGGTGTAGCGTGCTTTTCACGCACCGATAATTGAATCCATCTATCGATCATAATGGTTTTCATCACTGTTTTTGTTGTTTCATAAAAACTCTAGTTAATCGAAATTAACTTCATAACAATGGTGCGATGAAGTCCACCCTACTCGGCTAAATGAACTCTCGCATGACGTTCATCACGCGTCCGTCTACGGTACGTTGTACTTTGTCTTCGATTTGACTACACAACGACTCGATCTCACGTTTAGAAGTCGCCACCACTACGAACGACCACTCACTGGCGTCATGCCTGTTACGTTCGCCACTCTCACATACCGCAACTGCTGGATTACGGCCAAAACGCGCGTGTAGGCCGCCCATGCGCTGGCGTTTTTCTTTCAAAGAGCTGCATCCAGGCAGGAAAAAACTCAGAGTCAGGATGCCGATATGCATTTTATTCTCCTTGCTAAAGTATCCGGTTATTTAGGTTCGCTTGAGTTTTCAAGCCACTTACAGACAGCACAATCAGGTTACTGCTATGATGCCAATAATAAGAGCCGTTGAGAGATTACTGTGTGGCAGGTATATTTTTTTATTCTACCGATTGGCCTAGGTATTATGACCTTGGTGGCAAGCTTGATATGCTTATTCGCTTATCTGATGTCCGATGATAATGCCACACGCCTGCCCGCCTTTAACTGGTTTAAGCGCTTAATTATGGTGGCATTTCTATTGCTTAGCGTTGGGCTATTTATGACTTTTAGGAACTTTTGGCGTTAACTTAAACACTCCATTGTTATTTGCCAGTCATTAGTTACTGATTAGTTTTTCTAATTCTAATAGTTGTAAATCTTGCCGCTTAGGCTCACCATTGTTGCCATCCTCTGGAAATGGCATAGACACGCCCGTCAGCTGATAACCACGACGCTCATAATAAGCCAATAGCTCAGGGCGATGGCTTAGGATACTCATAATAAAACGGCTAGGCTGATTGCGAGATTGCAAATGTCGTCCAGCAAAGGTTTCTGCCGCTTGTAGTATCTGATGCCCCACACCCTGCCCTTGTCGTTCGGGATGAACCGCAAACATGCCGATATAAGCATAGCTTTTATCGGCATTGTCTTTCATATCAACGCCAATACAGCCAAGCAACTCGCCGGTTTCTTGTCCGTCACGATTGCCCATATCAGTCTTTGGATAGATAAAAAGATAGTGCTTAAAGTCAGCGATAACGCTGGCAAGCTCGGAGTCGGTAATACGAATACCATCGACTAAATCGGCCTCATTAGTCCAGCCCTCAGACTGACGATAACAGCGATCAAGCAGCTGCTTAAGGGCGCTAATATCGTCAGGTTCGGCTTGACGTAAAAATACAGAGTTTGGGCTCATAACTACCTTTATCTTTTAAATAACAATAATCGTTATTATAACAATCCTAACGCGATAAGGCGTGTGCTTGGTCAATAAGATTAAACCCTGCATTTATCTGCGCACGTGTTGGCGCATGACCTCGGCGTAGTAGCTCAGCAAAGGCGACCAACTCTTTATCACGGCCAAGCGTACTAGCAGCACTGGCGCGGGTATCTTCACCGTCATCATCGAAGTAATATTCGATATAATCAAGGGTATCAGGCGACCCAAGCAAGATATTATGGTCAGGCGTCATGGCATGACCGCTGTAACGTAAGCTCTTGCCATACTGCATCGTCCAAAAGAACGGTATGCGCTCATCAAGAGAATTCACACTGTCATCCTCTAATATCGCAGCGGCAGTAACCAAGCCATGTTGCAGGGCCACGCGCCAGTGCTCGATACGCAGCCGACCCATTTGGCCTTCAGCTTTGGCAATATCGCCAAGTGTATAAACGCCATCGCGCAGCTGCAGATGACTATCAACCTGCACGCCATCGGGATCGTTTACGTCACTTATTAGATCTGTTCGCGGAGATACGCCAGTACCTAAGATGACGATATCGGCAGCTATTTTCTCACCATTTGCTAAATTTACGCTGTTAACTTGTGAGAATGTCTTGTCGTCGGTATCGTTATCCTTGTTATTAACACCAGTAATTTCATTAACCGTGGCATCCAATACAAACTTAATGCCATTGTCCTCATGCAATTTGATTAAGGCGTTACTGACGGTCTCAGAAACAATATTACCCATCACTCGCTTATCCTGACCAATCACCGTAATGGATGCGGTCGTGTCTGCTTGCGATAGCGCTGAAGCGACTTCCATACCGATAAAGCCAGTACCTATAATAACTACATGCTGATCATGACTGGCCGCTTTAATCAATTTGGCATCATCCATACGACGCAAAGTATAGACACCATCAAGATCAGCGCCCTTGATAGGCGGAATGATAGGCTCGGCACCAGTTGCAACGACTAAGAAGTCGGCGCTAAGTTTTTCGCTATCGCTCTTTTTATTATCGCCACTAATATCGTCAATAATGATGGTACGCTCATTAGGTAATACTTCGCTGACAATCTGGTTTAGGCGCAGGGTAACGTTGTGCTTTTCTGCCCAGTCCGTACCGCCCAGCATGATATTTTCCTCATTGATCTTTCCTGCTAAGAACGCCTTGGACAATTGCGGACGGTTATAAGGGGCTTTATCATCTTTGCTAATTAAAGTAATCTCGCCGCCATAGCCTATCTGCCGTAGATGATGCGCAGTCATAAAGCCAGCGGCACCGCCACCAACGATAACGGTATGAGTCGCAGTCAGCTTATCATTTTCGACCGTATTGTCTATTTTATCAGCCGTATTAACGGTTAAGTTATCGCCGTTATCAGTAACTTCATATTGAGTGAGTCCTTCGGTTGCCACTGGTTCTAGTAATGACCCATCACGACTATCAAAGGTACCATGATGCCAAGGACAAACCACGCGATTACCACACCGCAACCCATCGCCTAAATCTGCACCCGCATGAGGGCATTTGCCATCGAACGCATAAAACGTGCTGTCGTCACGAGTGATTAAAATGATACTATCATCATCTTGCTTATACGATTTCATACCGCCACTTGGAATGTCGGCTTTGTTAATAGTTACGTGAGTCATAGGTCATCCTTAACGGTGGCGATTGCTGCCTGATTAATTATTATGCACGGTTTACTATGCTTTTTAATAAGCCATGATACTAAACGGAAACTTTGCCCAATAAAAAACATCATATCCATTGATAGTAGCAAGTACGCTGCAGGCAAGATGTTTTATTGTATGTCTGGTGCGTTGCGAAACGTAACTCTCTAACTTTTAATACCACATTTCTAACTTCGTCCTCATCTTTTTAATCCTGATTTAAACCTTATAACCATAATAGACGACTATTTTATGCCCTTTCAAGAGACTGATACTGCTGCCCCTACTTCCCAACCATTAATTGATAAAGCGTCACTTACTAAAGAGCCACTTGCTAAAGAATTATCCGATAACTCAAGCTTTTATTTTGCCGCGCTGACTGACACTTCGCAATTGCCGCAACCGACGCTACCACCTTTAACACAAGCTATTTACAAGTCCTACGCAGAAGACTTTATTGTCAATGAAATACTGCTTAACACCTTTACTGGCGAAGGGGAGCATTTATGGCTGCATATACAAAAAATGGGCATGAATACTGCTTTTCTTGCTAAATTATTATCTGAATGGGCAGATATTCCACTGCGTGATGTTGGTTATTCAGGACTCAAGGATAGACATGCGCTGACGACGCAATGGTTTAGTCTGCGCATACCTAAAAAGCAATTACCGCCCACTGATTTTGCGCCCACAGACCTTGGCGATAATGAAAGCGTACAGATACTTGCCCAGCATTGGCATAATAAAAAACTGAATCGCGGTGCGCACCGAGCCAATCAATTTATTATTACTTTACGAGATATCAAGTTTGAGTCTGATACTGACAGCTTATTAGCTGAGCAACAGCAGCTTTTAGAACAACATTTGCAGCATATGAGCCAAAATGGCGTGCCCAATTACTTTGGCCCGCAGCGCTTTGGCCATGGTGGTAATAATATCAAAGAAGCACTTAGATTATTTTCGCGTCCCCCGCAGAGAATTAAAGATAAAGATAATGGTAAGCGCAAACGGGCACCGCGAGAGCAAAACACCATGGCACTTTCTGCCGCTCGCAGTCTGATTTTTAATGAGATTCTGGCAGCGCGGGTACGTGATGGCAGTTGGAACCAAGGTCTGGCAGGTGAAGTATTTAATTTAGAAGGCTCAGGGTCAATATTTGCCAGTGAGCAGATCGACGACACTTTACGCGCTCGACTTGCTGAAGGCGATATTCATCCAACAGGCGTGTTATGGGGTATTGATAATGACAAAATAAGCGGCGCAGCAGCCAAACTTGAGATTGACATGGTACATCAAAGCCCGTTATTAACTCAGCTGGCAACGGGCCTAGAGCAGCGCGATATCAAGGCACAGCGACGGGCATTACGATTGCCTATCGAGGAGATGACGTGGGACTGGCTCAATGAGCAGACGCTGGTATTGCGTTTTAGTTTGCCAACCGGTAGCTTTGCGACCAGTGTATTGGCGAGTTTGGTGCAAAACTTACAAATGCAATCAGCACAGCCAATACCTTGTAAGTGAAGCGATTTTTGAGTGAAGCGATTTTTTTAATTAGCGTCGTTGTTAAATGATAAAATATCTAAATAACAAAAACGCTAAATGAGGAAACTCTTAGAAATCAAGCCAAACCCCCTGCTGTTCAGGATTCAAGTTCGGTACATCGCCAATGCGCCGCCACGGCATATTGCTACCATGAAAGTCGCTGCCTATCGAAACAGTCAATCCGTGTTCAGCAACACTACGATCCACCATTCTACGGGTGCTAAGTGGCTCACTATTAGCCGGTAGCTCACAACCATCACCGCCGAGCTGGGCAAATTCTTCGATGAGTTTGCGGATTCTAGTAGCAGATAGCTGATAACGCGTCGGATGCGCTAAGACGGCCTTACCACCACAAGCGTGAATCAGCTCAATACCTTCTACCATACTCAGCGCCTCAATCGCTACATAAGCAGGTTTATTGTCCGCTAAGTACTTATCAAAAGCTTTCTGTACCGTTTTGACCAATCCACGCTCATATAATACTTGCCCAATATGCGCGCGCCCAACGGCTTGCGGATTATTACCAGCCTTGGTACAAATTTCTTGCCATAACTCATTATAATCAAGCGTTAATAGCTCACTAAGTTTTTCGGTAATACGCTGACCACGCGTAGCGCGACTGTCTTGCAGCTGTTGCAAAGCTTCATGCATTTTTTGCCGGTCAGTAAAATTAAGTCCCAGCACATGAATGATTTTATTAGTCGATTTATTTTTGCCATAACCGCCATTAAGGGTGTGTTCACAACTAATCTCCACCCCATTAATCAGCTGCATACCACATATCTTAGCCGCAGCGGCTGCCTCATCGATACCCTTTAAAGTATCATGGTCAGTCAATGCTAATATCCCAACACCCGCCGAATGCGCGCGCTGGACCACTTCTGTCGGTGCATAGGTACCATCGGAGCAGGTACTGTGACAATGTAAGTCAATTTTCATAATGGTGGCCTTAATAGTTTGATAAATTAGAACAGTTTGATAAATTAGATGGGGTAAATATGAGCGTGATATATATTAAATGGAGCCAATACTAAGTGTAATAAATATTGAATATAGGATAAATAGAGGCAGCCGATTGTCGTTTGTCTGCTGTTTTTTAGCGCGGCAGACGTGTAAACTACCCCAAACATTTTTGATGGACATCCCACCTAACATGAAAGCCTTATTAGATTTCATTCCCCTGATTGCTTTTTTTATTGCTGCCCGTACCAACGGTATTTTAGCGGCCGCAGGGGCGCTATTGATTGCGACCATAATCATTTATGCCATCCATTTTGTGCGTCAAAAAGGTAAGTTTGATAAACAGCAATGGGTGGTACTATTATTAACCATCGTATTCTGTGGCGGTACATTACTTCTGCGTGACGACATTTACTTGCGTTGGAAGTCACCGATTATCAATGGTGTTTTTGCCTTAACACTACTCGTGAGCGTCGCTCTTAACAAACCGCTTATGAGATTGGCAATGAAAGATGTATTTGCGCTATCAATGGGTGGCTGGAAAAAATTAACCGTCGCTTGGGCGCTGTTCTTTGCGATGATGGGTATACTCCATTATATCACGGCATTTACTATGTCTGATGAGGCGTGGATTAACTTTAAGACTTATGGCTGGATTCCAATTATGTTAGTGTTTGTGATTGCCCAATTTGCGCTATTAAAAAATCATTTAAACCCAGCATTAACTGATAAAACAGCCAAATGAGAATGACTCATAGCTGTTAATATAAATAAAACCAATCAATAATATCGTCTATCAAGGATAGTCTAATGCCTTTATTTGCCATTATCGGTCATGACGTTGCTCATAGCAGCGCACAGCGAAAGATTACCCGTGCGGAGCATTTAGCGCGCCTGCAAGTGTTGGATAGTGAGAAGCGTTTACTTATCGCGGGGCCCACGCCTATTGAGCATGGACAAGGCGCTATGACAGATGCTGTGATAGAAATGTCAGGGAGTATTGTCATTGCTAATTTTAAATCGCTAGAGGCGGCGCAAGCATGGGCCAGCGCTGAGCCTTATCTGCGTGATGGAGTATATAGTCATGTCGATATTAAGCCATTTATCCATGTCCTGCCCGCGCCCACTGATAAAATGACAGCATCGTGAGTAAAGTAATACATCTATCTCATAATTTACATAAGCTACCTATGCCGTCAAAGTTAGCCGCTTTATTGACACATCGAAGTGGTCGCTTCAGCTTAGTCATGATAATCCTCGCTGCTACAGTAAGTGCGCAAGCAGCACCAACGGTAACAGCTACTGATTCAGCAACAGCGCCCTTGGTAGCAGAAGATAGTAATAGCAATACAAATAGCCAGAAAGATGGTGAGACAGCTATAGAAGCTACAATGCCCGTTAATAACAACAGTCTATCTGCGCAGCGAAAACCGTCAAATCAAGCACTCTCCACTGCCAATCAACAGCTCCTCAGCCATAATGCGCAGTTGCAAAGACAAGTGAATGATTTGCAAACGCAAGTTAATGTGTTGATATATGAAAGCAAAGGTCAGTTGTTTTTATACGGTGTTTTTACAGTACTGATCAGCTTATTAATCGGTGCTTTTATTTCATGGCTGGTGTTGTTTTTACGCCATGAACGCTGGTAAGTTAAAACACTATATTTATAGTACTGTACCAATCATTCTTATTTATCTTGCGTGAAATTCTATGTCTAAATCCTCTTCTGCACCTATTAATACTGATATCGCTTCCAGCCAGCCAGCTCACCAATCAAACTCAAATAGTACTAAGTATTCGAACATCGTTAAGCCTGCCAAAATTGACTGGCAAAGCGATGATACGGGCAATCAGGTTCCGGTATCAGGAGAGTTTGGCGATGTGTATTTTTCTCATGCAGACGGTTTAGCAGAGTCGCGTCATGTTTTTCTTAACTGCAACCAGCTACCAGAACGCTTAGCAAATTTAGCCCCACAGCAATGCTTTACTGTCGCTGAATTGGGCTTTGGTACGGGACTTAATTTGCTGGCATTGTGGCAACTTTGGCGGCAACTGCGCACGGCAAATCCAGAGTTAGCAACGTCTCGTCTACATCTCATTACCACCGAAAAACATCCCATTCCACTCGAAGATTTGACCCAGATACTGACCTTATGGGGACAACGGGCTCCTGAATTGGCCGAACTGATTGAGCAGCTGTTAGCTGCTTATCCTCCCCTTATCACTGGCTGTCATCGCCTAGATTTTATCAAGGATAATTTGACCGTTGATATTTGGCTTGGTGATGCTGCTGATAGTTTAGCGAAGTTGGACACAACTGCATCTAGTCAACCAGCCCCTCATATTGACGCTTGGTTCTTAGATGGTTTTGCACCCTCTTGCAATGAGTCCTTGTGGGCGGATGCTATCTTTGCACAGATACAGCGCCTATCAAGTTTAGGCACTACTGCAGCTACCTATAGCTGTGCCGGTATCGTCAAACGTGCGCTGCAAGATAGTGGCTTTGAGATTAAAAAGGTGCCAGGGTTTGGGCGTAAGCGTGAAATGCTAACGGCAGTCATGATTGATAACGTAGTGTCGGCTGATATTAGTGACAAATGGGCTAGCCGTGATAAGAGAGCTGGCTCTAATAAAAAGCATAGCTTTGATAGAGAAAATAGCTTTGATAATAGTAACTCAAATAGATCATCCGTTTCGAGCAACGCTGATAAGTCTAAAGATGAGCAAATATTATCAGCCAAGCCCACTCACGTCGTGGTCATTGGGGCTGGGGTCTCGGGATTGATGACTGCTTGGGCGCTTGCGAACCGTGGTGTTAAAGTGACGTTATTGGACAAAACTGCACCGCTTTCAGGCGCGTCAGGCAACCCTCGTGCCTTACTCGCACCAAAAATGACGCCGATTCATCATGCCGATGACCATTTGCATACTATCGGTTATCTTTATAGCAGTAGATTTTATCGCTATTTGAATGAGCAAGCGGCTATCAACAATACCCCGCCCATACTTGAGCCCACTGGAGCGGTTGACCTATTGGTAAAGTCCAATGTCAGTATAAAAGAAATTACAGACTATCCGGATGAAATGGCCATTACTCTACCAGTTACACAAGCTGAAGATATTACTGGTTTAGTAGCCTTAGATTTAACCGAAAACTTATATTTACCGCAATCAGGCTTAGTCAATCCCCAAGCATTAAAAAATGCAATACTTAAGCATCCGCTGATTACTTTTCGACGCTTGGAAGTTACGCAGATAAATGAGACAGAGACAAACATTGGCATCATAAGTAGCAGTTATAGTGATAATGAAGATGAGAGCGATAGTACTGTCACTATCGAAGCGGATAGCGTCGTCATTTGTGCGGCTTATGAGGGCCACCAACTGGATAGCCGTATTGTTGCTTGCCGCACCATTCGTGGGCAACTGTCTTGGTTTACTCCCACAGCTGAGCAACAGGCTGATTTGCCCAAACTGCCGCTTAAATATAGCGGTTATTGTGCACCTTTTATCGCACAAACCGGTGATGCTAATTTGAATAATATGCTAGAAGATCAGCCGCAGTTTTTACTTGGCGCAAGCTTTGTAGATGGTGACAAGAATATTTCTATCCGCAGTGATGAAAACCAGCAGAACCGCGATAAGTTGATTCGTGATATCCCTGAGCTGGATAATATTATTCCAACCGATACCAGCTTATGGCAAGCGCGCGCCGGTATTCGCACACAAACGATTGATTATCATCCACTAGTTGGTCTATTAGCGCAAAGCAAACGCTTGTGGACGCTATCGGCAATGGGCGCAAAAGGTTATGCCTTGGCACCGATATGTGCTGAGATAGTAGCGGACATGATGTTAGGGGCCTTCCCGCCTTTATCTACCGCTATGTTAGCAAAAATATCACCGAATCGAGCGCGTTTGCAGAAGGCTTTAGGTTAGACTGATTATTATCACTTAATAAAGCAGCTGAATATTTTGCTATTAAATATTTTACTATCTACTATATCAGCTAAGGAGCTGGTCTTATGTCTTATCATCTGCCTTCAATTCCTATTCGCAAATTTGCTAGCGCCATTATTAAAGGTAACATGGTTCACCGTGCTGTCGCCATCAGTGCTGTGATTGGTACTTCAGTCATGGTTAGTGCCTGCCAAAAGACGCCAGAGCCTGAGACAGACGCTCAAGTCGAAACTGATATACAGAGTACGCCGATCACTACTAACACTAGTGATGGTAATAATGAAACCACAGAAGTCGAAGTAATCAATGTACAAGATAGTACAGTAGAGACCGAACGTGAGGGTAATCTCGCTGATTTCGAAAACAATATCGGCGCTGAAGGCGTAACCCCCAATGCTGAAACCACGACTCCTAGCCCAGAACAGGCAATAAAAGGGGTGCAAGTTACTGATGTACGCTATCGCAACGCTGCAGGTGAAACGTTAACAGTTGTCTTTGAAACCTCAGCAACAGGCGTACTCAATGCTATCGTCACCTTGTCTAATAACAAAAAAATGACCTTAAGTGCCCCAGAAGGACAAGGCAATAATCCTACCTATCGCTCAACCGATGGTAATATCGAGCTGGTCAGTCACGGTGGGGGTAATTCAATAGATCTGATGCAAAATAATAAAGTCACCAGTTTTGATGCTGTCAGCGCTGAGGCTGAGGTCGTTACTCGACCCTAATACTGGGCTATAGTGAGGCTAAAAAACTTTGCTGGTCTTTTATTTCTACTACTTTTTATCATCCTAAAATGATATTAAAGGCCTAATTTTTGTCGTAATCGTGATAATAAACCACGTTTTGCTTGGTTGGCAGCTGTGGGCTGGTTGTCAATTTGATTGGCTGCTTCTGGAGTCGCTGTGCTACTCGGCATAGTAGCAGAACTTAAGGAATGCCGCGCCATATCTGCAGCGGTGAATTCTAAATCATAGCGCCACTTAACATGGTATCTATCAAGCCCTTGGTTACGCCATTCATACTAATAGAACACTTTTGGTTTTAGTTTTGGCTATGCCGTTACTGAAGGCAATTGGCACGGTCCCGCACCTTGGGTCGTGACTGTGACCACAGCACCTGTCAAAGAAAATAGCTGCTGCAGCTGATTTTGGGCATTTTGTAGCGCCATATTCATCACATCGCCGCGACAGGCGCGCTCCAACACTTCTTTTTTAGCCATGCTTTGTGCCTGTTTTAATACTTCAGGATCAACTTGCATCATGCCAAAAACGCCCGTCTGCCAATCATATATCTCAATATCATCCAAATAAACCGAAAATATCTCTGAGGGCGGTAAGGTTATATTAATCTGCGGCATAATGGATACCGGTACATTGGCATCAATACCTTGTACATCATTATCAGCTAGCTGCTCGATGGGCTGAACTATTTGTACCATTTCAGGCGTTAGCACGCTTAGATCAATACCGGCCTCTACGCGACCACGAACAATAAACAAGCCTTTTTGTTCATCCTGCCACAGCTTCGTCCAACTGCCTTGACGTTGACTGGTAATGACCGTATCGACACTGAAAGCGACCGTCTGCAGGCGATTGAGCTGTTGTATTTGTGTGACCACGCCTTCGCGGGTAATAATCTCAATTGGCTCTTCTGCTGGGCGATTTTGACCAATATAAAAAATCATTGCGAATATCACCACAATCAGAATTACCGTTAGCCACCACATCATTGTACTCGGTTGTTTTTTAGGCTGTTTATCAGGATTGGTCATTTAAGATACCTTAAAGTGTTAGCGTTAATAATTATAAATATGGCAAAAAAATAAATAAATCCTATAACTACTACTTATTGCAGTAACTTCAAGTAATAACTACTACTTTTCTACACAATTGCTTATAAACACGCTTATAAAAGGAATCATTATCTATAGTATGTCGCGCTAAAAACCATCCAATAACGGTACGATTCTCTGTCCTCTTTAACGGTTTATGCCTTGTTCGAGCTGAAAACAAAAAAGTCATTGCGTCTTAGCCGAAGTTTACCTAACATAGTCCGATGGTATCGATAAAATATCGACATATATCTATATATTAGATTGTTATTTCAGGCTGGCAGAGCATTAAGTATGTTGGCTATTTACACCTCTATAAAATTTTTGCCCATTGTTGTTGTAGTTATAGATAAACAGTAGCTATAAAGGCAAGCTGGCAGCGGCTATCAGCCAAATGCTCAGCGCCCTACTTCTTATTTATTTTTATTTTATCGTTGATAAGGTTATTCTTTATTTATGAAAGCCAGTCAGTTTTTGTTTGCCACGCTAAAAGAGACCCCAAGTGACGCCGATATTGCCTCAAGCCAATTAATGGTGCGTGCCGGTCTTATTCGTAAAATCGCTTCTGGATTATATATTTGGTTGCCTATGGGGCTGCGCGTCTTGCAGAAGGTCGAACGTATTGTTCGCGAAGAGATGCAAAATGTCGGCGCGCAAGAAGTGCTGATGCCCATGACCCAGCCTGCTGAGCTCTGGCAGATAACCGGTCGCTTTGATGATTATGGTCCCGAGCTTCTGCGTTTTAAAGACCGCCATGACCGCGACTTTGTGTTAGGGCCGACGCATGAAGAAGTCATTACTAACTTAGCACAAGGCGAGCTGCGCAGTTATAAGCAGTTGCCGATTACCTTCTTTCAGATTCAAGGTAAATTCCGTGATGAGATTCGTCCCCGTTTTGGGGTGATGCGCGCGCGTGAATTTACCATGAAAGATGCGTATTCATTTCATGTGGATCAAGCATCATTAGCCAAGACTTATCACGAGATGTATGACGCCTACACGCGCATATTTACGCGCTTAGGTCTGAACTTCCGTGCCGTACAAGCAGATACCGGCTCGATTGGTGGCTTTGCCTCGCATGAGTTTCATGTTTTAGCTGATAGTGGTGAAGATGATATTGCCTTCTCAGATTCTTCTGATTATGCCGCGAACGTTGAGCTTGCCGAATCGGTCAGTACCGCTGAGCGTCAACCACCACAAAAACCGCGCGAAAACGTCTTAACAGAAGATATGACAACCTGTAAAATGGTTGCTGAACACTTGAATATTCCACTATCAACCACTGTTAAAACGCTTATTGTACATGGTCATACGGAAGACGAGAAGCCGCAGCTGATTGCTATTGTCCTACGTGGTGATCACAAACTCAACACTATTAAAGCTGAAAAAATAGAAGAAGCCAACGTTCCACTTACCATGGCATCAGATGAGGAGCTAAGAGCGGCGGGTCTGCATAAAGGCTACATTGGTGTTGACTTAGATATGCCAGTCTTTGTTGATCGTTCAGCAGCAGCATTGTCTGACTTTGTCTGCGGCGCTAATGAGATCAATAAACATACCACTGGTATGAACTGGGCGCGTGATACTCGAATCACCCGCATTGTCGATGTCCGTAATGTTCAAGAGGGCGATCCGTCCCCAGATGGTAAAGGCTCGCTACAAATCAAACGCGGTATCGAAGTCGGCCATATCTTCCAGCTGGGTGATAAGTACTCTCAAGCGATGAACTGCAAAGTTTCAGGCGAAGACGGTAAGCCAGTTACCTTATTGATGGGCTGTTACGGTGTTGGCGTTAGTCGTATTATTGCCGCTGCTATCGAGCAAAATTATGATGAAAATGGCATTATTTGGCCGCCAACGCCAGACGTTAGTGATTCACTGGCACCATTCGAAGTGGCTATCGTACCAATGAAATCCAAAGAAGAGACCGTCATGCAAACGGCAACTGCCCTTTATGATGAGCTAAAAGCACTGGGTATCAACGTCTTACTCGATGATCGCAATGAGCGCCCAGGGGTGAAGTTTGCTGATCTTGAATTGATTGGTATTCCTCATCGTATCGTGGTCTCTGATCGCAACCTTGCCGAAGACAAGTACGAATACGTCAATCGCCGTGCTGATGAAAAGCTAATGTTAAGCCGTGAAGAAGTACTGGCAAAGGTTAATGGCTAATAAGTTTAAAAAGAAAATCCTAGCCACAAAAAAGCGCCCTATTTATGGGCGCTTTTTTGTGGCCATAACCTTACTTCGTTGAAACCAGTCCATTTTATGGATGCTAATACTCACTGGCGAATCAAACGACTTGGTTCAGGTAGCAGACTTAAATCACTGACTCGGCAAGGGTTGATATCAATACCACCACGACGCGTATACCATGCCCGCACCATTAATGCGCTTGGCTGATAATACCGGCTCAAGTCAGCAAATATCTGCTCAACGCATTGCTCATGAAAACCATTGTGCTGCCGAAAGCTTAGGATATAACGCAGCATATTGGCATTATCAACTGTTTGAGTACTGGTCATAGTAACCGCTAAAGTACCCCAATCTGGCTGATTGGTCACCGGACAATTACTGCGCAGTAGATTAGAATAAAAAGTATAGGATTGCCCTTCTTTGCTATCCATTTCAGCAGTACTCAACTCTTCCGTTGTAGCAGTGCTCGTTTCTATCGTAGATGCGGCAAGCAGCAAGACGTCCGGATGGACAGTTAACGCCACTTTATCCGGGCTACCCGCTAATGCATTATCAATACAGACGCCATCAGGCTGCGTAATCAACAGCCTTGACTCGCTATCATTTAGACTAATTAACTCGACTTTTACGTCCGCTTGTACGCAAGCTGATAAGTCTTTAGCAATCAGCGTTTGTACTTCTTGCCAACTACTGAACTCAGTAAAGTTAATACTATTTAAATACAACTTCAACGATTTGGATTCAACGATAAAAGGCGAGTTTGCCGGAATACTAAAACGCGCCATTGCCACTTGCGAGATACCTTTCGGATTGAGCCACGACATCTCAAACGCATGCCACCAATCTACCCCAACTTGCAGCTTATCGTCCTGCCAGTCAATCACATCGCGCCCAATACTCCGCGCTATGGGATATAACGCTTCTGGACTATACTGGGTTGGATAATCAGTGGTTTTCTCGCCTAAAATACCGTGAATACTCATTTATGTTTCCTCATAAAATCAGATACCTATTGTTGATTATCAGTGTTCATTTATTACTAAATTTATTGTCTATGACTTTTATTGAGCTTAATTTTTATCTACAAACGAATACGGGAGCCGTTACTCAGTAGGCGATAAGAGAGAATATAGAACACCACACAAAATATAAAAATGGCTAGCATCGAATACCAAACGTTGACATCAGAATAACCGAGAATACCGTAACGGAATGCGTTGACCATATAGACGATAGGATTCAGGAGTGAGATGTTGTACCAAAATGTTGATAAGTTTTCCATCGAATAAAACACCCCACCAAGAAAGGTCAGCGGTGTCAGTACAAAGCTTGGAATAATAGTGATGTCATCGAATGAGCGTGCATATGCCGCATTGATAAAGCCGCCAAGCGAGAACAGAATAGACGTTCCAAGCACCGTAAATACAGTAACAAACAGATGCTCAATACCAAGCTTAGTAAAGAATAACGCGACGATAGAGACAATGAGGGCAATAATTAAACCACGAAAAATACCGCCACCGATGTAACCCATTAATATGGCGTGCTTGGAGACTGGAGACACTAACAGCTCTTCAATACTGGCGGTAAATTTAGCACTAAAAAAGCTCGAGACCACATTAGAATAACTATTGGTAATCACTGCCATCATAATGAGACCAGGAACGATAAATTGCATGTACGGTACGCCGCCCATCTCGCCCACCCGCGAGCCAATCATCTTACCAAAGATGACAAAGTATAAAGCCATCGTAATGACCGGTGGCAACAGGGTTTGTGGCCAAATCCGAAGAATTCGACGAATCTCTTTTACTAATATAGTGCGAAATGCAATCCACTTTTTGTCCCAAGACATCTTCTCATTAGGATCTATAACTATCTGCTGTCTCATAGCCCTACCTCCTTCATACTGTCCTCATTCTGAACGTTTTTGTCTACTAGACTCATAAACAGCTCCTCTAGGCGGTTGGATTTGTTACGCATACTGGCCACCTCGATATCAAGCTTGGTAAGCTGCTCAAAGACACAGTTGAGCGACTCGCCTTCACTCAGCGTCACCTCCACCGTCAACTCATCAGGCTGAGAAATCTCTGTTACCTTATCAATGACTAAAGGCTGCGTGAGTGGCTGGGTCAAATCCAAGACAAAAGTTTCAACGGACAACTGGGCCAGCAAGTCTTTCATTTCAGTATTGATACGAATCTCGCCATGATCCAAAATCGCAATGCGCTTACACAGCTGTTCTGCTTCCTCAAGATAATGAGTGGTGAGAATAATAGTGGTATTTTCTTCGATGTTAATTTGCTGCATGAATTCCCACATTGAGCGGCGCAGCTCAATATCGACCCCCGCAGTGGGCTCATCAAGAATCAATAGCTTAGGCTTATGAATCAGCGCCCGCGCAATCATCAAGCGTCGCTTCATGCCACCTGATAGCTCCCTTGACATACTCCCGCGTTTATCCCACAGACCCAATGCTTTTAGCAAGCGCTCGGCACGTGGTTTTGATTCTTTAGCAGATATACCGAAGTAACCCGCTTGCGTAACGAGAATATCTTCCACTTTTTCAAACTGGTTAAAGTTAAACTCTTGCGGTACCACGCCTAAATACTGCTTGGCAACTGAAGGATTGGCTAACAGGTCGGCACCAAAAATATGCACACTGCCCGACGTGGGTTGAAATAGCGAGCTGATAATGCCAATCATCGTTGACTTGCCGGCACCGTTCGGCCCAAGTAATGCAAAAAAACCACCTTGGGGCACCGTTAAGCTGACATCTTTTAATGCCGAAAAGCCATTAGCATAAGTTTTGGATAAATGCTTAATAGAAAGCGCTGGTACTTCAGACATGAATACCTCGTGTTGTTGATGTATGGAGCGTTGATGTATGGAGCATAGTTAGTTTATAGAACATAATTGATATGACAAAAGTCGTTATGCTCTAATGTGAGGCTAATACTGATGGATTTCAACTGTGCTCTGCTATAAGCTCGATATGAGTATAACCAATCATCAATCACAAAAAAGCGCCTATCTCAATAGATGAAATAGGCGCTTTGCAAGCTTAGTTAATAAACTGTGCGGCAAACATTACCAACCAAAACAACAAGCTGATAAATTAGCTGGCTTCACCAACCATGTAATCAACAGCGTTCTGTACTTCTTCATCAGGGATATCAGCACCACCTTTAGCAGGCATGGCATTGAAACCGTTGATAGCATGGGTATATAAGGTATCCGTACCCTTAGCAATATGCGGTGCCCAAGAGCCAGCATCACCTAAAATCGGTGCACCGAGCAGGCCTGCTGCATGACAAGTATGACATACCGCATTATATACTGCAGCACCATCACGGGGGCCATCACCAGCCGACGGACCAGAAGAGCGCGCAGTTACATCGCAGATCTCACCTTCTTCAAAGCACACACGACCCACTGGCTGAATACGCGCAATAAGGTTAGGGTACAATGCGATTAACTTTTGCACTTGTGGCGTATCTTCTGGAATAGGCTCTTCGTCAGCTGCGGCTACGACTGGCGCGGCGTCTTCAGCCGGAGCGTCGTCGGCATCGGTTGTATCGGCGGCGGCCTGCGTCTCGTCACCAAGCACTTCAGGGACATCTGCTACAGCGTCCTTACCTTCTGCTACATCAGAGATGGTTACAGGAGTGTCTGGGATATCTTCAGCTTGGCTCACTGCGATACTAGCGATTCCTAGAAGGGCAGCTGCCGATAACATAACTACTTTTCTCATTCGTCACGTTCTCTTATTGCGTATACAAGGGGCTGGCTCAACGTGAATGCGCTGCTTGTCCTCATTTAATAACATCGTCATCAATGGCAAACAGGCTTCAAATTAGCGGGCACAATTGTAATCGGTGATCATCAATGGTCATTCTCCTTATCATTATAAGGGAAAAGACGGTCAGATTGCCATGCCTGTTTACTGACTATCTTGTTTTTTCTTAAAAAACTTCAATCGCCAGCTTCGCGCATTGGCTTTTGGGCATTTATTTGTTAGACTAAGCGGTCTTTATTTTTCGACACTGTTTATTAATACTACTTATTAATAATACTTAAAACGACGGTCACTAAACGCGAATGCGCTCAATCGTAATCACTTTAAACCGTTATACTTTTATGCAGTCCTACTTCTTAAACAGTCGTATTATGCGCTCGTAGCTCAGTTGGATAGAGTATCGGTCTCCGAAGCCGAGGGTCGTGGGTTCGATTCCCGCCGAGCGCACCAATAATCTGCATTGTCTTTGTCTATTTCTGTCATCACATCATAAAACGTCTTTTCAGGCTCAAGCCTTGCCATTTCTGCCATTCGGTAGATTTCAAAGGGTGATGGTTTCGTCCTTCCTCTCTTCCAGTCGCTAAATCTGCTTTCTTGTACTTCCATCTTTTCAGCCATAATTTTCTGTGACTTTTCATAATATTTAGCCCTTGCTATGAGCATTTCTAGTTTCATGGTGTTCTCCTATGCTTGCTTAGTTCCGAAAATTGTTATAAATTACATTTTTCGGAGTTCCAGATATTCGAATTAATCTCATATTACACTATTAAAATTAAGAAAGTATGTCTGAACGTAACTGATCTACTTGTGGAATAACTGGATAACGAAGCGCTTTATATCCTGCTTCTCTAACCATTGCGTCACGTTCTGCGTCTTTATCTTCTTTACCTATGTGGCTTTTATCGTCCAGTTCGATAACTGCCAGTATTTGAAAGTTTTGGTCGGCAATTACAAAATCGGCAATTTTTTGGCTAAATCTGTTTCGAGTTGCATAGCTGCTTGTCCATAGTATTCCACCCAATGCGACTTGAACGAATATATGACATTCGGGGACTGCTTGTTTTAATTCATTGAACATCATCTTTTCATGATTGGTTATTAAATAGCTGGATTTTATTGGAGTTTGATAATTCTTTTTTGATTCAATCGTTTTACTTGATTCAATCGTTTTACTTGATTCAATCGTTTTACTTGATTCAATCGTTTTACTTGGTTCAATCGTTTTACTTGGTTCAATCGTTTTACTTGATTCAATCGTTTTACTTGGTTCAATCGTTTTACTTGGTTTGCTTGGACTGTTCATTGCAAATATTACGAAGCCTGCAATGGCTACGAATATCAATAAGATAATTAAGAAGCTCATATTTTGACCTTTATGTTTTATTTATGATTTATGATTTATTTTGGAGTAGTTGCCATGAATTATCAGCCATTCTTTGAAATGCATATCTTACTATCTGAGCAGCTTATTAGTGAGTTACAAGCTCAAAAGCCTGCTATAGCTCTGTTGTTATTTCTTACTATTTTAGCTATTTATTTTGCGTCTACAGCCATACATAGCGCTCTAAAGTTGCTACGCGCACCCAGGCGCAACTATCCAGCGCATAGTAAAGTAATTGCTAATGATTGATTTTATTATTGTATTTCTAACTATATTTATTTCTCTATCTGGTGGCGCTTTCGCCTTATGCATGGTTTTCACAAGATTTTAAATTAAATTAGTAACTTCACCGTGATTTTTACGGTCGAGTTATTAATCATTGATAACGTCACTTTTGTTATTAATGATTAATGACTGACCCACAAGCGACAAACAATGTCGTTAATTTCCCAATCTATCAAAGCTTGTAATTAGGCTAATCAGGTGCTCTTTATGGCTATACATACGTTTATGACAGATAGAGAGTATGAGCAAACTGCGCTTGATTTGGCTGCTCGGCTTATATTCGATAGGGCTAGTGAAATAATGTCTGATGGTAATCCTGTAACCGATAGTGTTATGGCTTTAAGTGTATTGTCTAACGCTGCGGTATTTGCTAGTTATTCGAACACATCAATTAACGTGTATTTCAATATTTTAGATACTGAAAATGCGCAAAATGTTGGGTATGAGGAAGATAACAAATGAGTATTCAAAATGATTACCCCACAGTCAAGCCGTCAGAGTTCAAAGATTTAGCAGGGAAGAAAGTTGATACCCTCATTAATAACATGAGGGTTAATTTGGAACGTTGCCCGCGTGCGAAGGCTCAATGGATTGCGGAACGTCAGAAGGTACGCGGCGAAGCATTATCGACTACAGAAACAATAGTAATTAGCGGTCGTAAGCCAAAGGTTCAAACTATCCGTCAGCCTATTAATGGACAGGTTGCAATGATCGACTGGCTAAACGTGACCTTTGACGTCGCAACGTTGGGTGAAAAGTTCAGACGTACTAATGAAGATGATGATGAGTATATGGCACTTTGTCAGGCTGCGGTTGCTGAAATGTCAGAGATGCTAACTAAGATTTTTGGTAAAAAGTACGGTGTAATTAACCAACGCCAGAATGGTGCTAATTTTTATAAGTATTCTTTTGATTTTGGGGAAAACTACGGAAAAATATGTATAGGTGGTCAACGTGATAGTGTCCTAATAATGCTTAACGGTACTGGCTGCTCCCTTGCTCCAGTAGGCTGGGAAAAATACATGCATGAGTTTCTAACGACTATCGCAAAAAAACCTAAAATCTCGCGTATTGACTTGGCACATGATGACTTAAACGGCGATTATTTAGATATACACGTTTTAGACCAGATGGAAACTGACCAATTATTTCACTGTGGCGGTGCTCGTCACGATGTGGGTCAGTTAGGTAATTGGAAGCATGGCGATCCTAATAATAAAGGTTTAACGCTTAATTTAGGGGTTCGCGAGTCTGGCAAGTTCACACGGTTTTATGAGAAGGGCAAAAAGTCAGGCGATAAAGATGGTAAGTATTCGCGCTGGGTGCGCGCAGAAGTTGAGTTCAAAGCCAATGACCGTGTTATACCCTTTGATGTGCTCTTAGATCCAAGTTCTTATTTTATGGGTGCTTACCCTGTATTTGCTGACCTATTTGATTATGAACGTATTAATAAGTTAGAAATTATCCAAAAGAGTGCACAAATTACATTACAGCATAGTTTTGACTGGCTAAAGACCCAGGCTGGCAAATATTTTAGTTTTTACAGTACTTTTATGAGTCCAGAAGAAATAATTGAAATGATTAAAAGTGATGATCCAGATGATGTACCTGTACGTCTACATTTACCCTATGCGTTTGCTATACAACAGGCATTACTAGGCAACGTTTTATTTTCAGAAAATAGAGAGGTTTATAATGCAAATCATACCAATGCAGCTTGAAATTACTGGCGCAGTACCGTCTAAATTCCAGATTGATGACTATATAGAAGATTGCGTTAATGTCTCTGCTTTGGTCGCATTGGACGAAACACAAGGCGGTATAGGTCGCGGTGCTGAAATATTCAAATATAAAACATCGACTGATATATCAGAGTTTAAAGACATTGATTTTACTAATCCTGTCGTTGCTGATTGCCAAGTTGAAATGGTTAAAAAAGGGAAAAAGATGGTCTTAGTCTTAAAGTCATTAAAATTCAAGCAACCTGCTGTGCAACCAGTTAAGGCTTAACCATGAATCCTTATAATTTGTTTATGTACACATTTGTTTTTGCTGCGATTGTTGTCTTAGTCGTTTGGCTAATAATTCCTAAAAAAGATAAGTAATCAATTATGCCAAGTGAAGTATTCGATGCTAAATATCTTTGTATTAAATTAAATACAGATAATCCGGCATTATGTGACGCTTGGCAACAAGTTCAAACAGGTAACTTCATTACGCCTGAGTTAGCAGCGCAAATAATAATGTTTGCGTTTATCATTAATATCGTCGTATATGCTTTTGTTGCTATTCGGCGTGTCATTTAAGGAATATTACAATGCTAGAAAACCAAAATGAAGTACAAGTAATCGAAGAAGCAATCAATCCACCAGTAGGCATCTTAATGATGCGTTACTTACCTCCTGTTACTGCTGTCGCTGCAATGGTTTTCGCCAGTGCTGCTAATGCTGCTGAGTTTGATTTGGACATTGCAAGCGTACTAGTTATGATTGGTGTCGTCGTTGCTGCTGTTACTTCTGTAGGTCTTGCTACGTTATCGTTGGCATTGACTGTCAAATCGTTCAAGTATGTTAAAAGCGCGTTCTAATTTAATTAGTTAGCGTTACGCCCTGTCATGGTGTTAGCGCATTATGATGGGGTTTTTTATGACTGCTCAAGATGGCTTATATATAATATTTATCGTCATATCTTGTATGGCTATCCGTGACTTATTTAGCAGGTTATAAAATGCGTAAAATTATTTATTTATTTTTATCTATATTTCTAATATTTTCAAGTGTTACTAGCTCTTATGCTGCTGTTTCGTCTTGGAAAGTTACCAATGCCGTCAGTCGTGGTGCTCGTGTCGTTGTATCTGCCACTAATAGTGGTTATAAGTCTGCTGTTAATGTCGCGCCTAATGTTGGTCGTGTTGGTAAGATTTTAGTTAAAAAGGGTAATAGTGCGTTTTTAGCTTATGCGCTTATCTCTGCTGCTGTTGATCATGTTATGGACCCCGCTAATAATACCGTTAAGTTAAAAGTACCTGCGGTTGAGGGCGAGTATTATTGGACATATCCCAGAGCTAATATTAGGGCAGAAAGTCCCGAAGAAGCTTGTGCTATTAGATTTTCTGGTACTCCATATAAGGTTGAATATCTCGAATTTAATTCTTCGGGTACTCAAGCTGCTTGTGTCTATCTTTCTTATAACGGCCAGCCTAGGAAGACTGATACAGTTGACAGAGTGACTATAAGAGCTGCCGAAGATGCCAAGGAAAAAGTAGTTCCTATTGATTACTTGCCTAGTTCTATAGTCGAAAGTGCTGCCAGTGCTGTTGTTAGTGATGGCATGGCTGGTGATGCTAAAGCTAAAGATATTTTGAAAGCTGCTGCTGTCGAGTCTGTTGTGGCTGGTGATTTTGACCGTGATTTAATGTCTGGTGCTATTCCTATTAATGATCCTAAGCCTGTCATTCCTGCTGTTCCTATCGGTCAAGATGGTGACGTTGGCGCTGGTGTGATTGGTGGCGAAGTTGGCGCTGCTGCTGATGCTGCTAGAGATGCTGCCGAATCTGCTGCTCGTGCTGCTGGTGCTGCCGTTGATGCTGCTAAAGATGCTGCTGATGATGCTAGGCGTGCTGCTGATGAAGCCAAAGACTTGATAAGCTCTAGTGTTGACCAAGCAATTAAAGATGCTGCTATTGCTGCTGCTGCCGAAGCTGCTAAATCTGCTGCTGATGCCAGAGAAGTCGCTGATTCTGCGCTTGGTGAGTCTGCTAAAGCTGCTAAAGATTCTGCTAAAGCTGCAAAAGATGCTGCAAAGGCTGGTACAAAAGGCGTAGCTGATGCTCAGGGTGCGCTTGATGTTGCTGTAATTACTGGTGATGCTGCCAAGATTAAAGCGGCTGAAAAAGCTCTAGCTGATGCTCAAGCGAAATCTGACGCTGCTACTAAAGCTGCTGATAAAGCCAAAGAAGCGGCTGATGATGCTGCTGCTGCCAAGCCTGATGCTGTACCTTTTGCACTTCCTGCCTTTTGTACTTGGGCTAGTGTTGTCTGTGAGTTTACAGAATGGGTAAAAACTGAGCCTGAAGAACCACCCGAAGGAAGCGGAATGATAGACATAGAAGAACCGTCAGAAACCATGCATGAAGGCATTTTAGAACGTATGTATATCTCGATGCCTGCTGAATGTCCTCCCGATGTCCCTTTAGAATTTATGGACGTAAAAATATTTTTTCCCATGCATATATTTTGTCAGTTTGCTTCAATGATGAAGCCATTAATCTTATTATTTGCATATATTAAAGGTCTTTCTATTATTGGTACTGGTCTGTCATAAGGGGTTAATCATGGGTGGTTTAATTGGTTTATTTTCTAA
This sequence comes from Psychrobacter urativorans, assembly GCF_904846675.1. Lineage (GTDB taxonomy): Bacteria > Pseudomonadota > Gammaproteobacteria > Pseudomonadales > Moraxellaceae > Psychrobacter > Psychrobacter urativorans_B. The sequence continues at coordinate 46,385 of NZ_CAJHBT010000011.1, read as the reverse complement.
GTTATTTAGTGGATTTTCTAAGACAGGGTTAAAAACTGTCTTATTGGGTGCTGGCATTGGGCTTGCGTCGGCTGGTGTAAGTCTTGTTGTTATTAATTACTTTGTGTCGAAGATAGTAGATGTTTCCGGTGATATTGGTTATGGCGTGATTGGTATTTTTGGCATTGCTGGAATGGATAAAGCCATGTCTATTATTATAGGTTCTTACGTGTTAAAAGCCATGCTTAGTAAAGGCTCGTTATCTTTCAGAAAAATAGGCACTAAATGATAATAAAAGAATAAATTTTTGGGAAAAATTTATTCTTTTATTATCATTTAGTGAATAGTATTATGTCTAGTATATTGGGTCGTTCTAGTATTCTTATTACAGGTCTTGAAGGCTCTGGTAAATCACATTTTGTTATGAGTCAGATCAAGCAAATATTGGACATGCCAGATAATGAGTATGAGATATATTTGGCTAACGTTGATGGTGTTGCTTTAGTTGATGCTCAATTTCATGTCGTCCAACCTGAGTTTTCTTGGGTCGATGATGCGCCTAAAAATAGTATTGTTATTTATGATGAAGCTGGAACGATAGAACGTTTTAATAATACTAAGACTAAGATTAATAGTCACATAGATGTTGAAACTTTAACGATGCGTAGGCATAAAAACGTCTTGGTTATCTTTGTGACCCAAGATGCCAAGCTCGTCCACTCTGGGCTACGGTCTTTAATAAAGTTTCATTTTCATTTTTCTAATCCTTATAGCTCTAGGACAGAAACAAAATGCTTTATTACTGCTGGTGTGAATGACTCCTCACCTAAAAAGACTATTATTGAAGAATTTGATCACAAGCTTGATCCTACTATTTTCCCCTTGTATAAGTCTGTTGATGAAGGGGTTAAGCATGACCAAAAAACGGTAAAGAATAAAAAAGCGGTGTTAATGCAGCGCATAGCTATATTATCCCTTATTCTTGCTATCCCTATTTTCATAGGTATGTTCTTTTTGATAAAAAAAGTTAGGCATGACCAATTTGATACAGAATCGGTAAATGCTAAAGTTAATTCTAAAGTTGCTGATACGGCAAAAGATTTTAGTGACAGGGCTAACCCTACTACTCAGACAAATGGTGATGTTACTTTACAACAGAATAATTATGATGCTACGCGCTCCTTAGAGCTATACAAGGAACGTTTGCCCGATAACTATAGAGCTACTGTGAATAACGATGATTTGCGGGTCTCAGGCGTTGTTATGATGCGTGGTAACTGTAAGGCTTATAACGGTCATGGTGAGTTCATTAATATATCTCAGATTGAGTGCGTGGGTTATACTGAAACAGTCGGTTCTATGCCAAAAGCTAATAGAAATGGTCAACGTATTACCAATCAGACTGGTGCAACCGAAGAGAATGATGATCCTGAAAAAAACAGGGGTTCTAATGAGGTTATTGCTAATCCAATTCCAATTCCGCAAAATCCTACTTAGTCTTTGTTTGTCTAATATTTGCCACGAAAAACCTAATATTTTTGCTATTTAAAAGAGGGTTATAACTAAAATGGAATTACCTACATATATCAAAGAAGTTCGTCAGCAGCTATTAGCTGATGAGATATCATGGCGTGAGGCGCTTGAATGTTTGCAAGAAGCTACTAAAAAGAAAAAGCCTTGGCAGTATAAAGAATGGAGGCAAGAGCGTGCTATTTTAATTAAGGATTCATGCCTTCAATGCGGTATAAGTGCTGAGTCAGTGCCAATGGTATTGCAGCACTTGTGGCAGCCAAGAAAGCTTGCTATTATTTTTGATCAGTTAACGACAGCTAAGATTGCTGCTAATGCTGATTTAAGAAATCAGTATATTGATAGTCTTAAGAAAAATAGTAAGAAATTAAACAATATAGTTATTGGGGATAGAGAGTGTTGCCCTAAGTGCGAGTCTACAAGTATAAAGTTTTTAAAAGGGAGTCAGGCATGGAAGTGTAGTGGGACGAAATCATGTAAAACCATTACTGGCTATAATCGTAAGGTGACTTGTGGCAACTTATTCAAAGAGCCTGCAGTCAGAAAAGAGTTAACTCCTGAACAAAAAAGAGAAATATCTAAGATTAAGCAAGATATTTGGAGCAAAGCTTGTGTTAAATTCGATGAAAAATCCATTAGAGAGAGTCATGGAAAGCAAGCAATTCTTGAATCCATACAAGATAGTGAGAGATACTATTCTTTAAAAGATACCACTACTTTTTGTAAGAAATGTGCTTATTTAATGGATATAAAGAAACTTTTGTTATGCCCTAACTGTAATGATTTCTTGCCTATATCCCATGTTTTGATTTGCTCGCCTATAATGTTTATTCATTAGGTTAATTATGTAATTATATGTAACTAATAATTGCGCTATGTGGGTCTCCGAAGCCGAGGGTCGTGGGTTCGATTCCCGCCGAGCGCACCACTTCTTTGCTTTAGCCTCTCCTCGTATTACCTCTGCTTTACCGAACATCTAATCTTTAGCCAATAACTGACCTTCAGTAATACTAGTCCTTAGCTACCAATTAAAATTAGCTCTTTTATAATAGTCAATTTTTATAGTAGTCATTAATTGCTCTACATTCTAAAATGGCATATCAAACTATTAACAAATAAACAAAGCTGCATATTTTTGGGATTAGTTAATTTTAATAAGTAGGTGATAGATAGCACAATGATAGCTATTGTATACTGCTGAGTCATCCACTTTGATTTATACCCCGCTCAATCGTCTTATCCAATTATCTTGTTCACTCCACTTATTCAGCCTCTTGCAGATTCGCACTTAATTGTGCGCGGCTGGGAGGGCGGTGGTAATTAATAATGGGTACATCACCTAAGCGGCGCTGACCGACGGCAAGTTTTTTATCAATAGTAATCATCGCGAGTTTTTTACCCTGCTTAAGGATGAGTAAATGGTTGCCCTTGCGGGTCACGCGATAATTTTTAAAGTCTTTTTTGAGCAGTACCGCTGTTTTTTGCAAGGCATCATTAACCGGTATCTTTTTGCCAGATGTCTTTTTATTTCTATTTTTACTATCTTTCTTAGCTCCGCGCCTATGTGCCAGTAACCACAGACCGGCAACCACCGCTAGAAATATGACAAGCCACCAAATTCCGTCTATCATAGGGTTATGCATCCATTATCAGCAAGGGTTAAGCCATGTTAGCAGAATTAACACCAGAAATAGTCATTCAAATGCAGCGTGCAGCGACATTATTGCAAGCGGCGCCGCGTATTTGTGTTTTGACAGGGGCTGGGGTTTCAGCAGAAAGTGGTATTCCTACTTTTCGCGACAAGCAAACCGGCCTGTGGGAGCAGTACCGCGCTGAAGATTTGGCCAGTCCTGCGGCTTTTGCTCGGGATCCGAAGCTGGTATGGTCATGGTATCAATGGCGCCGGCAATTAGTGCATGATAAAATGCCCAATCCTGCGCATCAGGCTCTTGCAGAATGGCAAAAAAATGCTGAATCATCTAAGAGACAACTGACTTTAATCACCCAAAATGTTGATGACTTACATGAACAAGCGGGCAGTACGGTCACTCATTTACATGGTTATCTGTGGCGTAATCGTTGTAGCCAATGTGATGCGTCTTATAATTATGAGTCAACTAATCACGAATCAACACACTTAAACAGTAGCAAAGATGCCATTGAGTTCGATGATGAATTGATAGCTTGCCCTCATTGTGAAGGTTATATTCGCCCAGACATCGTTTGGTTTGGTGAGTCGCTGCCGGCTAGCGCGTGGCAAACGGCAGAACAGGCAGCGGCCGATTGTGACGTATTCATCAGTGTTGGTACTTCAAGTCTGGTCTATCCTGCTACAGGATTGGCACAATTGGCGAAGCAAAATGGCGCAACCATTATTGAGATAAATCCCAATCCTACGCTCAATACTGTGGTCGATATCATATTGGCTGCGAAGGCTGGAGTCGTCATGCCATTATTGCTAGAACAAATAAAGCTACTTTAGAAAGACCACCGTATCCAATAGCTCGTTGCCAGCTGGATCATTCTCAAGACGATAGTACTGACTTAATAACTGGCCAATATCGTCTAATAAATCAGCTAAGCTGTCTTCTGTCTTTTGGTTGGCGATACCGGCTATCGCTTTATCACACATCGCCCGCCATACTGTGGGGCTAACGTGAGCGCTGATACCACGATCAGCGACAATGTCTAAGCTTTGTTCACAGATATTCACGTAAACTAAGACGCCTGTATTTTCTTCGGTGTCCCACACTCGGTACTCACTGAATAAATCAAGCGCACGCTCACGGCAGGTAAGATGATACGCCGCTTGGATAGGCAAATGGTTCTCTATCACTAAAAATATCTCACCGCGATGACCACGCTCCGACTCAGTAACTTTTGCGGTTAGGTGCGCTTTGACTTCTGCTGTCACCCATTTGCTATGCAGCATCGGGACAAACAAGACTTGACGCCACCAGCGGGCAAAACTCGCCTGTGATGAAGGTAAGTTGTTTTGTGCCATTATATTATTTCCTCAAATATGCTATTGCCACGGGTTAGCTTGCGAGCGTTAAATTATTGCTGTCATTAGTTTTATCTGCAATGGTTATAGAAGTTTTATTTTATAACCGTTTAGTCTGATAAATAGTCTACCATGAACCACCCGCGCCGCCGCCACCGAAGCCACCACCGCCGCCACCGAAGCCGCCGCCACCAAGTCCACCACCGCCGAAGCCGCCGCCACTTCCGCCACCTAAGCCCGGCATAAAGACCATACCGCCACCGCCGCCGCGCCCGCCACGACCACCGCCGCCACGACCGCGCGAAATGAGGAACATCCATAAGAATATGGCCATGATGAGAGTCATAAAGAAGCCACCACCTAAGGCCAATGAGCCGGCAAAAAATCCGCCTGCGGTCAAGATAGAACCTAATACTCGGCCAAATATATTGGTGATGAAGCTGCCGAATATCATTGCCATAATAAAGAGGAATATCGGTGAGGGAATTTCATCTGAGCCTTGCTGCGCGCTACGCTCAGCGGCCTGTGCATCAGCACGTGCCAATACTTCAGGGTCAGCTTTAAGGCGCTCTTCAATACTATTAATACCATTTGATATCCCCTCAAAATATTTGCTCCCATTCTCAGGTTTAAAATAAGGGGTAATGTTTTCACGGATAATACGGTTTAGGGCGGAATCAGGCAAGACTCCTTCGAGACCATAGCCTGATTGTATATACATATCTCTATCATTCACGGCTACTAATATTAGCAAACCATCATCGGTATCAGCCTCTCCTAACTGCCATTTTTCAGCAGTTTGTAAAGAGTAGTCAAATATAGGCACCCCATTGGTCGTGGGTACAATCACCACTGCGGCTTGTGCCAGACCTTGAGAGTAGATACTTTTTAATTGCGCTTCAAGACGTTGTTTTTGTTGTGGGTTTAAAATATTAGCTTCATCAACCACAGGATTGTTAAGTATAAGCTTATCTGCATCAACGGCAGCGGCACTCGACTGTACTGGTGGTAAGTTAGTTTTAGTCTGTGCGCCGGAACTGTTAGCGCCATCAGCATCAGCAGCCGTATTGGTGTTCAAGGCATCGTTGCCAAGCACCGTCTCATTAATGGCTTCATTACCCAGCACTGCGTCGTTGATGGCTTCATTGGCTTCGCCTGCCTTTGTAAGAGCGACTAGATCCTCAACGCTACGATTTTGACCATTAATAGTACTATTGGCAGCGGTACTATTAGCAGCGGTACCATCAGCATCAGCGACAGCAACGTCATTCGGCGCGGCATACAACGCTGTGACGCTAGTAGCGCTGAGCGTGAAGAGTAATGCTGATACGATTGCTTTTGAATTATTCATCTGATTTTTACCACCTCAAGTGCTATCCGTGCTGATATACGAAAATATCTTTTTATGGGGGAATACCTTCCTGTAGAAAGACACCTTCTTATTGGAAGTTGGAAAGTATTTCCATAATTTCCTAACTTTAACTATTAATCCCTACTTTAACTATTCGTTAGTTACTCAGCAATCGCAGCATTGTCATCACCGAAATCAACGGTCGGAGCAGTAGATATTTCTGCTTCATTGGCTACCGTAAAGTTTGGCTTCGTTTGCATGCCAAATACCTTCGCAGTGATATTAGTTGGGAACTGGCGTACCGTGGTGTTATAGCCTTGCACTTCTTGGATATAACGATTACGCGCAACCGTGATACGGTTTTCTGTGCCTTCTAACTGCGCCTGCAAGTCTTGGAACAGTGCATCAGACTTGAGCTCAGGATAACGCTCAGAGACCGCCATCAACCGCGATAAAGCGCCGCCCATCTGTGCTTGTGCTTCAGCGTAACGCTCCATTGCTTGCGGGTCGTTCAGCACCTCTGGCGTGATGTTCATGCTGCCAGCACGTGAGCGCGCTTCTGCCACTTGAGTAAAGACGGTTTGCTCTTGGGTCGCGAACTGCTTCACTACTTTGACTAAGTTTGGTACCAAGTCCGTACGGCGCTGGTATTGGTTAACCACTTCTGACCATGAAGCGGTGACTTGCTCGTCTTGCGACTGCAGATTGTTATAACCACAACCGCTTAAGCTGAGAGTTGAAGTTGCTAATATCGCAGATAGTAACATGGGTTTTACGATAGATTTATGAGTCATGCTGGGGTTTCCTAATGATATTAAATGGTTTAGACACATATTAAATGGTTTAGACACATATTAAATGGTTTAGACACATATAGTCTGGTTATATGCTGCTAATAATGGCGTCATCACTGCTCTTTTACAATTGACCGTTACCAAAACACAACCGCAAAGCAGGCTTATAATCAAGCAGACCCCCGCCTTATATTATTGAAAGCGCCTATTGTTACTCATCGACAGCTAGTCTTACTATTGTTTTCAGTATTTATTACTGGCCAGATTAAAAGCCACTTAATTAGTTTATAGCCACTGATTCATAAAATAAATTTTACCTGTTACACTATATTGGTTGGGTATTCGATTATAGTGAGACGATTAATAGAGATTAGCAATAGAGAAAAACAGGGGACAATTCAAAAATTTCCTAGTAATTCATCCTAAACTATGGCAAATTGCAGTTACATAGCCGTACGGTTTGCATACATTTAGTAATGGATTTATGACTTATTTAGGATTAAAGGAACATACTCTATTGAAGTTTGACGCCCCGAAGAGAGAACCGACACGGCTCATAGCAGGTTGATTAATATTTAACGATATAGTTCCCTGTTTTATCCGCTGGACTATTCATTGTTTATTTACTCTTACTGCGTGACGTCATGATACCGCAGCGACCAATAAAGCAAAAGGAATTGCGACCGCAGCTAAGTTCAGTAGCAATATTATTAGTATAAATGAGTATTAATCAATCATTATTGCTAGCAGTGTTGTTAATATGCCAAGCGGATAAACACAGACAACTACAATCCATACTTAGTGATCAGCTCGGTGCTTGTAGACGTTAATATATTACCATTAACGGACAACTATCAGCACCCAGCATCGCGCTTTGAAAGAGTTAAAGGAATATACATATGGAAGGTTTGGTCGAGATAGTAAACGGAATTATTTGGAGCCCAGCGCTAATCTATTTATGCTTGGGTGCTGGTCTGTTCTATTCCATCATGACGCGCTTCGTACAAGTGCGTCTGTTTGGTGAAATGTTAAAATTACTATTTACAGGTAAGTCCAGTGCTGACGGTATCTCGTCATTTCAGGCACTTGCCGTCTCGCTTGCGGGACGTGTGGGTATGGGTAACATCGCAGGGGTAGCTGCGGCTATCGGCTTTGGTGGCCCAGGTGCGGTGTTTTGGATGTGGGTTGTTGCCTTCTTAGGTGCTTCTACCGCCTATGTTGAAGCGACACTCGCACAGATTTATAAAGAAAAAGACGTGATTACTGGTGAATATCGCGGTGGCCCTGCTTATTACTTTGAACGGGCACTCGGTCAACGCTGGTATGGCATCCTCTTTGCGGTTGCCTCTATCTTGGCATGTGGTATGTTCTTACCAGGTGTTCAGGCGAATGGAGTTATCAACGCCTTCGCGCAAGTCATGGGTGAAGGCACCGCAATGAATGTCATGGGCCTAGAAGTTGGTTCTATGCGTCTGATTGCGCTAGGTATCATCCTAGTGGTGCTAGGCGTCATCATCTTCGGTGGTATCAAACGTATTGCAAGCTTTACCGAATACGCAGTACCCTTTATGGCATTAGGCTATATTGTCTTAGCTTTAATTATCATGGTCACTAACTATCAGATGATTCCGCAAGTATTTGGCTCAATTATCAGCGATGCATTCACGGCTCAAGCTGGCTTTGGTGCAGCAATCGGTTGGGGTGTTAAACGTGGTATTTACTCCAATGAAGCCGGTCAAGGTACAGGTCCTCACGCTGCTGCTGCTGCTGAAGTTGAACATCCATCACAGCAAGGTCTAGTACAGGCATTCTCAGTTTATGTCGATACGATATTGGTCTGTTCTGCTACCGCGTTTATGATCTTAACCATTGGTACTTATAACATTCAAGGTACGCTACCTGACGGTCAATTCGTAGTCCAAAACGTCGCAGCCGGTGTTGAGATTAACTCGCCCGCCTTCACGCAGATGGCGATGGAATCCGTATACGGTCAATTCGGCAATACCTTTATCGCCGTCGCCGTATTCTTTTTCGCCTTTACCACGATTTTGGCTTATTACTATATTGCTGAAGTCAACGTTGCTTATTTGACCCGCTTTATCAGCCGCGGCGCTCATAAAAAAGGTGTATTCTTAGTCAAAATCCTAATTATGTTGATGGTTGCTTATGGCGGCTTGAATTCAGCCGGTTATATCTGGGCGATTGGTGATATCGGTGTTGGTCTCATGGCTTGGCTTAACATTGTTGGTATCTTAGTCATCTTCTTTGTGGCAAAACCAACATTGACGATGCTCAAAGACTACGAAGCGCAGCGTAAAGCTGGAGTAAAACGCTATAGCTTTGACCCTGCTAAATTCGGTATCAAAAACGCGCCATATTGGGAAGAGCGTCATTTAAAAGAACAAGAAGCGCTTAAGCAAAGCTCACTACATAAAGACCCTAAATAACAGGTCTTAAGATGAGTTCAATTAACAATAGTGCTTAATTAAATGTGTTAAATCAAAAAAGCCTGTGGCGATAGTCACAGGCTTTTTTGTAGAATAAGCAGAGAGTATTGAACATTCAGCTGTTGATAGTTAAAACAGAGACTCCTTAAACCCTTTAAGCGGAAAGTTTTTAAGTAAGAAGAAGATTTTTAGGCAAGAATCCTGAATATATTCAAAGCTAAATAATTTCGTTACTTTTAATGGGATGGCGAAACCGAGCGAATAGCGAATATAGTATAGATAGTAAATCAAGGGAGGTTGACACTGTAGCGAAGTTATAGGGGTTTGACTATATAGGTTAAAACCTACCTACTCACCTTAACTCAGCCCACAAAAAAGCCCAGCGCGACTGGCTGGGCTTTTAGGTACAATTAATAAGCTAAGTGTTTATATTAAGATCTACTTACTCAGGCATCAATACCGTATCGATAACATGAATGACACCGTTAGTTGCCATTATATCTGTCTGAGCGATATTAGCAGTACCGCCACTAGCGTCGGTAATAACATTGTCATCACTGATAGAGAATGCTTGACCATTCACAGTGTCAATATTATCGCCATAAGGAATGTCAGCCGCTTTCACAGCCGTATTAGGAATGACATGATATGAGAGTACTTGGGTTAGCATTTCTTTATCAGCTAATAGCTCTTCTTGAGTCAAACCAAGTTTATCCAATAAACTAGCAAATGCCTCATCGGTCGGAGCAAATACGGTGAACTGACTGTCTGTTGACATTAAGGTAGTATCAAGTCCAGACGCCTCTAATGCCGCTGTTAATATTTTCAAATCGTCGTTTTCAGCGGCAATTTCAGCAATATTTTGCGTGGCGACTGTTTCCGCCATAGGATCAGTTTCGGCCATAGGGTCAGCAACCATAGGATCCGTTTCAGCCATAGGATCAACTACAGTCACATCGTCAGTTGCTACTACAGCCACATTATCAGTATCAGCTGGTGTGTCGGCAGTGTCATTGTTACTACAGGCTGCTAGTGACAACGCGGCCATCGCGATAGTTAACGGTAATAAAGTCTTTTTTAACATAGGGTACCCTTATGGATATTAAGTGAATGGTTTACTTAGTGAGTGATAGTCTTTTTTGACTAATAAACTGCTTTGGAAATAAGCAAAAGTGGCAACTAATAAAAACAGGCCGTTAATGATTAGTAGTTAATAGTGCTATTTTATTGACGAACCTTTACAAATAGCTGCAAATGAATAATGCCAATATCGATATATAGTAACCAATATTGACACTCTATTAATCAGCATATTGTAAACATTCGTTATATTCAACAATCTGGATCAATATTATTTCGGTAATAGTACTTTATCAATCACGTGTACCACACCATTAGTGGCCGCAAGATCGGTTTTAAGAAGAGTAGCAGTACGACCCATTTCATCCCTCAGCTTACCGTTTGAAGTCACTGTCAATGTATCTTTACTAATCATCGTGACATTGCCTGGCTTCACATCTCTGGCATAGATTGGCATCGAGCCATTAATGACGTGATATCCTAAAATTTTGGTCAATAGTGGCTTATTGCTAAACAACTGTGCTTTGGACATGCCTGTTTCGTTCAACAATTGCATAAAGGCATCATTGGTTGGTGCAAAAATAGTATAGTTGGCATTAGGTTCAGACAACATTCCCGCTAGTCCTGCTGCTTGGACCGCTTCAACCAATAATGAAAACTCGGCGTTACTTTGAGCCACTTGTACCACGTTCATTTTTTGCATAGATTGGCTATGGGTTGGCGCTTTTGCGGGTGCATTCTTTTGTGGCATCATATTATTACAAGCACTCAGTCCGGCTAACGAAATAGCAAGTGTGCCAATAGTAGCAATTTTAGTAAGTTTCATATTAATTTAATATCCTTGATAATGAAGTGTTTCTAGAGTGTTGTTTTACATACTTATAATTTTATGAGCTAACCTTTTTCCTAAAGGTAGTACATTATGACAGCTGTTTATAATCAGCGCCTAGGCAAGTTTTATTAAATATTTATTAGCGATACTTATTAAAATGCAAATTTTATGAATATAAACTAACATATTCACCAGCTTTATCATTTTGCGTTTACGCTACTTTTTGTAATAATGGTGTAATTTTTGCCTATTTTTTGAACAAAATACCACTTCTTATTTCAAAAGTCGGATTTCTGAGTAATTATTATGCTGACTGATATTTATTCACACACATAAAAATTTTGAGTCACTTCCTAATGATATAACCATTCATTCTATATACCGATACAGCATAAATTTTATATTGCTAAAGTTGAATAAAGCCATGCCCGTGAGTGCTGCATTTTTCATGCTAAAATACTAAGAATTTGCACCTTTTCCTTTTTATCCTTCCCCCTTTTTTCCTATTTTATAAAACTGACGACATAAGTAGTGTTCCTATGACCTCGATAACTTCTCCCCAAGATGATAATACCCCTGCTGCAACTTCCCCTGCCGCTGATGATTTTATACTGACGCCGCCAGTGCTATTTCCCTATAAAGCACAGCAGCTTACCGCGCGCGCGCGTATCACCGAACAGATGGCATCGCGAATTTTGATGTTAGATGGGGCGATGGGAACTCATATTCAGAACTATAAGTTGGAGGAGGCCGACTATCGCGGCGAGCGTTTTGCCGATATCAACCAAGATGTGCGCGGTAATAACGACTTATTAGTGCTGTCGCAACCGCATATGGTGAAGGAGATTCATACCGACCACCTTGCCGCTGGTGCAGATATCATCGAGACCAACAGCTTTAATGGCACACGCTTGTCGATGTCAGACTACGATATGCAATATCTAGTGCCTGAGCTGAATAGGGAAGCCGCGAGAATTGCCCGTGAAGTAGCTGACGAGTTTACGGCTAAGATGCCTGAGAAGCCACGCTTTGTGGCTGGAGTCTTGGGGCCAACATCACGCACCTGTTCCCTGTCCCCAGATGTCAATGACCCTGCATTTCGTAATATTACCTTTGATGAATTGGTGCTCAATTACCGGGAGGCGACATTAGCGTTAATGGAAGGCGGCGTTGATATCATCTTAATTGAGACTATCTTTGATACGCTCAATGCCAAAGCAGCGATTTTTGCAGTGACGGGGGTGTTTGATGATATCGGCTTTGAGCTGCCAATTATGATATCGGGTACCATTACTGATGCCTCAGGCCGAACCCTTTCAGGACAAACGGCTGAAGCGTTTTATAACTCCATTCGCCATGCCAAACCACTCTCTGTGGGCTTTAACTGTGCGCTAGGCGCGGATGCGCTCAGACCGCACATTCAAACCCTATCGAACATTGCCAATATGTATGTGTCCGCGCATCCTAACGCTGGTTTGCCCAATGAGTTTGGTGAATATGACGAAACTCCTGAACAGACCACCGCGCTGTTAGAAGGCTTTGCCAAAGCGGGTATCTTAAATATCGTCGGTGGTTGCTGTGGTACTACGCCTGAGCACATCCGCCAAATCTCCAATATGGTCGCCAAGTTCCCACCGCGGGTGATTCCTGAGATTCCACCTGCCTGCCGCTTGTCTGGACTTGAACCTTTTACTATCACCCCTGAAAGCTTGTTTGTGAACGTCGGGGAACGTACCAACGTGACCGGTTCTAAGAAATTCTTACGTTTAATCAAAACTGAAGCCTATACCGAAGCGCTTGATGTTGCCCGTGACCAAGTTGAAGGCGGCGCGCAAGTCGTCGATATCAATATGGACGAGGGCATGCTGGACTCCAAGCAGGCGATGATTCACTTCGTCAATTTGGTATCCGGTGAGCCTGATATCAGCCGTGTTCCTTTGATGCTGGACTCCTCTAAATGGGACATCATCGAAGAAGGCCTCAAGCGTACCCAAGGCAAATGTATCGTCAACTCCATCTCCTTAAAAGAAGGTCACGATGAGTTCGTTGAGCGCGCCAAGTTATGTATGCGCTACGGTGCCGCCATTATCGTTATGGCCTTTGATGAAGACGGACAGGCCGACACCTTCGAGCGTAAAACTCAAATCTCTAAGCGTAGCTATGACGTACTGGTCAATGACGTGGGGTTCCCATCGGAAGACATTATCTTTGACCCCAACGTTTTTGCGGTCGCCACTGGTATCACTGAACACAATAACTACGGCGCAGACTTTATCAATGCCACGCGCTGGATTACCGATAACCTGCCTAATGCGATGGTATCGGGCGGTATCTCTAACGTCTCCTTCAGCTTCCGTGGTAACCCGATCCGTGAAGCCATTAACTCCGTTTTCCTCTATCACACGATACAAAACGGCCTAACCATGGGTATCGTCAACCCCGCCATGCTTGAGCTGTATGATGACATCCCTAAAGAAGCACGCGATGCCATCGAAGATGTGATGTTCAACCGTAATCAAGGCGAGACCGGACAAGATGCCACTGAACGCCTGATGACCATCGCTGAGAATTATCAGAATGGCGGCAAGAAAAAAGACAGCACGGTCGATTTAACATGGCGTGAAGGCACGGTTGAAGAACGTATTGCCCATGCCTTAGTCAAAGGTATTACCACCTTCATTGAAGCCGATACCAAAGAAGCGTGGGAGAAATACCCGCGTCCATTGGAAGTTATCGAAGGGCCACTGATGGATGGCATGAATATCGTCGGTGATTTATTTGGTTCTGGTAAAATGTTCTTACCGCAAGTAGTGAAGTCCGCGCGCGTTATGAAACAATCGGTCGCATGGCTTAACCCGTACATTGAAGCGGAAAAAGTAGAAGGTGAAACCAAAGGTAAAATCCTGATGGCGACGGTCAAAGGCGACGTCCATGACATTGGTAAAAATATCGTCGGGGTGGTACTAGGTTGTAACGGTTATGACATCGTCGATATGGGCGTGATGGTACCCTGTGAAAAAATCCTTGATACCGCACTTGCCGAAAAGGTCGATATCATTGGGTTATCTGGGTTAATCACGCCCAGCCTTGATGAGATGGTCTATGTCGCCAAGCAAATGCAAGAGCGCGGCATAACCTTACCACTGATGATCGGCGGTGCAACGACTTCTAAAGCGCATACCGCGGTCAAAGTCGAACCACAATATCAAAACAACGGCGTCATCTATGTGGCGGATGCCTCACGCGCAGTCGGCGTGGTCACTAAATTATTATCCAAAGAGCATCGTCAAGGTTTGGTTGATGAAACTCGCGCAGAATACATCAAGGTACGTGAACGCTTGGCCAAACGCCAACCCAAAGCCGCCCAGCTATCGTATGCTCAATCTATCAAAATTGGCTTTAAGGATGATTGGGATAACTACGTGCCGCCCACTCCTAACGAGCAAGGCCAAGTGATATTTGATGATTACCCAATAGATAAATTAATCCCTTTTATTGACTGGACACCGTTCTTTATCTCTTGGGGACTGGCGGGCAAATACCCCAAAATCTTACAAGATGACGTGGTTGGCGAAGCGGCACGCGACTTGTTTCAGAACGCCGAAGACATGCTCAGAAAACTGATTGATGAGAAATTAATTGTTGCCAAAGGCGTGTTTAAAATCGCCCCAGCAAGACGTACCGGCGCGGATACGGTTACCGTTTATGATAATGACCCACAACAGGGCGGTACGCCAGTCTATCAATTCGAGCATCTGCGTCAACAAAGCGATAAGGCCAGCGGCAAGCCCAACTATAGCTTGGCGGACTTTATCTCGCCATCGGAAACCCATACCGATTATCTTGGCGGCTTTACCGTCTCAATAGCAGGTACGGAAGCAGTCGCTGAAGCGTATAAAAACAACGGTGATGACTATAACGCTATCATGGTACAAGCCTTGTCTGACCGCTTAGCGGAAGCCTTTGCTGAGCATCTGCATAAGCGTATCCGTACTGAGTATTGGGGCTATCTGTCTGATGAAGGCTTGAGTAATGAGGAGCTGATTAAAGAAAAATACGTCGGTATCCGCCCTGCTCCTGGCTACCCTGCCTGTCCTGAACATACTGAAAAAGGCAAATTATTCGAATGGATTGGCACCGGCGATGCTATCGGTACCATCTTGACCGAAAGCTATGCGATGTGGCCTGCCTCATCCGTTAGCGGATTCTATTACTCGCATCCTGAAAGTGTCTACTTTAACGTCGGTAAAATCAGCATGGAGCAGTTAGAGAGCTATGCTGAGCGTAAAGGCTGGGATATGAAAACGGCTGAGAAGTGGTTGAATCCGAATTTGTAGGAAATATTTACTTAAAAAGGGTGCTGAGATTATAAGTCTCGGCACTCTTAATATGTTAACTTTAAAAAAACATACATATAAATCTACGGAATATTATTAATTGTAGATAGCTCTTCTTCTATAAAAACAGCAATTCACCAAAATAATATTTTTAGAAGGTAATACATATGATTATCTTCTAATCTAAGCTATCTAAAAGTATCTTTAACACATGGTATGCATGTTCGTACACTTTTCTATGATCCTTATTGGGTACAATTTCGCCATGAAAAAGAGCATTTCTAAGACCATATATTATTTCTATCAAGCATTTAAAGACCTTTTCCTTATCGTCGATAAATTTGTATAACCCTATCTCTAAGCAATTGTCAATATCATTTGTTAGTAGAGACTCATATTTAAAAGGATTTGCTTCATTAAAAGCATGGGTAATTTGTTCTTTTTGCTTACTTGATAAGCTTAAGTAAGCACTTTTTCTAGAAAAGTCATTAATATCATATGTTCTGCTAGTGTAGTTAAGAATAGTTAAATTATTAGAGTTTTTGATAGTTACTAGGATGCTACCAAAGTCATTTCTAGTCATTTCAATTTTAACGAAGTATTCTATTTTATTATTTCGAAAGCTTTGTATTAAATTACTTCTATCCACTTCGCACATAAATTTTTCAAAATATAATCTCTCTCCTCCATTATGGACGGCTAATTCCATTAGACTTTTATGAAGCGAAGCAAACGAAGCTTTGAATAATGTAGCTTGTTCGTTTTCCGAACCAAGAAGACCGATAGCCTTGTTTCTAATACTATTACTCTCATTTTTAATCTTATTAATAGCTTCTCTATCACTATTGATACCTACATACTGATTTTTATACCAAGCATTAAATGATATCCAAGCCTTAATGAAATAAGTAAAATAATCTATATCCGTTAAAGTTTTCCACTTTTCAACGTTTTCCACATAACCATTAGCCATACTATCTAATATCCTATTACTCTATCAAACCTAGCTTATAATTCACTAGAGCCTTACCTTCACCATTTTCAATAGCATACTCAACTAGCTTTTTAGCATCTTCCAATAACTGCTCACTTTCTGCCTTGAGATGAAAGCTTTGTTGGATTAATTCAGCAATTTTCTGCTGAACATTAATATCTAACAAAGGGATAACTACTTCTTCAATTTCCGATGGTTTCCAATGCTGGATAATTGAACCTCCAGCGTCTCGCTCAGCCTGTAGCTGCACCACTATAGAATTCAAAACTAAAGTAAGATAATCAGGCAAAACTTTAGCTTCATCTTTAATATTAAGATGTAATACTGCTCCTGAAGTAATACCATCAATATCTTTAGCTACTTTATATGCCATTCCTACTGTGCCATCTTTACTCAATAGGATAGTATCTTTCTTAGGACGGATAGTGTCACTATATTTATATTCGTCGAGATGTATATCAGGTTGAATCAATCCAAACTTAGTTAAGTTAGATACTCTATAAAAAGGTGTTCCTGTCTCTTGATAAGCCTCTGAACCAGGCTCAATCGATTTTTGAACGTATGCCAAATTCTTTAATTTATCATGAGGTGCTGACTTAACTTGTTCAATTATCTCGTCATATTTAGGTTGGTAATACTCAGCATCTAATCTACCTGTTTTTAAAAAACTATTTTTTATAGACTTAATATTAATGCTTTGTTGATTTGAACTAAAACCAGATAATCCTAATTCTATTAGTAATAACTCCTCAGATTTAAAATATTTATCTTGAGAGTCATTTAGTTTATTAAAAGCAGTATAAACTATATTCTCAATTTTTTTATTAAAAAAACCTTCAAGCTTAGGTACTCTAATTTCTCTAAATTTAGCAAGACTAAAATTAGATTGATTACCCTGCATAGAAAACTTTTTTAGTTCAGCTTTTCCATACTTGCAATTTAAGAATACTATCAATGCTGCTGAGCTAATCTTATCTTGAATAGGACGTATTTTAAACAGATGCGACTCATAAACGAAAGGATAATCTTTTGCCACTAATGCAGACTTCCCGACTAAATTAGGGTTGCCGTTAGTTCGACATATTAAAATATCATTTTTTCTTAGTCTATGTTTCTCAAAGTCAATTTCAGTAAAATTATGCGCAAACTGTTCTGGCTGTCCAGTAAATATAGTATCAAACTCGTTCATTCTTAATGCTAAGTATCCCCTACCTTCACTATTCATACCATAAATAGAATTATACTCAGCATTATCAATAATATTTTCACCTAAATAGTAATTATTAGATTCAAACGTCTCTATAGTATAGAACTCAGACTCTAACCTTAAAATACCTTCTGATACTATTGAAAAACCAATCTCACTGATCTCTAACCCCTCTAACAAAGCTTGGTATTTTGCTTCATCAAAAGGGCTTAGCTCTTTCCCACAAAAGACAGTTTCTCCTTCTTAGCAAACTCAACGAAGGCTTCAGCGATGCCATCTTGAGTTAGTCCATCATGGTTAAACAAATCATGTTTAACAATTAAATGCCCGTGGTTGTCTAGTAAATAGTCATCTAAACCTTCTGCCCCACTGTTATAAGTATTAACAACTTCAGCTACGCCATCTTCACTAGCGTCCATATTGATTGTATTAGCTTGAGGGTAGTCTGATTTTTTGACGAATATTTTCTCACCTCCACTATCCTTACTAGGTTCCTGCATAGTAGCGAAAAATATTGGGTAATCCTCAATCTTGGGACATAACACTCCCTTTTGTGGATCATCATTCCACTTTTGTACCAAGAGCACACTTGTTTTAGTGCCTGTATGAGGCTTGAATACATTGCCATGTAATCCGACTACTGACAATATTCGGCAACGACCTGCAATAAACTCTCTAATATGTTTATCACTAGAGTTATTAAAACGACCTTGAGGTAAAACGACGGCCATACGACCGCCAGGCTTCAAAAAGTCTAGATTACGTTCTATAAATAAGATATCTCGGCCAACTTTAGATTGCTGCTTACCATCTGTTTTATGCCCTAGCTCATACTTTGATAATATACGACTTTCTTTAATATCGCCTGCGAATGGAGGGTTCGCCATCAAAACATCAAAAATAAAATCTCGATCTTGATTTTTAGTTGCTCTCAGCTTTCTTAGTCGCTTCCAACCTTCATGATAAATATCTCGCCAGTCTTCATCTTCCGTTTTATCGCTCCAACGTTCATAGTCCAACGTATTAAGATGTAGAACGTTAGTCTGCCCATCTCCTGCGATGAGATTCAAGGTACGAGCCACTCGAACCGCTTTTTCATCGAAGTCGATAGCAAAGACCTTATCGGTCACATAGTCTAACTGCTCAGGGAAACGCTCTTCAGCAGTAAAGAGATGACTAGCTTCTAGCCCTCTTGCTTTAAGCTGCTTTTCCCATACATGGAATATAGAATGAACAGGGAAGCCGCAGCTGCCAGCTGCCGTATCAATTATCGTCTCTTCAGGTTTTGGATCAAGCATTTTGACACACATATCAATGACATAGCGAGGCGTGAAGTATTGTCCCTTTTCCCCTTTACTAGATTTATTGATTAAATATTCAAAAGCCTCATCAACGACATCAAGGTTAGAATTGAATAACTTAACTTGCTCAAGTGAAGAAATACAAATCGCTAGATGTGATGGTGCCAGCGTAATCTTAGCACTGGTACTAAATACCCCTTCCCATTTACTTTTTGCTTCATCGAATAAATTTTGAATCTTTTCTTTGAGCTGAGTCTCTGTCTCACCATAGTTACGGAATTCAAGATGACGAATTTTATTGCGGGTACTTTCCATCTCATCGTATAGCTTGGTAAAAATAAGTTGAAATAATTCTTCGAAGACATCAACCCCAGCGTTCGCTAACACCTCATCTTCCATTTCTAAGATAATATCTTTGAGCGATTTACGCTCATTGACCAATTTATCCTCTTGTATTAGAGTCTCAATCGTCCAGCGCTCTGTTAAAACATCTGGTAACGTTTCATGAACCTGTGGAATGCGAGGGATGTCTTTAAAGTAGTTTGGATCACGGCGATTATAAAACGAGATTGATTCACCATTTGTCCATACTCCAATTGGCGCACCGGTTGCATGACAATAAGACTTAAGCTGATCTTTACCATCTTTAAGCTTAGGCTTTTTCATCTCTACCATAATATAAACAGAGGTAGTATGGTCTTTATCAAAGATAACGATATCTGCACGCTTTGTTTGTCGTCCAAATGCTACAGGGTACTCTACCTGCATACGCTCATATGGATAGCCGAACTCTTGATTCAACGTCAATAGATACAACTGTCGAACGATCTCTTCTGGCGTTATACGTATATCTTTTTTACGAACTAAGCATTCAACATATGGTTTAGTACCATTTCTTTGTGTTTTATCAAATATTCTACTTTCAAGCTCTTCAATCTGTTCTTGCTTAAATTGAGTGAGATTGTATTGCGAATCTTTTAAAATGGTGGCTATATTACTCATTATTTATCCAAATTAAATATATGCTGTTAGTTTTAATATTTTACCATGTTACTTTTGATTTTAGTCATTCTGATGTGGATATCTTAGCTTTCTACCTTACTATGATAAATACTTAATTTAACTACTTATCATTACTCTCACTCTTATTGCACAGACACTTCTCAGAACAATAAATCACTTGTTCCCAATCCTTTTCCCATTTCTTGCGCCAGCTGAATGGGCGCTGGCAGACGGGGCAGATTTTTTTATGCCCTATAATATTTATTCTGATAGTTTAGATGCCTGTGGACTAGTAAGTTTGGACAACCTGCCATCTCTGCCAAACTTTGATTTGGATAGTTTCAATCTAAAAAGAGAGTCGAGTTCATGACGACTTGCTAACAGCAACAGTCGCCTCCCCCCAATAGTGATAACCAACAACATTTACCCCCTGCGTAAATCCTTGGTTACCCGACACCTCAAAACCAGCTTGTGCTATAAGCTTTTCAATATCCCTATCAAGATGACAGCCTCCTGATACAGTCTTCCATACAGGGGTAATAATTTGTTGTATTTTACCCACTGATTTGGGCTTCGGCGCTAAGCCGTGCTCAGCATAATACAACTTACCAAAAGGTTTCAGAACTCTTTTAATTTCACTTAACGCTTGGATAGGATTAGGTATAGAACATAAGGTAAAAGTCATCACGACACTATCAACGCTATTATCCTCAAAGGGTAGCGTTTCGGCAGACAACGGCTTAGAAACCAACTCAATACCTGCTGTATCAAACCGTTCTTGTGCCAATGGATGTATGTGCGGGTCAACCCCTATCACTCGCTTGACTCTCTGTTTGTTATAAAATTCAGCATTAAGCCCACTGCCAACACCAACCTCTAGAACTACGCCACTGGCCTTTGGTACAATAAGCTCTCTTTGTCTGCTAACAGTTTCTAATGCACAGACCTTATCTATTAATACAGGCAAGACCTTATTTTCATAGATTCTTTTGATACTTGTCAGTTTTAAAGTCGGTCTTGAGTTCATGATTGTCCCTGTATAATTATTTGTGATATTGACTCTTTGTTAATGACGGCATTTATCATGTAGCTGTATATCTAATATCTAAGCCTGAGGAAGATTAGCGTCTTTGTATTTTATTCGCCCGTTTTTACCCGCCGACACTTATCAGAACAATAAACGACCTGATCCCAATCCTTTTCCCACTTCTTACGCCAACTGAATGGGCGCTGGCAAACGGGACAGATTTTTTTGCGGTAAGTTTGCTTTTAACCCTCTCCCTCTCATTGCTGATGTTCTACACTCTCATACTTCTTAATCCGGCGACACTGGTCTGAGCAATAGACCATGCTTTCCCAATTTTTATCCAACTTTTTACTCCAGCTAAACTCTCGCTGGCAGACAGGACATTCTTTTTTCCGTACATTCTTTTTCTTGTGCGCCATACTTTTCTCACTACGTTGTTTAAAACATAAGTTATTTGATAAATGGGTCACTTAGTACTAGTCTTAAACCTTCAAGATTAACGCCCCCACACTGGCGATCGCGCTAGTCCACCTGTCTTATTGCTGATAGTGTAACTGGTTCCACCTACTAATGAACGTATTACTAAACTGCTGCTTTTTTGCCCGCTACTTTGCCCACTTTGCATAGGATATAGCGCATAGCTGCCACTTGGGGATAACCGTGCTGGCTCATCAAGTCCGGTCTCTGCCAAGTTTATCACTTGTCCGCTACCTAAAGTCATAACTGCGGCTTGCCGACCATTTAGATAGCCCATGCGCCTACCATCGGGACTCAGTTGCGGGCTAGCAGCATAGCCGCCCGTGGCAATTTGCGAGTTGCTATTGGTCGCAAATTTATAGCGATAGATGCGCGGACGACCCGCGCGATTTTTATCACTGACATAGACGAAGCTTTTGCCATCCGGCGCGTAACTTGGCTGCACCTCAGTACTCGGTAGCTCAATTAACTGAGTGGTGGTGCCTTTGTTTAAATGTAGCTCATAGATATCAGCATTACCGCCAACCGTTGAGCTATAGAGTAGCTTTTGTCCATCGGGTGAAAACGTCGCTGATAAATTGCTGCCATTGGTATTTACGACCAGATTACGGCTTTGATTACGCCGATCATAAATATAAATCTTTGGTTGCTCACGCAATGCTTGCTTACTATAAGCCAATAATTTCCCATCCACTGACCACGCTGGCGAATAGATATAACCATTCAGCTGCTCAATCAGTTGCCTATCGTTACCATCGGGGCGAATGGTATATAGCGAGGATATTTTTGCCGCGCCAAAACCTTGTTCCTCTACATAAGCAATGCGCCCAAGGCGGTCACTGCTTGGCATCTGCGCTGTCAGCGGATTAATAGCAGGGCTATTATTGACGGTCTGGTTGGTAGCCATGGTTAACGTTTGACAGCCTGTTAATACGCTGATGATTGTGGCCAATGTGGCAAGCACTGCTGTGTTTCTCATACTTTTTATAGGAGACAGGTTAGTCGTTGAATGATGCATAAAATAAAGTCCAATAATAATGGCTTTAGTGTAGCTTAATCTATGACAATTTTTTTAACGGAAATTTGATAAAAACTTGTTAAAAAAAGCCCCACTACATAATAGTGAGGCTTTTTTATAACAGTTTGAAAATTCTACTGTTTTTATTATTGTTAGAATTTATCTACAGTTAATTACTTTTAGTTATTGATAACTACTTAACAACTATTTGTTAACCGCTTGGAAATGCGCTACTTGATTGGCATTAGTAATCGTCAAGATAGGCGTATTTTTTGCGTTTTTGCTCAAGCTATATTTACCTTGTACGGTAGCTAAGGTAGCCGTATCAAAGCTAGCTTGTGGCTCAGGGCAGGCCATCATAGTGCTAAGGCTGTTCTGAATTTGGACATTGCCATTAACCACTTGGTATTGAGCACCCATGTTGTTACAAGTGTTCATATAAGAAACGCGATGTTCACCATTAACACTCATGAAGTTCAAAGTTAAAGGTTTTGACGGATTAAAGAACAGTTGGCTGACTTGCTGACCATTGGTGCGCTCAGCATCAACGAGCTGCCAGTTATAGGCTTCTAATTTATCAGTAGTGATTTGCTGAGTGGTTGGCGCGGTAACGCTTGGAGTAGTTTGGCAACCGGCAGCTAATGTACCTACTGCTAATACGCCTGCCATCATTACTTTAGTCATGTTTTTCATATAAACTCCTAGAAGGGTTAAATCAAATTATTATGTTAGTTTACTCAAAATGCTTAACTCAAAGTCACGCACAGCTCATTGTATACGAGTTATGTTGCTATGATGATTACGATCATGAGTATTTTTATTTATTATTCTATTTTATTCTTATTTCTTTTTTTATCGCTTCTACTCATTACCGCTAATTTTTTATTATTATCATTTTTTTTGTTGTCGCTATTTTTATTATTTTTGCCTAAACGGTGAATCCATTATGGCTTGTTAGACTATGACTGTCATGCAGGATTATGTATAAGCTTTAATAAAATATTGTTCCAGCGTATAGACCTTTTGCTACTATCTATTGCCAGTTATGACATTAACTGCTAACTGTTTATTGGCTTGCTGTTGCCTGTTAATTGTTACCTGCCAATTGTGATTTAAAAATGAATGTTATTTTAGCAAGATAGTTTTACAAACAAGCAAAATGCCTTAAAACCGACACTGGCTCATTTATGATATAATTTAGTCACATTAATTTCATAACTATAAGTAAGATAATAATGATTAAACAAGCCCTCATCCAGTCCCCTGAAGCTATAGCAAAAATGCGTGTCGCCGGTAAACTTGCCAGCGATTTACTGGTCATGTTAGATGAGCATGTCAAAGTAGGCATTAGCACCGAAGCGTTAAACCAAATCGCCCATGATTATATCGTCAATGTGCAAGACGCTATCCCCGCGCCACTGAATTATAACGGCTTTCCTAAATCCATCTGCACCTCAGTCAATCACGTAGTCTGCCACGGTATCCCCACTGAGAATAAAATCCTAAAAGATGGTGATATTATCAATATTGACGTGACGGTAATTAAAGATGGCTACTACGGCGATACCTCCAAAATGTGGATCGTCGGTAATGGCTCCATCATGGCGAAGCGTATCTGTAAAGTGGCGCAAGATGCCCTATATGCGGGCATGAAAGTGGTAAAAGATGGCGTACGCTTGGGCGATATCGGCGCAGCTATTCAAGAAGTGGTCGAGCCTGAGCGCTTTAGCATTGTGCGTGAGTTCTGTGGTCATGGCATCAGTAATGAGTTCCATCATGAGCCCCAAGTCATGCATTATGGCAAAAAAGGTACAGGCTTTGAGCTGAAGACCGGAATGACATTTACTATTGAACCGATGATTAATGAGGGCAAATGGCAGACCAAAATTCTACCGGATGAATGGACGGCAATTACTAAAGACCGTAAGCTGTCGGCGCAGTGGGAACATACGATGGTCGTGACTGACAATGGCTGTGAGGTATTTACCACTCGTCCTGAAGAAGACTTAAGCTTCTTAACCCAGTAAAATTATGAAAGATCGCTTAGGCGGTCTTTTTATTGCCTTTGTTTTATGACTCGTGTTTTTTAGTAGCCATGTTTCTTACTACCCATATTTTAAACTCTTAATCGGATAACACACATGTTCACATGCGATGTCGCCTCCATTTATCTTACACCGCTGCCGACTTTACCTGCAAGACAGGGTTCGAACACTACGGATTTGGATGCCACCTCCGCCACGGAAAAATCACTATTTGGGCTTCCGCAGTGGCTGATACAGATTAATGACGATATCAGTCGGGCGCTTGAGCGCGGGGTCAATATTCGCCAATTGGTAGCGGCACGTGCTTGTGCAATTGATGAATTGCTTATCGCATTATTCAATTGGTTTGAGTTGGACAAAACGGATTTAGCGCTGTTCGCGACGGGTGGTTATGGTCGCGGGGAACTATCGCTATATTCAGATGTCGATATTTTGTTGCTGGCACCAAATGATATTGCAGTAGAAGTTAGCGCCAAGATTGATAGCTTAGTAGCGATGCTGTGGGATATTGGTTTGGAGCCGGCGTTAGCAGTGCGCAGTATCGATGATTGCTTGGCAGCGGCCCAAAATCATACGGTTGCCAGTACCTTATTAGAGACGCGCTTATTAATTGGTAATGAAGTATTACAAAACATTCCTGATGGAATCGTCAATAAGCTCTGGTCACAGCGCGACTTTTTTGAGGCTAAGATTGCTGAGGCCAAGGCACGTTATATTCAACACAATGCCACAGAATTTAATCTTGAACCTAATATTAAAACGGCACCTGGCGGTCTGCGCGATATTCATATCATTGGTTGGGTGACGAAGCGTTATTTTCGTGTCGGAAAGCTTTATGACTTGGTACAGCAAGGATTTTTGACCGAAAAAGAATTCGATGAGCTAAACTTCGCCGAAAGCTACTTATGGCAAATACGCCATTATTTACATGAACTAACCGGACGCAATGAAAACAAGCTGTTATTCGATTATCAGCGCGAAATAGCCCAACGCATGGGTTACGAAACTCAGCCAGATGATATACCCAATGCGGCGGTAGAGCGCTTTATGCGTGATTATTATCGCTGCGCCATGCAGATATCGACGCTGTCTGAGATGCTGACCAACCATTACTATGAAACCATTATAGAGCCGAGTCTGCCGGATAATGAGCGTCCGACCAAGCGGCCGCTGAATGCGCACTTTAATCAAATTGGCGATCAGATTGCCATCGCTCATCATCGGGTTTTTGCCCAGCATCCTGAGACTATTTTAGAGATGTTTTTATTAATGGGGCAATATGGCATCAAAAAAGTACGCACCCGAACGCTACGCGCCCTAAAGGTTGCGGCTCGCGGTATTGATCAAACTTATCGTGATAACCCTGAGCATCAAGCATTATTTTTGGCCAATTTAAAAGAACAAAATTATTTGTTTCAACGTCTGCGTGCGATGAATCGCTACGGGGTATTGGGCAATTATATTCCTGCTTTTGCGCAAGTCACCGGTCTTATGCAATTCGACTTATTTCATCGTTATACTGTCGACGCACATACGCTATTTTTGATTCGAATATTGCACCGCTTTACTGATGCGCAATATTATGAAGATTTTCCATTAGTCAGCGCTATTTTTCAGCGTATTGAACGCAAAGAAATTTTAGTGTTGGCTGCCATGTTCCATGATATTGCCAAAGGTCGCGGCGGCAATCATAATCAGCTTGGGGAGACGGAAGCCATTGAGTTTTGTCTTACTCATGGTATGAGTAGCGCCGATGCGCAGTTAGTCGGGTGGCTGACCCGCCACCATCTTTTAATGTCGAAGACTGCGCAGAAAAAAGACATCTCCGACCCTGAGGTTGTGACTCATTTTGCAAATTTAGTAGGCAATGTCACCCATCTTAATCATTTGTATGTATTAACCGTTGCTGATATGAATGCTACCAATCCACAGCTTTGGAACAGCTGGCGGGCAACCCTAATGAAACAGTTGTATGCGCAAACGCGGCGTATCTTACGCGCGGATATTGATGCCCCAACCAATCGCCACGATATGATCAGTGCCACTCGTAAACAAGCATTGACCCTGCTGGATAATGTTGACAATCAGCATATGGATCGCGAGGAGGTGCTGCAATTGTGGGATGATTTAGGTGATGAATACTTCTTAAAAGAGATTGCTGAAGACGTCTTGTGGCATACTGAAGCCATTCTAAACCATCCGCCGATTGGCCACGCCTCTAACGCTGAGAGTACGCCACTTATTGTCCTGCGCGAGCATCGGGAGCTGGCACTTGATGCAGTACAGGTCTTTGTTTACACTCAAAATCAGACTAATTTATTTGCGGTAACGATGGCGGTATTTGATCAAATGAATTTGGACGTTTTAGATGCGCGTATCATCACAGCAACTCGCGACTTTGCCCTAGATTCTTATGTATTGTTAGATCATAGTGGCACATTATTGGCCGATGAGGACAGCCAACAAGAGCTAAAACAGCGGCTGGTTGATGCCTTTAAAAACCCAACGACGCCGAAGCTTACGCATAAGCGCATTCCGCGTCATCTCAGGCATTTTGAAGTGCCTACCATTATTAGTTTTGAGTTCAATGAAGCCTCAGATCAGCATATCATGAGCCTGCAAACACTTGACCAACCAGGGTTATTAGCGCGAGTCGGTCAAGTATTTTTGCAACAGAAGATTGAAGTTCATGCGGCGCGCATTACCACTTTAGGCGAGCGCGCAGAAGATATGTTTTATATCAGTGACCAACAGGATAAACCGCTATCGACTTTGAGGCTTGAGACCCTGAAGGCGGCACTCACCACCAGTCTCAGTATACGTACAGACAGCAGTTATAGTTAAATAGCTGTGCTTAAACTATAAAAATTTAAATCACACTTTTATATATCATACGACCGGCGTGAGGTAGCAGCTCATCGTCAGCAAGCTCTGGTGGTAAAACTCTCGCCTCTATTTCATGCTGTGCTAACAACAGTCGTCCGGCCTCAATCTCTTTTTGTAATAGACACTGCAAGCTTGCTAGACGTAACTGCGCCTCATAACGCTCATGAATTTGCTGTAGCGAGATGGGGGTATGCGAATGAATATCAGGAAAAATGCTGTCATTAGCTAAGATAACCATTTCGTTCAGCGCTTGTTCACGTGCCAAATCTGCTTTGACAATACTATTTTGTAGATGATTGGCCAGCCGGCCTTTAGCAGCAAACAATACGATAAAAATCAGCGTTTGTATCCCAAACACCGCCATGTACTGCCATAGGTACCACTGCACACCGATCAGTTTGCTAACTAACATCAGCACAATAGCTACCACCACATAACTGACCAGTTGCCAAAGCAGCCACATAATGAGACTGTTATCCCCAAACCAAAAAATCTGCCGCTCTTTGAGCATAATAAGACGCTGACGGGCTTGCCACCATTGCTGCTCGCGACGTTGCAACTCTTTATAAAATTCCGTACGCTGCTCACTATCATTGGAGAAAATAGGCATATCAGTCAGTCATCCTCATAATAAAACGCTGTAATGCACAACGGTCATTGTATTTATGGTTATCAGTTATAAGGCAATTATTGATAGTTAATAATAAGTGGGCACGAATCTACACTACAGATATGATATTGGCCGCATATACACAGAGAATTTAGTATTAAATATTTAGCTTTAGACGTCTTGTGTTAAACAGCCACTGACGCTATTTCGGATAAAATTGAGCCAAGGTTAACTCGATTTATGGCAGCGTATATCCGCATATCCATATGTATAAATTAAGAGCATTCCTCAATATAAATACCTGCGTAAGAAGAAAAGGACAAAAAACAAGAGAAATGCTACACTGCTTAAATGTAATTTTTCGTTATTGCTGTATTATATTCTGTTTTATTATAATTACGCAATGTCACTTATTGTTACCACTCCTTACTTTCACTTAGTATAGTTAACCTAATTATGAATCACAACCTAGCTCAGCTCCACCCTTATCCTTTCGCTAAGATGGCAACCTTACTTGCCGATTGTACGCCAGCCCATACCTACTCTGAGATTAAGCTTGGCATTGGTGAGCCAAAACATGCGCCACCCGCCTTTGTGCTGGACGTCTTGCAAGAAAATTTGGACAAATTATGTCGTTATCCCACCACTAATGGCACTTTTGAGCTGCGCCAAACCATCGCTCATTGGCTAGAGAGGCGCTTTTTTCTGCATCATGTCGATGCCAATAAGGAAGTATTGCCAGTAATGGGTACCCGTGAGGCCATTTTTAGCTTTGTACAAGCCGTAGTAAATCATGGTAAAACCACTGAGCAACTATCTACGACCCATCAGAATAACAAGCCGACAGTGGTGATGCCCAATCCGTTTTATCAAATCTATGAAGGCGCAGCCATACTAGCACAGGCGACGCCGTACTTTGTGCCCTGTACTTTAGATAATGATTTTAAGGGCGACTACCGCGCTGTGCCCCATGACGTTTGGGCGCAAACGCAGCTGTTATTTATCTGTAGTCCGAACAATCCAACCGGTTCGGTAATGACAATGGATGATTGGGAATTTCTTATTCGCCTATCAGATACCTATGGTTTTATCCTTGCCAGCGACGAGTGTTATAGCGAATTATATTTTGATGAGCCGCCGATTGGCTTATTACAAGCCTGCGCTACCCTTGGCCGTGATAGCTTTAAGAACTGCGTGGTGTTTCATTCGTTATCGAAACGCTCAAACCTACCGGGCTTACGCTCAGGCTTTATCGCGGGGGACGCCTCTGTCCTACAATCATACCTACGATACCGCACCTATCAAGGCTGCGCGATGCCCATTCCACATCAACTTGCCTCTATTGCGGCGTGGCAAGATGAGAAGCATGTGGCACAAAATCGAGCGTTATATCAAGAGAAATTTACGCTATGGATGGCTGAGTTAGGTACATTGTTAGGTTTACGAATGCCAGAGGCGGGATTTTACTTTTGGGTGAAAGTTCCTGAGCAGTTCGACTGTGATGATGAAATCTTTGTCAAAGCGCTGTATGAGCAGGCTAATATCCATGCGTTAGCAGGTCGTTATTTATCACGGGAAGTTAACGGTCGCAATCCCGGACAAGGCTATGTACGCATCGCTCTCGTCGCTAGCGTGGAAGAAAGCCGCGAAGCCATCAGCCGTATCCGTGAATTGCTAAATAGCTAGGTGAAATCAAAGCATAAAAAATATCCCTGACATCGTTAATGCTATGAGCCCTTAAATAATGCTATAGTAAAAGGATATTGCTACAGCCATCAAGGATGATGCCATGCCCCATCTTGATTTTACCCAGCCGCCATTCGACGTCTTAAGTCTCGCTGAGCGTCAAAGCCTCAAAAAACACACCCAAGTACGCTATCTTGCTACCAATGAAACCTTGCCGACTGATGATTTACAATATTTTTTTGTGGTATTAAAAGGGCAAATTGAGCAAACCCTCAATGGTGAGTTCGTCGCCTTTTATCTAGGCGGTAAGGATTCCGACCAGCTCAATAGTAATGATTGGTTTGACAGTCGCCGTCTGCCCGAAGCGCAAGATGATGACTCAACAAATACCCAGCAGTCTAGCTATCAATATCGCGCTGACGAAGATACGTTATTATTACAAGTTGATGGCGCGGCGATGAATAAAATTAGCGCCCAAAATTATCTAATACGGCAATTATTATCCGATAAGCTACCGGAGCGTTTAAAGGCTTTGGCACAGCGGCGCAGCGGGCAAGTTCAAGCATTGAGGCCGGGTTCAACGAGCTATACCGCCCAGCAAGAAGTACAGCAAATTATGCTCCAGCCCGTGACTGATGCTACCTTATTACCAGTACACATCATTGATGCTGACAGCAGCTTACACCATGCGGCGCATACTATGACTGAGGCGGGTCTTAAGCATGTTTTGGTGCGTCCTACAGGTCATTTATCAGAAGCACTAAGCTCAGACCGCGCGCTGGGTATTCTGACCGATTCCGATATTTGTCGCGCCGTTAGCGAGCAGCAAGACCCTGCCACCACCACCTGCCAGCACTACGCCAGCTTTAACTTACATACTATTGATGCGGATGACGAAATCGGTGATGCGATGTTGACTATGACCCGCTACCGTATTCATCGGCTGCCCGTTATCGATGCGGATGGTAAAGTCGTAGGTATCTTGGGGCAAAGCGATATGCTCGCCCATATCGGTCATCACTCGCAACTGATTAGTATCGAAATTGAGCAAGCAAAAGATCTCACTAGCTTACATACAGCGGTGGAGCTGATTGGTCGTTATATCCGCGCACAACAGCAAAATGGCGTCAAGATTGGTATTGTTAGCCGCATGGTGCAAACACTGAACGCGCAAGTTTTTACCAAGTTATGGCAACTTATCGTACCAGACGAGGTAGTGAAAAACACTTGTGTGATTGTGATGGGCTCAGAAGGTCGCGGCGAGCAAATTATGCGTACGGATCAAGATAATGCCCTTATTATCAGAGATGGCTTTTCGCATCCGGATTTGGCAGAGTCTGCAGATACTTTTAATAACCATTTGGCAATCCTTGGCTATCCGTTATGTGATGGCAATATTATGATGACCAATCCCATGTGGCGGCAGCCGCTTAAGCCATTCAAAGCACAAATTAGCTTATGGTTTAGGAACACCGATCCCATGCACAGTATTTATCTATCGGCAATATTGGACGGTGAGTACGTTTGCGGTGATAAGACACTATTGACCCATATCCGTGAGCATTTAAAAACCGCCCATCAGCGCTCGGATCCTATGTTTGTCCGTCAGTTTGCACGGGCGGCCTTACAGTTCGGTGAGGTAAATCAGTGGTGGCAAAAGTTTGTACCACTGTTAGGTAAGCCCAGCTCAGATGATATCGACCTCAAAAAAGCAGGGCTTTTTCCATTAGTCCACGGCATCCGCGCATTAGCGCTAGAGAATGATATTTTGCAAGTTCCCAGTACCAAAGACCGGCTAAAAGCCCTCGTACAAATACAAGTCTTAACCCAAGAACGTGCCGATACTTTAGGTGAAGCGTTAGAGTTTTTTATGGCGCAGCGCTTGGCCGTAGCTCTATCCACAGCCGACAAATATGCGCATCAAGTTGACCCTACTACCTTGTCGGCGCTTGAGCGTGACGTCTTAAAAGAATGCTTGGCAGTGGTCAAGAGCTTTAAAGCACAGTTGCGGCAACACTATCAGTTAGAGGTGCCGTAGATGACTCATAAGTGGGTTAGGATATTTTATAACACGTCTTATGGAGTGACTCATGAGCTGGCTTAAACAATTATCCTCCTCATGGCAAAAGACGCAATTACAGCGTCCTGAGCTGGCATCCATGTTTGAGCCGCCAACGGCTGGACAGTGGGTAGCGATCGATTGTGAGATGACCGGACTGAATCCGCGCAAGCATCATCTACTGTCGGTAGCAGCCATCCATGTGAATGGCAATACTATCGATACTGGTAATGGTCTACATTTAGTTTGCAGGCCACCGGTGATGCCCGACCGCGATACGATTGTCATTCATGGGCTGCGTACTGCCGATGTTGAGCACGGTATCAGCTATGATGAGATGCTGGCGTTACTGCTGCCCTTTATTAATAATCGTCCAATAGTTGGGTTCTGTCCGCAGATTGATACCGCGTTTTTGAATCCTTTGGTCAAGCGCTATATGGGTACATCGCTCCCTAATAAAGTAATCGATGTGCGCCATTTATACAGTCGGCGAATGGGCGACCGCACGCAAGGTATTCTCAACCAGTCGCAGCATTTAACCAACATCTTAGCGCATTACAATATCCCTGAACTGGGTACTCATGATGCTTATAATGACGCAGTAATGACGGCAATGGCTTTTTTGCATGTGCGCTGATGTTTAGTTTCTACGCGAAAATAGCAACTCATGTTACTATAGGCGGTTTTTGCCACCTGACAATATATTACTCATGCCCCCCATTTTTAAACCTCATCACTATCGCTTGTTAAGCGGTAATACAGTAATGCTTTCTGTAAAGGCGCGGCTATTAGGTCACTCTCATAGACCACTGCCCAAGCGCTTGAAACTTAAGCTGCTGATTGCATCTGCACTTTTAGTACAAATTGTAATACCAATCGGTGTACAAGCCGCATTGCCGAAAGAAATTCAAACTGCTCTTAATCGCGCCGATTTGAGCGCCGCTAATATCAGTATTATTATTACTCCAGTCGGTACTAAAAATGCCAGTCGTCTACCGCAGATAGTACAAGTTATTGACAGCGATGATGCTAATAAAAAAAGCGTAGCCAACCAAACCGCTCCTATCACTGTCAGCAAGCAAGAAATCGTCCAGCAAGAACGGGCGCTACATAATTATACCGATGATGCTTATACCTACCAAAGCCTAGAGAACACCCCTACCGTATTACCCAGTAAACCTGTATCAAAGCCTGACACTGTTAGTAATAATGAAAATAATAGCCGAAATAAGGCTCAAAAGAATGATGGTTTTGGCGCGACTGATACCCTAACTATAACACCCACGATAGGCCCTCTGAAAATCCACCAGCCCCTAGTTAACCATCAACCTAATGTAGCGCGCACACCTGCCAGCACCATGAAACTTGTGCCCAGTTTTATTGCCCTTGATACTTTAGGCGCTGACTTTGTTTGGCACACGCGGGTCTATCATTCGGGCATTATCATTGGTCACCGTCTGCATGGTGATCTGATTATTCAGGGAAGTGGCGACCCAAAAATGACTCATCAGCGTCTGCAGCAATTGCTTTATCAAGTACAAAAAACAGGCATCCGTCATATTGATGGTGATATTATCGTCGATAGTGCTGTCTTTAAAAATGTTAGCAAAGATCCTTCTGCTTTTGATAACGCGCCACTACGTCCTTACAACGCCAGTCCAGATGGTTTTTTGGTCAACTTTAGTAGCATAGGCATTCAAAGTTATCCACTAGATAATGAACAAGCGCAGCTGACATACACCCCGCAGCTGGCAAATTATCAATTGCCTAGTGTGGTGAATACTCGTGCAGCCCCTTGTTCGCAAGCTAGATATAGCCTCTCGCCGCAGTGGCAAACGGATAAATTAGTCCTCAATGCTAATCTACCAGATGGCTGCGGGGAGCATGTATTTTATATCGCTTATCCTGACGCTAAAGACTTTGCCGCGCGTGCAGTTGCCGCAAAATGGCAACAGATGGGCAATACGCTAAGCGGTCAAGTCATTGCACAAGAGACGCCTTATAACCCTCATAACTCTTATAAAAAAACTGGCAAAAATACATACCCTAAGCTCGGTTTAGCGGCATTGTCTGTGTCGGCGCTACCGATTGTCAGTTATCCGTCTCTTAATTTGACTCAACAAATTTATGATATTAACCACTTCTCTAACAATGTGATGACGGAGCAAGTGGCATTATCAATAAGTGCTTATAATAAAACCAATATAGCAGATTCCAATACAAAAGGCGCGACCAGCCTTTATCAATTTGGTACACCAAAATCGACTGATTATCCAACTGCACTACAAAGTATTAACCAGTGGTGGCAGACGCATCTGACTACCCGGCCGCCGTATTTGACCAATGGTTCAGGGCTGTGCCGTGACTGTACCATTAGCGCAGCGAACTTAAGCGAGTTATTAACTTACGCTTATAGCCACCCAAGCTTTGGCGCTTATGTCGACTCGCTGGGTATCGCTGGGGTGAGTGGCACAATTTCTGCTCATAGCAAGCGCTTGCCAGAATCCTCTGCTATTGGGCGTGCATGGATAAAAACCGGTACGTTGGATAATGTCACCTCGATGGCAGGTTATGTCAAAGGCCAATCAGGTCAAGACTATACCGTGGTCGGACTGATTAATACCGAGCAAAGCTTAAACTCTTATACTGCAAGACCGGTATTGGACGCCATGCTGGACTGGACCGCGCAGCAATAATATACCGTTTTTAATATCGATTTATTTCACTGTATTAACCATTTTAAGCTTATAAAATAAATCAATATGCTAAATGATGACCCACCCTTTTATAGGTAAGATTATGCTACGTACGACACCTAAACTTAGTAAACACAATGCGCCATTGAAAGGTGCCAAACCGCTGCTAAAAACAACCGTAACGCGGTACGTAGGCTTTTTTGCGATCGGTTATATTCTTGCCAGCGCCGTATTTATGATGATTCAAACCAAAGTGGCACTAAGCTCACAGTTGGTGACTGTGTTATCTATTTTGGTCGGTGCTTATATCGCGGTACATAAATTCATCAAGCGTCAACGTCGGGTCCTAAACCGCAGCGAGATGAACCGTTTGACGATAGGCAGTGTCGCTGTCGTCTGGTTACTGACCGCCACTTACTTCTTGGGTCTCTGGTTATTGCTCTTTGATGCCATCGATCGTGAGGTATTAATTGAGATGACAGTGCAGCAGCCGTTACCGCTACTCAGTGCGCTGGTCATGATATTGGTGCTTACTTTGGTCAGTTCGCGCATAGGCATTTGGGCCTTTAACCGCTTGCTTGCCCCTAAATAAAAGCTTCATAGCCTCACAATGTTCAGCCCTAGCCAAAACATACTACAAACTTTTTGCATCCTTAGTTCACAAAATCCGTTACGCTGCTGACTTTAGGCAGTAAGTTTCAAAGGTATCTATCAATTGCGCAACTTTATTATTGGGAAACAGTACTATGGATATGTTATTTTTTGACAATATAGACAAGCTTGGACGGATTGTAATAACGGCAGCGATGGTATATATCCTAGTCGTCGTCACTACCAAAGTTTCCGGCAAGCGCTCTACCTCGCAGCTCAATAACTTCGATTGGATTGTGACGGTAATGATTGGCTCGTTGGGCGCAAGTATAATATTGCTCGAAGACATCCCCTTCATCGAAGGCGGTGCGTCTATCGTGGTGCTGTACTTATTACAGTTCTTGGTGACCAAATACGCTGCTATCTCCCCACAATTTAATAGTGTCATCTTATCTGAGCCGCGTATTGTGTTTTATCAAGGTGAGTATTTACCGGATGCCATGCACGCCGAGCGTCTGACGCATCAAGAGCTAGAATGTGCAATGCGCTCCGAAGGTATCAGCCGTTTAAGTGAGATTGAGGCGATTATTTTTGAGTCCGATGCCAAACTCACTATTATTACCAAAAATGATAACGCCCAAGCTAATGTGGTCTCTGAAACCCTACTACCGCTAATGCGTTAAGCGGAGGAACTGACAAACCAAATACATCTAGTGCTAAAAGATTAAAAATATTAAAAATCGTCAAAGACAAAGGATCAATAGCAATGAAAGCACGACTGTTAACCGTTGGTAATAAAATGCCTAATTGGGTACAGAGCGGTTTTGATGAATACTACAAACGTATCCAACCGATGCTTAGCACCGAAATCGTTGAACTTGCTGCGGCTAAGCGTGCTAAAAACCCTTCTGAAGCTAATTTAGCGCAGTACCGCGAACAAGAAGGTCAGGCAATATTAGCCGCTCATGCTACTGCTGGCCACGAGCAGCTATGGGTATTGGATGTTAAAGGTAAGATGCTATCGACAGAAGGCTTGGCAGATAAGCTAGCAGATGCGATGCAGCAAGGGGACGATATTGCGCTAGTGATTGGCGGTGCGGATGGGGTCTCAAAAGAGGTACTCGATAATGCAGATATGAAATGGTCCTTGTCAGCGCTAACCTTACCGCACCCATTAGTACGCGTGGTATTAATGGAGCAGTTATATCGGGCGATGAGTATTAATAACAACCATCCTTATCACCGTGGTAATTAGTAATAGTAAACCAATGATACTTAGACAGACAATCAAAAAACGGATAAGCGTCAAATATGATTGATACAACAGATTGAAAAACGGCGGCGCGCCCTAATGAATGGCACATGAGCTATCCAAAACCTGTTAAAAAAAGCCCCGCTAATTATCCCAACCATCACGGACAACACCGCGATGATACTGACCCTACTACGCCCATTACGGCGGCAGTGGCTTGGGCAGACGCGCCTGCTGGACAGAGCAATGCCGCACGCTTGCCAGCAATTTTTATCTCACATGGAGCGCCGACGCTGGCTATTGAACAGTCTGCAACCACCAGCGCCTTGGCACGAATAGGTCATAACCTACCCAAGCCACGCGCCATTATCATCATGTCCGCCCATTGGTTATCGTCTAAGCTTGAAATCAGTAGTAATCCCAAGCCCAAAACTTGGCATGACTTTTCGGGCTTTGATGCCAAGCTACATCGAATCCAATATCCAGTAGACGGTCACGCTGCGCTTGCTGAATCATTAGCGCAGCAACTTAGTGCACGTGGTATTGCTTGTAGTGTCAATCCACTACGCGTCTGTGATCATGGGGTTTGGGCGCCACTGCGGCATTTATATCCGCAAGCGGATGTGCCTATTGTGCAAGTATCCTTGCCGCAGCATTATGACAGTAATGCCTGCTACCAATTGGGCGCACAGCTGGCGCAGTTACGTGATCAGCAAATATTAATTATTGGCTCAGGAAATATTACTCATAACCTAAAAGCTTTGCGCTGGCAGGCAGATAGTGTTGATGAGAGTGCAAAAGACTTTAAATTGTGGCTATTACAACAGCTCAAAACAGATATTCCTGCCGCTTTAGATTGGCAGCAATATCCTGATTATCAAAATATCCATCCGAGCGATGAGCACTTATTACCGCTATTTTTTGCCTTGGGGGCCGGTCAACGAGTCTCTGTCGTCCATGAAAGTATGGCGCATCATAGCCTAGGGATGGATATTTATCGTTTTGATTAGCCTTATAATTAAAACTAAAGGAAATAGATACAGTAATTAAACTCGTAAGGCTAAGAGTAATTTTCTTGCTTGCTGTGCGGCGTTGCCACTCCAGAGGCTTCGGAAATTTCTCTTAGCCACACCACATCCTTTTTAAAGTAGAATAATTATATTTAACAATCATAAAATTAAATCACTCTTGTGACTTCTATTATTTATCAAAAGCTGGTTTGGTAAACAATCCAGCGCGCTCCATCTCTCCTGCTAAGCTAAGCAAAGTTGCCTCATCATTCATGCGCCCAATCAGTTGCATACCAATTGGCAAGCCTTTTTTACTCATACCTACTGGTACTGACATCGCGGGTAGTCCGGTGACATTCCCTAATAGCGTAAAGGCCATTTTACTGAACACAGGTGCGCTAAGCTTTTCAATAGTTCCTGAACTAAAGGCATACTTGCCCATATCAAAGCCTTTATTAAGCACCCCAGCACTACGCATCAGCATCTCCTCCGTTCGGCTCGGCGGCAAGACGCCATGTTTCACCGCAGGGGTAGGTACTGTCGGGCACAAAATCATATCATATTGCGCAAGCAGCTTGCCCGTTTGATATTGGCTGTCATGCCAGCCCTGTTTGGCATATACCAAATCTACCGCAGACAATGACCGCCCAATCATCGCCATATTATAGGTTTGCGGTTCAAGGTTTTTTATGTGCTTTGAGCCAAAACTGCGCTCAACATTATCAATAGTAAAGGCGGTATGCGCGCAGATAACAACTAAAAAGTCATGCCAGAACTTCTCGATATTAATATTAGGCTCAGCGGGAATAACGCGATGGCCCATCGCCTCTAATTGCGCGGCAGTTTGTTCAAGGACGGCTAAGACTTCTTTATCCACTACCGTATTAGCGACCAACGGCTGTTGATGTAGCGCAATGGTCAGTGGCCGTGGCGCGCGCATCGCTGCTTGCAAAAAGGTTCCATCGGGCGGTGCGATGACATAAGGTGCACCGATTTCCGCGCCGCTAGTCGCATCGAGCATGGCTGCACTATCACACACGCTACGGGTGATGACATGATCTGCAATCGCGCCATCCCAGCCTTCGCCAAATGCTGGCCCTAAAGGATTGCGACCACGACTTGGTTTTAGTCCAAACGCGCCGCACCAAGCTGCTGGAAAGCGTATCGAGCCGCCACCATCACCTGCTCCCGCCATCGGTACGATACCGCTTGCCACTGCCGCCGCACTACCACCGGATGAGCCACCCGTACTATAGCCTTTTTTAAACGGATTGTGTGCCGCGCCATGCGCTTTGGGTTCAGTGGTAATAATTAATCCAAACTCAGGAGTATTGGTCTTACCAAAAGTATTGACCCCCGTCGCTTTCATGCGTTTGACGATTTCACTATCATACGTATTCACAACATTGACGCTGCGACTACCCATCGTTAGCGGCTCACCCTCAAAATAAAATGATAGATCCTTTAAAAGGTACGGCACACCAGTAAATGCCCCCGTTGGTAATCCTGCCTGCACCGCTTGATAGGCACGCTCATCAAAGCGATGAATAATGGTGTTAAGTTTTGGGTTGAGTCGATTGGCGGTATCAACGGCAGCGTCTAACAACTCTTTTGCGCTAACTTGTCCCGAGTTTACTAACGCTGCCAATCCTAGCGCGTCATATTGGGTATATTCTTTAAACATAATTCGTCCTCCTTTAAAATTAAGCTTTTATTGAGTATATTGAGTTACTAGACTGACTGCCAGACATCTTACAAATAATTCTTGATATGAGGTTTATAGCGCAATCAAATAAAAAAGACGAGCTACTTTCGTAGCTCGTCTTTTTTTACTTAATCAAACTTATTAACGCCTACATTAACAGCTCACGCTTACCACTTTTACCCATGGGGCTGACCAGTCCAGCGTCCTCCATCGAATCCACAATGCGCGCTGCTCGGTTATAACCGATACTAAATTTACGCTGGATACTAGAGGCCGAGACTTTGCGTGTCTCCATAATAAAGCCGACCGCATCATTATAAAGCTCATCATCTTCACCAGAGGGACTGCCAGTACTACCACCGGGACTAGATAATTCGAAGTTGCCAGCCATATTATCAATATAATCAGGGGCACCGCGCTCGCGCCACGCGTCACAAACGCTGTTGACCTCCTCATCACTCACATAAGCGCCGTGGACACGATCTGGCTCAATCTGTCCTGGGCCTAAGAATAGCATATCACCATTACCTAGCATATCTTCGGCACCGCCACTATCCAAAATCGTGCGCGAGTCGACTTTTGAGTTAACCCGCAAGGCGGCGCGCACTGGAATATTGGCTTTAATCAAACCCGTAATCACATCGACCGATGGACGCTGGGTCGCAAGAATTAAGTGAATCCCTGCCGCCCGCGATTTTTGTGCCAGACGAGTAATAAGCTCTTCGGCTTGTTTGCCTACTTGCATAATCATATCAGCAAATTCGTCAGCAACAATCACAATCATCGGCAGCGTTTTGAGCTTCGGTGCTTGGCTGATACTCACATTGTCATTAGGACGCCATAGTGGATCTAACATCGGCGTGCCGGACTTTTCAGCAGCAATGACTTTTTTATTGAAATCACTGAGCTTCCGTACTTTGAGTAAACTCATCAGCTGATAACGACGCTCCATTTCTGCCACGCACCATGACAGGCTGCTGGCTGCTTCAGTCATATCCGTGACCACTGGGGTCAGTAAATGCGGAATATCATTATAGTTGGCAAGCTCCAGCTGCTTGGGATCAATCAAGATAAGTCGCAACTCATTAGGCGTATATTTGAGTAGCATCGACAACAGCATGGCGTTGACCAATACTGATTTACCA
Organism: Psychrobacter urativorans; assembly: GCF_904846675.1. Taxonomy (GTDB): domain Bacteria; phylum Pseudomonadota; class Gammaproteobacteria; order Pseudomonadales; family Moraxellaceae; genus Psychrobacter; species Psychrobacter urativorans_B. Next base: position 6,320 of record NZ_CAJHBT010000011.1, on the reverse strand, counting down.
GAACCAGTAGTTCCGGCAACCAGCATATGCGGCGCGCGCGCAAGGTCAGTAATGATTGGCTTACCACCGATGTCTTTACCCATGGCCATGCTAATTTGAGATTCGGAATCTTTATATTTTTCGGTATTTAGTAGCTCAATTAAGCGCACCATTTCTCGCTGTTTATTAGGGACTTCAATGCCTATATAAGGCTTACCCGGAATGACTTCGACCACCCGTAAAGACGCCATAGATAGGGAGCGCGCCAAATCACGTGAAATGCCGGTCACCTTGCTGGCTTTAACGCCAGCCGCAAGCTCAACTTCAAAACGCGTGACTACCGGTCCCGGAATAGCATTGACCACTTGCGCCTTAACATTGAACTCTTGCAGTTTAATCTCTAACAGCTCTGATAATTGCTCAAGCTCAGCGACGGTATAGCTGGGCTGGCGATTAGGGTCGGGCTTATCGAGAATAGATATTTCGGGAACGGGCGTTAGATGAGCGCGGTATTCAGCGGTTTGCATCGAGCGTGAACGCTGAGAAAAAGCAGCATCATCGTGAATTTCAGGCATAGTTGGTGCGTGTAATCCATGGTCAGCTCTGGTATCGTCCTCAGGCATCATATCAGCAATATGATTACTGGTGTCGCCCTCTGGCACGGCAAAACTCATAGTTGGTTTACGCGCTACTACCGTTTCAATAGTTGCATTTGTAGTATCAGTAGCAGTAGTAGTACCGGCAACCGCTGTTGGTGCTACTTTTGGATTGGTAGGCGGCGTATTGGTTGGAGACATATCTGCCACAGGGTCTACTATAGCTGCAACTTCTGCGACGGTAGCAGAAGCAGATTTTTCAGGAACAGACGTCTCAGGAGTAAGCGCTTTGGGAGCTCTTATCGTTTCAAAAACAGATGTTCCAGACACCATTTGTTCGAAAATATCTAACGGCTCATCTTTCTCAGTAGATGAACTCTCAATAGGCTCCATTGGCGTTTCTTGCACGGGTTGAGCTGTCGAGTTATGTGCCACATTGTCTACCAATACTGATGGCGCTTCTGATATTGGTGTTGATACTGCAGCTGAGCCATGTTCTGCTAACCACGCATCCGCTAATTCATCAACGTTTGCTGTTGACGAGTTGGCACTTTCTTTATTGAAACTCTCTTTATGGGCAGCAGTAGTTTTAGCTGTTTGCGTATTCGTAACTGTGGGTGACACTGTATGTACAGGCTCAATATTTGCGTAATCATAAGCAGCTTTCTGTTCAATGGTTAAGTCATTTGCCAATAAATCATGAACAGTATCTGCATCATTCCATGCAAAGCTCGGCTCAACTTTACGTGCAGTTGTAGCGCTAGAATGAACAGTAGGTTCAGAGGTAAGATTGTGATTGCTCGTATTAATAGCGTTAGTATTGGCAGTATCAACCGTATTATTGCTTGGTGTTACTGGTGCAGGCTGCACGCGGTCATTCATAGCACTGTTATTAGCCGTATTTTTAATTGTACTATTAACGGTATTGTTCGCCGCTTCCGCAGCCAAGGAGGCTTTAACGCTAGCGCCCAATCCTGACTTGACTAAAAAATCTGATAACACGCCACTAAATCGACCACTATTATCTGGGGCTTCATTGCTATGAGCATGGCCAGCAGGTTGTAACTCGAGTGGTAATTGCCCATAATCGGGTTTCTTTTCCGTAATTTTACTGATGATGGATTCTTTAGCGTGTGAGCGTTTATTGATATTTTGTTGCTCATTACTAGATGCTTTATCTAAATTACCCTCATCTTGCAACCCAGAACCGAGCCACGCCAAGTTAGTTAATCTGTTATAAAGCGCAAGCCAATGGATATTAAAGGCAAAAGTTGCCGTAATAATTGCGAATACGGTCAAAAACAATACACTGCCCCACTGCGTTAACAAGTGCGCTAAACGTGCTTGTAATTCAGTACCAACAATACCGCCAGCAAGGCCCGTAAGCCCTGTCGTTACTGGATCTGTGACATGCTGAATTAAAGCCAGTATTTGCGCAAATAAGGCGCTGGCACTCAGTATCAAAAACACATAAGCGACCAGCCGCAATATCCAGAACGTCGGCTTATTATCCCACCATATTAAGATAGATTCGTATACCAAAAATATCAGCAGCCACCACGCGCCAAAACCAAAAAAACTGTAAAGTAAATCGGATAACCACGCACCCATTGCACCGCCAGTATTATTAACGGTCGTCATATCACTGCTAATGTGTGACCAGCTAGGATCATTACCGGTATAAGTAAGCAATATCACAAACAAATAGACTGCTAACATTAGCCCTAGGATGGTAAATATCCCTTTTTTTAAATACTCAATAAGCGGTGCTGATATCACGTAAGATCTGCCTCATTATTAACACTAAATTATCAATACAAAGTTGTTGCCAACGCATGATTAAGCCTAATCATACTGACATAAATTACTCATTTAAATTTGGGTAGCGAAGTGTCTATTATGACATAGCCGGCTGTCTCTGTTGCGTACAGCATAACCTCCTATAATAACAAATACCTAGCTTAAGTGGCGACCCTGTTATTAATAAAAATAGCAGTAAAAGAGGACTATAAGCACTCATCAGTGATTAAACAACCATTAATAATTTTAAGAATAACGCTAATATTAGATAATAGGTTTGAAAATAGGACTAGCCTCCCCAATGATATATGACAACTTGAGTACATTTAGGTGCTGCTTGCCGTACTTTAGTTCTAATGATACCCATGTTTATGTTAGCAAACTTGCACTTTTTACTCACTAGCCATATGTTAGTATCATCCAGCATTTATAATAATTCGAATATCTTTAATTTCTACTCATTTTATTTTATTTTTAACACAATGTCTTAGTTAACTAAATTTTGACCTTAATAAGGAATATCCATGAGCACTGCATCTACTAACCTTGATAATAATCCACGCCACGAAAAACTAATCATTCTAGGCTCAGGCCCTGCGGGTTATGCCGCCGCCGTTTATGCTGCGCGTGCCAACCTAAAGCCTGTTATGGTAACCGGTTTAGAAGTGGGCGGACAGCTCACCACCACTACCGAAGTCGATAACTGGCCGGGCGACGCTCATGACTTAACCGGTCCTGCACTAATGGATCGTATGAAAGCCCATGCTGAACGTTTTGGTACTGAATTGGTCTACGACCACGTCAACACTGTAGATCTTAGCGAGCGTCCTTTTAAATTAGAAGGCAACAATGGCAGCTATACTTGCGACGCCTTGATTATCTCAACGGGTGCCTCTGCCCAGTATTTGGGACTAGAATCAGAAGAAAGGTTCAAAGGCCTAGGTGTATCCGCTTGTGCTACTTGTGATGGTTTCTTTTATAAAGATCAAAAAGTAGCGGTCATCGGCGGTGGTAATACCGCCGTTGAAGAAGCTTTGTATTTGTCTAACATCGCTGCCGAAGTGACTTTAGTACATCGCCGCGATAGCTTACGCTCTGAAAAGATCCTACAAGATAAACTGTTTGAAAAAGCTAAAAACGGTAACGTTAAAATCGAATGGAATCACAGCGTCGAAGAAGTGGTCGGTGATGACATGGGCGTCAATGGCGTGGTCATTAAATCTACTGGCGATGGCAGCACCAAGCAGTTAGACGTCTTTGGTATGTTCGTCGCCATTGGTCACAAACCCAATACTGCACTATTTGACGGTCAATTAGATATGAATGATGGTTATATCGTCGTTAATAGCGGCCTTAATGGCAAGGCTACTCAAACCAGTATTGAAGGTGTATTTGCAGCTGGTGACGTTGCCGATCATGTTTATCGTCAAGCAATTACTTCAGCCGGTACCGGTTGTATGGCAGCGCTTGACGCCGAAAAATATCTGGACGCTATCGGCGAAACAACTGCTCGCGACCATACCTATGCTTCAACTTTGACTGCCGATAAAGAAGTGTAAATGAGCCATTCTGCTCAAGCCGCTCACAATGCAGCCGCACAAACGGCTACTAGCGGCACTGATACGCATTCTTTTGACACCATACATATCACGCCTGAGACCTTAAAAAGTCTTGGGCGTTATAACTTCCCCAATCCTACTGATGTTGATCCCGATGGCGTTGGCATAGTAGCGATAGGTGGCGACCTCGCACCTTACACGCTAATTTCTGCTTATGCGCAAGGATTGTTCCCCTGGTTTAATGAAGATGAGCCTATTGCATGGTGGTGCCCTGAGCCGCGCTGTGTGATGGTACCGTCTGATTATCAGCCAAGCAAATCACTCCGCCGCCAAGCAAAGCGTGAGCGTTGGCAATTAACGCTCAACCAAGCGTTTGACGAGGTCATACACGCTTGTAGTCTGCCGCGCAGCGATGGCTTGCCTGAGGGTGAGCATACTTGGATACATGAGGAAATGATTGACGCTTATACCGAGCTGCATGCTTACGGCTTTGCCCATAGTGTTGAAGTTTGGGATAATGATGGTCAGCTGATTGGGGGCTTATATGGTCTAAAAATAGGTAACATCTATTTTGGTGAGTCCATGTTTTATCGTGCCGCAAATGCCTCAAAACTGGCATTTTGGGGTCTCATGCGCTTATGTGATCAAAGCGGTATCGCACTGGTAGATTGTCAACTGCCGAATGAGCATTTGATGAGCTTAGGTGCAGTAACCTTGCCGCGTAGTGATTTTTTAGCTCAATTAGATACCTTAATTACCGGTCGTTCAGTAAAGTGGCAACCTGACTCTTATCAGCCATTAGCCGTTGCCATGCTAGATAGCTCACAGCCATGGCAGCTCATAACATAGAGTCAGAATTGATATGGTAATGCTACTTAGTTTTATTAAGCTCTGCCATTACTTTTTAGATGGTCTTTAAATAGACATTATTCTTACGGAGTTATTTTATGGTGCCTGATAAATCGTTTTTACTGATTGGAACGCTGGCAACACGGGCCAATACCACCAAGGATACGGTACGCCATTACGATCAGTTAGGGCTACTCAAATCGCGTAAGCGCCAAGCGGGATCACGCCTATATACCGAATTCCATCCCGAATGTATCGAACGTATTGAGCTGATAAAAAGCGCGCAGGCCATCGGCTTTACCCTCACCGAAATAAAAGACAGCCTCAATGACTACTACGATGGGCACCTTGACCTTAATGAACAGCTCATTATAACTCAGCAAAAGTTAGAACAAGTCAAAAAACAACAGGCCAATATTAATCGTATGGTCGAGCTGCTCACCGAGCGCGTTGCTACCCTCGAACGTATGAAAACAGACAGTAGCTATAAGCACACTGTTAAAGACTGCAAAAATCAAATATCACCCCTGCTACCATAAAAACTATATTGACAGTAAGACTACGTCAGCAGTAATCTTGATTCTTTTTTAGCACCGCGCTAACTGAGTACTTTTTATTATTCTGTTAATCTTTTTATTATTCTATTGAATAGCTACGCTGCATAATTAAAGCATCAATCGCTGGTTGTTGTGGCTGCTGATAGTAGCCTTTGCGTCGATGAATAATGACAAATCCTTGCTTCTCATATAGTGCTATTGCCGGGACATTGTCTGCCCGTACTTCTAATAGCAAACTATTAACTTTGTTAGCTTCCATTTCTTTATTTAACGCTATGAACAGCTGCGAGGCAGTACCTTGACGCTGATAATGTGGGTGGGTGCCAATCCGCAGGATTTCTGCTTGCTCAAACACTATCTGATATAAACAATATCCGACTATCTTATTATTAGTGCGGCCTGTCACATCACTATTACTATAAACAACTGACAAATGATGAATGCTATCTTGCGCAAGTAATTCACTCAGTACCTGATAATTCCACACATCATGCGGCTGAACGCTAGTTTCAATATCAGCGACTTGTTGCAGAGCTTGGTTATATCCAGTTGCATGAGTTGATAGCTGTTTTATAATTAACATTTAGCTGTCCTTTATTGTTGTTCTTTAAATATAGCTCATCTTAGTGTCAATTATTAATAGTAAGTTTAATGCAATTACCCTAACACTTTTCTTCAGCCAATAAAAAAAGCCACCCTCAATAAAGAGAGCAGCTTTTTAACTAACGGTTTAAATACTACATTCAGTATTAAACGCTAACGCTAGCAACAACACCAGCGCCTACTGTACGGCCGCCTTCACGAATTGCGAAGCGAAGACCTTTGTCCATAGCGATTGGGTGGATAAGCTCTACACCCATCTCAACGTTATCACCAGGCATAACCATTTCAGTACCGTCTTGCAATTGGATTGCGCCAGTGACGTCAGTGGTACGGAAGTAGAACTGTGGACGATAGCCGTTTAGGAATGGTGTATGACG
>NZ_CAJHBT010000010.1 GCF_904846675.1 Psychrobacter urativorans | reverse complement strand
GGATTGATGTCGTCTAAAACTAATAAGTATAAATTTATAGTATGATAACGAAGCACGATAACAAAATATTTAATAAAAATTATAAATGAGTAATAATTAATGAGTATTCAATTAACCTTAAATGAAAATGGCAAAAATGGTGTGCCAATCAAGATTTACACCACTGATATCGATCAAGGAGCATTGCAACAATTGCGCAATTTGGCGCAGCTAGAATTTGTGCACTCCCATATTGCAGTGATGCCTGATGTGCATGTCGGCATTGGCGCGACAGTGGGCAGCGTGATTCCTACTAAGTCGGCTATTATTCCAGCGGCAGTCGGTGTTGATATCGGTTGCGGGATGAATGCAGTGCGCTTGTCATTAAGTGCTGGCGACTTGCCCGATAGTTTAAGGAATCTAAGGCACGTGGTCGAGCAGCAAGTACCGGTCGGCTTTAATATGCATAAGCAAATTCAGATTAAAATGTCGACCCTTGACCCGCTTGCTAAGCGTCTACAGCCCATCACTGATAAGCATCCCGGTCTACTAAAAATGCTCAAAGGCTTTGAGCATACTTGGGCAAAGCAATTAGGAACATTGGGCGGTGGCAATCACTTTATCGAGCTGTGCTTAGATGAGAACAATGATGTCTGGGTGATGCTGCATTCAGGCAGTCGCGGTATTGGCAATTGTATTGGTCGCTACTTTATTAGTTTGGCTAAAAAAGAGCGTCAATCGCGCTTTGGTCATGTGCCTGACCGTGATTTAGCCTATTTCGCCGAAGGCTCTGATAGCTTTGACGACTATATTGAAGCCGTTGAATGGGCGCAAGACTATGCGCTAGAAAATCGCCGCGAGATGATGCGTTTGGTTATCGAAGCGTTGCAGTCGCCGCAATCTGGCTTGCCGCGTTTTCAGCTGACTAAAGAAGCCATTAATTGTCATCATAACTATGTCAATGAAGAAGTACATTTTGGTGAGCAGGTTTATGTCACCCGTAAAGGCGCGATTAGTGCCTATGCCGATGAGTTGGGGATTATTCCTGGTTCTATGGGTGTGAAATCCTTTATTGTGCGCGGTCTTGGTGACAGTCAATCGTTTTGCTCGTGCTCACATGGGGCAGGGCGACGTATGAGCCGCAGTAAAGCGGGGCGAACCTTTACCGTTGATGAGCTAAAATCCCAAACTGAAGGCGTTGAGTGTCGTAAAGACAAAAGCGTTCTTGATGAGATTCCAGGTGCGTACAAAGACATCGATGAAGTGATGGCCAATCAATCTGACTTAGTGGAAGTGGTGCATACGCTAAAGCAGGTCATGTGTATTAAAGGCTAAAACCCTGAATAGACTAAGAGCTACAAATTAATAAAAAGATTATAGGTAAAACAATGAACTTAAAAGAAACCGTTAAACAAGCCAAACAAATTGAGCGGCAGTTAGAACGGCAAAATGAGTCTACGCTTAGCAGCCAATTGCTAGGCACAACTAAACTGCGTAATTATTTGACACTAAATCCACTGCTCAGAAAAGGCGTATCCATGAAAAAGAAGATGTCGATATCGTCCTTAAAAAATGCCGCCGCGAGACCAAGCAGAATCTACGGCAGACGGATTGGTTATCGGATTAGTCATGAATTAAATAAAGGAAAATATTCATCCACAAAAAAGCCGTTCACTATTCTATATCTAGCGAACGGCTTTTTTTATTGCTATGCGTTTTGATGGTTATAATTTTAATAGCTGTTATTTTGATTGTTATAGCACTTCAAAACTTAAATTAACCTAAGATAAGATGGCCTCAAGCTCACCTTTAACCATATGTGGGCTGACAAAATCAGTGATACGAACGCTGACAATTTTTCCTAATAGCTCATCCATTTGTTCAGGATTATAAGGGAACATCACCGTACGTGTGTTGTCCGCCGTACCAATTAAACAATCCGGATGACGGTTGGCCACTTGCTCGACTAATACGCGGGCAGTGGTACCAACCATGTCATGAGATTTTTGCAGAGTAGAGTCTATAATCACTTTTTGGAATTCAGCCAAACGTGCTTTTTTGGTCGTAAAGCTCACATCATCCGGCAACTCGGCTGCTGGCGTGCCTGGACGTTTAGAATAAATAAAACTATAAGAATGATCGAAGTTCAAGTCTTTCGCCAGTTGCAAGGTTTGCTGGAAGTCCTCGTCAGTCTCACCAGGGAAACCGATAATAAAGTCGCTCGATAAATGAATATCTGGACGGATAGCCTGCAGCTTATTAATTTGATTGATATAAACGTCAATGGTATGGTTGCGTTTCATCGCGGCCAATATCGCATTGGAGCCACTTTGTACCGGTAGATGTAGATGTGATACCAGCTCTGGTAATTGCGCATAAGCATCGATAATATCATCGGTAAACTCTAGCGGATGGCTAGTGGTATAACGGATACGCTCGACACCATCGACGTGTGATACATAATGTAATAGCTCAGCAAAGCGGCAAATACTGCCGTCGTCTTTTTCGCCGCGATAGCCATTGACGTTTTGACCCAATAGATTGATTTCACGAACACCTTGGGCGGCCAAGCTGTCAATCTCAGCCAACACATCATCAAGCGGACGCGACAGTTCTTCGCCGCGAGTATAAGGTACCACACAAAACGAGCAATACTTTGAGCAACCCTCCATAATTGAAACAAAGGCTTTATAACCTTCAACGCGAGGTTCTGGTAAAAAGTCGAACTTCTCAATACTAGGGAAGGAGATATCAATCGTACCAATGCGATTTTTGGGTGCAATGTCACGCTGCTCGCTGGTTTGGTCATACAGCTCCGGCAAACGGTGCAAGGTTTGTGGGCCAAATACCATATCAACATAAGGAGCGCGCTTCTGGATATTATCGCCTTCTTGCGAGGCCACGCAGCCGCCGACACCAATCACTAAGTCTGGACGTTTCTCTTTGAGTTTGCGCCAGCGTCCCAGTTCTGAGAATACTTTTTCTTGCGCTTTTTCGCGGATAGAGCAAGTATTCATGAGTAACACATCAGCTTCATCGATATCATGCGTGACTTGCATACCGTGTGAGTCGCCGAGCACATCCAGCATTTTGTCAGAATCATAGACATTCATCTGACAGCCTTGGGTGGCGATAAAGACTTTTTTTATAGCACCAGTATTTACTTGCGCTGAAACCGTTGAGTCGAGTGCAGCGTCATTGATACGGGGGTTAAATACAGTAACACTCATAAGCGAAAGTCCATGATTAGCAAACAAAATATAGCGGCGGCAAGCCAGTAATGGGTGGCGTATTTTATCATAATTGCTGGCTAATGTGAAAAGTAACGGTGCATCATTAGGGTTAATTATAAAAAATATTGATAATAGTATCAATTGCTTATCTAACGTTTATCACCCTCTCTTTAGCAGTTATTAAGCGTTCATAGATATAAAAGCATGATAATACGGTCAGGTTTTAACCAGATTGCTAGTTATAGCATCTTTGTGTTACGCCGTACTGTCGTATTTATTGATAAATGGTAAGAGTAGTGGTGGCAAGTTAAAAGAATATAGTATGATAAGCGTCGCTTGGCACGCCCGCTAAGCCTAAATATCAAAAAACCTATTAATATTAAAGAGATAGTACGAATTCTAGATGCTAAAAAGTTAAATAGCTATTAAGAATATGTTAGAAAGAACATATATAAAGAATAGACATTAAATAAACATTGAGTCAATAAAGAGAGCAAGTATGGCAAAGCAGTCTAATCGTATGAGTATGGCCCGTGAAAAAAGACACTCACTACGAGTTGGTGCTTTTAGTGTGGTGACAGCGATAAGCGCCCTAGGATTATCGCAGGTGGCCTGTGCGCAGCCTGCTCCTTATGGTGGCTATCAGCCGGACACTAGTATTAACTCCTTTAACGCCGCCGCGCAAGCAGCCAGTCGCGGTGATGTCAATGCGCTATTTAACTATGAGCAGATAATGAGTGGCGGTCTCTTTGCCATGTATCCAACCTATTGGCGTATGAATTTAGATTTGAATGCTCAAAGCTCAGCGGCAGTCGCGCAGTTTGTTCGTCAATATCCCAATACGGTGATGGTAGAAAAATTAGTGGCCGATTTTGCTGAAACCAAGGCAGCCTCAGGTGATTATGCATCAGTACGCCAAGTGGCAAACCTAATTACCAACCCGGATCGTAGCGAGCGCTGCGCCATTGCGCTTGGGTTCAATCATGGCGGCGATACCATGCGTGCATTGGCTGAAAAGTCAGACGTTTGGCTGACTACTTTAAAGCAGCCAGCATTGTGCGAACAGCTGGCAACTGAGATGAATAATAATCCGCTAATTAGCAATCAAGATCGGACTGCACGCCTAAAGCGTATGTTACGTAAAGGTAAAACTGGCGACATCATGGCGCTCTCATCACGTCTTGGCACGCCCATCCCTTATTCAGCGCTAAGCGAGATTCAACTTAATCCAAACGCTTTTCTCAGGCGTTTTGGCACGCAGTCGAGCAGTCAAGCCAACCAATATTTATATTTATATGCTATCGGGCGCATCGCTAATAAGTCCTACCGCGAGGCGGCGCAGCAAGTAGACTTTGATATTAAACAAGACAATCAGCGTTCATCGCGGTTATTAAATGATGAAACACGCCGTTATGCGTATCGCATCCTTGGAGTAGAGCGGATGGGTTATACCACCGATGATGGTTTTAGCTCTGAAGCGGTGGATTGGTTTCGTAGCAGCTTAGATGATGATTTTAACTATGAAGAAGCCGAAGATTATGCCAAAGCGGCCATTCGTTTTAGCCGCTGGGATGATGTGATTGAAGCCATCTCACAAATGGAAGCAGAAACTCAGAAATCTTCTCAGTGGCAATATTGGCTGGCACGTGCTTATGAGCAATCAAGCGATGGCAGTAAGCGCAATCTTGCTAAAAAAATGTATCAACATCTCGCCAAAGGTAATGAGTATTATGGGTTAATGGCCAAAGATAAAGTCGGTCAACGCTTTGATGCCAGTCGTATGGGTGGTAGCAACTTACCGAATGTGAGTAGCACGGATCGCGCCCGCGTTCTACAAAACTCACACTTTGCGCGCGCGTTTGCTTTATATAATGCCGATGCCAGCCGTGGCTATGCTAACCGTGAATGGAACTGGGCGGTCAAACAGGCGCGTGACAGTCGTGATGATAATCTAATCATTGCTGCTGCCCAACAAGCGCATGATATGGGCTGGCTTGATCGTGCCGTTTATGCTGCTGATAACACCGATAAAGCCACTGTTTTGGCTCTATCATATCCGATGCCACATAAAGATTCAGTGGTACGTTATAGCCAGTTAGCAGGTATTGATCCGGCGTGGGCGTATGGCATCATGCGTCAAGAAAGCCGCTTTGTTTCCTCAGCCCGCTCCAATGTTGGTGCTAGCGGTCTAATGCAAATTATGCCCGATACCGCAAAATACATCGCTCGTAATTTAGGTGAGTCCTATAGCGCAAGCCGCGCCAATAGTGGCGATACCAATATTCGTTATGGCACTTGGTATATGAGTGATATCTTAGCAAAATTGAACTATCAGCCAGTACTCGCAACTGCTGGTTATAATGCTGGCCCGAATAAAGCCAAGCGCTGGCAGCCGACTTATGGCTCACTAGTCGCTGATCAGTATGTTGAATCGATTGCTTATCCTGAGACCCGCAATTACGTTAAGCATGTAATGGAAAACGCTACTATTTATAGCAGCCTGCTCGGTCGTCCTCAACCTATCAGTCAGCGTATGGGCACGATTCCAGCGGCATTTTAATAATCGTTATTAATTAGTGTTTTTATGTTTTAACGTTGCTTGCCAATAGCTTAAGACAAACCCATTCACTTTAATGTCATTAACACCGTCATAATAGTACAGCAACATTTATGCTAAGTTTACGATTCTGCTATATATTATAAAAACAGTGTTGTTACCATAACCTAAGTTAGTATCCGGCACTTATCCTGAGTTCTGAGCAGCTTGCTTGCTAACCAAGTCTATTTATAACCTATTTCGTCTGTATGTTTTATTCTATATGTTTTAAGCACCATACTCTCATTCTGTCCCCATGTTTGATAACTGCTAGATGCCTTGTTACTTATGATAAAAAAATACCTCAATTTACCCTTATTCATGCAATCCAAACATCATTTATCTAGGCAGACGCCCAAGCCTTATGAGTCAGAAGCTTTGCGATTAGAAAGACTAAGCGCCAGCTTAAGTGATAAAGAATATAGTGGTAAGAGCTGTAGCATCAAAAGCTTTAGCGATAAATATTATAATAACAAATGGCGTTTGGCTCGCAATATTGCCGGCCTACTATTGGTTCAAGGAGTTATATTACTGCCTGCTCAAGCGGCAAGTACGGCGAGAACGGGTCAGCAGGTGCTCATGATTGAGATGACGCCAGCATTATGTAACCTGCAACCTTCGCGTGCGCGCATGCGTCAATGTTTAGAGGGTTATTCTTTAACGGTATCGGGTCTCGACTTAGGTTATGGCGAGCGCTGTGGACGTGGTAGTGATCCACGTCTAACGCCGCTGCAATTAAAAGTGGTCAACCGCATTATGCCTGATACGACCGTCCGAACCCAAGCGTGGCAACACTACGGGGCTTGTAGTCCGCTAAGTTCTAGTAGTTATTTTCGCCAGATCGTCAATCATGCCGGTCAACTAAAGCTGCCAAACGAGCTGAATACCGGCAATAGCTATACCGTTTCTAAGTCGCGTTTTATTGGGCAGATGACCCGTTTGAACAAAGGCATGACTGCCTCGAGTATTGATTTAATCTGTCAAGATGGTAGCCGTCGACAGTCTGTTTTGACCGACGTCCATGTTTGTTATGAAGGCAACCAATTTGGCAGGTGTAACAGTGTAATTAATAATTGTGGCAAAAACTTCATCATCTCAAGCGGTAGATAGCTCAATACTCAATTTTCCGATAGTCTTATCAGCTATTTTATAGCGCTTTCAGCTATTATTGATGGCACAAATCTCATCAAATCTAATATTTCTTCAGTATAAAATGTAACAATATATACGCCAGCAAGCACAGTATTGTCCCTAGACGATTTACTAAATGAAGTGCTACACTACTCTCGGTTTGTGTCATCTGCCATTTAGTAAAACCATATTTAAGCAAGATTATAACTAAGACGTCTATATTTAAAATGATGATAAAATTATCTAATAATCAATTAGGGAGTATTTTATGAAACAGCCTATACGTGTTGCCGTAACCGGTGCCGCTGGTAACATCAGCTATGCTATGTTATTTCGTATTGCATCGGGTGAGATGCTAGGTAAAGATCAGCCAGTTATTTTGAATTTACTTGAAATTACCCCAGCACTCGACGCCCTAAAGGGTGTGGTCATGGAACTACAAGACTGTGCATTCCCTTTATTAGCAGATATTGTCCAAACTGATGATGCCAAAGTTGCCTTTAAAGACGTTGACTATGCTTTACTTGTAGGTTCACGTCCTCGTGGCCCAGGTATGGAACGTAAAGACTTGTTAGAAGCCAACGCTGCAATTTTTTCAGCGCAAGGTAAAGCTCTAAATGACGTCGCAAGTCGTGATGTTAAAGTATTAGTCGTCGGTAACCCTGCAAATACCAACGCGGTTATCGCTCAGCGTAACGCACCCGATTTAGATCCACGTAACTTTACTGCGATGACGCGCTTGGATCACAATCGCGGTATAGCGCAGTTGGCCGAAAAAACGGACAGCACGGTTAATGACGTGAAAAAAATGACCATCTGGGGCAACCATTCATCTACTCAGTATCCTGATTTAACGGCTTGTACGGTGAACGGTAAGCCAGCGTTAGATTTAGTAGATCGTGATTGGTACGAAAATACTTATATCCCAGAAGTACAAAAACGTGGTGCCGCAATTATTAAAGCGCGCGGTGCTTCTTCTGCAGCCTCTGCAGCCAACGCCGCTATTGCACACGTGCGTACGTGGGTAATGGGTACCGACGATAACGACTGGGTATCAATGGGCGTTTATTCTAATGGCGAATATGGTATCTCTGAAGGCTTAATCTATTCGTTCCCATGCACTTGTAAAAATGGCGATTGGTCTATCGTTGATGGTGTCGACGTGTCATCTGATTTCTCAAAAGAGAAAATGGCAGCGACTGAGCAAGAGCTTAACGAAGAGCGTGATGCGGTATCGCATCTACTTCCATAAGTAGAATAGTTAGATAAGCTGCTAAACAATTAACATTAGAAATAAAAAAGCCCTTCTAAAGTAGAAGGGCTTTTTTGTGCCTTTAATTTAATCTTTCAGTCGTTAACATAACTGGTAACGTTGAATAATAGCTTTTAAGAATTGACTTGCTACAATGAGTGAGTACTTAGAATTTTAGAGATAAAAAAGTAAACAAATAGTCGGTACAAAAACTAAGAATACTAAAGGAGAAAAAGAATGTTAGGTGAACCTGAATATAGTATGAACGAATTGTTTGCACAGTTAGGTCTGGATAGCTCAGATGAAGCTATTGATGGATTCGTTGAAAAAAATCAACTAGCAAAAGATGAAAAGTTAATAGAGTCTGATATCTGGAATGATAATCAACGTATGTTCTTACAAGAAGAATGGACAAAAGATGCGGCGTGGGTGGAGATTATTGACGATTTGAATGTACGCATGCATCCAGACGCCTAATTATTGCTTCAAACATTATAAATTGATAAAGGACTATTTATTAAAAGACCCACAGCGTTCGCGCTTGTGGGTTTTATTTTTGTTTTCAGCTAATATTTTTAGCTAAGCTGCTTAGTGCGCCATTCGAGTAAATCTGCTACATCGTTATGAATACCAGATTTTAGCGCCTCTAAGCTGTCATAGTGCCGCTCACCATGCAAAAAATGCAAAAAGCGTACGTGTAATGTCTGACCATATAAATTAGCGTGCAACTGAGGAAAATGAACCTCTAGGCGCCAATCATGTCCTTTATCCACTGATGGTCTGGTGCCAATATTAGCGGTACCAAATAAGCTATGCGGCCGCAAACCTGTGATTCCGGTCGCACCTTCGGTGGCGAGTTCTGTCAGACCGTTGGGTATTACTTGTCCTTGTTCATCAAGGCGAATAACATCAACGGCAAAAATACCATGCAAGGCAGGTTTTAGACGCGCTAAGTCAATATTAGCCGTCGGAAAGTCCATCGTACGACCAATTTTATCACCGCCAACCACCATTCCAGTGTTGGCATAATCGCGCCCAAGCAATTGATTTGCAGCAGCAATATCACCGGCTAATAGCAGATTGCGAATACGGGTTGAGCTGATACGCTCATCGGCAGCTGTATGATCAGTAACGGTATGCAGATTGGTCACGTGTAAGCCATAATCGCGCAGGAATTGACTATCACCTGTACGGTCATGGCCAAAACGAAAATCATCACCCAATACTAAAGCTTTTACGTTTAGCCGCTGCGCTATCATATCTGCAAAGGCTTGCGCGGTAAGCGTACGAAAATCACTGTCAAAGCTGGCAACGATCAAGGTCTCGACGCCATACTCTGCTAACAAGGCTTGTTTTTCTGCTAAATTGGTCAGGCGCGCAGGGGCCGTCGCCGGCGCAAAAAACTCACGCGGCTGGGGCTCAAATATCATGACCGCCGAGCTTAGTTTGCGCTCGCCAGCCAGCTGGCGGACTTGTTCAAGCATCGCTTGATGACCTAAGTGCACTCCATCAAAGTTGCCAATCGTGAGCACACAAGGCGTAAGCTCAATTGAATTAAGAATGATACTGGCATCGTTGGATGTCGCGTTAGGTAACACGTTCGGCGGCGTAATCAGTTGCTCAAGGAAGTAGGTTTTCATAAATTTGCAGCTATGATAAGACCAATTGAATAAAGAAAAACACAGCCAAAATAAAATTTGATGTGTCAAAAACCTGCCATTATAAAGTAAAATAGCCATGCTAACATCATTAACGACGCATCATTAATGATGAATCACTAACTATATAACCCTAATCATGAGAGCGGCTATGTCTGACCCTAATTGTGCCTCTAATGTTACTCTTCTTAATAATACAGTGCTTGATGATAATAAGTTTGATTATACGAAACTCAGCGACCAGTTTAGGGTTCAGCGCGCAAGTATTGATGACTTGCCAGAGGTTTTAAGCATTTATAATCAAAGCATCGAAGGTAAGCAAGCGACGGCCAATTTAGTAGCAGTCACTATTGATGAGCGCGCCGCTTGGTTTGCTGAGCATTTAAATAGCTTAACGCGTCCTATCTATGTGGTCAAAGCTATCAACGATACTGAGAAAACTGTTAACCCACTTAATGACCAGACGATTAGCCTGCCGGTTACTCAAGACTGTGCTACCTCGGTAATCGTAGCGTGGGGTAGTTTTAGCGACTTATATGCGCGTACTGCTTATCATATTAGTAGTGAAATCAGTATTTATCTGCATCACGACTATCATGGGCAAGGGCTGGGTAGCTCATTAACGCGCTGGATGCTGACTCAAGCGCCAAGTCTTGGTATTCGTAATATCGTGGCACTTATTTTTGCTCATAACCAGCCAAGTCTAGGTTTATTTACCAAGCTTGGCTTTGAGCAGTGGGGTTATATGCCGCAAGTTTGTGACATGCAAGGTTTTACGGCAGATGTAGTAATGTTGGGTAAAGCCGTTGTAGTTAACCATTAGGCTAATTTTTGGCTTTATCTTTTTAGCCTAAAATTTTCCATTGGCCATCTATCTTTTGTAGCTCGTAGCCCAGCGGTGCGGGTTCTTGTTGATCTTTAAGCATCAGCTCGCCATTGATAGTCGCTTTTGTTTTGTCGCTATTATATTGGGTATCTGTGATAGTGACACCTTCAACGGTTTGCTGAAAGGCATGTTGGGTTTTGGCTAGCTCATCCGTGAAGTTTGGGATATCAACTTTATAGTAAGTTGCCGCTTCCTTAACATCACCATGATATAAAGTATCGAGGGCTTGCTTAACCGTATCCTCAGGTGTACCCGCTTTAGTGGGGTTAGTCACTAGGCTTGGTTGCTGGGTGGCCGCTGTTAATGGGTTAATATTGTCGCTAGTAATATCCGTTTCACTTTTATCTTCAAGGCTATCTGTTATCTGCACGCCTTCATTTTCAAGGATGCTTTCAGTGCTTTCAGCGTCAGTCGCTTCTGCATCTTGAGTGCTAGTCGTAGCTGTCGTATCATCCGCATTATTCTCAACATCCATTGCGGTCTCAGCACTATCACTACCATCATTTTTATCACTATTACTGCAACCACTTAGCAGCAGTCCTGTACTCAAAACCCCTGTGGCTAGCAATTTTGGCAAGCGCTGCACTGTTAAATATTTAGCTGTCATAGTAAACCTCAAAATTCTTGTATCTATTGATGATCAATTATGGCAATTCTTAACGCCATTAACAGTCAGTGAATCATTCAAGCGTGTGTCTGTTTGGTAACGCTTAGCCTTAATCTTAACCCTAGCCATGTTTAAGCTGGTGCGGACGGAAGCCGCTTGCCAATAACACCACGCCATAAACAGCGGCACCAACGCCACACATAATGAGCAGCGCAACCAAACGTTGCCATTGTGCCTCATCGGTAGGGAAGTGGGGTAGCATTATATAAAGAGCGGCAACCATAGCGCCAGTAGCGATTAAGAACTGAGCAAAGAGCTTTTTCCAGTGGCTACCAAAACGAAAAATATCGCGTTTTTGCAAGAAATAATATAATAAGCCCGCATTCACAAATGAGGCACCAGTAGTGGCAAGTGCCAAACCACCATGTAACGGGATATCAAAAAAGTAGAATATACCAATAAAGATAACGCTAAAAATCATATTAGCAAAGACGGAAATAATACCGATTTTCACTGGCGTTCTTATATCTTGACGAGCAAAAAAAGCAGGGGCAAAGATTTTAATCAGCATAAAGCCTAAGATACCACCGGCCATACTACGCAGCGCGAGCGAACTCATTTGCGCATCACGTAAAGTAAACTCACCACGCATGAATAACGCCTGCATGAGCACATCAGAGAGTATAAATAACGCTGCTGCTGCCGGCAGACCGACGACAACAATCAGCCTTGCTGCCCAATCAATAGTTTTTCTAAAGGTGACATCGTCTTTTTGGGCTTCACTTCTCGACAAACTAGGTAGGATAACGGTACCAATCGCTACCCCAATTAGGCCTAGCGGCAACTCACTCATACGCTCAGCAGCATATAGCCATGAGACCGAACCGCCAATCATGAGTGAGGCAAATATGGTATTAAGCAGCAAGTTAATCTGGGTAACAGACACCCCAAAGATGGCAGGGAGCATCAGCTTTAAAATGCGTCTAACACCTTCATGCTGGAAGTCGATTCTAGGTAACACTAACAGTTTCTGTTGCGATAACTGCGGCAATTGGATTAATAACTGTAATAAGCCTGCAATAGCAACCGCATAGCCGAGCGCCATAATGGGCGTCTCGAACATCGGCGAGAAGACGAGCGCTCCGCCAATCATACATAGGTTTAATAATACCGGTGCAAAGGCAGGCGCTGCAAAGCGCCCGTAACTTTGTAAAATGCCACTGGCAAAAGCGGTCATAGAGATAAATAATAAATAAGGAAAGGTTAAGCGTAATAGTTCAGCGGTAATAGCAAATTTATCGGGCTGATCCGCAAAGCCAGGAGCAAATAAAGTCACGACCCACGGTGCCATTAAAATAACCACCACGGTAAGCATCGATAAAATCAGTAATAGTGCCCCTGAGGTGCGACTGACTAAGATTTGTACCTGCTGTAAGCTATATTTTTCTTTATATTCTGATAATACTGGCACAAAAGCTTGGCTAAAAGCACCTTCAGCAAACAGCCGTCGTAAAAAGTTGGGTATCTTAAAGGCAACTAAAAAGGCATCCATCAGTCCGCCTGCCCCAAAGACACTTAATAACACCACATCACGTACTAGTCCCAAAATACGGGACAACATGGTCATGCTACTGACCACCATGGTTGAACGAAATAACCGACTTTTTGCCATGAGAACCTATTCTGCTAATTTGTCTATTAATTTACTGAGGTCAAAAAACTGACGGATTATAGCATTTTCATGACAGGTATAAATGGATTGGGTGTGGAATGTCGAGTGTCAATAATAATTACTGAGCTAGCTGCATCATTATTATTTTATAATTGAGTAAATTAATATTCAAATTGTTTTATAAATATTATGAAGTAGATGAAAAAGCTCGGAGCGTTTATTAAGCATAGATTCTCTGTAATTAGCTGTATCATTGTCGTCGAAAGGTATGTTTACGGATTCCACTCTTTTTTTAAAAGCTATAATTGATTCTCCATATTCTCTAAGCTTAACTTGAGCACTACCATAGCCAAAAAGAAGTAATAAAGATTCTGCTTTGGTTAATTCATTAAAGCTATCAAATAGTTTTTTTTGAGCATCTAACAAGCCGTTAGATTTAGGAAGAGAGCTATCTAAAACTAATTTGCGCCGCCAGTCGGTGACGAATGCCCAGTAGTTTAGGGTAATACTATTAACAATCTCTACTTTTTCTGCAACTTCTTTTAGCATCTCAAACTCGCGTTCTACTTTGGCTTTTTTAAGCTCATTACGATGCTGTGTCGAAGATAACAAAAAAGCAATAACACCTGCTATCAATGCACCCAAACCTATTTTTACTGCTGAATCGACCACTTCAATCCAAGTCATAGCTTTCCTAATTTATAAAAATTGAGTGATTACTCTTGTTTTAGTATTTCGGTAATAACTGCTCGTAACCTTGTCCATTCAAAATAATCCCCAGGATCGGTCTTGCGGCCTGGGGCAATATCGCTATGACCGGTTAAATGCCGGTGGGTTTTAGGGTAAGCTTGATAGATGGCGGTAATTACTTGGGCCAGCGTCTCATATTGGGTAGCGGTAAAAGGGGTGAAATCTGAGCCTTCAAGCTCAATACCAATGCTATAATCATTACATTCAGGTCGGCCAAGATAGCTGGATCTACCAGCATGCCAAGCACGATCATTAAAATTCACAAACTGCGTGATAGCGCCATTACGCTCTATGAATAGATGCGCTGAAACTTCTGCACCCTCAATGGTTTGAAAATAGGGGTGCGCCTGCCAATCTAGACTATTAGTAAAAAGGGATTTGACATAATGCGTCCCATCCGCGCCGCATGCGCCAAACTCATTGGGCGGTAAGCTGATATTATGAATGACGATGGTATTGATATTTATGCCATCGGGCCGCTCATTACTATTAGGTGAACACAACCATGTCGCCGCTGATAAGCGTCCGTTGTTAATAGTCATTCGTATATCAGACTGTGATGAAATAATTGAGGTTGCTGTCGGCATAGTATTCTCTGCTATTATAGTGGTTGTTTAGAATTCAAAAATAATCTCTGTAAAAACTATCATTGCCCTAAGCTATAATCGAATTCTAAAAAGAGCTTAGGGATTGATTTAAAAAATAATTATACATAATTCCTTTGCACCAAATAGTTTTAATAAATAGCTTTTATAACAATCAACGCTAATAAATATACCTAAAAATAATAAATATAAATCATTATTTATGAATGCTTAACTAACTTTATTAACCCCGATCTAATAGCGTACGAGAAATTACCTCATGTCTAAAAACTCAAAGTCCATAGCCGTAAATGGCATGCTACCCATCATAAGCCCGTGCGCCCGTCTACCACTTGCTGTTGCAGCGCTGTTATTAAGCGCGCAGGCTCAAGCATTTTTGCCGACACCGTTATCGGTAGTGACTACTGGAAAATTGGGTAATACAACCAATCCAGCGTTGACTTCTAATCCTATAATTAAACGTACAATAGACGATGGGATTAATGACACTCAGAATGCGCAAAGTACTCAAAGCGCTAACGCCGAGCAGCTTTTAACCACGTGGCGTCAAAAAGTAAAAGCTGACAATTTAGCGCAGCATACGACATGGCGACGCTTATTGTATTTTATTGATGATGAAAAAAGTATTTTTAGTAAAGGTGAAAATAAAAGTCTGGTTGATGACTCCTCGTTCTTTTTGAGTGCTCATGGTCAGCAAGACTCTGGCGCTGAGCTAGACGCTATGTTAGTGGCACTCTCTGAACAACTGACAACGTCCGCTAATAGCGGTACTAATAATACTAGTATGAGCGCTCAAGCAAATAATAGCGCTGCGTTATGTCGCTTTCCTGCACGGGTACAGTGGCTAACGGATACCTTAAATATTGATAAAACACGTGTGCAAGTGGCCTGTCCAGAGTTTGATGACTGGATGGCAACGCTAGCGCCCGAGCAGCTGTCAGTAATGTTTGCCCAAGAGTATTTGGACAATCCAATATCCGCCTTTGGTCATACTTTATTACGTATTGATTCGCCAACCAGCGCGGCAGATTTTACCCAGATTCATCATGCCTATGCGCTTAATGACACAGTCGATGGCGATACTGCCGATAGTTTTTTGATTTATGCCGTTAAAGCAATGAGCGGTGGCTATGACAACAGTATCGAGATTGACCCTTATCCCAAAAAGCTAGCAGATTATTTAAAAGACGATGAGCGTGATACTTGGACCTATCAGCTAGATTTGACCCCAACTGAGGTTCGTCAAATCATGGCGCACGTTTGGGAAACTAAAGATCTAGATATACCGTATTACTTTGCAACCGATAATTGTGCTTCTGAGATTTTGCGTCTTATCGACGTAGTGCGTCCCAAAATGCACTTATTAAGTCAGTTGCCTTATGTGGTGATTCCATCTGACGTGGTAAATCTACTTGATGATGAAAAAATGCTGGTAAGTACACGCTATACGCCAGCCGATAGTACCGTACGGCAAGCACAGCTGAATAAAGCACGTCAGGCGGCTAAGCTTAGTCAGCAAAGTTTAGATAATCAAGAAAAGCTAGGCTATCAAGGTATAGATAAGGATGCCGAGAAACAAATTAAATCAGCAGTTAGCAATCCAGCATCTAGTATGTCAGAGGATAAGCAGAGATTACAGCCGCTGGCAATTGCGGTCTCTAATAATAATCCGCTCGACCGTCATCCGCTTCAACGTGGACAAATTGGCATTGGCCATCGTGGTGATAACAGTTATATTGATGTTGGACTGCGTGCCGGCTTTCATGACATCCTTGATCGACCAGCAGGATTCAAGCAGTTTTTTAATTTAGAAGGAATCGATGCGACGCTACGTTTTTATGATACTGATGATGACAAGGACAATAAGCAGCCATCAAGCGTAGTATTGCAGAACTTTACTTTAATTAGAGGACGCTCATTTAATCCAGTGAACACAGCGCAAAAAGGAAAAACATGGGGTGCAAATATCGAGGCCACGCGTATCAATGACGGCTCCCAGCAAGATGGTGGCGATCACTTAGTGGGCAGTACCACTTTAGAATATGGTAAGTCTTGGGTGTTTGGCACGCCGCGCACTGAGCCATCGGGCTTAGTGACCGGTGAGATGCCGCCGCAGTTATGCTATACACTGGCAACGGGGGCAGTACAAGCAGGGCGCGGAATTAACAAAGGCTATCGCGTTGGCGCTGGGGTAAATGCCGGTTGTCTATACCAGATTAACAATCAGTTACGCGCGCAAGCTGAATTGCAACTGCCATATTGGTATCATGGCAGCAGCGATGAACCGGATGTTCGTGGTCATTATTGGCAACCGATTACGACCCTTGGCCTGCAATATGATATCGACAAAAAGCAGGCGTTACGCCTCAATGCCAGTTATGATTGGCAAGATCGCGTCGATGCCAATGACGATGTGAAACTGGCTTATATGCGTTACTTTTAAGCAAAACTCTTAATCGGCACTTATAAGCAGAAGCTCTAAGAAACACAAGCTCTAAGCACTTTATTAAAATAATTATAAATAAGGATGTTTTATGACCACTCAACAGTTACTTATTATCGGTCAAGGTGATATCGGTTTGCCAGTGACCAATATGCTTGCTCAAGATAATTTCTCTGTCACTGGGCTGGCGCGTAGTGAGCGTAGCCAGTATGACTTAGACGACAAGGCAAAGTTTATGCAAGCCGATGCGCTCAAACTTAATGCTGAGCAATTGCAAAACTTTACCCGCATTGCGATTATTATTACTCCTGATGAGTATTCAACCAGTGGTTATAATGACAGCTACTTAAGTATTTGTCAGCATTTAGCCACGCTGGCAAATAAACTGACCAATCTCGAGCGGGTAATTTTTATCTCATCGACTGGTATTTATGGCCAAGATAATGGCGAGTGGATTGATACGGATACAGCATCAGTTACGCCCGAGCGCGATGCCTCAAAGGTCATATTGCAGGCAGAGCAGGCACTACAAAAAGGCTTTGGTGATAAAGCTATTATCATTCGTCCCAGTGGTATCTACGGACGTGAGCGTTTGATGCGTCTACGTAAAGCCAAAGAGTCACATAAAGATCCTATTGCTGCTGAAGAGTGGACCAATCGTATTATGGACACTGATTTGGTAACAATTATTACTAAGGTGTTGACGATGGACAGGCCAAAGTCGATTTATATCGCGACGGATTATCTGCCAGTTACCTCCCTTGAGCTAACCACTTGGCTGAGTAAGCAAGTAGAGGAAGAGCTACCTGAAGTGGATAGTGAGAAAAACTCCGTTACTGGTAAGCGCTTACATAGTAATATCCCGTTAGCTTGGCTCAAGTTTCCGGATTGGAAGGCTGGTTATCATGATATTTTGCAGCATCAAGACTCATAACATCAAGAATAGGTTTAACTGACAGGAATCTTAAACCTATTCTTGATGTTATCACTAGTGAGCTTTTTACCGATAGCTACTTCACTGTAGGGTATCGGTATTTGGTGTGTTTTACCTTCTATTTTACATTTTATCGTCTTGGAGACGCCATGACTCAGCCATTTACTTCTGATGACAGTCTACCGAATACCCAGTCAATATCAGGGCAGGGTAAGCGGACAGAAGACAGCGCTGAGCGGGCATCCAAGCTGCCGGATAGCGTTCAACCTGCGATTGTTCATCCGAACTTTGACCCTATGCAGACGCCGCTTGATCCAGCACGATCGTTAACAGACATTCCAGAACCTGCGCGGCGCATGAATGGACAGCTGCGGCGTTTGTATGGTAAATCCATACGCTTTTATCAGCCTAAAGAAGAGTCGCTATCGAAGTGGCAGCTGATGACGTCTGAGCCTTTTGCTGAATATTTGGCATTACTGGGTGCAGCAAGGCTTGTGGCATTGCCCGATAGTTTTTATCGCCATTATCACAGCCCAAGCTCACAGCCATTATTGTCCTCGCTTGAGGATATGACGCTGTTAGATTTGCTGGATATTCAACGGATTATGAATCAGTATCCGCAATTAACCCGTTATGGTTTTAGTGCTGATAACAGTTTAAATGGCGATGATTCATATAATAATAGTTCTAAAAATAGCACCAGCAACATTCCTAATAACAAACCTGTCACCCTACGCGCAGTAACTAAAAACTATAATCCGGATGAATTGCTAAACAGTCTTTATGCCGATGATTGGCAAGTAGTACTGCAGCCGGAGCAGTTCGAAACTGGCATGGGCAGTTTAGCGACAGATATTATGGCCTGTAGTGTGGCGGTACATGCGCTAACACAAAGCGCGACCCGCAAAAGTATCAACCATAGTTATAGCGCTGCCCAAATTTGTCAGCATGTGCGCAGTTATTTGCTCAGCCAAGTTTGTCGTCTGCCTGCGCATCGTTATCAATATCGACAGATTCGCCTGTTTACCGGTCATATCATTATCGCTGCTGCCTATCTAGGTTGGAACATTCAAGTACAAGATGACGGCCAATGTTATTTTAATCTCTCATCACGCTGCGGCTTGCTTACTCGCTATGCCAATATGCAAGATTACGATATCAATGGTTGGTCAAGCTGAACAATATTGCGTACAATAATGCAAAATTTTGCTCATAGGAATGCCTTATGTACACCACCTCGTTTTCACCTCACGATTTTATTCAGTTAGCTTTAGATAATAAAGTACTCAAGTTTGGTGAGTTCGTACTCAAATCTGGACGTATCAGTCCTTATTTTTTTAATGCGGGCTTGCTGGCAACTGGTGAGATGTTGTCATTATTAGCGCGTGGTTATGCCGAGGCCTTAGCTGCGCAAATGACTGCAGATAGCGATGTCAATGGTAATGGCGATTTTAAAGTTAATGATAAAGAATTGGTTATCTTTGGTGCCGCTTATAAAGGTATTCCGTTTGTCGCCGCAACCGCGCAGGCATTGTGGCTGCATCACGGCATCAATGCTGAATGGGGCTATAACCGTAAAGAGGTCAAAGCACATGGTGAAGGTGGTCATTTAGTTGGCGCAGATGTCAGCGGCAAGACCGTCTGGATACTTGATGATGTCATCACAGCAGGCACTGCCATGCGCGAAGTTATCGATATTTTAGAGCAGGCAGGTGCTAGTGTTGCTGGTATTATTGTCGCATTAGATCGCAAAGAAAAAGGCCAAGCAGAGCATTCGGCCATTCAAGAGTTAGCGTTAGCATTGCAAGTACCGGTACATGCGTTAGTTGATATGGACGACTTAATCAGTTATCTAGCCGATGACCATAGCGAGTACAGGGATGCCACTCAACTTGCAAAAATGCAGTATTACCGAACTCAGTATGGCGTATAATTCGGCTCAGACTTTTGGTAGCTTTTAGCCTATGGTTTGAGTCTTTATATACATTTAATATTAACAGCAATATCAACTTTAATAATAACACTAAGTAAGTGAGCCTTATCATGAGCCAAGTAGATCCTAAGCAATCTTTGCAAACCCGCTCTTTGAATAACCGTTCGTTAAACATATTGGTTATCATGGATCCTGTTGAGCAGGTTAACTATAAAAAAGATACTAGCCTAGCGATGATGTGGTCGGCGCAAGATCGTGGTCATCAGCTTGGCTATTGTCAAATTCATGATTTGTGGTTGGATCGCGGTCAGTTAATGATAGATTCGCAGCCGGTAACGGTAAAGCGCGACCCGCAAGACTTTTATACGTTAGGTGAAAAAGCCACTTGTCTGGTGGGCGACTATGATGTGATTTTGATGCGTAAAGACCCCCCGTTTGATATGCGCTTTATTTATGCCACTTATATGCTCGACCATGCTAAGGCGGCAGGCGTGTTAGTAGTCAACGATCCACAAGCCATTCGCGACTGTAATGAAAAACTATTTGCCACTTGGTTTAGTGATTATATGAGCCCGACTATTGTGACCAGCAAACAGGCTCATATTCGTAAATTTATCACAGAGCAGCAAGACGTTATTGTCAAACCACTCGATGGTATGGGCGGTACCGGAATCTTTCGTCTCACTGACGATAGCCCAAATATCGGGGTCACGCTGGAAATATTAACCGAGCTTGAAACCTTACCGATTATGGCGCAGCGTTATTTGCCAGAGATTAAAGATGGGGATAAACGCGTATTGATTGTTGATGGGGTGGTGGTGGATTATTCCCTAGCGCGTATTCCAATCAAAGGTGAGACCCGCGGTAATTTAGCAGCTGGTGGGAGTGGGGTTGCGATGCCATTAACTGATATCGAACGCCAAGTGGCACAAGTGGTTGCGCCGATTGTTAAAGAAAAAGGTTTGATGTTTGTCGGATTAGATTTGATTGGCGGCCGTATTACTGAGATCAACGTCACCAGCCCCACTTGTGTTCGGGAGATTGACGACCAGTGTGGTACGGATATCGCAACAGATCTAATACTAGCGATAGAAGCGCGCTGTTAAACAGGCTTAGCAGTAGTGCAGCTCTTAACAAAGTTTTCTTAATAGCGAATACAACTATTTAACCGTTATCTTAGCTCAGAAAATGCTATATATCTGCGAGTGATTTCGTCTATACTATGCGGGCTTTTACAAAGCTGGGCCGGATGTCTCAAAGCTGGCTGGAATGTTGAAAAAAGCATTTTTGCTATTTTTTTTTAGACTTTGTATGACCTATTTTGTAACCCTTTAATATTAATTAATGAAGACAATCAAGGCAGGCATTGATGAAGACACCGCATATATTAATGATGGCTGCAGGTACTGGTGGGCATGTATTTCCAGCACTTGCAGTCAGTGAAGAGCTGGCTCGGCGCGGTGCGGTTATTCATTGGCTAGGCACGCCAGCTGGTATGGAGAACGATTTGGTGCAGCCGACCGGTTACGCCTTTCACGCTATCGCCATGCAAGGTCTACGCGGTAAAGGCATAGGGCGGCTGTTAAAATTGCCAGTCACCTTGCTATCAACAACGATGGCGGTCATCAAAGTTATTCGTAGTAATAAGATAGATATAGTGGTAGGTTTTGGCGGCTATGTGTCGGCACCAGGTGGTATTGCCGCACGAATGACGGGGACACCGCTAATTATCCATGAACAAAATGCGATCGCGGGTATGAGCAATCGCTATTTGGCCAAAATGGCTATCAAAGTCCTGCAGGCTTTCGAGAATACCTTTGCCAATAGTAAGCTTGGTTCTAAGCTGGAAACCGTGGGTAATCCGGTACGTAATGCTATCACTGGTGTGGCTGAGCCATTGACACGTTATAATGTCAATGATCAATCGCCGCTCCGGTTATTGGTAGTGGGCGGCTCATTGGGTGCACAAGTGCTTAACGATACGGTCCCTAAGGCGCTCGCACTGATAGAAAGACCCTTTGAGGTACGCCATCAATGTGGGCGTAATAATGAAGTTGTCACCCAAGCGGCTTATGATAGTGAGGATTTAAGCCCTCATCAGATCGCGGTACAGCCTTTTATTGAGGATATGGCTGCTGCTTATGATTGGGCAGACATCCTCGTTTGCCGGGCAGGGGCATTGACCGTTACCGAAATCCAAAACGTCGGTATCGCGGCGATTTTTGTACCTCTGCCAAGTGCGGTCGACGATCATCAAACGGCTAATGCACGTACCTTGACGCTACACGATGCCGCGATTTTATTGCCCCAAACTGAACTGACGCCCAAACGTCTAAGCAATGAGCTGACCGCCCTGAATCGACATGCCTGTTTAGAGATGGCTAAAAAAGGTTATGCACTTGCCAATCGTAATGCCAGTAAGCAAGTAGCTGAAATTATTTGGCAGACGTTATAGATAACGTCTTAGTCTATACCATTTCAAGTGCTATTCTTCTCTCTCCAAACTCTACTTATCCGTATTTTATTAGCCTTTAATAAAGAGAAATTTCTATGTCGACATCTGCTTCTGCTGCCGCCAAATCTGTCACACCACCCAATAATGTGTTGCCTAAGCGTCTGATTGAGATTCCAGAGATGCGCCGGATACAGCATTTGCATTTTGTAGGTATTGGTGGATCGGGAATGTGCGGTATTGCTGAAGTAATGAATAACCAAGGGTATCAAGTAAGTGGTTCGGATATTACTGAAAGCCCTGTAACCAAACGTTTACAGGGCATTGGAGTCGAGATATTTATTGGACATGATTCCAAAAATATTGAACATGCGGACGTGGTGGTGGTGTCATCTGCCATTGACCGCAGTAATCCTGAAATTAAAGCTGCACTCAAAGCTCGTTTGCCAGTCGTTCGCCGTGCCGATATGCTTGGTGAATTGATGCGCTATCGTCACGGTATCGCTGTTGCCGGCGCGCATGGCAAAACCACTACCACCAGTTTGCTAACCACTATGCTTGCCGAAGGACAGCTTGATCCTACTTATATCATTGGCGGTAGGCTGAATGCCTCAGGTAAGAATGCAGCACTCGGCAGCAGTCGTTTTTTAGTCGCTGAAGCGGATGAGTCCGATGCGTCATTTTTAACATTACACCCTATGGCAGCGATTGTGACCAATATCGACCAAGACCATATGGAAACTTATGGTAATAGCTTTGATAAATTAAAAGCCGCTTATATTCAATTTTTACAAAATATGCCTTTTTATGGCTTGGCTGTTGTCTGCGGTGATGATACTGAACTGTATGCGATGATTGATGACATCGGACGACCGGTATTGACCTTTGGGCTTGAACCTTTCAACGATGTCCAAGCCATCGATGTGGTTAGCGAAGGTACTAAAACTCACTTCACCGTTTTGCGCCGTGAACATGAGCCGTTAAAGCTCACCTTAAATATTCCTGGTATTCATAACGTCTACAACGCCCTTGCTGCCATTACAATGGCAACCGATGAAGGCGTTGATGATGAGGCGATTAAGCGCGCGCTACAAAAATTTGAAGGTGTCGGCCGCCGTTTCGAGCAGCATCAGCCTGTTGCTATTGATGGTGGTGACGTCTTGCTGATCGATGATTATGGTCATCATCCAAGAGAAGTCGATGCCACCATTAAAGCGGCGCGCCAAAGCTTTCCTGATCGCCGTTTAGTCATGCTGTTTCAACCGCATCGTTATAGCCGTACTCGCGATTGTTTTGATGATTTCGTCGAAGTGTTATCTAGCGTCGATGAGTTGTTATTGTTGGACGTGTACTCAGCAGGTGAGAGCCCAATAGCTGGCGCAGATACCAAGACATTGGCGCGTAGTATTCGTCTGCGCGGTATGGTTGAGCCTACCATTATTGATAAAGACAATATTGCTCCGGTTATGCAGCGGCTACTACAAGCCAATGATATGCTCCTTACTCAAGGCGCTGGCAATATCGGTCAGATTGCCATCGACTTGATTGCCAATAACTTATATGTTAAATAACAAACCACCTTAAGTAAAAAAACTATCTAAAGTAAGACCCCAAAAGAACTTTAGGAACTCTCCTCATGCCCATTAATAATAATCGAGAAAATATCAAAGATATAAGTAACATCAATAACAATATCGATGTTACGGATGCTGTTAACAACAGTGAGGATACAGCAAAGATTGCAAATCCGGAGCCGGCGTTAGCGGCTGCCGCCCAGACCGAGCAAGACAACAGTCAAAAGAATAAGCAAAGCGATGAGCAACTACCAAGCGTAATCCCTAGCAAAGTGCAAGATGCTAGCATGTTTGGTAAAGTCGCAGTTATTTATGGCGGCACTAGTAATGAGCGCAGCGTTTCTTTAGATAGTGGCGCGGCGGTATTACAGGCGCTACAGAATCAAGGGGTTGATGCCACGCATTTTGACCCTAAGCACCAAGACATTAACGAGCTGCGCGATTATGATCGTGCTTTTAATGTTTTGCATGGCCGCGGCGGGGAAGATGGCTTGTTGCAAGGGGTGCTGCAATGGTTGAACATTCCGCAAACCGGATCTGGCATCCTAGCCTCGGCGCTAGGCATGGATAAGGTACGTACCAAGCAGCTATGGCAAGGTTGCGGTTTATCAACTGCACCATTCTCATTATTGACTGCTGATACCGATTGGCAGCAAGTGGTTAATATGCTGGGCTTACCGCTCATTATCAAGCCAGTACACGAAGGCTCTAGTATTGGCATGACTAAAGTCAATCACTTAGATGAGCTGCCTGCCGCTTATGCCACTGCTATTGGCTGCGGTGATGCGGTAATGGCTGAACGCTGGATTACCGGTCGCGAATTTACGATTGCTATTGTTGATGACGAGGCTTATCCGGTTATTCGTTTAGAGCCTGCGGACATCACTAATTTCTATGATTTTGAAGCCAAATATAACCGTAATGATACCAGCTACTACATTCCCTGCGGCCTGAGTGCTAGCGATGAGAAGCATCTACAAGCGCTAAGTCTTGCCGCTTTTCGTGCCGTTGATGCCAAAGGTTGGGGACGTATCGATGCGATGCAAGATAATAGCGGTAACTTTTGGCTACTAGAAATTAATACCGTGCCAGGGATGACCAGTCATAGCTTAGTTCCTATGGCAGCAAAAGCACGCGGCATCGATTTTGAAGCTCTATGCTGGCATATCTTAGCGCAGACGTTATAATTAAATCTGTATTTCGATAGCCGATATAAGATAGGCAGCCTATTCCATATTTCTATAAAATATATAACCTTTGCGCCGTTGCAAATATATTTTAGCTCGTCTCTAACACAGCTTCGTGTAAACTTGTGTAAATTCAGCGCTTACAGCATGGGTTAAGCTATTGTTTATGATGAAAATACGTTAATATTGTAAGCACTATTATAATTTGCCAATCTCAAGCTATTTAGAGTTTTTGTAAGGTAAATAATTATCAGTGACAAGCTGTCAGCGAATATTTTTCAGTAAAAAACTGTGATAGCGATATATTACTGATGAGCTCAAGTAAAATTCAGTTAATAGTTACCAAATAATACTGGCAACCTGATAGTTAATGTTTTTCGTATGTAATCAATAGCGTTTACTCGATTCACTAAATAACAGATATATCAAAAATAGGGACGAATGTAATTATGGCTCAAACTGTCAACGACCTAACTGACTTAATGAGCGATAAGACGGATCGTCCGAAGCGTAGTATGCAATTGCCCCCTACAGCCAAATATATTTTTATGGCCCTGGTTATTGGGTTGCTATTATTGATACTAGTTATGGGCGGCAAAGCATTACGTGATGCGCCGCCAGCTGCTATTCAGGTTAGTAGTCAAGGGCTGACAGCCACGCAATATCAGGCGTTGCAGCTGACCATGAGTCAGCAGTCGGTGAGTAGTTTTTTTACCACTGACTTGCAAACGCTGCGTGATATTGCTGTCAAGCTGGCTTGGGTAGATCAAGTGAGTGTGACACGTGATTGGCAGCGCGGTATCGTGATTACTGCATTGCCCAAGAAGGCAATTGCAAATTTCGGTACAGAACGATTGGTTGATGCTAAAGGGGTGGTCTTTGTTCCCGCTGATAGCCAAGAGTTGACGCAGGGGCAGTTTGCCACTTTGCAAGGTGAGATTAATCAGGCCCCGGTTATTATGCAGCAAATGCAACAAATTAATGGCTGGTATGCGCCACTTGATATGCAGGTCGAAGATATTATCCTGACTCCACGTATGACCTGGCTGATCCGCTTTAGTAGCGGCCTAAGGGTCATTGTGGATAACGAGAATACCGCACAAAAGCTACTGAACTTAAGCCAATTATTAGGCAACCAATTAAGCACGCGTCGCGATAATATGCAATCGATAGACTTACGTTATAAAAATGGTTTTACTATTGCGTGGCATATTAAAGAGTCGTAAGCTTAAGAGGAAATGGAGACTGGACAGCCTGAACCGTCATTTGTTTTCATAGTTTGCCTGCATGATGAGCCTGTTTGCTGGAGTTGCAGTGAACCTTAGTCTTGTTCTAAATATATTAGTTGTAATGAATTTTACACTCTTTTCGATGATTTAATTGAGACGTCATGTAGTCTCCTGTTTAGCGATAATTTGTTTGGTACCATGAAAAATACTGAAAATCTGGTTGTTGTCCACCTTAGTGCCACTGCAGTTTATGTCGTGATTGGCAGTGTTGTGTCTGCAAAAGATGTACGCATTATGGGCGTGGGACATGTTAAGAATAGCGACTTTTATCAAGGCCGAATTAAGCACCGTGAACGCTTGCAAAGTGCGATCAAACAAGCCATTCAAGAAGCTGAAGATATTGCCAATTGCCGCGTACATAGTGTGTGGTTAACCTTGTCAACGCCTGAATTATTGAGTAAAAATAGCGCCGGTCACGTAACGGTTGAGCAAGATGTGGTGCGCACTAAAGATATGGTGCAAGCACTGTCTAATGCTAAGTCACAAGATTTGCCGTCCGATTATTATTTGATGCATTGTTGTCAGCAAGGTATCTATATCGATGATCAAGACAACATTGTTGATGATGCTATTGATATGTTTGCAAAAGACATCACTGTGATGTATCACATGATGATGATGCCGGTCGCTAGTCGCCAGAATTTACAAAAGCTACTGCAAGGCTGTGATGTTGGTGTCGACCATGTGGTATTTGATGCCGTTACTAGTGCTGAATATAGCCTTATAACTGAAGAGCGTCAGCAGGGTATTTGCTTGGTAGATATCGGTGCTAGCACTACCAGTATTTGTGTCTATAAAGAAAACAAGCTGGTCTTTACCCATTGCGTTGCTACTGGTAGCCATGAAGTAACGATGGATATTTCAGCAGATTTCGGTATTTCAATGATAGAAGCTGAAAAGCTTAAAAAATTGCACGGTACGGTCGATGTTCATAGCATAGACCCCAGTGCATTTTTTATATTTAGACCACAGGGCTCAGGCGACGAGATCAATGTCAGCGTTTATAAGCTTGCGCAAATTATCGAAGCACGTTATGTCAGTATCTTTACTGAAGTCATGAAGCAACTGCATGACGCTGACTTGGTAGGTTACATTGATCGCGGTATTGTACTGACGGGTGGAGGCAGTGCCATTAAAGGTATGATACCATTCGCCAAAAAGCTACTAAGAATGCCAGCCGTATTGACTAACACTCATCCTCATATTAGTGTTTATAATCATTTTGATAATGAGGCATCGATTAAGCAGCTGAATACTCATATTAATGATCGAGCATATCAGACGGCTTTTGGTACTTTACTCTATAGTCAAAGTGAGCAGTTTCGTCATAGCGAACAAAGTGAAATTGAAGCCATAGAAAAAGCCCGCGATCAAAGTATGTTTCAAGGTGTCGGTCAACGCTTTAGTAGTATGCTTAAAAAAATACTCTAATAAATTACTGTAAGATACCCTTAGAGTGTTACTGATAGATACTAGATAAAAGCTCAAAACAGTCTATAAGCTGCACACCTTTATTACCCTATTTTATTTGGATATTTATATATATAGTACGTCGATAGTATGTCATGCGAGTGCCTCAGCATATATCGACCCTTATACTATCTGCAACTGGAGAACCTTTTTTATGTCAAAATACACCATGCCAGATGACAATCAAGCTCAAAATAATGGTCAGGCCCGCTTCATAGTATTTGGAGTCGGTGGCGGCGGCGGTAATGCGGTTGAACATATGGTACAACACGGTATCAAAGGCGTGACTTTTGTCTGTGCCAATACGGACAAGCAAGCCCTCGACCGTCTAACAGCTCCTCACAAGCTACAATTGGGGGCCAAGAGTAATCGTGGCCTTGGCGCTGGCGCCAATCCAGAAGTGGGACGTGAAGCTGCCGAAAGTGAAGAAGAGGCCATTCGTACCTTACTTGAAAATGCAGATATGGTATTTATCACAGCTGGTATGGGTGGCGGTACGGGTACGGGAGCCGCGCCGGTTGTGGCACGTATTGCTAAAGAGATGGAAGTACTGACCGTAGCGGTTGTGACCACGCCATTCAAGTTTGAAGGTGGTAAACGTATCAAAGCCGCTCAGGCTGGTATTGAGCAGCTGGCCAATTTTGTGGATTCTATTATTACTATTCCTAACGACAAGCTGATGAGTGTCTATGGCAATATCTCTATGAAAGACGCTTTTAAAAAAGCAGATGACGTGCTTTTGCACGCCGTACAAGGCATCGCTGAGACTATCGCCAGCGAAGGTATGATTAACATTGACTTTAATGACATACGCACGGCGATGACGGCTAAAGGTCATGCGATGATGGGTATTGGCCGTGCCAGTGGCGATAATCGCGCCCGTGAAGCGACTGAAAAAGCCATTAAATCGCCATTACTTGACGATCTACGTTTAGAAAACGCCAAAGGTTTGCTGGTTAACGTTATCTCTTCTGAGTCTTTATCTTTAGACGAATTTAGCAAAATTAGTGAAATCGTTGAAGACATTACTGATATCGATGACGCTCATATCTTCTATGGTTCGGTGATTGACGAGGACATGAATGATGACTTACACGTTACTGTCATTGCTACGGGTCTTACCTTAAATGAAGAGGCAGAACCGGAGCTACCAGTACCTTCTGTGACTAGCACTCAGCCAGTTGATCCTAATTTGCATACCAGTGCTCTAAACAGCCAAACGCAGTCAAAAACTCAGATGTATCAAGACAGTGTTACCCGCTCATCAGCGGTGCAAGAACAACCACAAACTAAAACCAATAGTATTCAAGACTATCTTAAGCGCCAACAGAACAAATAACTGAGATAGTGTTTTTGCTATACTTTGATGAAACGGTCTGATTAAATAGTTCGGAATTGACTTAATGTATGGTTGTATTAAACAACTGTCTTAAATAGCTATCCTAATTGATGACATCAACAATTAAAAAAGCCAGTGCTGAGACGCTGGCTTTTTTGTGTTCATCGATTGCAATTAAGTGCAAAAGTCATACTTTTACTACCTATAGGCTTGTCTTTTTACCATTACTATCCGTAAATAGCATCTAAGGATTACCTTGGATGAGCATAATTAATCAAAGAAATGAGGAATTTAGCGTTTTTTGACTATAGCGAATAAGGGTCAGCTAATGGTACACTATGGCAATTGTAACAAAATATGTGAGAAAGCAGCCATGAATCAACGAACTATAAACACCGCAATAGCTATTACAGGTATTGGTTTGCATAGTGGCCAGCCTGTTGACTTGGAGTTTCATCCGCAATCTATCAATACCGGAGTCGTCTTCGAGCGCTCGGATATTGCTGGTTGTGAGCCGATTCCTGCTAGTGCCTTTTTGGTACAAGACACCATGATGTCATCCAATTTAGTCTTTGGGGGTACCCGCGTGGGTACAGTTGAGCATCTATTAAGTGCAATTGCCGGACTGGGGGTGGATAATCTACTGATTCGCGTGTCTGCAAGTGAGATTCCGATTATGGATGGTAGCGCTGCCCCATTTGTAGGCTTGTTACTACAAGCGGGACTTCGTGAACAAGACAGTCCGAAGAAATTTTTAAAAATTATACGTCCGGTACGGGTCAAGGTCGATGATAAATGGGCAGAATTACGTCCGTATGATGGTTTTGAGCTAAATTTTGAGATTGATTTTGATCATCCAGCCTTTAATAAAGACTTTCAGCATGCCCAGCTGCAATTTTCTACTCAGAACTTTATTGAAGAGCTGAGTGCTGCCCGTACTTTTGGCTTTCTAAATGATATTGAAGCTTTACGTAAGAATAACCTAGCGTTAGGCGGCAGTATGGACAATGCTATTGTTATTGATGAAGCAAAAATTTTGAATGCCGAAGGTTTGCGCTTTGCTGACGAATTTGTCCGTCATAAGATTTTAGATGCGTTAGGTGATTTATATTTAATTGGTTATCCGCTATTAGGTCGTTTTAATGCCTATAAATCTGGCCATGCCCTAAATAACTTATTAGTACGTGAGATATTGTCAGATAAAAATAACTATGAAGTTGTAACTTTTGATGACAATGTAACTTGCCCCATCCAGTATTTACCTTTAACCGGGTTAACTGTCGAGGGATGAATACACGAATATACACGATGTATCGCAACATTTACGTAAGATTACATAGGCTTGAGCTCAGTTAGAAGCTATACTCATATTATCAATATGAGTATAATTATAGTTAATTGCTAAAACCTAGTCACCACCAACGCTTCACCGCAATAAGAAACGCCTGATTGTTAAATCCACATTATGGATCTAACAATCAGACGTTTTTTATTATTTATAGAATTAGGAAAACATGGCAAGTTGGTCAGCTTTTAACGATTTTATTTACACAAGTTTACATTGTAAGGTAGATGTTTTTAGTCATTTAGTAGGCGCAGAAGGGCATTTTTGAGATTTTTATCAGTGGTGACATGCTTTGCAGCCTGTGATATAGTCCGTTTTGTTCTTTGGCTAAGGGCCTGATTATCATTAGCTTCGTAAGACTTTAATGAGGTTGTTAGCGGTGCTGATTGCTCCTTAAATGAGGCGTTAGCAGCAGGAGTTTTGGTTACCACGACACGTATCTGCTTGAGTTGTTGAAATGTAATTGACTGCTCCGTTAAGATCCGCAGATAAGCGTTTTGTAAGTAACGAATATGATTTGCCGCCGTCATTGAGCTTACACTGAGCGTTAATTGCTCAGTAGTTAGTCCCACGACCCAACAGGTATCAAGTATTTCATCCGGTAGACACTCTACCAGAAGCGTTTTTACCTCATTGGTCGCCTGTGTATAAAGACGCATATTATCAGCAAGGCTTCGTGGTAGTGCGCTACCAGCAAATGCCTGATGATCAATAAGCTGAGCGAGGCGATTAGGCTGTTTTTTTGACATCGTAGATACTCATCTAATAGGTGATGTTGCAGCGAATAGATTTAAAGCTGCTTTACACAGAATAGATAGCAAGCCTTTTATAAAGCGGATAACTAGATTGGTAATGATGCCCAGTTAACCACTGCAGACAAAAGGGCACGCTGTTGAACTTAAGATTTTATCATGTTTGTTTGACGATTATATCTTCTAAATTAATTGCTGCTTTGTCATGGATGACGAGCAATCTTGCATTAACAATAGGTAGTAAATTTATGAAAAAGGCTTTATTAATTTTGTCAGTATTGGGAATGGGCGTGGTACAAACGAGTGGTGCCGCTGTAAATACCATCTCAAATAGTACACTGACTTATAGCAGAGCAAATATCTCTAATTCCTACGGTTCTTCGCAAAATATTTATAGTACCAATAGTGGTGCTCATGTCTCTAGTAATGACGAAATCAGTCGAGCTATCAATAACCTTAGCGCTCATGCTAAGCAAAAAGAATACCAGTTAGCGACACTAACTAACCGCTTATATACTAAAAAACAACAACAGCAGTATGGCTCAGTTCCAGACCGCAATTCAGCCCCTGCTATAGCAGCTGCACGCGCTTCAAGCGTGGCACGGTCTAGAAGCTCTGGATATTGCGCCCGTTACGTACGTAAAGCGCTACAATCCGCTGGTTATGAATTCAGACCTAATCCTTCAGCCTATCAGTATGCCAGTCGTGGCACCCTTAGCAGTGCAGGCTTCAGCAAAATTAGTAATGACATGCAGCCACAAGTGGGCGATGTTGTCGTTTATGATCGCAGCTCAAGACATCCACACGGGCACATCCAGATTTTTGATGGTGGTGACTGGGTATCTGATTTCCGTCAAAATAGTATTAGCCCATACAGTGGTGCTTATAGTTATACCACATGGCGCGATTCGCAATATGTTGACGATGCATCAAACCGTGGTATCTACCTTGCTATGGCTGATAAATAAGGTCTAATAGACCAATGCCTTTATAATGCATTTACTGTTTTTCCTAACTCAGTAGTGACCTCAATGTCATTACTGAGTTTTTTCATTTCATGGTTTATCATAATTATTTGTGGCCGAGCTTAGCGTAATAAAATTTATTCAGCTCATACACTTTAACTAGTCTCGCTTAATTTAGTGCTCTTTGATGATCGAACCTTGACCAATAGCGACGCTGATGAAAGTCGGGTGGGGAAGCATGGGCAGGGGCAAAGTATAAAGAAACATCATTTAGTTTTAAAATTACGCAAGGATGGAGCCGTTTAATATAATCGATACTAGAAAATTTATCTTTGCTATCGCTATTATTTAATAAGCACAATGGTAATTGATCTAAAGGTATACCAAAGCTGCGTTCATAGTGATAGTTTGGAGCGTTGATACTAGAAGCTATTGAATGTAAAGTTGATTCCAATCGGTTTTTGTCCATAGGTGAGAATTCAGGCCAATTGATATGGGCTAGTGTTTGTTCATCTGTTTGTCGCAATGGTGTTGGTGGTAACGTCGACGGGCTGCGGTAACTCTCAAACTGATAAAGGGCATAATTTCCATTAGGGCTGGCATTAATCTCGATATAGTCTGTTGCTATATCGGGGTTCTGTTTTTTATAAAGACTCTGTGCTGCATTAGAATCCGTAGAGCTGCTTGCTATAAAACACTCAAGGCAGGTCTGCTCCCAAAGATAATCGGTAAATTTGACCTGTGCTGGTTCCCAAGCTGGCCAGCTTAATTGGGTGGCTAAATGAGTGCTGGACAATTGGACGTGATAGGTAAGCCACAGTTGCGGTATTGGCTGCGGTACAATTGAGGCGCTAACCGAAACGTTGATATTCTGTAGTTGCAGGGGAGTCACGCCCAGTTGTTGCGCATCTAGCAATAAAGTCTCGGTGGCTAAGCGTAAATTAAAAATTTGACTCATAGTTCTCGTTCAACGTGAATAGTGGTTAAGAAGGTGGTTAAAATCATTAGTTCTGGCTTAATATCCGAGATTTGATTTAATACTTCAATAATATATGGGCAATATAAAAGCC
The DNA here is from genome assembly GCF_904846675.1 of Psychrobacter urativorans. GTDB lineage: Bacteria > Pseudomonadota > Gammaproteobacteria > Pseudomonadales > Moraxellaceae > Psychrobacter > Psychrobacter urativorans_B. Next base: position 59,334 of record NZ_CAJHBT010000010.1, on the reverse strand, counting down.
GCGAACAATTATAGGTCGCGGCTTTTATAAGTTCTAATACAGATAAGCTTTAATACATGTGAGTCTCAATGCTGATGGTGCTGACAACGTTAGGCATTGTGTCGTTTGCATTGCCTTTTATATGTAGAGAATTAAGCGTGACGAACTAGATTTGACAGTTTTGGATTGGCATTGGGGTTTTGACGCAGTAATAAAGCCATACGTCCAATGGTATGAATCACATTAGCATTTGCAGTAGTGGCAAGCTCGGTGCTGACCACATCACGATCATGCTTGCTACCGGCTGGTAGTTTTACCTTGATTAATTCGTGATCTGATAGAGCACGGTCAATCTCTTCAGTAATGGCAGGAGTAATGCCATTATTGCCAATCATAACGACAGGTTTAAGCTCATGACCAATGCCTTTTAGACGTTTAATCGTAGCGTTATCAAGTTCCATAAAATTCCTAAGCGTGGGTAAATATAAAAGTCAGGGTGAATAATCGTATCCTCATGAATAATTGTATCATCATGATAGTGGTGATTAAAATGACTCTATTTAAAAATAAAAGACGATGTTATCAAAAATATTAATGAGCATAATAAATAATCTGTGTCCATCTTGCATGAAATCAGCACGATTTTACGTGATGGAAATGTTAAACTGACTGTCTTGCCGCATTATAGACGCTACTGACCTATAAAGCTGCTAAATCATTAACCGTACCGTCAATTTCAGAAATTAATAAATAGCCATTATTAGGCAGTGCGATTGATTGAACATATAAATTGATGACATAAAAAGCAGGTAGTCGCGTATTAACGCGTTGTAAAGCAATAGGAGCAGGTATTTTGGCCACGCGCATTGAAAATAAAAAGTTGTCAAAAAGCAGCCGTGTTTGGATGAAAGAACATATTGACGATCATTATGTAAAAAGAGCTCAAAAAGAGGGCTATCGTGCGCGCGCCGCCTTTAAATTACTTGAAATTAACGAAAAATCCAAATTAATATGTAGTGGCATGACCGTTGTTGATTTGGGCAGTGCCCCAGGCAGCTGGTCACAGGTGGCGGGTAGATTAGTGGGTGACAAGGGTACCTTAGTCGCTTCCGATATTTTGCCGATGGATAAATTGGAGAATGTGACCTTTATACAAGGCGATTTTCGTGAAGCAGACGTCTTTGATAGTATTATGGCTAAGGTTGGCGATCGGCAAGTGGATGTGGTGTTGTCTGATATGGCGCCCAATACTTCAGGTAATAGTGCGGTAGATCAACCACGTATGATGGATTTGTGCGAGCTGGCTGTGGACTTTGCCTTGGCGACATTACCAGAAGGTGGCGCGTTGATTATGAAAGTGTTTCAGGGCGAAGGCTCGCAAGAATTGCGCAAGCAGATGCAACCGAAATTTAGTAAAATTCGTAGTATTAAGCCGAATGCATCGCGTCCACGCTCAAAAGAGATGTTTTGGATTGCGATTAAATAGGCTATAGTTTCAATAGGATGTATCAATAGTATTCTATATAATATATGGTATACAACGGACTTAGAGCCGCTCGAAAATCGCTACATTTGTTAACTGAATAAACGACTATTCAGGTTGAATTATTCAAGTTAATACCACATATCAGGGTATATTAACTTTGTTTTAAGCAATTGTTTCAAACAAAGTCGTCTGACAACGATTAACTCATAATCTTCATCATTTACCTTTAAGTCGTATGGTTATTAACGGCTACGACACGCTGATAGAGCATCATTGCTAATATTATAAGTTCAAGTCAGCAGGTTGATAATCATGGCCAGTAATAGAAAGAAAGGTTCAGTAGATAGTGAGTAATAACGGTGGGGACGTCACGTGTTTAGTAAACACACCAATAAGTAAGGGATGGGAATAACTAGTGAGCGACATGGTAAAAAATACCTTATTGTGGCTGGTGGTAATCGGCGTTTTAGTGCTGGTGTTTAGCGGCTTTGACCAATCGTCTGAGCCCGATAACCTTAACTACTCTGAATTTGTGACCGCAGTGTCTGAAAATCAAGTAGCCAGTGTTGAAATTGACGGCGAGCAGATCACCGGCGAGAAGAAAAATGGTTCAGAATTTGAGACCATTCGTCCAGCTGTGGCCGATGAACAGCTGATGCCGTTACTGCGTGAGAATCAAGTCGATATCCAAGGGACTGCGCCAAAACGTCAGAGCGTCTTGATGCAGCTTTTAATTGCCAGCTTCCCAATCTTACTGATCATTGGTCTGTTCTTGTTCTTTATGCGCAAGATGCAAGGCGGCGCTGGTGGTAAAGGCGGCAGTCCGATGAGCTTTGGTAAATCAAAAGCCAAAATGCTCACTGAAGATCAAATCAACGTGAACTTTGGAGATGTGGCGGGCTGTGAAGAGGCCAAAGAAGAAGTTGTGGAAGTGGTCGAGTTCTTACGTGATCCGGACAGATTTACTAAGCTTGGTGCGACTATCCCACGCGGTATTTTGATGGTTGGTCCACCCGGTACTGGTAAAACTCTGTTAGCAAGAGCCATTGCTGGTGAGGCTAAAGTACCGTTCTTCTCAATCTCAGGTTCTGACTTTGTTGAGATGTTTGTCGGTGTCGGTGCCTCACGAGTACGCGATATGTTCGAGCAAGCAAAGAAAAGTGCGCCTTGTATCATCTTCATTGATGAGATTGATGCGGTCGGTCGCCATCGTGGCTCTGGTACAGGTGGCGGTAACGATGAGCGTGAACAAACGCTTAACCAGTTGCTGGTCGAAATGGATGGCTTTGATGAGAATGAAGGCGTCATCGTCATTGCTGCAACTAACCGTGCAGATGTTCTGGATAAAGCCCTGTTGCGCCCCGGTCGTTTTGACCGTCAGGTGCAGGTAGGCTTGCCAGATATTAAAGGTCGTGAGCAGATTCTAAAAGTGCATTTGCGGAAATTACCGAATACTACCGGTGTCGATGCCAACTCACTTGCTCGTGGTACGCCTGGGTTCACTGGTGCGCAATTGGCCAACCTTGTGAACGAAGCGGCATTATTTGCAGCCCGTCGTAACAAGAGAAGCGTCGATATGAATGACTTCGAAGACGCTAAAGACAAGCTATACATGGGTCCTGAACGTAAATCAATGGTGATACGTGAAGAAGAACGCCGAGCTACGGCTTACCATGAGTCTGGTCATGCGTTAGTGGCTGAGCTGCTACCGGGTACCGATCCGGTGCATAAAGTGACTATTATGCCGCGCGGATTTGCCCTTGGGGTGACGTGGCAGTTGCCTGAGCATGATCAAACTAGCCTTTATAAGTCAAAAATGCTCAGTGATCTCGCTATTCTATTTGGTGGTCGTATTGCAGAAGAAGTCTTTATCCATCAGCAGTCAACCGGTGCTTCTAACGACTTTGAGCGTGCGACCAAAATGGCACGCGCTATGGTTACTAAATACGGTATGTCTGATGCCCTAGGTATCATGGTCTACGAAGATGACGATAGCTCGCAAGGTTATTTTGGTGGCAGCCGTACTATTTCAGAAGCGACGCAGCAAAAAGTCGATGAAGAAGTACGCCGGATGTTAGAGGAGCAATATGATATCGCTCGTGAGCTGATTGAAGGCAATCAAGATAAAATGCATGCGATGGTTGATGCTTTGATGAAATGGGAAACCATTGATCGCGATCAGTTGCAGGATATCTTGGCAGGTGAAGATCCTCGTCCACCAAGAGTTTATCAGCATACTGAAATAAACCTATCGAAAGACGATAATAAGACTTCTGGCTCAACACCGCCGCCATTACCAGCAATGTAATCTTATTAAAATATGAATATTTAGCATAAAGAGTCCTTTTTTATAAAGGGCTTTTTTTATGGCTACTGTTTTGGGATGGTTTGGTTTTAGGACAGCATAAATTTAGAACCAGATAAGATTTACTGGTATGATGAGCTAAGAGAGTTATAACAGCTCTTTATAAATTCACTAACGATGGATGATTTATGTCATTGTTCCAGGCTTTACCTGTTTATACCGTGTCTAGTCGCGGTAAAGTCCTAGATTTATCGCAGCCGCATATTATGGGCATTCTCAATGTGACCCCAGACTCGTTTTCAGATGGCGGTCATTTTAATGGGATAGATAAAGCGGTTGCGCACTGCAAGCAAATGCTAGATGCGGGCGCGACTATCATAGATATTGGTGGTGAATCTACCCGTCCAAATGCTGAAGCGGTTGCGACTAGCGAAGAAATAAAGCGCGTAGTACCAGTAGTTGCCGCGATAAGGCAACAGTGTGGTGATGCAGTTTGGTTATCTATCGATACCAGCAATCCTATGGTTATGCAGGCAGCATTTGTGGCGGGCGCTGATATTTGGAATGATATACGTGCTTTGAAACGTGAAGGCGCCGCAGCAATGGCTGCTCAGCTGGATATACCTGTGATGCTTATGCATATGCGCGGCGAACCGACCACTATGAACACTCTTGCGCAATATGAAGATGTCATTAATGAAGTAAGGGCTGAATTAACGGCTCGTATTGGTGAGGTGACCCAGCTTGGTGTCAGGCGTGATAATATAATTATTGATCCAGGCTTTGGTTTTGCGAAGAATTATGATCATCACTGCGCATTATTAACCCAGCTTAATAAATTACAAGGTCTTGGGCTGCCAGTGATGTTCGGTATCTCGCGCAAACGTTTTTTAGCAGAAGTGTTGACTAATAGTAGCGTTACCGCAGTGGCGGAGACTCAAGCACTGGAGCGAGACTCTGCGGGCACTGCCGCTGGACTCTTTGCATTACAACAAGGGGCGAGTATTATTCGTACCCATAACGTGGCGATGATGCAACAAGCAGTAGCACTATGGCAGCAGTTATCTGACTATAATCAGCGCAAATTGTAGTTAATACACACTGTAGTTAGTACAAGCTATAATCAGCAAGAGTTATGTTTAAAAAGAATAATAAATAGCAGCAGTTTTAATAATGATAAGTGTCATTAAGCACCACATAACCTTTGTATCCCAGTTTATATATATTATATTCAATAATGAGACTATCTTTATGATGACAACCAACTCAGATATCCAAAACCAGCCAGAACCCAGCAATGATCAGCGCCGTATTATCTATCAAGCCCGCCGCGGGCTAAAAGAGCTGGACTTCTATATTGATCCCTACGTGAAAGAGCTATATCTGACGGCATCACCTGCTGAGCAAGAAACCTTTGAGCAAATGCTCACTCATGAAGATCCTGATTTATTAGATTATTTTACCAATCAAGATAAGCCAGAAGACGAAGCAATATGGACATTGGTTAATAAGATTAAGACCTGGCGTCATGCTAAAGACCTTTAGTAGCTTTTTTTAATAGCTATATTTTAGAGATATCGCGCCCATGAAGTCCTTACGTATTGATATGCCAATACAGCCATCTAGCCGTTTACGGGTTTTGTTATATGGCAGTTTGACGAGTGCGCTGATATCATTAGCGTGGCTAGCTGAATTATCGTTGTGGCAGTATGTATTGATATTAATTATTGGGTCCGCGGTATACAGTTATCTGGCGTTGTCTCGACCAATATTACTGCACTTAAGCCAACCGCCACTACATCAACGAGTGGACCAAGGATGGCAATTGCTGATGCGATCGAGTCGCGGCGATGCATTATGGCAAGCTGAGTTGGTAAAGGTGTATCGCTATCAGTTATTCATTCATTTTGAGTTTATAATTAATGAGCCTTACCAACGTTCTCTATCAGTGACTGTATTTCGCGACCAAGTTAGCGCTGAGGAATGGCAAGAGTTAAATATCTTAGCCAACGTTATCCCGACTACCGCTATTTAGGTAGATAATAGTTCTTAGGTGCTTAATAAATTGTTAGTCGTGTATTACGGTTAGTATTTTACGATTAGCCCTGATTTTTCTTGTATACACTAACTAACGAAGCTCTACATGCTATAACAAAACACCTATCTGCCGGTAGAAGAGATTTGCTATATTAGATGGTAATTTGCTTGGTATTGATTTATAAGAGTTTCAACAATAATGTCGTACTATTTATATGACATTATTTATTATTATACGACGATACTCAATAGCATAAGCGATAGCCAATTAGTTAATAATAAAAGGATGTCATTATGAGCTTATTAGGGAATTTAGTTTCACAAGTTGCGCGCAGTGCCATTGATCCAGAAGATAGCCAACGCAACCCTATCAATCAGCGTATTACCCCGCGTCGTACTGGTGGTCTGGGTGATATTTTGGGTGGTGTGTTAACAGGAAGTCATAATCAACCACGTGATTATAATCCGCAGCAGTATGAGCGCCATCAGGACAATCACTTCGGTTTAGATGACATCTTAGGTGGTCTAATCGGCGGTAATAAGCCAGGTAACACCAGTGCGAGTTCTGGCGGATTGGGTGATATTTTAGGTAGCGTTTTGGGTGGTCAAAGTAATAGAAGTGGATTTAGTGGTAAAGGCATGTTGGTTGCTGCCCTTATGCCCATGGTCCTAAGTTGGATTCAGCGTAATGGTGGTCTCAGTGGTGCGCTATCGAAAATAACTGGCATGGGTTATGAGAATCAAGCACAGTCTTGGATGAGCAATCATGAGTTAAATGACAATCTAGACCCTAATGAAGTCCATCGTCTGTTTGATGAAAAAGAAATTCAACAAGTAGCGGCGCATACCGGCGCTAATGATATGGAAGTTCGTCAAGGATTGGCTGAATTATTACCTGAGGTTATGAATCAGCTAACTCCGCATGGTAATTTAGATAATGAAACAGAAGCAAATCAGGAAATCGAGCAGATTATCAGTCAACTATCTAACCGTCTGGGAGCTTTGAAGTAAAGTAATGGTTTTTTAGGATAAATGTTATAAATTAAAGATTAACAATCAAAGAGAGCATGCCTGTTGGTGTGCTTTTTTTATGGTTCATGTATTCACATACTATAAGCTCTATTGATGGTTTAGAGTTATCTTTGCCTTTAAATAAATATGTTAAAAATGGTGATTGTTAGAGCAGGCTAATAACAATAGTTATATAATTAATTTAATTTTACTTCATTACTAACTTTATCCAATAAATATTTTTAAGTCATAATATTTTTATTCTATTATATGGACATTTTACAAGGATGTAACGATGATGCCGTTTAAGCCTATTCCTGCCGCTATTGCCATATTGGTCGGTTTGATAATATGGTTTGTTATACCCGTTCCTACTGGGGTCACGCCTGAAGCGTGGCATATGTTGGCACTATTTATCGCGACCATCGTTGCTATCATCGGTAAAGTACTACCTATTGGCGCGATTGCTATTATCGCGGTGACATTGGTAGCAGTCACTGGCGTGACGAATGACAGCCCAAAAGAGGCAATAAGTGATGCGCTATCAAGCTATTCAAGTCCGTTGATTTGGTTGATTGGTATCGCGGTCATGATTTCACGGGGTTTGATAAAGACTGGTTTGGGGCGCCGTATTGCTTATTATTTTATTTCTATTTTTGGCAAAAAAACCATTGGTGTTGCCTATTCCTTGACAGCTGCGGAGCTGATGATTGCACCAATAACGCCTTCTAATACTGCCCGAGGTGGCGGTATTATTCACCCCATTATGAAGTCCATTGCCCAAAGCTTTCATTCAACCCCCGAAGAGGGCACACAAAAAAAGATTGGCCGCTATCTGGCAATGGTCAATTATCACGGCAACCCGATCACCTCAGGCATGTTTATTACCGCTACTGCTCCCAACCCTTTAGTAGTTGATTTAGTTAATAAGGCCACAGGCGGCGATATCCAACTGTCGTGGACGACGTGGGCGGTGGCAATGTTTATACCAGGAATGCTGTGTTTGGTATTGATGCCGATAGTGATTTATCTGATTTATCCTCCTGAGGTAAAAGAGACGCCTGATGCCAAGACCTTTGCTAAAGACAACTTGGCAGAAATGGGTCATGTCAGTATGCAAGAAAAAATAATGCTCGGTGTATTTGCTTTAATGTTACTATTGTGGGCAAATATTCCTGCGCTTATCTTTGGTGAACAATGGAGCGTCGATGCTACGACGACGGCTTTTATTGGATTGACGACCTTAATACTAACTGGTGTTCTGACTTGGGATGATATTCTGAAAGAAAAATCAGCATGGGATACCATTATCTGGTTTGGTGCGCTGATTATGATGGCTTCTTATTTGAGCAAACTCGGCTTAATCAGTTGGTTTTCAAGCAATATTGAGAGCATGATTGGCATGACGGGTGTTGGCTGGGTGGGCGCAGTGGCGATTTTGACGTTAGTTTACTTATATATCCATTACTTTTTTGCCAGTACCACCGCGCATATTACTGCTTTGTTCGCCGCGTTTTACGCGGTAGGGTTAGCCTTGGGTGCACCGCCGATGCTCTATGCATTAATACTTGCAGCAGCGGGTAATATTATGATGACGCTGACCCATTATGCTACGGGTACAGCACCGATTATCTTTAACTCAGGTTATGTGACGTTAGGGGAGTGGTGGAGTATTGGGGCGATAATGAGTGTGGTCAATCTAGTGGTTTGGATTGGCGCGGGTCTCATTTGGTGGAAGTTGCTCGGCTATTATTAAAAGTTATTAAGTATTATTGATGAGTAATAACTTTTGAGAAGGTGCGAGAAGTTTAAGCTAAAAACGCTCATCTAATGTATTTAGAGTATATTTAAGCGCTTGAAAGCATATATCACTATTAAAGCCGCGATATTGCAAAAAACGCAATTGTCGCGCTTTATCTTTTTGTTCGATAGGTACATCGTCACCGTACTTTTTAATACGTGCCGTTACCGCCAGTTTAAGCCAATCAACCCCTTCAACCATGCTATCAGCGCTGTCATCGATAAATTCAATAAACTCATCAGACTCACTATTTGCCATGTCAATTAGCTCATCAATATTGCTGGGCATGGCTATTTTTTTATGGTAAAACTCCTGCTTAATTCGACCGCGTCCCCGGCCTTTACGAATACTTTCGCGGATAAGCATTAGGGTGGTGCGGTAGTCACTTTGATAGCCCTTACTCTCAAACTCTTCCAATAAGGCATCGATCTTATGGACATCTTGCTCTTTATCCAGTAACTTTTGCTTCAATTCAGCCTTGCCATATTCACGCCGCGATAAATAATAAAATGCCAGCCAACGCAAACGACTTTCGGCTTTAATAGCGTCTGTTTCTGCTTGTCGCTGTTCGGGAGTACGCAGGTAAGCTTTGAGCGCAGAGGGCAGGTTATCGACCTCTTTGGTTCCCTTAACAGATTCTGAATTAGTGTCTATCTTTATAGAGGTATGAGTAGCACTTTCATTAATATTCTTATCATGAACCTCATGCTTCACCTCCGCGAGCATCTCTTTAATGCTTTGTGGTTCAGGCAGCTGATAGTTGGGAGCAGCATTAGGCTCAATCGTAAAATTTGAAGCAGGATGAAAGCGTTTTTTTCGCTTTTTAGACTTAGTTTTAAAGGATTTAGATGAGGAAGGAGTATTGGAATCAAAAGTTGTAGAGTCATTAATATCAGCGGCGTCAGAAGACCGATACTGTTTGGAATTTAGGTATTCTATCTTGGATTCAGCGGGGAGTTTATGAGCATTGCTAATAGCTTTGGAAGGTTGTTTTTGTTTGGAGCTTTTTCGTTTGGATTTAGCCAAGCTAGCCGAGTCGGATTCTGACTCGGCTAGAATTTCGGCTAATGTTTTAATTTTCATAACAGTCGATCGATAGTCAGTAAACGGTTATTGCACTGGCTCTGCTTCTAGTTCTTCCTTAACAGCTGTCTCTGGCGCTTTGCTATCATCGGCTACACCGAGTTTTTCGGCACGTATTTTAGCTTCAATTTCTTCAGCAATAGCAGGGTTTTCTTTCAGAAATATCACTGAATTGGCTTTACCCTGACCGATTTTTTCATCGCCGTAGCTATACCAAGATCCTGCTTTACCGACTGCGCCTATCTCAACACCTAAATCGATGACTTCCGCCAAGTGATTGGTCCCTTCGCCATAAGTAATTTCAAACTCAGCTTGACGGAATGGCGGTGCCATTTTATTTTTAATAACTTTAACTCGGGTTTGGTTACCAATAATTTCATCACCATTTTTAACCGCACCAATGCGGCGAATATCCATGCGTATGGAGGCGTAGAACTTAAGCGCGTTACCACCGGTTGTGGTCTCTGGGCTACCAAACATGACGCCAATTTTCATACGGATTTGGTTAATAAATACCACCATACAGTTAGAGCGTTTGGCATTACCAGTGATTTTACGCAACGCTTGGCTCATCAAACGCGCTTGCAGGCCCATGTGCGAGTCGCCCATCTCACCTTCGATCTCGGCGCGCGGCGTCAAAGCCGCCACTGAGTCAATGACAATCATGTCGACAGCACCTGAACGTACCAACATATCGGTAATCTCAAGAGCCTGCTCACCGTTATCGGGCTGGGAGACCAATAGGTCATCAGTCTGCACCCCAAGCGCTCGAGCGTAGACTGGGTCTAGTGCGTGCTCAGCATCGATAAAGGCACAGGTACCGCCTTGTTTTTGACATTCTGCAATCGCCTGCAAGGTCATGGTCGTTTTACCAGAGCTTTCAGGGCCATAAATCTCAACGATACGACCTTTAGGCAAACCGCCGATGCCTAGGGCGATATCTAAGCCCAACGAACCAGTTGAGACTACATCTACATCAAGTGCGGCTGCATCATCGCCTAGATGCATAATAGTATTTTTGCCAAATTGCTTTTCAATTTGACCCAGCGCAGCTTTGAGGGCTTTGGCTTGGTTGTCGTCCATAATGGATTCCTTGTTTATCAATAAGTGCATTATTTATTAAGTATCGTAAAACGTGATGCCGAGCATCTCATCCTACTATATCCAATATGAATAGTAATATAACTGAAAAAAGTTCAGAGTAAGAATATAAAGATTTAGCCTATCATCGCCTCATTATTTTATGGCTACTAAGAAGCTACTAGTGTCTCTTACTGAAGGTTTATTATTGAGTGTTCTAAGAAGATGAGGTTATTATACCAAAGTCCAAGCGCTATAACAGGGGCAGAAGTACGTTAAACGACAGTCACTGTCGCATCCAACTAATGAGAAAAAAACAAAATATATCGACGGCGTATGTTAACAAAAGCTGTGTTTATTATGGTAAGTTAGAACCATTGCTAGTGCTATTTGTCAATAAAATTATAGGTCATTCAGTACATATAAGATGGCTAAATTAATGGGCTGTGAAACATAAGGTCTATTAAAAGTTATTTAAAAATAAATGTAAAATAAATACTCACTATTTATATTGACGCGCAAGCCATTGATTTACATATGAAAATTAATTGTATAAAAATTGACCAATTTTACCTTAACCTTTAAGGTATCAAGGATGATAGCCGTCAAATAGCTAGTTATCCACAGAGTTATACACAGCTTATGTGGAGAACTCATGTAGCCCTTATGTTACCGATGTTTGCGCTGGGTGAAAAAATTATAAAGTGTTATATGAAGCCTATTTTATTGAAATCATAGGGTTTAGAAGTGCGTTAAATAAAGGGCTAGGGCTATGTTTCACATATTATGACGCTATTTTATTAACGACAAAATATCCTCTAATCAGCAAAAATATAACTACTGGCACTTAGCTAGGGTTTAGGACTATGGCTAAAAAAGGGCAGCAAAAATAGCAAGCTTTCTATCTGCGCTATTGAGTCGAAGAATTGGATAATCTAGATAGTGAGTTCATAAGCATGAAAGAGCGGCTGTATAATTCAGCCACTAAATAGAGGACATATTGGTAAAGCAGTTATTTAACTTGCAAGCAGCTTATCAACCAACTTATGAATTAAGTGATAAAACTTAGTCTTTAGTATAAATCAAATCCCAAACGCCATGACCGCTTTCCAGTCCACGACGCTCAAATTTAGTCATCGGACGGAAGTCGGGGCGCGGGGTAAAGTTGCCATTACCAGCTTGGTTACTGAGTCCTGTAAAACTATCTAATACCTCAACCATCCAAAATGCATAGTGTTCCCAATCAGTAGAGGTATGAAACCAACCGCCGCGCTTCAGACTACGGGTAAGAATTGCCATACGTTCTGGACTGACAAAGCGGCGTTTATGATGGCGCCTTTTTTGCCAAGGATCAGGGAAGTAGAGTTGGATACGATCAATATGGTTTTCTGGTAATTGCTTGAGCAGTTGAATCGCATCACCGTTAATTATTTTAATGTTGGTCAGATTTTGCGAGCCTGCCATATAAGCACACTTACCAATACCAGGCTCGTGGACTTCAATACCGACGAAATTACGTGCAGGCTCAGCCGCTGCCATCTCGATCAGCGAATCTCCAAGACCAAAACCTATCTCTAAGGTAAGCGGGGCGTCGCTGCCGTTTGGAGTATCAATGAATAATATGCGCAAATCATGAATGTTCTCCAAATTACCATCACCGCTGCTATTATTAACCAAATACTGCGCAAACTCTGGATCAGTCAACGCTTGCTCGGCATTTTTATTCATATGCGTGCGCCGCTTCATAAAAGTGTTGACGATACGTATATGTTTGCTAGGCTCAGCATCAGTAGCTTTGCTATCAGCTTCTGCAGCATTAGCAGAAGATACGCTAACATTTTGGTCAGTGGTGACAGCGATACTGCTATCATCATTATTAGCTGCGACGTCAGGCTTGCTGTCAATAGTGATATCGGTTTGAGCGTCTGGATTGGTAAGGTTATTCATAAAGTTACTGTTCATAGGGTTGTTATTCATAAAAGTACTAAGGCTTAATAAAGTTGGAGGTATGAGTCTATTATAGGCGAAATAATTTCTAGTGTGAATGTCTATCATGCTTTCGTTTATTTGAAACGCTTCGCATCTGGCTTGACATTATCATATAATAGATAGTGCTCATGCACCTTATTATCCCTTTTTAATAGCCAACCGAGGCTACTGATATGTTATTTATAGAGACGGATTCGCCGCCGCCGTTTTATCAAGAAAAGCTAACGCCTACCAAGCGTAAACAGTTAGACCAATGGTTTATTGGTCATCGGACGCAAAGCCATTATCTTAAGCGTTTTGAGGCATTCGATAAGCAAGGTTATCTGTCACCAAAATGGCATTGGGCAGCATTTTTTATTACCTTTCCTTGGCTGCTATATCGTAAGCGTTATATGGATGCATTGGTATATAGCGTGGCGGGCTGGTCGTTTATTCAGTTAAATATTGTCATTGTGTTGGTGTTCTTTGAATTTGCATTCATGTCATACATTCCAAACGCTTATCATATGCCAGCCCGTATCGGTATTGCGGCAATGATTTGGGTGTTTTGGTCGTTCATGGTGGCGCGCTGGACGGATGCGTATTATTATCGTATGGCGCGGCGTGAGATTGCCGATGCGATAGAAGATAATCCCCGTGATGAGGCGGCACAAAAGGCCCATCTACAACGTGAAGGTGGGGTTAGTTTATATGGTTTAGCACTTGGGTTTGGGTTTTTTGCCTTCGCGCTGATGGTAATAAATATACAGTTTTTACCCATTATTGCGAAGCAAAAAGAGAACGATGTGTTGTTTGATGCTTATGATATTGCCAAAAACGCACAAAATCGGGTAGCGTTAATTTATCAACAGACAGGACAATGTCCTGTTAACTTGCCGCTTAGTACTGACGCTCAACAACTGCGTATGCATGTTGATAACCAAGCGGAAGGCGTACCTAATACAGACTGCGCAGTAATCGCGACGGTCAAAGGTGTCAGTTTTCCAATACGCTATCTCAATGGGCAGAAGTTAGTGTTCTATCACAATCTTGAGGGCGACAGTTGGCGTTGTATCAGCTCGCTTAATAAGAAACAAACGCCCAAACACTGTACAGCAAACTAAACAGCGCCAATAACTGTCATCAATAGCTATGATAGCTATAAAAAACAACTATGAGTAGTTTAGGGTTTAGGGTCGGAGGCGTTATCGTCTTTGACCTTATTACTTGGATTACCAATACTGCCTATCTTATCAACAACATCTACACTGTCTATGTCATCAATATTGTTTGGCTCGTCAGCATTATCTAATTCGCTCGTACTATTCAAACCATCTGCCTCCTCTGCGGCATCAACAGGTGTCGCTTGGTTTTTTAGAACGGCATAAAAATCGCTCAAATCCATCTTCCGCGCTTTACCTATATCCTCATCGAATAAGCTTTCAAGCTCCGCCATAGCCGACTGAGCGGATTCAATCATTCTTGCTTCATCATCATAGATAGCTTGTTGGCGTTCAAGTAGGTCATCATCATAATCGCGGAATGTTTTGATAGTTTCGCGTGCTTTTTCAGGTGAAATACCTAATAATTGCAATGACTCGCGCGACATATCTAATGACGATAAATAGGTCTCGCGCCAAATATGACGCACGCCCACTTCACGTAACCGATAATAATGCTGGCGGTCACGCGCCCGTGCCAATACTACTAAATCTGGATAATTGCGGCGCAAGTATTGAGCGGTAGTGACGGAGCGCTCCAAATCATCAACGGCGATGATAAAGATTCGGGCTTTATTAATACCTGCAGCACGTAGGATTTCGGGGTTTTTCGGGTCGCCATAATATACTTGGTTACCGAACTTACGTACAAAATCTACCCGATTTGCTGAGCGTTCAATAGCGGTAAATTCGATATTATGCATACGCAATACGCGCCCGATAATTTGTCCAACCCGTCCAAAACCTGCAATAATTACCGGATGCTCGTGGTCAGGAATAGTATCGTATTCACGGCTAGGCTTACGTTTAGCAAAATAAGGCTCACCCAATTTCTCTAATAATAAAAATGCCACCGGCGTGAGCGCCATAGAAATAGTGACGATAAGGTTAAGCGCATTTGCCAGCTCAGGCCGCAAGACGTTTTGCGCAGTCGCCACACTGAATAATACGAAGGCAAACTCACCGCCTTGCGCTAAGGTGACCCCCAGACGGATACTGGTTGGTAAGCGATTACCCGAGACCTTGGCGATCGCCGTGACCACTGCAAACTTGACTAGCATTAATCCAATCGCACAACTGATAATAAAGAGTGGCTGCGACATGATAAGTTTGACATCTGTCAGCATTCCGACTGACATAAAGAATAAGCCTAGCAGCAAGCCTTTAAAGGGCTCAATACTGGCTTCTAACTCGTGGCGGTATTCGGTATCGGCTAATAATACACCGGTCAAAAATGCTCCCAATGCCATCGACAGACCAATTTGCTCCATCAAGATGGACACACCCATGACGATAAATAACGCCACAGCAGTCAGCAGTTCTGTTGCGCCACTGGACGCGACGAATTTAAAAAATGGTCGAACAATATAGCGACTAGAGAAAATTAAACCGGCAAAAACGGCAAATACTTTACCAAAATAAATCAAGTCGTAGCTTTGTTCGCGCACCCCTGACAAAAATGGAATCACAGCCAATAGCGGAATCACAGCGATATCTTGAAATAGTAGAATGGTAAAGGCTTCGCGACCATGAGTACTTGAGAGTTGTTGTTTTTCGGTCAGAAGTTGTAGCACAAAAGCAGTGGAGGATAGGGCTAAGCCAAAACCAACAATAAAGGCGGTATCTAAATGTAGGGAAAAGAACTGATATAAAATACCCATCAACAGGGTGCCGGTAAGACCAACCTGCAAACCACCTAGCACAAAGATAGAGCGCCTTAATGCCCATAAACGCGACGGCTGTAGCTCAAGCCCGATGATGAATAGCAGCATGACCACGCCAAACTCAGAAAAGTGTAGCAAGCTCTCAGCATCGCCTGCCACATCCAGTGCACTTGGCCCTAATATCAGTCCGGTCACTAGATAACCTAGGACGGTCGCCAGTCCGAAACGCTTGCCAAGAGGTACAAACAGCAGCGCTGCCCCCAAAAAAATCGTCGCTTGTAACATTAAATTTGGTGAGCCGGCGGCGGCAGCGAGCATATAAATTCCTTAGCAATAACTTCAAAATAAGCAATATCAAACAAGTACGACAAACATTAATCAGTGATTGAAACAGCGTTTAAAATACGCTACTTTTTACGATAAATCTTCCAAACGTCATTATTTGCTAGCGGATTGCTATAGGCATCGTTACGCCGCTTACGCGGGGTTTGCCGACTATCGATAATTTTAAAATCGGGCAACGCATGGACAATCAGTCCCGTACGGTAAAAACGAATGCGTTCGGGCTCTAACATCTCGCCCTTAGTGTCTCTACAAAACACATAGGCACGCAGGTCGATAAACTCACGGTGCGCGACCAATCTCGCTTCATCATCGTTATCGAATACTGCTGCCATACGCTCAAGCTCTTGCGGCGTATAATCACCGCATTTATCCGTTAATGCTCCCACTGAACCAAAGCTTTTGGACTCTTTGGCACGGGTTTTGGTCAGATGTAAACGTTGAACATGGTAGATAAACTGTGGTATCTCAAGGCTGGCTGGCAAGGGTAGGAAGTCAGGTGGTAGATAGGCGGCAGGATAAAATGCCATGGCGCGTTCAATCAGGTTTTGCCAACGGTGCTGATAGGCTTGTACTTCGGCTAAATTACCTTCATAGATAGGCATGTCGCGGATTTGACGTAAAATATCAGGCGGGAACTGCTCATTACGAAAGCTGGCAATATCTTCTTGCAGCGTCGATAGCAATATTTTGGCGTGTTTTTTGCCCTCTTTGGAAATAGGGTCGTCAATATAGCTGGGAGCAACAAAGGCGGCTGAGCGTTTAGACATAGCGGTATTTCATCAAGTAAATAGAGATAAGTTAAACAAGTATATATAATTTATAGAGTCAACAATAGATAATCTACTCTCTCATTATTTTTAATATCCTAACACAAGGCTATGAATTAGCACGGGTTAATTTGTTTGAAATTACTATCTATGTTGTTGAAAACACACTTCTAAAATTTATCACTGACATTGAATGTGCTCAAAAATATTAATATTAGTAGGAGCGAGTGGCGTGGACAACCAATCAAAAGATTCGGACGAATATCAAGTACGGCATCCTATTTTAGATGTGATGGGAAAAATACTCTTAAATGTCACTATTACAGGGCTGCTGCTGGGTTTTGGATTTTGGTTACTCCTAGCGTCTAATATGGGACCTGCTTATTTGCCTAATATTATGGATGGGGCGCTAGATATGTGGATCAGGTTTTCTATGATAGGCATTGCCGCTATTATTTGGATAGTGTCGCCCATTTGGTTTTTATGGTCGAGCGCACGTTTTGGCTATGATAGTTATCACGGCTATCAAGCATCCAAATGCATTAAATAAACGACTACAACGCTATAACTAATCTCAATTAATCTTAGGTAACTCATTTAGTGCGAATGGCCCTGATAACCGCCGGCATCCTTGATTGGACGTGCAGCGATATCACAGACTAACGCATCGCTATGCGCCTTCGTTTGCGGATGTTCGACGCTTTCAACTTGAATAGTAGCATGACTAATACCTAAATCCTGAAGGCGCTGCTCAAGCTCTGCAATCAATAAACTTGCCTGATGAATATTCATTTCACCGTCGACCACTACATGACACGATAGCGCATGCAAACCACTGGTGATGCTCCAAACGTGCAAGTCGTGTACCTTATGCACTTGTACGTGGTCAACTAAGCGCTGCTCAATCGTCTCTAAAGACAAGCCTTTAGGCGTGCCTTCCATCAGAATATGCACCGAGTCACGCACCACGCGATAACCACTGAATAATATCAATATTGCTACGATAACAGAAGCCGCCGCATCCGCCCAAAGCCAACCAAAGCCAATCATTAATAATGCGGCGATAATAGCAGCCACTGACCCCATCAAGTCGCTCAAGACATGCAAATAAGCACTTTGCATATTGAGGTTGGCCGGTTTTTTATTCTCTGACTTTTTAGACGAGTTAGACGAGTTAGAGGGAGTATCATCGACAGTTACGCTATGGCTGTGCCTATGTCCATCGGCATCATTGCTACTGCGATGCATCAGCCACGCCACCAAAATATTAACTAGCATACCAATGGTTGCGATGATGAGCATACCTTGAGTAGCAATATCAGGCGGCGAATTAAAGCGTTTAATGGCTTCGTAAAAAATCATCAGCGCGATAATAATCAGCGTTGCACCATTCACCCCAGCGACTAAAATCTCAAAGCGCTTGTAGCCAAAGGTTTTTTGACGGGTCGCCGCTTTTTCACCAATTTTAAAGGCCATGAGCGTTGCGCCCAGTGCCACCGCGTCGCTAAGCATGTGACCGGCGTCTGATAATAGCGCCAAGCTCCCCGTCAGCCAACCGCCTATCGCTTCGATAAACATATAGCCGGTAATGATGATAAAGCTAAACAGTAGGGTACGCTGATAGCCTGTGGTATCTTGCGGAGTAGCCGTGACTTCTAACGTCTGGTCGTGGTCGTTAGAGGAGGAATCGCTTCCTGAGTGTGGGCCATTATTAGGTTTAGGAAGTGAATTTTTTGGACTCATAATGACACTCAGAATGATAAAAATTGGATTTATTTAGGACAGATAACTGGGATGTGAATATGGGAAATTTAGCATATTTGACTACTAGAAGCTGTAACACCGAAGTAAAATGGACATAAATGCTTGAAATCTAGTGACGAGAATTTAATGATTAAATTCTCGTCATTAATACTACCAACCGACAGGATCAATATCTAAGGTTAGTTTAAGATATTTAGTACTGGGTAACGCGAGCACTGGCTGCCACCATTGATTTAGAATATAGTGTAATTGATTGCGGTCTTTGGCTAATAATAATAGTTGTGAGTGATAACGGCTGTTCTTTTTACTCATCGGCGCATCAATAGGGCCAAGTACTGCGAGGTTATGCGCTACTGGCAAGCTCGCGATGGCATCTTTTAATGCTTGCGAGGTTGCTAGCAAGGTTTTACCTTCACAGCGTATCAAGGCGGCGTGGCTAAAGGGTGGCAGCCCCATCATTTTACGCTCTTGTAATAGCTCAAGTGCAAAGGGCAGATAGCCGTCTTTGACCAATTTAAGGAGCAAAGGGTTGTCAGGTTGCAAGGTTTGAATCAATACCCGACCTTGTTTATCACCGCGTCCGGCACGACCCGCAACCTGAATCATCAGCTGCGCGGTATGCTCTGGCGAGCGAAAATCTGCCGATAAAAAGCCACGATCAGCATTAGGCAAGCAGACTAGTGTCACATTGGGAAAGTGGTGGCCTTTGGCCACCATTTGCGTACCGACTAATATTGCCGGCTTACCTTGGTTAATCTGCTGATAAATTTTCTCCCAGCTGTCTTTTCGGCGCGTGGTATCGCGGTCAATTTGAATAATAGGATACAGGTCTTTACTGGTTTGTGGATTGGCAAAAATCGCATGTAGATTATCACTGAGCCGTGTGGTTCCCATACCCTTTGCATCTAAGTTTTGACTACCACAATCCGGACAAGCGGCAGGAATATAGGCTTGCCAATCACAATGATGGCATTTGAGATACGAGCTGTTCGAATAAGAGCTGCTCTGAGATTGACTGTTATAGTGCACGGTTAAATGAGCATCACAGCGCGGACAGTCCGCCTGCCAGCCACAAGCCTCGCATAATAAAACAGGCGCATAACCGCGCCGATTAAGAAATATTAATACTTGGTCACCAGCTTCTAAAGTTTGACGTATCGCACTAATCAGTATATCGGTCAGACCAGTATCGTAGCGCGCGCCATCATTTTGGGCTTGCTGGTGGGTGCTTTGCAGGCGCGCATCGATAAGCTGCATCGTGGCAAGTTTGGCATTACCGGGTCGGGTACGCAGTTGGCATTCAGTCAGTTTTCCATCATTTACCAGCTTTAGGTGTTCAAGAGTAGGCGTTGCCGTACCGAGCACCACAGGAATATTGTATTGTAGACCCCGATATAGCGCCACATCGGCGGCATGATAACGCAGAGTATCTTGCTGCTTATAAGAAGCATCATGCGCTTCATCAACGATAATCAGTCCTAAATCAGCAAAAGGATACAGTACAGCTGAGCGCGTACCGATAACGATTTGTGCATGGCCTGTTCGGCAATCTTGCCAACCGTGCAGACGGTGAGTATTGGTCATACCTGAATGGAGCAATACAATATGAGCGGCGAAACGACTGGCAAAACGGGCGCGTGTTTGCGGTGTCAGTCCAATCTCCGGCACCAAGATTAATACTTGTTTGCCGGCTTCTAATACCGTTTGCATCGCTTGCAAATATACTTCA
Source organism: Psychrobacter urativorans (assembly GCF_904846675.1). Taxonomy (GTDB): domain Bacteria; phylum Pseudomonadota; class Gammaproteobacteria; order Pseudomonadales; family Moraxellaceae; genus Psychrobacter; species Psychrobacter urativorans_B. The sequence continues at coordinate 39,095 of NZ_CAJHBT010000010.1, read as the reverse complement.
GTTTTACCGCTACCCGTAATCCCATTTAATAAAAACCCACTATATTCATCAGCATCATGTGCAGCGATAATAGCGTCGACAGCAAGCTGCTGCTCTTCATTTAAAACAAGCGGCATTTTGGCTAAGCTGACTGGAGATGGCTCAGTTTTCGGTTGAATGTAGCGTTCAATCAAACCTTTATCTTCTAACGTCGTTAAAAATGCACGCTGCATACCCTCTAATAGCAGTACTTCTTCACTCGCACCGCGCTCGCCATGCAATTTTAGCATATCGAACTGTTGCTTTTGCTTATTGGCATTGGCACGGAAATCCTCATCCCGGACGTTTGGCAAAATTCGCCAATGAGTAATTAGTAAATCCAGCGGCTTACCTTGACGTATTAATGTGGGTAACATCACCGCCAGTACATCGCCCAAAGGATAATGATAATAACGTGCCAGCCACGAGGCGAGCGCCAGCATATTATCATTTAAAATAGGCGCGTCATCTAAGCAGTGATTGATAGGTTTGAGTTTATTATTAGGTACGCTACTGTTCGCTTGAGCAATATGCGCGACTACGATACCGATTAAGGTTTGCCTGCCAAATGAGACTTCCACCCGACTGCCGATTGCAGGTAAAGCTGTGCTGTCTGTCGGTACGCTATAATCAAACACCCGATAGAGGGGAACGGGTAGGGCAACTTGTACCAGCATAAAGCGCGCTCCTCGCAACCTTTTATGGATGAAATAATAAAGATAAGTTAAATTAAAAAATTAAGCCCAAATAGCTGTCCTTAGATTAGAACAATTTGGGCTTAATAGTTTTATATTGAATAATTTTATATGGAACGATTATAGACTTGATAACTATTATTTATTAAAGTCGTCCAGACTATTTTAGATGCTTAAGTTATTCAATGTATAAAATGGACTCAATCTCAACCACACCGCCTTTAGGCAAAGCAGCAACTTGTACCGCAGCGCGGGCAGGGTAAGGCTCGCTTAAGTTGGCAACAAATAGCTCATTTAAAGCAGCAAAGTCATTCAAGTCGGTTAACGATACATTAAATTTGACCACGTCATTGAGAGAACCGCCTGCTGCTTCACAAATAGCTTTAATATTAGCAAATACTTGCTTCGCTTGCGCCTCAAAACCTTCAGCTAGATCCATTGTTTCAGGATCAAAACCAAGCTGTCCTGAAATATATACAGTATTACCTACTTTTACAGCTTGCGAATAACTACCAACAGCGGCAGGGGCTTTATCGGTTTGAATGGTTTGGCGGGTCATAATATATCCTTATTATGTTTTTGGTGGGGAAATATGCTAAATATTTAGCAAGAGAAATTATTACTTTGTAGTTAAATTTCCGTCATTTTATAATAAGCTAAGGTTTCAAGGTTTATCACTTAAAACTTATTAATTTAAGGCTTATAACTGATATAAACGCATGATATTTGGAAAGCCTAGGAGCGAGCGCAACTCACGAATACCTTGTGCTAAATGATTGCGGCTACGGACGATAATATGAATAATGGTATCAATACTACGCACATCGACCGTTTCAACGCCAATATTAAGTTGTCTCAGATGGTAAATCACTTCACTAATTTGTTCGTCACTCAGCGCCACCGAAAGTTTTAGGTAGGCTGGGAAGCGGATTTTTCTGCTAGATTCACCTGATTCGCTTTGCTTAACGGCATTATCATCACGCCAACGCAATTGGATGACTTGGTAGGGATTGTCTTTACGGATATCATCTAGCGAAAAGCACTTATGGCGATGGACGACCAGCCCGTGCCGTGACAGATGTCCAACGATAGGGTCACCGTAGATAGGATGACAACAATTGGCGAAGTCCAGCTCTACGCCGGCAGCATTAGCCACCAATTGTTGTGGCTGCGACATCTCATCGCTATGTTCTTGAGTATGAATTGTAGTCAACTCGTCACTAAATAAACGTGAGACCGCCAGTTGTGGTAATAAAGTGCCTGAGCTAATTTGCTCAAATAGCGCCTCTTTTTCAGTCAGACCACGCCATTCAATGAGGTTGTCCCAATCGCACTCAGTTAAGTCAGCGAGGCTCTTTTGATAGGTCTTTAGAGCGCGGTCTAAGGCTTGCTGACCATGGCGCTGCTTTTCTGGGGCTGATAAATCCTTAAACCAACGTAGAATCTCTTCGCGAGCTTTATTAGTGACCACAAAGCCCAGCCATTCAGCTTTTGGCTCTGAATTATTACCGACTTCAATTTCGATCAGCTGACCGTTTTTGACGACAGTACCTAGTTTGGCAGCTTTACCATTGACGTTTGCGCCTGCTGCTACATTACCAACCATCGGTCCAACGGCATAGGCAAAGTCTAGCGCCGTCGCTCCTTGCGGCAACTCATAAGCTCGCCCTTGCGGACTGTAGCAGATGATTTTACTAGAATGCAGATAATCCATCAGCTCATTAATAGTAGAGACGGCCCCTGTAAAATCAGGACTGTTATCATCTAATGAGTCTTCATCGACCAATTCTTTCATATTACGTAATGAGGCTTGAATGACCGACTGGCTGACATCAGAGGCATGCTCAGCACCAATCACCCCAAGTCTTGCAGCCTGTTGCATTTGCTTGGTTAAAATTGTCACTTTAACAAAGTCATTATCACGCTTATAAATAAGTGTGAGCGACTGATTGCCACCCGGTAGCGGGCGGCGAATATTGTCTTCGATATGGGTATCATCAATCTGATATTTTTTAATCAGGTAATAAGCCAGCTTGTCACAGGCCTCAATATTGTCCAGCACAATCTCAAAAGCGTAATGGCGTAGCAACGCGTTGATCTCACCACGATTACGGAAAAACTGCCGATATATAACCACGCGATTGTCTAACACTTTAACGTGTCCGCCAAGCTCTAAATTAGTTAATACAATGGTTAGGTAACGATGAATGGCTTCTCTTTGAAAATTACGTCCAAGCCCGTGTTGTAGTAGCTTATCAGACAGCTTGTTATACATGTCAGAATCAAGATTGCGGTAGCATAGCACCTCAATATAATCGGCAATATCATTTAATCCCATTAGGCGGGCAAAGGGCACATAAAAGTCCAGCGTTTCCTGCGCAGTCGCACGCTGTTTTTCGGGGCGCACGGCATCAAGGGTAGACATATTATGCAAACGGTCAGCCAACTTAATGATTAACACACGGGGATCATCGAGGGTTGCGGTCAGAATTTTATGAAAGGTCGCCGCTTTATTTTGCTGCTTATTATGACGGGAAGATTTTAGTTTGGTGACTCCATCGACCAAACGTGCTACCACTTTGCCATAACGTTGCTCAAGCTGGTCATCGCTAACCTCAGTATCTTCTACCGTATCATGCAAAATAGCAGCAATAATCGTATCACGATCTAAGCGAAAGCCCGCTAATATTTCAGCCACTGCAATCGGATGGGTAATATAAGGCTCCCCTGACTTGCGTTTATCTTTAATATGCGCAATATCACCAAACCCACACGCATCAATAACATCACGTCTCTCAGCTGCGTTTAGATAACCTACCGAACGTAGCAGACTATATTGAGCTTCATCAACCATATGATGACTGAGTTTGGGCAAGGTTTGGCTCATAAGGTGACTATCCTGTTGTTTTCGCTGAACTGTTTATCTGCACTGTAAAATTATTGCGATAAAGTGATTAAGAAATGAAACGATCGAAGCATGAAGGTATAGCAAAGTTGCTTATTCTTAGGTTTGGCTAACCACCCTCTAATTAATCGTAAATCGGAGTGAATGTCAACTGTTAAGCACAAAGACCCTGTAAAAATTGGGATCTACTTCAGTTGGCGGTGAATTTTTCCGTAGAAAAGGAGAACACTCTAAACGGAATACGATATAAACGGCAAAAAACCACAGCATTACACTGTGGTTTTTTAATTCAAACAGCTCATTTTGAGCTTTAGAAGCTATGATCACCTGATAAGGCTAAATCTAACGAGCTAGTAGCAAAACTATGCTCTGGCTGATTAAGGATATCGCGGGTAATTTTACCAGCGGCAATCTCACGTAGTGCCAATACTGTTGGCTTATCATTATCAACGTCAACCATCGGCTCAGCAATACCTTTAGCCAGCTGACGGGCGCGTTTACTGGCGACTAAAACCAGCTCAAAGCGATTATCAACATTACCCAAACAATCTTCAATCGTCACTCGTGCCATAGTTAGCTACCTCGGTTGTTTCTATCAGCGTAGGGTTTGTCAGTATCAGACATAATAACCACTCTGATAAAAGCTGATAATAAAAATATCAAAATTAAATATAGGGAATAACTTACCATTATAGCACTTTTCTGTAGTAACGCGCATTTGCTTTTCAGGTTTAAACTTGAGTTGTTTACTATACTATAGTTACTATTCTGCAGTCGTTTTATTACCAAGTAAAGTTGCAATAATACGGTGATAGCGGCGCTGCTGACGTGCCAGTTTTTGTCTATCGGCGACGATGATGGATTTAAGCTCGGTTAATGCCACCTCAAAGTTGTCGTTAATAATGACATAATCAAAATGCACGTATTGCGACATTTCAGTGACCGCGCCGGCTAAGCGTTTCTCAATCACCTCAACACTGTCTTGCGCGCGAGTAGAGAGCCGTTGACGTAACGTTGAAAGACTGGGCGGCAAGATAAAAACCATCGTGGCGTCTGTAAAGATTTGTTTGACTTGCAATGCGCCTTGCCAATCAATCTCTAAAATGACGTCGACTCCTGAATCTAATTGCGCGCGTACGCTTTGTTCGGCGGTGCCATAATAATTGCCAAACACTTCAGCATGCTCCAAAAACTTACTCTCACCAATAGCGCTAGTAAAGGCATCTACTTCGGTAAAGTGGTAATCGTGACCATCGATTTCACCGGGTCGCGGGTCGCGGGTCGTATGAGAGATACTTACTGTCAAGTCATTGGTAGTGGCCAGTAACTGCTTGACCAGTGAGGTCTTGCCAGTACCAGAAGCGGCAGTAATAATAAACAATGAACCTGTCATAAAAGTATCCTAATGAGCTGTTAAAGCTAAAAACGGTGAAATATAAACGGTGATAAGGGAGGGTAAAAAAATAAACTGTTCCAATATTAACCATTTTAAAATACACATTTTACGCCTAAAATCTTGATAAGACTGAAGCGGTGGCATTTTAAACGGCAATAAAATCAAATTATGATAAAGTAGGGCATTCCGTTATCCTAATTTCTTAAATCTAAATTATCCAATGATAGGTCGCCTTATGCAAATTTATCTTGCCAATCCACGTGGGTTTTGTGCGGGTGTGGACCGCGCGATTGCTATTGTCAACCAAGCTTTGACCCGTTTTGAGCCGCCCATTTATGTTCGTCATGAAGTGGTGCATAACAAGTTTGTGGTCTCAGACTTGGCCAATCGTGGTGCGGTATTCGTCGAAGAGCTTAACGAAGTACCTGATGACTCGATTGTGATTTTCTCAGCTCACGGGGTCTCAAAAGCGGTCGAAGACGAGGCCAAACGCCGTGACCTCACTATATTCGACGCCACTTGTCCACTGGTTACTAAAGTACATATGGAAGTGGCGAAGTTTGCTCAAGAGGGCATGGATGCCGTGTTAATTGGTCATGCTGGTCATCCTGAAGTAGAGGGTACGATGGGGCGTTTTAGTCATCGTTACGGCGGCAATATTCATCTGGTTGAGAATGAAAACGATGCTGCAGCGTTGACCGTACAAGACCCCGAGCGCTTAGCCTTTGTCACTCAAACTACTTTGTCGATGGATGATACCGCCCGCGTTATTGATGCGCTGCGTGATAAATTCCCCAAGATTCAAGGGCCGCGAAAAGACGATATCTGTTATGCCACTCAAAACCGTCAAGATGCGGTTAAAGACTTGGCAGGACGTTGTGAGGTGGTCTTAGTTGTGGGCTCACCGAACTCATCAAACTCTAACCGTTTGCGTGAGCTGGCAGAGCGTATGAACTGTCATGCTTATCTGATTGATAACGCCAGTGAGATGGATAATAGCTGGTTTGATGGCGTGCAAAATGTTGGGGTTACTGCTGGCGCCTCAGCACCTGAAGTTCTGATTCAAGAGGTTTTGCAACAGCTCCAAGATTGGGGTGGTAAAATACCAAATGAGCTGGCGGGTATTGAAGAAAATGTTACTTTTAGTTTACCAAAAGCGCTACGCATTCCAGTTGCACAAGTCAGTAAATAACTAACGCTAAAGTCAGCTTAAATAATAGCCAAAAACAAACGTTAAGGATAACCATGACTGCATATTACAACCTTATTAAACGTGAACAGCACGCAGAAGGTGTCTGTGCTGCTTACTACAAGCCAACTGAGCATGCACAAGGGGCGTGGAACGAGCACGAGCAACATATGGCGCCAGCAACGGGCGTGCTGACGCGCGAGCTGAGCCAGTTTGCACCGCAAGATAATATGCGTATCGCACGCATCAGCCTTGATATTTTAGGACTGATACCGCTTGATAACTTCGTTATTACCACGCGCTGTATTCGTCCGGGCAAAACCATAGAGCTAATAGAGTCAGTGATGAGCAGTCGTGGTCGCGATTGTATCATCGCGCGGGCGTGGCGACTGTTGACCCAAGATACCAGCGCTATTGCAGGGCTTGAAGATCAAGACGCATTGCATCAGCCCAATGAGCTACCAGTCTGGGAAGATATGAAAGGCTGGCCGGGCGGCTTCATTAAAAGCGTGCGTCTGGTCGCTGAGGCAGACCGACGTCCTGGTAAAGGTATGGTGTGGATAACCAATGATACTAAGATGGTTGCCGGCGAGCCCACTGTTGTTTTGGTACATTTAATGGGCATGGTAGATACTGCCAATGGCGTCGTGCCGCGCCTGGGATTGGGGCTATCAGACGCGGAATGGATGTTTCCTAATACTGACTTGCAAATTCATATGCACCGCGCGCCTAAAGGACGCTGGCTAGGTATTGAGGCGGTACAACAGTACGGCGCTGATGGTATTGGTGTGACAAGTAGCGTACTCCATGATGTACATGGGCCTTTTGGGCGTAGTGAGCAAATTCTGACTATTCGTCCCATGCCACGCTAATACTTATTAATGCGCTAATGTTTGATTAATAAGTACTTAGCAATCTGTAATTTAAGCTTTAATTATAATAAAGCGCTGCTCGATGCTTGAAATTTTTTGCCGCGCCCCTATTTGTATAATCAGTCTAGTTGTATTTAACGTTGAGCTTGATATTTATTCTTAAAACCGAGCCCAGCTTAATATCCGCTATTTTATAATAATTTATTGCAGAATAAGTTAAAGGAGCTTTTCATGAGTGAACAAACCCAAGCTGACAATCAGAGTGCTGATAATAAAGATCCTGAATTAAAAAAACATAGTTTCGAAGCAGAAGTTGCGCAATTATTACATTTAGTGACCCACTCACTGTATTCTAATTCTGATATCTTTGTCCGTGAATTAGTATCTAACGCTTCTGATGCCTGTGATAAATTGCGCTTTGAAGCCACTAACGATGACAGTCTTTATGAAGATGACGGTGAGCTGCGTATTCGTATCGCAGTTGACGAAGATGCCAAAACCATTACCTTTATTGATAACGGTATTGGCATGAACGAAGCCGATGCAATTGAAAATTTAGGTACGATTGCCAAATCAGGTACCAAAGCCTTTTTGGACAAATTGTCTGAATCGCAAAAGCAAGATGGTCAGCTGATCGGTCAGTTCGGGGTTGGTTTTTATTCAGGTTTTATTGTTTCTGATAGCATCAGCGTTGAATCACGCAAAGCGGGTGATGCCGCAGATAAAGGTGTGCGCTGGGTATCTGATGGCACCGGTGTGTTCACCGTTGAGCCTATCACTAAAGCTGAGCGCGGCACATCGATCACTTTACATCTTAAAGAGCAGTATAGTGAAGGCGAAGACAGTTATTTAGACCGTAGCAAAATTAAGCGTTTGGTCAATAAATATTCCGACCATATCAGCCTACCGATTCAGATGCGTAAAGAAGTTTGGCAAGAAGATATTGCTGATGACACTGAAGAAAATACCGAAGAAAACGGTAACGATACCGACACTTCAGCCGGTGGCGAGATGGTACTGACCGATGAGTGGGAAACCATTAATAAAGCCAGTGCTTTATGGACACGCTCAGCATCTGAGATTGATGACGATGAATATGTCGATTTTTATAAAAACATCACATACGATATGGACGCGCCGCTTACTTGGACGCATAACCGTGTTGAAGGCCGTGTTCAATATACCCAATTGCTTTATATTCCTAAAACAGCGCCGGTAGATTTATATACTCGTGAGCAGCAACAGGGACTAAAGCTTTACGTCAAACGTGTCTTCATTATGGATGACGCTGAGCAACTGCTACCGATGTATCTGCGTTTTGTTAAAGGTGTTATTGATTCAGCCGACTTGCCATTAAACGTCAGCCGCGAAATATTACAAGAATCGCGTGATGTGAAGTCGATTCGTGATGGGAACGCCCGTCGTATTCTAACGTTGCTGGCGAGCCTAGCTAATAGTGAAGATAGCGACAAGCAACAGAAGTTTGCGGAGTTCTATGCAGAATTTGGTGATGTCATCAAAGAAGGTGTTGGCGAGGACATGGGTAATCAAGAACGTATTGCCAAGTTGCTACGCTATGCTACCAGTACCCAAGACGGCGAGACGACCAGCTTTGAAGATTACAAGGACCGCATGAAAGAGGGTCAAAAAGCCATCTACTATCTAACCGCTGATAATATTGCTGCCGCCAAAAATAGCCCACAACTTGAGCTATTTAAGAAAAAAGGCATCGAAGTTATCCTAATGACTAGCCGTGTTGATGAGTGGGCGATGAACTTCTTGACCTCATTTGATGAGATGCCATTGCAGAATATTGCTAAAGGTGCGGTGGACTTAGGCGACTTGCAAGACGAAGCTGAAAAGGCCGAAGCTGAAAAGGCGCAAGAAACGCTCAAGCCAGTCGTCGATAAATTAAAAACAGCATTAGGTGACCGTGCTAAAGACGTGAAAGTATCTACTCGTTTAGTAGATAGTCCTGCATGTTTAGTGGTTGGCGAAGGTGAATTATCACCACAGATGATTCAGATGCTTAAGCAAATGGGTCAGGAAGTACCAGAAAGCAAACCAACGTTAGAGGTCAACCCTGACCATCCATTGATTAAAAAGCTAGAGACCAGCGAGCAGTTTGATGATTTGGCGCAAGTTATTTTTGACCAAGCCTTGTTAGCTGATGGTGGTCAGTTAGAAGACCCAGCTGCTTATCTTAAACGTGTGAATGAGCTATTGACGAGATAGTCAATTTAGAAAAGTTAGGCTGTTTTACAAAAATGGTCATACATAAAAAAGAGGTCTCGCAATGAGACCTCTTTTTTTATGGATTTTTTATAGCACACTTTACAAATTAGCCTTATCGTCTTTACTGACAATCCGTTACAATCGCGATGCATTGGCAGGATAAACTGGTCAATTATGTAATCTGTATCTCATTACATCTTCACTTCTCTCGGCTGGATAGAGGTCTAAGTCTTTGTCACTCTCGTCGCTCAAAACCATCTCTCTTCAGCGCTTCTCACTTAATTTCGCTGCCAATATTATTGCATCTTTATGGATGCTAGTCGGGTCAACACGCGCGTTTTCATGGGTAAAGCCAACTTTTATACAGTTCGCAGTTTTTGCATTATTGGGGTTAGGCAGTAACGTCCTGTTTTCATGGCTGGCTGCCGAAAATGGGAGTGTCTTCAATGAGCAAGGGCTGGTTAGCTATCTGATTTGGCCGACCATTATTTTATTGGGCGGCATTATTCTAGCCCGGCGCGCCAGTAATCAAAGCTTGGTTTTTGTGCCGGTGGTGCTATGGTTAGTGGCCGATACATTATCCGCGTTGTTACAGAGCGCGGTACAGTTTTTGGGCACTCATGGCTGGCTACCAGACTGGAGTTATTCGTTTTTACCGATATTATTTTTGCTGCTATTTTTATGGCAAACGTTGGCGCTGTTATGGATTTTTGCCCGTCGCCAGCGCACGCCGTGGTGGGAGCGTATCATTGTATTGGTAGGCGCGGTGGCGCTGTTAACCATTTGGCAAAACAACGTTGCAGATCAGCCGATATTTAAGCAAATACCCATACAGCCTGTATTAGAAGAGGCGGCACTCTATGAGCAGCCGCGCCTCTTACAACAAGCGCTAAACAGTATTAACCCAAGTATACCAGGCAAAAGTGATTGGTACTTTATGGGAGTAGCAGGCTACGCTGAGCAAAACGTATTTCGCTCTGAGATTAATAAAGTCCGTGAGTTGTTTGATGTGCGTTTTGGCACCAGTGGCAACTCGCTGGCGCTAATTAACAACACCTATAGCTGGCTTGATGAGCCAGTTGCGACTAAGACTAGTATTTTGCAAGGACTGAAACGTATAGGACAGCAGATGAATGCTGATGAGGATGTGTTGCTGCTGACGCTATCATCGCATGGTGACCAAGATATTCTGCAATTAGAGAATCCACCGCTTGAGATGGATAACTTAGATCCAGCATGGCTACGTGAAGCACTGGACTCTTCTGGTATTCGCTGGCGGGTGATTGTGGTATCTGCCTGTTATTCCGGCTCATTTATCGATGAATTGGAGTCGCCCACCACTGTGGTTATTACTGCATCAGCGGCTAATAAGATGTCGTTCGGTTGCACCAATACCGCAGAGATGACCTATTTTGGGCAAGCTTTTTTTGCTGAGAGCTTACGCGAAAATACCAGCTTTGCTGCAGCCTTTAAAGATGCCAGTTTGCGGGTTAGCGAGCGCGAAGGCTTTATGGGTTTTGAGCCCTCAGAGCCGCAAATGGTGATTGGTAGTCTGATGGAAACGGCATTACCGGCATTTGAGCAAGTGTTGTTCGATAAGGCGCGACCAACGATAGCAGATATTACCCGTAGTAATCTTGATAACTCTAACAATATGAATGAGGCGACAATTAATCTTGTGCCTGATAGCATGCCTGAACCAGCATCCAATGCATTGTCCAAGAAGACAGTGATTAATGAGCGCCAACAGCAGTGATTGATGAGTGTTGAATGATAAATGGTTTATTAATCACTTTGAGTAATATCGGCTTAAGATGGTTTTAACAAAGAGCCATATAAAGGCTACGTTGTACTTGCTTGAAGTTTGTATAATAGTTACTGATTGGCTGTTAAGCGCCTAGTTGTTGATAGGCTTACTATCTAAAGTTTTAAGTATGTCGTTCATAAAAAATAATAAAAATAAGCGCTATTGTCATGAGTCCTAGTGCTTATTTTTATTATTTCTCCTTAGTTTTTTTGTTTAGACAGTGCATTATTAAGTACTTATTTACCAATGCCGTTTTTTGAATATTAAATACTACTTTTAAAAATATACAAAAGATAAGATAAAAAGGATGTTCAATATGAGTGATCATTATAGCTACAGTTTACCGGCCAATTCGCAATTAACAACCGTAAGTGCCAATCGCTGCTTTGATGGCGAACAGCATTATTACAGTCATCAATCAACGGCTACTAAGACGCCGATGACCTTTAGCATTTATTTGCCTGACGAGGCGCTGGCAGGACATCGTTGTCCTGCGGTATTGTATTTATCAGGTCTCACTTGTAATGCAGATAACGTTACCCACAAAGCACATTTTCAACAAAAATGCAGCGAGCTTGGCATGATATTTATTGCGCCTGATACTTCACCGCGCAGTGATGCTGATACAGGAATTGATGTGCCTAACGATGAGCGCTATTTTGTCGGTCAAGGTGCCAGCTACTATGTCGATGCCACCTGCGCACCGTGGTCGGATAACTTTAATATGCAAAGTTACATCGTCGATGAGTTATACGATTTGCTCCGCGCTGAGTTTGCTATTAGCAGTATTGGGGTTATGGGACACTCAATGGGTGGACATGGCGCGCTATTATTAGGCTTTAAATTTCCCAGTAAATTTGTTAGCGTTTCAGCATTATCGCCAGTGTGTGCAGCTAGTGAGTCGGCATGGGGTCAGGCTGCTTATACCGAATATTTCGGCGAAGATAAGACAGTCTGGAAAGAGTTCGATGCCGCCCATACTATTGAAACAGTTGGCCAGCAATATTCCAGCATTTTAGTGGATCAAGGGGCAGCCGATGAGTTTTTAGCAGACGGACAGCTGCAAACGCCTAAGCTGCAACAAGCTTGCGAAAGAGTAAAGCAGCCGTTGACCCTACGTTATCAAGCGGGTCATGATCACAGCTATTACTTTATCCAAACCGTGATTAATGACCATATTGAACATCACTGGCGTATGGCACAGCTAAGCTAAATAGTGCTTTGTTAAGCTCAATAAGACTGTATTTAATATAGAAAATAAAAAGTAGACAACAAAGCATATAAACACTCAAAAGGTAAGTTTTTATGGCAAGTTTTCAAGTGTTATCAGTAAGTGATCGCTCAGACGCAAAGCACCAAAACACTCACTCTTCACTTGCCATCATGCAGGCTGATATAGACAAGGCAATGGCAGACAAGCAGAAAGCAAAGCGTCAAGCATATACCGTTGATTCTGGTACTCTTAAGTCAAGTAAGCTGCTATCAAAAGTAACCGATGTGGCAGATAATACAGTACTTGATGCCGCGCAAATATCACGGGTAATAGAGATGGCATGGGAAGATAGAACGCCATTTGCAGCGATAGAATACAGCTATGAACTTACTGAAGCTGATGTTATTTTATTGATGCGTCAGGAATTAAAGTCCTCCTCTTTTCGATTATGGCGGCAGCGGGTGACTGGTCGTACGACTAAGCATCAAGCAAAACGCCCATTTTTAGTGGGCCGCGCTTATTGCGCCACTCAATATAAGCCGCGCTAGTACTATTATAACCATTGCTTTACCCAGCATTTTAATTTATTAAGCAAACGTCAACTAGGTAGCTCCTTATGATTTGTCCGTCTAAGCCTTATCTAATCGCCCCTTCTATCTTGTCCGCTGACTTTGCTCGTTTAGGTGAGGAAGTTGATACCGTTCTAAAAGCAGGGGCCGACGTGATTCATTTTGATGTGATGGACAATCACTATGTGCCGAATCTCACTTTCGGTAGTATGATTTGTAAAGCCCTGCGCGATTATGGCATTGATGTGCCGATTGATGTGCATCTGATGGTCACACCTGTTGATGGCATGATTGAGCAGTTTTTGGAGGCGGGCGCAAGCGTCATTACTTTTCATCCGGAAGCCAGTGGTCACGTTGATCGCTCATTACAATTGATTAAAGATGGCGGTGCAAAATGCGGCTTGGTACTCAATCCTGCCACGTCGCTGCATTATTTAGACTATGTGATGGATAAAGTTGATCAAATTCTTTTGATGAGCGTAAACCCTGGATTTGGTGGTCAGTCGTTTATTGAAAGCACTTTAGATAAAGTACGTGCAGTACGTAAGCTGATCGACGACAGCGGCCGTGATATCAGATTAGAGGTAGATGGTGGTATCAAAACCAATAACATTCGCGCTATCGCTGAAGCTGGCGCTGATATGTTTGTGGCAGGCTCTGCTATTTTTAACAATGAAGACTACCGCGCCGCCATTACCGCCATGCGTGATGAGCTGGCATTGGTAAACAGTAACGGGTAAGTGTTATATTAAAAGGGTAAGTGGTTACAGCATTAATTTAGTACAATACTAAATTGCAGCGTGATTGTCAGTCATACAGAGGTGAAATATGGATACGCAAAAATCGGCCACCCAGTCAGCACCGTCTACCCAAGCGCAGGGTACGAGTCATCACGCTGAACCTTCTAGCCCCAAATCTCCCAGCTTAGTGCCCAAAGGTATTACTATCGGCCTAGGGGTGTTTGCATTAATTCTAAGCCTCGCTGGTTACGGTTTTCGCTTAATGGTAGGCGACGATGTCGGAGAGGTGGTACGGCATGCGGCCGTGGTAGTGCCTGTATTTATGCTGGGTATTCCGATACTATTTTGGCTTGGGTCTCGCGTATTCAATAAAGTTAAAAATACGCATATTCAGAGCTGGAATGCGATTAGTCTTGGCTACCTAACTTCCTGCATTTCTTTATTGTGGTTGATGGGCACTTACAGCTAAGCCGCCTATTCTCATAACCATAATCGTGACCATTACTTTAAATAAATGTAGCCCTTTCAATCAATAATTAATTAATTAATTAACTAATTAATCAATGAGTCACGCTGTTTAAGTGTGACTGGATTATGACATGCAAAAATCACCGATTAAAATCACTGATATTATCTTTCCAAAGGACTTACCTAAAGGCTTAATTATTGTTTTAATTATTGCTTGTTTATTATTAGGATTGGCATCACTACGTAATGGGACGGGGCTACAAGGTTGGCTTAACGTTATCGAAAATTGGCTGCTGATGCTGCTGATATTGCCCACAGCCACGGCAACGGTTGCGTTACCACTTAAGTACCGCGATCCCACCTTTGAGCTAAGGCTGGCATATTATATGGGTATGTTTGTCGCCTTGTTATTTACTATAGGTAAGTTGCGCTATTGGCGTTAGTGTATTGGTTACTGAGCTGCAATTAATAACGATCCATTCATAAGACTTGCGTAATGGCCCTTGAAATTTAGGGCTAAAGCGTCCATTGTAGGGTAATAGGTTTTACCCGCATTGCCATGCTGTTTGCTGTTGCAGACATTATATGGTTATAAGACGGGATAATGAGGAAAACGCTGAATGCCATACGATATTGATAATGAGATAGAAGTAGATAATGACAGTAGCGATCAGTTTGCAGGATTTGGCAAAGAAACCACCCTTGAGCTAGTTGAGGCGGATGATGGCACGCTGTTATTACGAGATGCTGAGAAAGATGAAGAGCCGCTAATGACCATTGATTTTTCTGATAAGCTCAAAGAGTTGCTCGGTAGCGATACTCAATCGATCGGTCAGCATATGATTCATGCTGCTATACAAGTAATTATGCAAAAACAAATGAGCCAGTGGCATGCGCATGTTTACGATAAAGAGCCAGCAAATTATAGCTAATATGACTACTAATTGATTTAATCAGTAGCTAATTTGAATGGTTGCGTGATAAACATACAAGATTATAAAAATTAGGCAATAAAAAAAGGTTTATCAATTGATAAACCTTTTTTTATTGCCTAAAACAATAGCCATTGAATAATGACTATTATTTAATTTTTGCTTCTTTAAAGATCACGTGTTGGCGAATTTTCGGATCAAACTTTTTGATCTCCATCTTGCCAGGCATCGTGCGCTTGTTTTTCGTAGTGGTATAGTAATACCCAGTACCAGCAGTTGATACCAATTTAATTTTATCTCTCATGATAGCTTTCCTTTAAATGATGGCATGCAAGCACTAGGCTTAAACTTTTTGACCTTGTGCGCGCAAATCTGCTAACACTTTATCGATACCAAGTTTGTCAATGATGCGCATACCTTTAGTAGATATACGTAGACGCACAAAACGATTTTCAGATTCTACCCAAAAACGATGGCGTTGAAGGTTTGGTAGAAAGCGACGACGGGTTTTGTTGTTTGCGTGCGAAACATTATTACCCACCATAGGGCGCTTTCCAGTCACTTGGCAAACTCTAGACATAGCGAACTCCTAATCTATGAAGTATGAGGGATTCTCATACAAGTCTGGGCAAGTTGCGCAAATTTGCGGCATGGACACAGCAAGAGGCACCATTGCACCAAACAAAACTATATGAAGGTTGAGCTGGTATTTCTGTCATCTAAAGGCAAATAACAGACCGACCAATTCAGAAAATTTTAAAGCCGACATTTATACCATAAAATCAGTGAATAATCAAATAATTTTATTCTAATTGTCGTCATAAAAGCAGTCATTATACCCTGTATTTGCGGTGTTATGTTATTGATTGTTTGATGCAAGGATAGAGTTTTTGGTTGTAAGTTAGGACAAAGGTCAGTAAAGTCTCCGTTATAAATTTAATACAATCTGTTAATAGAACTGTTACTACTGTAAACCTACTTGTCGTTATATTAATTTTTACAGATAGTGTGGCAATTTTTTCACTTTTTACTCAAATAAATTAACGCTGCCGCGGAGTCCGAAATATGTCGTATAGCTCAAAGCCATTTATTTTTAAGCTATTCCAGTTAACAGCACTTACTTTAGCATTAACATTAGCAGGGTGCGGTAGTGATGGTGTGGACTCTCTTCCACCTCCATTTAATCCTGGTTCTGGATCTGAACCAGGAGCGCCAGTACGTAATACTAATATTAGCGCTGTTAACATTACTGATAGTTTAGGTCAGCCTACGCGCGTTATTACCAGCTCAGGATCGACAGCAAGTGTCAAAGTTACAGATGGTAAAGGCGAGCCGATTAGTGGCGCGTTAGTAACATTCGGCACTGATGCTGCAATCACCTCGGTGCTATTTGGTAATACGAATGGCACTGTGTTGACCAATGCTGATGGTATCGCCACGATGACTTTAAAAGCTGTGGGGACTTCAGACTCTGGTAGCTACTCATTATCTGCGACTGCCACTTATGATGGTGTGGACGCTACAACCCCAGCTTACTTCTTCTCTGTTCAAAGCGCTAACTTAATTTTTGATGAAGTAAGATTAGAGCAAAACAGACTGCCTTATGGCGGTTCTACAGATATTACAGGTCTAGTGAAAAACTCTGCTACGATGCACGCCCAGAAAGACGTCGAAGTGAGTTTTGCGGCGACCTGCGGTACGGTCAGTAGTGCAGCGACTAATGTCTTAGGCTTTAGAGCTACTTATAACGCCGGTACCTGTGAAGGTAGTCAGACGATTGTGGCCACTATAGAGGAGAGCGGAGCTAATATTCGCTTGCCAGTGACTATTGATCAACGTACGGCACTAGGAGCTTTGAGTCTAAAATGTATTTCTGGCGATACTCCAAGCTTCCCAGACTCTTCTGCTGATGGCTCAGGTGCAGACGGTTGCGCTAATGAAGTATTATTAGGTGTTGTAGGTAGTACGCTGCCCTCAGTACGTAGTGTTGAGTTTGTGGTCAGTAAAGACGATAAGCCATTTGCCAATGAGCGCGTTAAAGTTGAATTATTGAGTGCACCCAATGACTTTGGCATAGGTAGTGCTAGAAATCAGCAACCGCTTACCTTAAACACAGACAACGCCGGTCGAATTAAAGTGCCACTATATGCAGGTAATGCTACTGCTGATAATATTAAATTAAGAGCAACTTTGATTAGTAGAGTTGATGTTACTGCCATATTTGAGAACATCGGCGTGGTTAGTAGTGTATCTACTCAATCAGGATTTACTGTAACTCCTACCAAAAATGTCCTTGCTGCCACAGAGACTACTACCTCTACTGCTGGTGTCACGACCATTACACGTTTAAATGACTCAACCACTTTGAACGTCATAGCACGAGACGGTAATAATGAGTTTGTTAACGGCTCTACTATAAACTTTATAGCAGAAGGGGGTACTTTATCTTCCAACTTTTGCGTTGTGAATAATGGTCGCTGCCAAGTTACTCTAAGCACTTCAGGGATACTGCCTGATGACAGACGCGTTACTGTACTATCTTACACCACAGGTACAGGTGTTCAACAAGAAATTAATGGTAATGGCATTTTTCTTGATGAAGATGAAAATGGTATAGCAGATGCTAATGAATTCAAACTACCTTCCATAACAGGTGTGATTTTTAGACAGTTTGTTGTTGGATTTGCAGATACTACGCCGACTTTCAGTCCTAGTTTCGATGATCTAACAGAAAACCGTAAAGGGACAATGCAACTGCCATTTAAAATGTATGGCGCTAATCCTCAAGATAGTAAGAAAATATCTATGCCATCAGGGACTCAAGTTCAGGTGCGCGCATTCGATAAAACGAGCGGCGACAATGCTAATTGTACAGCGCAGATAACGAGCAAAGGCCTCATCGGTAGTATACTAACAGTACCAATGCTAGTCGATTTATCTACTCCTGATGGTAGAAATATGCTCGGAAACAATCAAGATGATAGTGATAAGAGTTATGTGATTAGAGCGCAGCAGTGTAGCGCTGGCAATGAGATTAAACTCACAGTAATCACCCCTTCACCAAATAGCAAAACAACGGTCAAAACTATCGATATTATAAAATAAGCATAACAAACTCAGAGTAAAAAGCCCCCGATATCATATCGGGGGCTTTTATTTTATTCACTATTAGATATCTATACTATATTCTGAACTACCCAGCGATTACTGCTAACTACAGCACCAGCTCTAACACAAACTTGCTACCCACAAAGCCGATCGCTAGTAAAATAAAGGCATAAATAGTGATATTGGCGGCACGTTTACCGCGCCAGCCAGCACGCCAATTGCCCAATAGGAGCGCGCCAAATAACAACCATGACAATACGCTAAAGACTGTTTTGTGAGCGATATGTTGTGCAAATAGGTCTTGAACATAAACAAAGCCCAGCCCCAGCGCAATACTGAGCAGCACAAAGCCGACTAAGATCATATCGAACAATAAGCCTTCCATACTTTGTAGTGAAGGCAATTTATTGACCCAAAATCTATGGATGGTATGATGTTTTAATTCACGAATTTGCAGGCGTAAAAATAGCGCTTGCACCGTCGCCATCAGCAGCACACAATAGGCGGCAAAAGACAGCAGAATATGAGCTTCCAGCCCGACACTGATGTCGGTCAAAGGCTGATAGGGCGCGCGGCCAATATAACCGATAGTCATACCAATCAAAGCGGTAGGCGCGGCCAATATTCCCAAGCTTAAAATAGGGCGGTATAAACAAAATAGCCCATAAAAGAATAAGAACAGTAGGCTAATAAAGCTAATCACATTAAATAGATTGAAATTTAGCCCATATAGGGTAACCATATAAGGGTACAGTAACGTGGCATGTGCCAACATTCCGACTAATAATAAGCCTAAACTGACATCTTTATGGATAGGTTGATCGGTTGTCAGCGCCCAACTAATATGGATACTGACTACGATATAAGCCATACTAGCTATTACAAACGCAAGTAACACAGGCAAGCCTCATTGAGTATCAACAGCGTAGGAGTAACTTGAGCGGAGTATAACCGCTCAAGTTAACGCTAATAAAATGGTATGATTAGAATAATTGTTTAATTTATCATAAAATGACTCTCAATTGAGAATCATCGTCATCATTCTTTTGCTTGGCGCTTTCCTTATTACAAGAAATAGGCTTTTTTGCTACTTAGTAGTATCCGTTATTATAGTATTTATTATTAGATCATTCATCCTCACATTGTCTGATATTACAGTATCTATTGAAAACTATATGTTCAGAACTGCAATACAGAGGTCGCGAATAGAAAGCTATGTTAGTCGACCGCTACCTTTATCGCTGACTGACCAATCATTAACTAACGAATTATTAACTGACTAATTTTAACTGAGAAAAATTTATGTTTGATACCTTAACCGAACGCCTATCGTCGAGTCTGCGTAATATCGCCGGTACCGGGCAGTTGACCGAAGACAATATTAAAGACACTTTGCGCGAAGTACGGATGGCGTTGTTAGAGGCCGATGTGGCATTGCCTGTCACCCGCGATTTTGTTAAACGCGTGAAAGAGCAAGCCATGGGTGCAGAAGTGCTCAAAGAATTAGCCCCAGGCCAAGCTTTCGTAAAAATTGTCCATGACGAGCTGACTGAAATGATGGGCAGTGCCAATCAGCAGTTAGAGATGACAGGCAAACCGCCCATCGTTTATTTGCTGGCAGGTCTGCAAGGGGCGGGTAAAACCACCACCGCTGGTAAATTGGCCAAATATCTACAAGAGCGCCATAAAAAGAAAGTGATGTTGGTCTCAGCTGACGTTTATCGTCCAGCTGCGATTCAGCAGCTTGAGCAAGTCGCTGGGCAGGTGAGTGCCAAGTTCGTTAACTCAAGCACCGATGAAAATCCAATTGATATTGCTCTACGTGCAATTGAAGAAGCTAAAATTCAATATCAAGATATCTTGATTATTGATACTGCCGGTCGTCTGCACATTGACGAAAGCATGATGGATGAGATTAAGGCGCTAACTGCAGCGGCTAACCCTTCCGAGACCTTGTTTGTCGTCGATGCTATGACCGGCCAAGATGCGGCCAATACCGCAAAAGCCTTTAACGATGCGTTGCCGTTGACTGGTGTTATCTTAACCAAGACGGACGGCGATGCTCGCGGCGGTGCGGCGTTATCAGTTCGCGCTATCACTGGCAAACCGATTAAGTTCTTAGGTCGCGGTGAGCAATTAGACGCGCTAGAGCTGTTCCATCCTGAACGTATCGCCCAGCGTATTCTTGGTATGGGTGACGTACTGAGCTTAGTTGAGGAGGTCGAGCAAAAGATTGACCGTGATAAAGCCGAAAAAATGGCGCAAAAGATGCAAAAGGGTGGCGAGTTCGACCTTGAGGATCTATTGACCCAGTTTCAGCAAATGAAAAATATGGGTGGTATGTCAGGCTTCCTCGATAAGATGCCGGGTATGGGTGGCTCTGATATGCAAAAAGCGGTCGAAGATGCTAAGCCGGAAGAAAAAGTACGTGAGATGGAAGCCTTAATTAACTCTATGACCCCATTTGAGCGTAAAAATCCGGATAAAATTAACCCGAGTCGTAAGCGCCGTATCGCTGCAGGCTCCGGTAAAGATATTCAAGATATCAACCGTCTGCTTAAGCAACATAAGCAAATGGCAAAAATGATGAAAATGATCTCAAAGCCTGAGGGCATCAGTAAAATGATGAAATCTATGCAGGGATTAATGGGTGGCGGCGGTGCAGCGGGCGGCGGTGGCCCATTATTTGGTGGCGGTGGTCAGTCGCAAGGCCAAGGCGGCATCAAAGATGTCAACCAGGCGCAAATGGCAAAGCAAATGGGTCTTGATCCTAACAATATGCCAAGCACTGAAGAGATGCAAAAGCAAATGCAAGAGGTGCAAGATAGTTCCCCAAAAGGGTTTAAAAAACGCTTTTAGGTTAGTCTGACTTTAGCAATCATAATAGAAACACCCCAAAGCTGATGACAGCTTTGGGGTTTTTTATGGGCATAGCGTCGAAGGTTATGAATCTTAAGATTAGATAACTTTTAACAGGACTATAGAAAAATTTTAAGAAAGCGTTAAAACTTGTTGACCCTAAATGCTATGATAGGCGCTATTTTTTGTAACACCAGCAGTTTAAGCCGAGGTCATTATGTTTTTAGCAATGGATACCGTGTTTGACCAGTGTTCGGTCGCGATACTTGATGGCAGCGGTAAGGTCATATCCTGCCAGACCGAAACCGGTAAACGCCAGCAAACCCAGCAAATATTACCGATGATTGATGCCGCTTTGTCTGAGTGCCAGCTGCGCCTTGCTGATATGCAAGCCTTAATATTCAATCGTGGGCCAGGTGCCTTTAGCGGTATTCGTATCAATACTGCAGTGGTGCAAGCGTTATCAGTGGCGCATGATTTACCTTGTGTTGGCGTATCTAGCCTACAAGCAATAGCACAATGCGCTTATCAAAAACATGGCTTAACGCAAGTTTATAGCGCTCTTGATGCCCGTATGCAGCAAGTTTATTTTGGCCGCTATGTGTTACAAGAGCAGCAGTTAGATGACCAATTACAAGGTAGCCAGCTAGAGAACCAGTTGGAAGCTAGCCAATTTAACAACCTTATTATGCAACCTGTGACTAATGGAGATAGCGCGATAAACAACAGCGATGATACTGATGGCACAGAGCGGCTGCTAGATTATAATAGTCAAACATTGCTTAATATTCCTATTGTTGGCAATGGCGCAGCGTTCTTAACCTTGCGTGATGAGCAGATAAGCCATGAATATGTTTGGCCTGATGCGGTGGTGATTGGACAGTTGGGTATCGTTCAATTTATGACGAGTGGCGGTACGGATGCGGCGCAAGCCCTACCAAAATATCTACGCAACCAAGCATGGAAAACTCTAAAAGAGCAAGGCAAAGCGTGAGTTTCGTTAGATAACGTTAGTCTACTACATAAACACAGCACTAATTATAACGGTCACCTTATCATCGCTAAACGCTGAGCCACAACAGTAATATAACAACATAGAACAGGCGGCAGGTCCGTTTTTAGGAAAGTAATTATGGATATATTCTTATTAATTCAAGCCGTCATCATGGGTATTGTTGAGGGCATCACTGAGTTCTTACCCATCTCCAGTACCGGCTATCTCATCTTATCTGCAGACTTGATGAGTTTTTGGACGAAGGAAAAAGTTGACGTGTTCGTAGTCGTAATCCAGATGGGGGCCATTTTAGCGGTTATTTATGACTATTGGGGACGTCTGTGGCAGGCGCTTACAGGTCTCGTAACTGGAAAGTCGGAAGTACTGAGTAATCCAAGACAACTGGGACTGAGTCTTATTATTGCCACCATTCCAGTGATGATTATAGGGTTTAGCTTTGCTGAAGAAATTAAAACGCATTTATTTAATCCAGTTACTGTCGCGATTATGCTGATTATTGGTGGTCTGCTGATATTTTACGTAGAAAATCGTCCCAAAACTATTATTGCGTCCGAGGCAGAAGAGGTCACCTTCAAGACCGCATTGAAGATTGGTCTATTTCAGTGTTTGGCCTTAATACCGGGTACCTCACGCTCCGGTGCTACCATTATTGGTGCGCTTTGGTTGGGAGTCTCACGTAAGGCATCGGCTGAGTTTTCCTTCTTTATGGGCATTCCAGTTATTGTGGGTGCCGCGTTACTTGATTTAATTAAGCATGGTGATGTGTTTACCAATCAGGAGGATTGGCTGGTATTAGGTGTGGGAACAGCGGTATCATTTATCGTGGCGCTATTGTGTATTCGCTGGCTAGTAGCCTGGGTCAGTCTGCGCGACTTTAAGATTTTTGCCTGGTTGCGTATTGTGACGGGTGTGGTGGTATTGGTCGCAGCTTGGGTGTTTGGTTATCAGTTTGCCGGCTAGTTGCTGTTTTTTATAAGTTTGGATTTACTGGTTTGCTGGCTTTTCAGCTTAGCATTTTAAGGAATAATATTCATGAGCGCGCAACTCACGGCTAACAAAGCTGTATCGTTCAGTCAGTGTAAACTGCTCTATACTAATGCAGCACAGCTGCCCCAAGTTGAGTGTTTGCAAGCGTTAGTGAGTCAGCATGGATTGTCATTGAGTTTAAGTGCGGAGTTAATAACCGTTAAGCTGAACCAAAAAAATCGCGAGCTATTGAGTGCGGAGTCTACTCAGCCTATTTTATTATTAAATGATAAAAATAAGCTATCATGGCTCAGTGGCGGTCTAAGTGTCGCGCCTGAGTGGGACAAGCTGCAACGGCGGGTAGTCAGTGCAGGACGTAAGACGGAGCTATTGTTACAAGCGGCCAAAATAGCAGCGGACAGTCATGTGATTGATGCTACTGCAGGCTTCGGCCATGATAGTTTAATATTAGCCAGTACCGGTGCAAGAGTTACCATGTTAGAACAGCAGCCATTGATTGCTTTGTTATTGCTCGAAGAACAGCAACGTATGAGCATGCAGCCCAATTGGCAAAAGCTAATGTCACGATTACATATTATAAATACTGATGCGCTCAGTTATTTTATGAATGTTCAAAACATGACAGCATTGGACGCTACAGATGACATTGATGTGGTGTATTTAGACCCGATGTTTCCAGAGGACAGCTATCAAGATAGCAAAACAGGAAAAGGTGCCAAAGTTGGCAAGCATATGCAAGCCTTGCATCATTTAGCCAGTCCACCAACGTTAGCGCAAGAGCAGCAGCTACTCCAAAATGCACAAGCGCTGGTCAGTAGCAATGTTAATGACAGTATTGATGTTAATGGTGATGGCGATAAGATTAAACATCAGGGTCGCGTCATCGTCAAGCGTCCCCAGCATGCGCCATTATTGGCTAACGAAACACCAGATGATAGCTGGCAGAATGGTGCGGTACGTTTTGACGGCTATTTCGTATAAGCGTATTGAATAAACTTTGGCATAACTTTCGGTATAAATAAAGTCCACAGATATAGGAGTGCGTAATGCTAACAATTATAATTTGGGCAGTGGGTGCAGGCTTACTGCTAATAAATATTACGCTACGCACTCGAATCCTGCGGTTAGAGGCGCGTTTAAGAGAGCTGAGCAACCCACAGCAGCAGATGGCGTACTTACGTAAGCTTCCAGCACAGAACGATAAGATAGCGGCGATTAAAGCACTGCGCAAACAGTATCCAGAACTATCACTGTTAGAAGCAAACCAGTTATGGCAGCAAAGATAGAGACTATAAAGATAAAAGCTATAAACATAGAGACCATAAAGTAATGATATCTAATCGTTCATCAATGACGCCTAAAGACAAACTCCATGCATATATGCAGCTGACGCGCTTTGATAAGCCAGTCGGGATTGAGCTGTTGCTATGGCCGACCTTATGGGGCGTATTATTAGCTGCTATGGGTCAAGCCCAACAGCAAGGCGTAACGGCTGCTTTGCCCAGTCTAAAAATCTTCGTGATTTTCGCGCTCGGCGCTATTTTAATGCGAGCGGCAGGTTGCGCGATTAATGATTTTGCCGACCGCAAAGTAGATGGTCATGTGACCCGTACTAAAGGTCGTCCATTAGCTGATGGTCGTCTTTCTGGCAAGGAGGCCATTGCCACATTTTTAATATTGGTATTATTAAGTGCCAGTTTATTATTGTTTTTACCGATTCAAGTATTTTATTGGTCGCTTGGGGCAGTCGTTTTAGCCTTTATTTATCCGTTTATGAAACGCTTTACTCATCTGCCACAGTTATTTTTAGCCGCTGCCTTTGGTTGGGCGATACCGATGGCTTATGTAGCGATAGTTGGTGCGCCTGATATTTGGTGTTGGTTGTTGTTTTTGGCCTACATGTGTTGGACGGTGGCTTATGATACCCAATATGCGATGGCGGATCGGGAGGATGATTTAAAAATTGGGGTCAAGTCCACGGCGATATTATTTGGCCGGTACGATGTGGTGATTATTGCCATATTACAAACGCTATTTTTATTATTGATGGGGGTGGTGTTATGGCATTATTTTGCGCCAACCAGTTTAAGTATTTCGCCAATATTCGGTTTGGCATTGGTCGCAATGATGTTTACTAAACAGAATAACGCTTGTGCCAGCCGCCAAGCTCCCGCCTGTTTTCAGGCCTTCTTAGCCAATATTTGGGTAGGGCGTTATGTTTTTGCCTTGGTCGCTGCATCTTGCATTTGGACCAGTTTGAATGGATAAGTCAGTAAAGCTAAAAAAAATAAAGCCAGTGGCAAGTACCTCTACCAATTATTCTGAAAATAGCTCTATAAATGAGTCTGCAATTAACTATCAGCTCAATCTTGCTCAGCACGGTCTGACCCGTGAGCAGGTGATTGCCACCGAACGCAAATTAGCAAAGTTTGCCAATGCCATGGACTCGGTAGTGCGTATCCCTTTTACTAAACAAGGGGTGGGTGCGGATGCGGCGCTATCGACGATACCGCTGGCAGGTGACTTAGCAGGGTTGGTGTTGACCAGCTATGCCTTCATATTAGGTCGCCGCTTGGGTGTACCGGTATATAAAATGATCCCTGCGGTCAGATTGGCTCTAATCGATATGGTGGTGGGCGTTATTCCGGGAATTGGTACGTTGCTAGATATCTTTATTCGGCCCAGTCGTAAGACACTTAACATCGTCCATCAGCACATACAGGATGAATATGGCATCACAGAAACCATCCATATAGATCGCCCACTTTTACATCAGCAATTAGAACACAAACAGCGACACAGCCGTTTTTGGCGTAATCCAGTAGCTGCTTGGGTTTATTTACATATTCCTGATGTTCTGGGTATTGTCGTGATTGGTTTATTAATTTGGGGATTGTGGACAGCCATTGGCTGGTTAAGCAGTGTTTTCGGCAACACGACAGGCTTTGGTTAAAGATTGCTATTCATTGTTTATCTACAAGTTTTATTTCAACGGCCTTACCTTTGGAATGCTCTTTTAAGTTATAGTTAATCAATCATTATGCAACGTTTAAAAAATATTTTTAGTGGCCCGATGGGTGTGGATAAGTTATCTGCTGTTGGCAGCTCTATTTTGGCATTGGTACAAGCATTAACCAATGAGGCACATCTGACCGGTTGTCGCTCAGTGATTTTAGATGTTCAAGATGGCAAAATTATGATTAGTGCCGTACCCAACCAACACCAGCCAATGATTGTGATTATAGTGACCAAGCAGCAAGTACTGCTCGGACAAATCATGTATGGAATGAATAAGACCATTAATCATTTAACAGAGCTTGACCAGCAATATAATAATAAATAATAGCATCAGCTAAGTGCGCACTAGCTTTTTTTAAGCTTAGTTCTTGAATTCAGTTCCTAAATTTGGGTGTTAAAATCAGTTTTTAAGCTTAAGTTTTAAAGGCGGCGATAGCCAGTAGCCGTGCTGCCTTATGGTCTACCATGGGTACTGGATAATCAAGATGGTTGAATTGATCATTTTTTTCCAGTGCCTTACGTAGCTTGTCCTCGCTATGCAATACGCTGGCGGAAATATCTTGCAACTCAGACAGCCATAGCTTGATAAATTCGCCGTCAGGGTCATGGGTTTTGGCTTGGCTAAAGGGGTTCATAATACGAAAGTAGGGCGCCGCATCGGTACCGGTTGAGGCGCTCCACTGCCAGCCGCCATTGTTGGAGGCAAAGTCACCATCTATCAGCTGCTGCATAAAATAACGCTCACCCCAGCGCCAATCAATCAGCAAGTCTTTGGTCAAAAACATTGCCGTAACCATCCGTAAACGGTTGTGCATAAAGCCAGTCGCATTAAGGCAACGCATTGCGGCATCTACTAGCGGCACACCCGTTTTTCCTGCACACCAAGCGTCAAAATCGTCCTGATTATATGACCAATTGATACTCTTATCCGTCTCATTCTTATAAGCCTGATGGCGAATCAGTTCTGGCTTATGTGCTAATACATGCCGATAAAAATCCCGCCACGCCAGCTCGCTTATCCAGCGATTGATGTCTTTATTATCGCCTTGCTGGCTATTTTTGTTCTCTCTATCAACTTGAGCACTCGTATGTTGCTTATCAAGCGCTTTAGTGGCTTGGATATAGCAATGGCGGGCGCTAATCGCACCGATGGTCAAATAAGCAGACAGCTGACTGGTGGCATGTAGGCTGGGTACATCGCGGCTTACATCGTAATTATTGATATCATCAGCGATAAATTGGTCTAAGCGATGACAGGCAGTCACTTCACCAGCAGGGTAGGCAGCGCGAGCATGAGACAGCTGCGCATTGCTATCAGTACTGCCTACTATTCCAGTTTCCTGTAAGCGCTGTTGATACTCTTCGACTACTTTTTTGCCCAACGTTTCTATAGCCTTTTTGCTGACAGCGCTGTTAGCAATATTGTCACTGTTAGCAATTGGAGTGCTAGCATGAGTTGCATTAATGGCATTGACCGTTTGGGCTTCATGAGCTTGAATGGTACCGATGTCCAAAGTATGCCGCCATTTTTTATAAAAAGGGGTAAACACTTGGTACATGCTGTCATCATTGGTAGTGATACTTTTCGGTGGCAAAATACATTGGTCATGGAAGCGCAAAAATTCAATATTATGCTTAGCTAGCTGCTTGGTTACTTGCTCATCACGTGCAATTTCATTGCCTTCATATTCATGATTTGCCATCAGCGTAGTTATATTCTGAGCCGTACAAATCTTGATAATTGCATCATTACAAGCCGCAAAGTCGTCACAGACATATACGGTCAAAGATATATTCAATTGCTTAGCTAAACTTTGGGCTAATTTTGGTAAGGTACGGGCGATGTGGTCGACTTGTGGTAATGAAGTATCATGCGACTGCCATTGCTCAGGAGTAAAGAAGAATACTGCTGAGACCTGAGCGTTCGTTGAATTAGCATGTTCGCAAAGTGCGGTCAGAGCAGTATTGTCATGGAGTCGCAAGTCACGCCGGAACCACATTAAATAATGTGGTTGGTTTGCGGTGGTATTTCTATTGGCATCGTCAGTTGCTAGGGCAGTCGTAGGCATTCACATATCCTTTTTTGAATCATAAACAAAACTATGAATAAAAGTATGCTAGGATAAGTTTTTGGATGCAATTTATTTGGCATTCGATTAACAAATCCTCACTATTTCTTGTGATTAATTGCTCATTTTGATTCATAATCAATACTTGCTGATTGTTAAGGTCATATTAAGGTTATACGATGCACGTTAAGTTTTGTGGTTTTACCCAGCTTACCGATATTCATGCGGCTGTTGCCTTAGGTGTCGATGCGGTAGGCTTAGTGTTTTATCCGCCAAGTCCGCGTGCTGTGACCCCATTACAGGCGCAAGCGTTAAGTGCGGCGCTGCCCGCTTTTGTGAGCGTAGTAGCGCTGGTAGTTAATATGAGCGAGGAGGAGCTGATTAAGCTGGCGAATATAGTAGCCTTTGATATCATACAATTCCACGGCGATGAAAGTCCTGAGCAGTGTCAGCAATTTGCTGCTGCTGTTAATAAACGCTGGATAAAGGCTTTGCGTATAAATACCGAACAAGATACGCCTGCTAACGTCAGCGCCCAGATTAGCGAATTTGCGGCAGCAGGGGCGAGTAGTATTTTGCTTGATGCCTATCATCAGCAGAAATATGGCGGTACTGGTGCGCGCTTTGATTGGAGTCTTATTCCACAAAATAGTGCGCTACCGATTATTTTAGCCGGTGGCTTGGATGCGCAAAATGTTGCCGCTACTCGTGATTTGCCTATTTATGGGGTTGATGTCAGCGGCGGTATCGAAATTGATAAAGGCAAAAAAGACCCCGCTAAAATGCGCGCCTTTATGAAGGCCGTTAAGCGTGACCGATGGCAAAGCGACTCTCTAGCTAAAAGCCAACTGTCCGAAATCTAGATGTGAGTTAGAAGTTAGCTGCCTTGCAAACTACAACCTAGTAATAAGATAATCCAGCTTTCTTTTATCTCTATTTTTAGATTTAAATTCTACATTTACATCTCTCGTTATTTACGTTTACTATTTATCCTAAAAAATACCACTTATCGTAGGAATTATCATGAGTCAAGCCGACAACCATGCTGCAACTGATGCCCCATCTGCTAGCGCACAATCTATCAATACCTTAAACAATCCAAAAGACGTACAGGACTTTAACCAGTACCCTGATGCCCGTGGTCATTTTGGTGTCCACGGTGGACGCTTTGTCTCCGAAACTTTGATGGCAGCGTTAGAGGAGTTAGAGGCGTTATATACCAAAGTAAAAGCAGATCCTGCATTCTGGGAAGAGTACCATACTGATTTGGTCAATTATGTTGGTCGTCCAACCCCGCTTTATCATGCCAAGCGTCTCAGTGATGAGATTGGCGGGGCGCAAATCTACTTTAAACGTGAAGACTTAAACCATACTGGCGCACACAAAGTAAATAACACCATCGGTCAGGCATTATTGGCTAAAATGTGTGGTAAAAAACGTATTATTGCCGAAACGGGCGCTGGGCAACACGGTGTTGCTACGGCCACTATTGCCGCTCGTTTAGGGCTAGAGTGTATTGTTTATATGGGTGCGGATGATGTCGAGCGCCAAAAAATGAACGTTTATCGTATGCGTCTGTTAGGTGCAACCGTTGTGCCAGTTACTTCTGGCTCACGTACGCTTAAAGACGCGATGAACGAAGCCATGCGCGACTGGGTCACCAACGTTGACAGCACTTATTATATTATCGGTACCGTAGCAGGTCCGCATCCTTATCCGCTACTAGTACGTGACTTTCAGGCGATTATTGGTAAAGAAACCCGTATTCAACATCTAGAGAGAACCGGAAAATTACCCGATGCGTTGGTTGCTTGTGTTGGTGGTGGCTCAAACGCCATTGGTCTATTCTTTGACTTCCTAAATGATACTGAAGTGAAAATGTATGGTGTGGAAGCAACTGGCGATGGTATCGAGACGGGTCGCCATTCTGCACCACTTGCCGCTGGTCGTATTGGCGTGCTACATGGCAACCGGACTTATTTAATGGCAGATAATGACGGTCAAATTCAAGAAACTCATTCGATTTCAGCGGGTCTTGATTACCCAGGTGTTGGCCCTGAACACAGTTTCTTAAAAGATATGAAGCGTGTTGAATATGTCGGTTGTACTGATAAAGAGGCGCTCGCAGGCTTCCATGAATCAACGCGTAAAGAAGGTATTATTCCTGCGCTTGAAACCGCTCATGCGGTTGCGTATGCGCTCAAGCTTGCGAAGACTATGACCCCTGACCAAACCATCGTGGTTAATATGTCTGGTCGCGGTGACAAAGACTTGCACTCTGTGATGAAGGCGGAAGGCCTTGAGTTTTAAAAGGATGTTCTTTTGAAGACGGATATGGTGGATTTAGTAAACTTAATAAACGATATGTTTATTGAGTTTACAAGGAAGCAGGTTTTTTCTAAAGAAACCGCTGACTTCTTAGGCTTTGCACAACAAAAATTTAAGTTGAATGCGAAGAATGATTGGAATGAAATCATTGCTTCTGAGGATATTTTAGAAGATTCTAATGAGGCTTTGAAAAGCTTTCTAAAGTTTGGTTTATCAGGTCCTACTAAATACAATGATTTGGGTGAGAAGTATCTGAGATTGTATGGAGTGTTAAATGCAGTTTATCAGCAGCAGCAAGCTATATTACATATATTCAAATTGTTTAAGTGTCCAAACCCTAAAGTAGTAAAACAAGAGTTTAACGATTTATCAATAACGCAAGCTCGTCATAAACTGGGTGCTCATAGTATTAACTATATTTCCCAAAGTAATGAAGAAACAGAAATGTTTGTACCTGTTAGAGTGCAGTTTGAAGATTATAAGCTGACATATTTTAATCATAAAAATAATGAAAGCAACGAGATTGACCTTAAGCTGACTCTTGAAGAGCATAGTAAACTAATCTGTAAGACTTACTTGTCTATAGCTAATAAGGTTATTAAAACGGTCTATAAAGGTAATACTGTTAAACAAGAACAGGTACTATCGAGTTTTAATGAACTAGAAATAGTTATGAATGGAGCATGGTTGGTTAAAGGTCAAGACGGCAATACTATTATTAATATAAAGTTTGAATAATAATTTATCTGAAGAGATAGATAACTAAAGAGATAACTATGACCCGAATTGAAACCACTTTCGAAACTTTAAAATCACAAAACAAAAAAGCCCTAATTCCTTATGTGATGGCAGGTGACCCTAATCCTAGTAACTTTGTTGGCTTACTACATGACTTAGTCAAACACGGCGCAGATATGATTGAGGTTGGTTTGCCATTCTCAGACCCCATGGCTGATGGCCCAACGGTAGCATTGGCTGGCGAACGTGCTTTAGCAGCGGGTACCAGTACCCGTGATGCGCTAAAAATGGTTGAAGAATTCCGCACGACAGACACTCAAACGCCAATTATTCTAATGGGTTATTTGAACCCTGTTGAGATTATTGGCTATGATAAATTTGTCGCGTTATGTGAGCAGTCGGGTGTTGATGGTTTATTGATGGTTGATTTGCCGCCAGCAGAAGCGGGTAGCTTTACCCAGCATTTAACCGACCATGCAATGAATGAGATTTTCTTATTGTCACCGACCACCTTAGCGGAACGTCGTCAGCAAGTATTGACTCATTGCGGTGGCTATATTTACTATGTATCGCTCAAAGGCGTTACGGGCTCAGCGACATTGGATACCGATGATGTGGCGATGCATGTAAAAGCGATTAAAGCGGAAACTGATTTGCCAGTATGCGTGGGCTTTGGTATTCGCGATGGTGCTTCAGCTAAAGCGATTGGTGCGCATGCCGATGGTATTATTGTTGGCAGTGCTTTAGTACAGAACTTTGCTGATATCGATGCCAATGATAGCGCCGCCGTTACTGCTGCTCAGCAACAGATTATGATAAAAATGGATGAGCTACGCGCAGCTTTAGATAGCTTAAGTGCTTAAAGTCAGTCGGTTTATAACGGCTTTATAACTATGATGTTTCCATTATGATGATAGACAGTCATCATAATGATGAGGAATGACTTTGCTAATTTTAGTTTACGTGTGTAAACTAATATAACCTATAAATTGTTACAATTACGTGCAAGCATACTTCATAACCGCTCATGTTATGATTGACTTTTATTCTTCGGGGCAAGTGAATGAGCGAACTTGCCAATAAGCCTTTGATGATGACGAATAATATGACTGATACTATAAAAAAACCAGATACTCAGAATGATAATGCGACCAATCCTGTAGATAGCGCCACACATACAGACCATTCATGGTTTAACCGCTCAGTACCGGGCGTTAAGCAGCAACTGACGGCACCGCTGACTGCTGTAGAGACCGAACCGTCAACAGAGTGTCCCAGCTGTCATTCGATGATTACCAATACGGCGCTAATTTTTAACTGTTATGTCTGCCCGCATTGTGACCATCATTTAGCAATGACTGCTCGTGAGCGTCTGCAATGGTTCTTAGGCCAAGTAGATGGTGAGCTTGGGCAAGAGTTTGTGGCAAAAGACCCGCTAGGGTTTGTCGATAGTAAGCCTTATCCTCAGCGTATGCTTGAAGCGCAAACCAAAACCGGTGAGACCGAAGCGCTGATTGTATTATACGGCAAGCTACGTAACCTCGACGTGGTTGCCTGTGCTTTTGACTTCCGCTTTATGGGTGGCTCAATGGGTTCAGTAGTCGGTGACCGTTTCGTGCAGGCGGCAGAAAAAGCGCTAGCAGAAAAGAAACCTTTGGTCTGCTTTGCAGCATCTGGCGGCGCACGTATGCAAGAGGGGTTATTATCCTTAATGCAAATGGCACGTACGGGCGCAGCAATTGAGCGTTTACGCTTGGCGGGCGTGCCTTATATTGTGGTACTGACCAATCCAGTTTATGGCGGCGTTACTGCTTCACTTGCCATGCTGGGTGATATTCATCTAGCAGAGCCTAAAGCGATGATTGGCTTTGCTGGTAAACGCGTGATTGAACAAACCGTGCGTGAGACCTTAGAAGAACCGTTCCAGCGTGCGGAGTTCTTATTAGAGCATGGCGTGGTCGATGAAGTGGTCCATCGCCATCAACTGGGTGATACTATCTATCGTTTATTAGCAAAATTATGTAGCCAACCGAACGTTGACGCCTAGCTTAGTAGGCACTATATGCATTGTCGATTAATTTTTAATTTTCGTCGATAAAGTAATCGAACATTAAGCACTCTAATAGCATTTATCATCAATAGATGGTAAATGCTATTTTTGGTTTTTGACTTTGGTTTTACGCATGCTTGTTATACACTGACCTAAGTTCTCATTTAGGCTTCGATTTAGCCTTTAGTAGCGCGTTTTTAACAGCATATTTTTTAACAGTAATCTTTCTAATTTCAGGTTTTCAATAACCAGTTTTCTAATATAGGTTCCATTCATGGCTACATCCTCTAACACCGTTACTCCTGATAGCCCTAATAGCCGGTCCAGCCTTACTGAATGGCTGGATTATATGCAGCAGATTCATGTGTCAGCTATAGACATGGGACTGTCGCGTGTGTTGCCAGTAGCGGAGTATTTGGGCGTAGTGCAATCGGCCAAAGATGATGCCTATGTGTTCACCGTCGCCGGTACCAATGGTAAGGGTTCGACCACCGCGATTATTAGTGCCATGTGTCAAGCAGCAGGTTATAAAACAGCCCTGTATCAGTCGCCGCATCTCAGCTGTTTTAATGAGCGCGTGCGTATCGATGGTGAGATGGTCAGTGATCAGACTTTGATTGAGGCTTTTAGCAAAGTTGAAAATGCACGTTTAAAGTGTGAGCTAACTTTATCATTCTTCGAGATGACCACGCTAGCGGCGCTATTGATATTTTCTGAAGCCGATTGCGCCGTTTGGGTATTAGAAGTAGGGCTGGGCGGTCGCTTAGATGTGGTCAACATTATTGACCCTGATATGGCAGTAATTACCAATATTAGTATCGATCATGTCGATTGGTTAGGAGACAATGTTGAACAAATTGGTGCTGAAAAAGCGGGTATTTTACGTGACGATATTACTTTAATTTATGGTGCCGCTGAGATGCCAGCTAGCGTTCAGCAACTTATTAAGGCTCATAATGTCACTTGTTATCAAGTAGAACAGGATTTTAGTTATCGCGTACAAGCCGCACAGACATGGCAATATAGCAACGCATCTGTTACCTTGCAGCTGCCGCGACCTGCGTTGTCATTGATGAATACCGCCAATGCTTTGTCAGCTGTGCTGGCAAGTTCGCTTAAGGTTGGTATTGCTGCTATTGAGCGAGCATTACAGACGGTGAAGCTGGCAGGTCGCTTTGATTATCGTGATATTGAAAATCGTCATTGGTTGTTCGATGTGGCACATAACGAGCAAGGAGTGAATTTCTTATTAGGCCAGTTATTACCTCTTTGGCAGCACCATCTTGAACGTCAATTAAGCCAGCAGATCGATAATGAGAGCATTAATCAAATCAACCTGCAACCTGCGACCATTAAAATGTTATTTTCAATGTTGGGTGATAAAGATATTGAGATGGTGGTACAGCGTTTAACGGATGCCAACTTGCCCATTACCGATTGGTTTATCGCAGAGATTGATTATCCGCGGGCGGCGAGTATTGAACAACTCCAAACCACTTTAGCTGTTTATATTGATGACGCTAATATCCATGCATCTGCTAACTTAGCTCAGGCCACGCGTGCAGTGATTAATGTCAGTCAGCCACAAGATTTGATTGTGGTCTGTGGCTCTTTTCATACTATCGGCGAAGCACTATCTATGCTTGATGTGCAAGAAGGCTCATAGCAATATAGCTGATAGTAATAAAAGCATTCAATGTTATGACTAACCACAGTACGATAGCAGACAGCGCGAACAATATATCTTATAATTGGAGCGTTTTTGCAAAATTAATATAACTTTTGTGAATCAATAGTATTAGATTTCAGATGTGCCGACCAATCAACCTCACTACCAACTAAGAGATGTGAACGAATGAATTTTTCGAGGCAAGCCTTATTGGGCATTGGGATGATTATAGGAGGTATTGTGATGCTGTCCGCTTTGGCGCAACAGCTCAGTGCAGGTGACGAACCAGCTCCAAAAACAGCCATCGTCGCTAAGCCAAGTCCTGAGCAAGCCACAGCACAGCCTTTGACCATAGATATTGATACCGAAAAACGTATCTTGGCACAAAAACAAAAAGAGCGGGCTAGCCGTACAGCAGAGCAAGAAAAACGAGCTGAGCTATTTTTAGAAGAGCAAGAAAGCGCCGAGGCGCAAGCCTTGTCTAAAGCGCGTAACGAAAATCAACAATATACGGAAAACATCGCTTCAACAGGAGGCGATAGCGACAGTCCGGAAGCGGCACAAAGTAAAACTGCCACACCAATCGCAACGCCGAAAATTCAGCCTCGTGTTGATAATACGGTCAAGCCAGCTGTAAGTACTGCTAGTGACAAACAAAAAGCGGCGCAGGCTAAGAAAAAAGCTGAGGCACAAGCCGCTGCCAAGCAAAAAAAGAAAGATGAAGAGAAAGCTGCTAGCAAAGAAATTAAAAAATCTCCACCGAAAGCCCCTATCGACTATACTATTAAAAGCGGTGATGGCTTATTGAAGTTAGCAAGGCAATACAATGTTTCTGTTGCAGCGTTAGCGCAAGCCAATAATATAGCACCGTCGGCAATCCTACAAATTGGACAAGTATTGACTGTGCCCTCGCGTAAGCAGATTGAACGCCTAGAACGAGAAGCCGCTGCGGTCGAAAAAGTCCGCGAAGAAAAACGCAAAAAAGAAGAAGCGTTGGCTAGAAAGTCTGATGATGCAAAACGCAATGCGCAGCAAAAGCTTAGCGAGGCGCGTAAGGAAGTCAAAGCCACAGATGCCAAAGGTAGCTTCGGGGTGCAAGTAGCATTGGCCTCTAACCAAGCCTCTGCTGACGAAGTCGCTAAGAAGTTTAAAGCGGCCGGCTATCAAGTAAAAACTAGCCAGACCAGTCGCGGTGTACGGGTCGTCGTCGGGCCTGAGCGCGGTAAAATTGCAGCTTTGGCATTAAAAGATAAAGTAAATAGTGATCCTGAGGTTAATACTACTAGTGCTTGGGTTTTATATTGGCGCTAAGCCGTAGTGTTAAAGGTTGGTGCTAACTAAGTATTAAAACTAAGCATTAGTGTTAAAACCTCAGCCAAATAATAGCTATATTTTATACAAACTCATATTCTTTCCAAAACACGACATTTATTGTCGTGTTTTGTGCTTCATAGCCCGTCAATTATAATTAATTATAGTCAGAACAATTATCATTTTTCTCCATCAATTTTTTCTGTATAAGGCGACAGTCTATAGAGGTTGGGGCGTTATGATTGGGTGTTTAGTTGCAGCTTGCTTAGTTGCTGTTTCTTCAGCTCTTATTTATATAACAGTTATATCTTCTCAATCACGCTAACTTTGTATAAGGTAAAGCTATGTCATTTGGCGTCGTGTTTTTAGTATTGGCCATTGGGTTTTTGGGCCTGATAGCACTGTCGAAGTTATTTTCCTCGCGTTCATCGAAGCGGCAGCTGCCATCTAAAAGCGTAGATTCTGAGCCAAAACCGGTACGTGGTGACGATTTGGCTATTTGGCCATTTGCACCTATGCCAATTATGACTGATACTGAGGTTATATTCTTTCATAAGCTCAAAAATGTGCTGCCGGAATACCATATCTTTGTGCAAGTCCAGCTATCACGTATTATTACTGGCAATAGCGAGAAGGCGTCTGAACGGAGCTTTTGGTTCAATCGTATTTGCCGTCAAAGTGTCGATTATGTGATTGTGGATGTTGATGCACAGACCACGCTAGTGGCTATTGAGCTTGATGACTGGACACATAACAGTAAAGTAAGTCAAAAGGCAGATGATAAAAAGGACAAAGCGCTCGCTAGTGCCGGTATTCCAATTGTCCGTTTTCATGCGGAGCGCATGCCCAGTGCTGATATGCTCAGATACGAGCTGATACAGGTGATTGAGACTTATTGAGCTCCATTAAAATTAATATTTCTGTGTTAATCAGATAAGCTATCTTGTCCAGCATTAACATCAGTTTGTAAAATAACTAAGGGCTCATAGCGTTCTTGAGAAAGCAGTTCCTCAGAGGATGATTTTCGATTAGCAGCGGTCTTAATGAAGTAGAACCCTTGCGGTAAAGTCTCCAGAGTAGGTGGCCTCTTATTATTACTGTCATCTTTATTGTTTTCTCTACTGTGTTCTATATAGTCGCTATTATAAAAATCGCGCTGAGTAAACCATTCGATATAATGCGCTCGGCGTATAACGGTAGCATCTATAAGTATTTCTATAGTAGTTTCAGCGTTACGCAATAGGTCTTCTTTAGGTTGACTGCTCTCTTGAGCTGTCTCATGTGTGGCCTGTGGCTTTTGACTATTTAAGTTTTGACTATTAGGTGCAGCTAGCCAGCGATGCATAGGAAAGCTTGGCACTAGCCAGTCAGGGTAAGTAAAGTCAGCGATAGTTGTGGGAAGAAAAAACCGACCTTTAATGACCGCATAACGCTTATCAATTTTGACCTGTCCATGATCTTTAGTGTCTACCCAGACTGTACAAAACTGCTTGGTTTGCATGTGGGTCATTTTACGCTGCAAATTATCATTGGAGTTGATACCCACCCAATTCTCAGGCGCAAACGGCGCTGAACCCATAAAGAACTTAATGGCTAATTCCCAATGTTCCGTTAGTTTTTCTTGATGATTATATAAAATCAAATCTAGCTCACCAGTGGTTTGCTTACCACGAAATAACTGAACATTACTGGCGATTATTTCATACGGATGCAATCCACGCGCATAGCCATCGGTCAACCAAAATGATAGTAAGCCCTCAAAGTGAAAGCCTAAACGATTGGGGCTGGGTCGCGTCAATAAATAGCGGGTTAAGCCTTGGTAAGCGTTAGTGGTATCAAGCTCAACTAAGCGCGCGCGATAAGCATCATATTGGCCACCCCAAAAGCTTGCACTATGTACTGCAATCGCGGCAGTATTCTCATGGGGCGTAAAATCTAACCATTTGGTTAATACGTTTGGGCAGGCGAGAGCGTATGCCAAATCTCGTACGTAAGGACGCCGATACTCTTCCCACGGCGCATTATTTCTAACAGGAGGGTTTATAAGAGTAGAAGAGGGGTGAGGCGTAGGCTCGGTCATAGGTTGAACCTTAATGAATATATAGATAAATACCCTAACCGCACACTTAGTAAAAGTCTAGCTATAGTAAGTATCAGTTAGGGCAGCGCTCAATTTATTTAACTTTAAGACATGACGTAAAAGTTAAGGTGAATATCAGGCGTGCTCAGTAACAACGGCATTAGAATGGTGAGTAAGATATTTAGCGTGCGTAACTGCCATTTGAGTGGCTTGCTAAATAAGCTTTTTGATGATGAGGTAGTTTTTATTGAGCTGTCTGTCTTATCTAAGTTGACCATGTGCTTACCTATTGAGGTTAGTGTCGTAACGAGATTGCTGCGACCACATGGCTATAGTAGGGATTATCATTATTTATGGCATTGCAAATGCAATCTGGAATATTAAAAAGACATTAGTTCTTTCGGGCGTCATTTAACAAACGATTAGCTTGTGAAAATATGCCGTTTATATTCCTAGTTTTTAAGCCTTTAATTTCTAGTGAATCAATGTATTCTGCAAGCCCTGCTTGTGTAGGTTGGTTAGTGCTTTTATCAGTGTCAGTTTTAAAGCTATAAGCATTAATATCAGGATTAAGTAATAAGTCTTTTAGTACAGCTATTAGGTGATAAGCGCTATCTTTAGGGCTTAATTCTTCTTCACAAAATGGCTTATCTGTAATGTAGGTTGATACATCTTCTTGAAATAAACTATCTAATTCACATCTTGGAATACGAATATCTCTTATAGAAATTTTAATACTTTCACTTAATGAACCACCCCGACTATATCGGAGACTGTTTGTTTAAGTTAGGCCGCTAGGCCTAACTGATTAAGATTATCATAAT
>NZ_CAJHBT010000009.1 GCF_904846675.1 Psychrobacter urativorans | reverse complement strand
CTCTTTGTTGTGGTAAACAAGAGTTTAAGGCGTTGCTTATTTTTTTCAACTATTCCCTAATTCTATACAGACCCTAATAGTTATTTATACGGTGACATTATGAGTTCTTTAGAGCTAAAAGTTCCTCCTGTGCTACAAGTGCTGGTTATAGGTGCTGCGATGTATGGCGTATCCAAAACATCTCCAGCCTTAAAGTTTGCGCTTCCCGGTTCAGGTTGGTTAGGAGGCGGTCTTGCTATCATAGGTTTGGGTATTGGGGTAATGGGCGTCACTGAATTTAAGAAAGCCCAAACCACTGTGAATCCGCACACTCCTGAAAAGTCTGAGCATTTAGTAACCAGCGGAATCTATCAATACAGTCGCAATCCCATGTATGTAGGCTTGGTATTTATTTTGTTTGGCTGGGCGCTATACTTGTCTCACTTACTAGCGTTTGCTTTAATCCTCATTTTTATCAAATATATGAGTCGCTTTCAAATTCAGGCAGAAGAAAAGGTCATCACTAAAAAGTTTGGCGATGCATATCGAGCGTATCTAGCACGAGTACGTCGTTGGTTGTGAGGGCTAATAAGTTTGTTTAGATATTAAGAATTATTAGAGGATAAAAATGCAACTCGAAATCAACGTCATTGACGCTTTTACCGACACCCTTTTTAAAGGCAATTCAGCGGCTGTTATTATCACTGATAGCTGGTTGAGCGATGATTTGATGCAGTCTATTGCGATGGAAAACAACTTGTCTGAGACCGCTTTTTTAGTTGCCGATGAGTCAGATGTTTCAGATAACAAAGACCAGTCAGATGAAGTAGCTACTTATCATATCCGCTGGTTTTCACCACTGACTGAAATTGATTTTTGTGGTCATGCTACCCTAGCATCAGCTTTTGTTCTATTCAACAAGAACCCTAGTTTAACCACCATTAAGTTTTTAGCGAAAGCCGTCGGTACTTTGTCAGTCATACAAACGGACTCAGGCAAAATTCAAATGAATTTTCCCAATACTAAGCCTGAGAAGGTTGACAGTATTCCTGAGAGTTTATTAGCGGGCTTATCCATCGCTCCCGTCGAAGTCTATCGTAATGCGCAAGCCTATTTTGTCATTTATGATTCTGAGTCTGACGTGTTGTCAGTAGACCGTGATAATGAAGTACTTGAGCAGCTTGCACCTTTGGATGTGGTGGTAACCTGTAAGGCTCAATCAGAAAACTTTAATAAATACGATTTTATCTCTAGATATTTTTGGCCAGCGAATGGCGGCGGTGAAGATCCAGTGACCGGTTCAATTCATACAGGGCTTGCGCCATTGTGGGCCGAGCGTTTGGGTAACAATGAGTTGTTGGCTTATCAAGCATCAAGTCGCGGCGGGATACTCGATTGCGTCGTTGTAAATGATAGAGTGCTTATTTCCGGTAATGCGGTGCAATATCTCACAGGATTTATTACGGTTTAAGATTATAAATATCTATTTTTTAAAGATTGCTGTTATGTATTATAGAAGCCTTACTGAAGGAGTAAGTTGTTTTGCCTGAATTAAAGACTATTGGCCTTTTTATTCTTACGGCGCTGGCAGAGATTATCGGTTGCTATTTACCTTATCTTTGGCTACGAGAAGGCAAAACAATCTGGCTTCTTGTTCCAGGTATACTTAGTTTGATGGCTTTTGTATGGCTGTTGACCCTGCATCCCACTGCTGTAGGGAGAGTCTATGCGGCTTATGGCGGGGTGTATATTGCGATGGCAATTCTGTGGTTATGGACTGTTAATGGCATTCGGCCAACGATATGGGATGTAGTAGGGTCTGCGGTGGCGCTGTTAGGGATGGCTATTATTATGTTTGCGCCACGCAGTAGCTAGGTTATTAGTCCCAGCTCATTGGTCGAAGCCTATCAATTAAAAAATGCTAATTTAACCATTATGTTTGATTAGCATATTTATGCATTTAATATTAATGTTTTCCTAGGATGCTATTGTCATCTTTCTTCGATTTTTTAGCCGCTTTTTTCTCTTTTGCCGTTAATAATGGCTTCTTTTTTACATTCTTTTTACTGTCTTGACCTTTACTCATGATGCTGTCCTTTTATGTGAGATGTTAATAAGTATTAAAATCAGTATAGCCCTAAGGCTCAGCAGTAGATAGCTACTGCCCGCTAAATTGACGATAGCGTTGATAAGCGCTTACTTACGGATACATGATGATTTGCTATAATGAGGGCAACGAGCTGAACGTTAAGTTTGGCTATCGCTATTGTTGTTTATAATCGTTCCTCCTATTCAGTGCTATGTCGCACAATGATGCTCACTATTTTGGTTAATTAATTATTATGCGTATCCGTAAACTTTTTAAATTTGAAAACGCTCATATCGTCCGCAACTGTAGCTCTGAGCGCTGCAAACATTCTATTCATGGTCACAGCTATCAGATTGAGCTGATTCTTGAGGCGCAGCGCCTCGATCACGGGCAGATGGTTTATGATTTTGGGCTGTTAAAGTCTTCTATTAAAGATATTATTGACAGCTTTGATCATGCTATCTGCTTTTGGAGTCAAGACGACCCTGAATATATCGCTGCTTGTAAGAAGTTCAGTGCACGCTGGATAAGCTTGCCGGTCTCACCATCGGCTGAGCAGTTCTCTCGTGTGATATTCTTTTGGGCGCAACAGATTCTACAGCAAACCCAAATGCAAAATGGCGAAGCCGATGTCGCTGTCTATTCTGTAATTGCTCATGAAACTGCGACGGGTTATGCGCAGTGTTTTGCTGAGGACGTAGCCAATGAACAAATGGGTAAGCTAGAACTTGATGCCTT
This sequence comes from Psychrobacter urativorans, assembly GCF_904846675.1. GTDB lineage: Bacteria > Pseudomonadota > Gammaproteobacteria > Pseudomonadales > Moraxellaceae > Psychrobacter > Psychrobacter urativorans_B. The sequence continues at coordinate 91,725 of NZ_CAJHBT010000009.1, read as the reverse complement.
TGAATTTAGCTCGCAAGTTAGTAGTGAGTGGGATGACCCAGAGCTGTATGCTAAGTTGATTCGTGGTGAGCGCTTTATTAATCCAACTGTGACTATGCAGGTACAGCCTGATGTTTAATAGCAATAATGTTGATAATGAGCTTTCCAAAATTAATCAGAAGTCGGTAACCGTAACGCTGCATTCTGAAACAGATACTCAGGCTTTAGCTGAGCGATTAGCCAAGCTGCCGCTATCCGGTAGCGTATGGCTGGCAGGTGACTTAGGTGCCGGAAAAACCACTTTAACCCGCTATTGGCTACAAGCACTTGGTCATGTTGGCGCGGTGAAGAGTCCAACTTATACTTTAGTGGAGCCTTATAGTATCCAGCACAGTGATGGCACAGTTAAGCTGGTTTATCACGCTGACTTATATCGCCTGCAAGATCCAGAGGAGCTGTCTTTTATTGGCTTCGATGAGTATTTAGATGAGCCCGATGCGCTGGTAATTATTGAATGGGCAAGTCGTGCCGACAGTTATTTACCGCCGCCGACATTATTTATTGACATCATTCAAGGTAAAAATATTCAAGGTGACATTATCCAAAGTGACAATGGCCAAGTTAATAAAGAAATACGGCAAGTTGAGTTGCGCTTATCAAAAGTAGGGCAAGCGCACGGCTTAGATTTATCAACGCTAAAGGCTTAACTACTCAATAAGGGTTTAATTTTTTGCTAAAGATCATATCTAAAAATTATTGGTTTTTCAAAATATATGACTTTATATAATGCTAAATAAAAATGTTAGATAAAACTGCCAATACTCGTATCACGAAACTATCACCGCTGCTCATTAATCAATTGGCAGCGGGTGAGGTCGTAACGCGTCCGTCAGCTGTGGTAAAAGAGATGCTCGAGAATGCGATTGATGCTGGCGCGACCAATATTGAGGTGCACATTACCCAAGGTGGGATGGGCATGATCAAGGTGGTAGATAATGGGGTAGGTATTCACCCTGACGATATGGTGATGGCAATTACTCGTCATGCGACCAGTAAAGTTGCCGATATTGCTAATTTGCAGGGCATTACTACCTTAGGCTTTCGCGGTGAAGCGCTGGCAGCAACGGCAGCCGTTGCGCGTTTGACCCTTACTAGTAGTCATGATGACAGCGGCATTGGTCGTCAGCTGCAAGTCGCTGGCGTGTTAGCCGATGAGGCTAAGCTAATTCCTATTGTGCATAATCGCGGCACCACCGTTACGGTAAAGGATCTCTATTTTAACGTGCCCGCCCGCCGTGGTAATCTGAAGTCTATTGCTACCGAGTTTAATCATATTGAAACCATTGTTCGAGAAGTTGCGCTCGCACGTGCTGATGTGACGCTCAGTCTTTTTCATGATGGTAAAAGACGTTTATTATTATCAACAAGTTCCAGTGAAAATCTCGCGCTCAAAAATAATAACAAACGCTTACCGTTATCCCGACTTGAACAAGCGCTTGGGTCACCTTTGTCTGATAATGCCGTTGAAATAAGAGTAGATTTATCAAGTCTATTACAGCAATCAGCGATGTCAGCAACAGCTGGAGTGAATGAAAATATTGCTAAACAAATAACAGACAAGCAAGCGACTATCGGTGGTTGGTTGTGGCCTATGCATGATGACCAGCAGGCGTTACCGAAGCTATTATATGTTAATGGACGGCTGGTTAAAGAGCTGATAATTAGCAATCAGCTACGGCAACTGGCAACCAGTGCTCAGCTCAATGGGCTTGGTTATGCGCTATATTTTGAGCTACCGAGCAATTGGTTAAATATCAATGTCCATCCGACTAAGCAGCGGATAAAAATTAGCCCGTTGAATAATATCATGGCGCACTTGAGTCATACTATTGCTCTTAAGCTTAAAAGCGTCAGTATTCCTAAAGAGCTAGCCACAACTCATGTAGAAAGGATATCAGATAACGAGAAGCCACTTAGGGATATGCTACCTAAAGATGAGCTATTTGAATACCTGCCAATTAAAACCAGCTCTCTACGTCAGCAAGTGCAGGCACCAAAGCAGCCATATCAACTCTCAGCAACGCAACCGCCATCACGAAAAATATCAGCTTATAGTACTAAAAAGACAGCGGAACATCAGCAACTAGATGCGTTTAATTTAGTGGTTTCTTCTTTACCGCAGTGCTTAGCTGTTGTCAATAATTTGCCTGACAGTGATAAGGCGGTTAGTGATAAAGCAGTCGCCTCTGCTAGAAGCGCTGACGCTAATTTACCAGTATTACCTTGGTTATTGTTTCATGCTCAAGGACAATATTTGCTAATAAATTCCCAGGTATGGCAGCAAGGCTTACAAGATATTGCTGATAACCAAGTAAGCGTGCAGTCTCTCATTTCAGGCAGTATGTTGGACTGTGAGCTATTTGTTTCAGATAACGGTACAGCTAGTGCCGCGTCCATTGATAAGCAATTAGCGATAGTTAGAGGTCAGTTATCCGCACAAGACTTAGAGAAGTTTACGTTAGCTTTTACGAAGATGTTAAGTATGAAAGCTTTTAAAACCATAACTACTGAGCAATTAATAACACTAATGCTGTCTTCTTAGCCCATATAAAGACCATAATTTTTTGACTCAAATTAAACATATTAAAGCTAACTATAAGAATGAGTCACATAACAAGCCATCTATATAACCAGTAAGAGAAAATCTATGCCCCTGTCATCTGAGTCATTAACTGATAATAGTGTGGTGTGTTTAATGGCACCAACTGCCAGCGGTAAAACTGCGCTGGCTTATGAGCTCTATGACAGCGGACGCTATGAGCTAGTTTCAGTAGACTCAGCGCTGATTTATCGTGATATGAATATCGGTACTGCTAAGCCAACGGCTACTGAGCTTGAACGTTATCCGCATCATCTTGTCGATATTATTGATCCGACGCAAAGCTATAGCGTGGCTGAATTTGTTACTGATGTAGCAAAGCTTATTGATCGCTGCCATCAAAACGGCAAAATACCGCTACTGGTCGGCGGAACCATGATGTATTACATGGCGCTACTTGATGGCTTATCACCGGTACCGGATAGCAATGATGAGGTACGCCAGCAGGTTGAGGAGTGGCGACTAACTGAGGGTATTAGCACGCTGTACGATTATCTTGGCAATGTAGACCCTATTAGCCATCAACGACTGAAACCAGCAGACACTCAGCGTATCACTCGGGCAGTTGAGGTATATCTGCAAACTGATATGCCGCTCAGCGAATGGCAGCGTCAGCCTAAGCAGGCATTGGCACATAATCCTGCCCAGCGCTGGCACGCGCTAGCAGTGATGCCGGATCGTCCATGGTTACATGAACGTATTGCCCAGCGTTTGGATATCATGTGGAATGAGGGGTTGGTTGCCGAAGTGATGGACCTACTTATGCGCTATCCGCTGACGCCAAATATGCCTGCTATGCGCTGCGTTGGTTATCGGCAAGTATTAGAATATCTTGTTCACACTCAGCATCCGATATTCGAGGCGCCGCATTTGGATAAGGCACAGTTTTATGCCGTTTTTTCTCAACCTAATGAGACCAGTTCTTGTCAAACCAGCCAAAATAATACATCACGAAAGACCGCATCTACGTTTAAGCCTAACAATGAGACCAACACTGAGCATCAGGCGCTTGCTTGTCATCAAATGCAAAATAAGGCATTATATGCCACAAGGCAGCTGGCAAAACGTCAGTACACCTGGCTACGTAAGCTGACCCAACTGTCGAATGATGACTCAGATACGTCGATCTCATCTGAGTCATCCAGTCATACGAATAACAATATGATGATACAATCATTCATCACGATGGCGCAGGCAGGTGATTATTTGCGAATATAATTAGTTATAGGTAACGGTAAGCAGCTATCTATCGGACAATTAATAGATATTTTAAACAATAGCTTATTAGTTGCTGGTTTATATAAATGTTAACTTTATATAGATAATAACTGAGGTTCACAGTAAGTTTCTGCGTTAAAGATAATAGAAAAATAACTGACAATAAGTATCAAAGCCTAATTGTGATAGCTGTTATAATATTAAAATAATTCAAGCGGTCGTTTGAAAAGGTTATGAGCTATCATAAAACTAATAATTATTATTAAAATCATCTTAGAAACAGCCAGTTACATAATTTTCTAAAAAATTATTATAGTAACGATAAAGTAGAATTAATTAATAAGAGTGAGTGCTTGTTTAGATATGTTTCATAAATAAAAATTATTATTATATCTGACCATAACCATTATAATTGAACCAACACTCATAATATAACTATATACACTATTTAGGAGAGATTTCATGTCAAAAGGACAAACCCTACAAGATCCGTTCTTGAACTCGTTGCGTAAAGATCGCATTCCTGTGTCTATTTTTTTAGTTAATGGTATCAAGCTACAAGGTCAAATTGAATCATTTGATCAGTACGTGGTATTACTCAAAAACACCGTAAGCCAGATGGTCTATAAACATGCCATCTCAACTGTCGTACCAGCGCGTAATCCGCGTGTTAGCGGTACAACTGCGGCACCGGGCCAAATACAAGGCAGTACTTCAAGTTACCAAGGTGGCGGTTTTGAGCGTGGTAGTAATCCCAGCAATACGGGCAGCGGTTTTGAAGAGCGCGGCTTTGCGTCTAACCGCAGCAGTTTTAATCGTGGTGGTTTCGGTCAAGGTCAGGGCCAAGAGCACAGCTTTGAGCGGGGTAACTTTGGTCAAGAACGCAATTTTGAGCGTGGCGGATTTGGTCAGGACCGTGGTTTTGAAGGCCCAACAGACAACACTGACTCTCAAGATAAAGCAGATAATAATAGTGATAACAGTAATAACGATAGCTAAAGAATGTTAATGATAGCGGATAATATTTTTAAATAACGTTTTCTATCTTGTGTAATAGATGCTATCTAGACGTCGGTCATTACAAACTGGCTGTTATAAATGAGTTATTACAAGAAGACCTGCTACCACAGTGGGTCTTTTTGATTTGTGAGTAACTGAAACTGAAGGTTTTACTGTTTTGACTATCTTTTTTGATAGCACTGCCAGTAATTGTGATAGACATTGGTGTGTATAATGCGTTCACAAAGTATTGTGAGTTAGTTAATAGATGGGCTGAATAGATAGGATTGTGCGCTATATTATTAATATTGAGCATAATATAGTAAAATAGCTATAGTAAATTAAACACAATAAAATACGTTATCAATTAATAATAAGTTCAATAATAAATGTCGAGCCCGCCTATGAATAATAATCCGCGTAGTCTAACCCATGAACAATTTATCAGTACTGCCATTGACGCTATTAATACTGAAAAAGCAGCGTTGGCATTATTGACTGAGCAGATAGATGATCGATTTGCTCAGGCTTGCGATATTATTTTGGCTTGCAAGGGTCGGGTAGTCGTGACCGGAATGGGTAAGTCGGGACTAATCGGGCGTAAAATAGCGGCGACGTTTGCTTCTACCGGTACACCGTCATTCTTTATGCATCCAGGCGAGGCCGGTCATGGTGACTTAGGTATGCTGGTAGCAGGCGATGTGCTGCTGGCCATTTCAAACTCCGGCGAGTCCGATGAGATTAGGATGCTATTACCAGTGGTCAAGCGCTTGGGCATTCCACTGATTAGCATCAGCCGTGATAAGCGTGGTATGTTACCGCGTGCTGCTGATATCATATTGACCTTAGGCCAGTTTGAGGAAGCGTGCCCATTAAAGTTGGCACCGACTTCTAGTACCACTGCGACTTTAGCGCTTGGTGATGCGCTAGCCGTAGCCTTGCTACATGCGCGTAATTTTACCTCAGAGGATTTTGCGTTATCGCATCCTGCCGGAGCGCTTGGACGTCAGCTATTGACACGGGTTGAGGATTTGATGCATACCCTCTCAGAGAATCTACCTGTGGTCAATCAGCAAGCACCGCTACACAAAGCCTTGTTTACCATGACCAACGGGCGCTTGGGCATGACCGTAGTGATTGATGATGAGCAAAAAGTGGTTGGGGTCTTTACAGATGGTGATTTGCGTCGTGGTTTAGAGAAGCGTATTGATCTAGCGACACCGATGGGTAAGATAATGACCAGCAATCCGCGTCACATCAGCAAAACCATGCGTGCCTCAGATGCGCTAAGTGTGATGAACGAAAACGCGATCAGTCAGCTACTGGTGATGGATGAGCACGAACATTTAGAGGCGATTATCACTGTGCATGATTTACTGAATGCTGGGGTTAAATAAGCGGCGTAGCTGTTTATCTTTCAATCTTTTTATATCTTGATAATGTTATATTTTAAGACGGTTGTATTCTCATACTATAATACAGTTAATAAAATAATATAATTAATAAGAGACACATAATGCAAGACTTAATCAAAAAAGCCGGTCAAGTACAGCTCTTAGTGTTGGATGTCGATGGTATTTTGTCTAATGGTCAGATTATTTATGATGCCAATGGTGTTGAGACCAAAGCCTTTTCGGTACAAGATGGTGTGGGGGTTAAATCGTTAGCGCGTTACGGTATTTCGACCGCTATTATTACTGGTCGTAGTAGCCCTATGGTTAATAAACGTGCCGCTGAGATGGGTGTTGATTATGTCATACAAGGCCGTGATGATAAGCTGATCGCTTTAAATGAGTTGCTATCCACCCTTACTATTACGGCGGCTGACTGCGCTTATATGGGCGATGATTTGCCTGATATTAAAGCCATGCAAACCGTAGGCTTTGCTGCGACTGTACCTAATGCTCACTCAGAAGTCATTAAACGTTGCGATATGGTCACTACTCGTGCTGGCGGTTATGGCGCGGTGCGCGAAATATGTGACCTTATTCTAAAAGGTCACGGTCATTATAAAGACTTTATTGGCCACTATACGCTAGACATGCTAGATGATAATCAGGATGATTTGTCGTGAATACCCGTATTCTAATCGTCTTAGCATTAATTATTGCCGGTATTGCTGGCTGGTTCTTTCAGCAACAAGGTGATATAGCGCCGCCTGTTAGTATAGGAGCCTCAGACGTCGACTATGAAGCGACTGATATCAAGGCGGTACAGACCAATGAGCAAGGTGATACTGAGTATGAGCTTAACGCCGATTCGCTCACTCATAATCCAGTCACTAACCAAGATGAGATGTCAGGCATTACTATGAATTGGGAACCCTCAGACGAGCAGCGCTACCGAATTCAGGCCGGTAGTGCGGCTATTAATCAACAAACAGGTGAATTGCGTTTATCAGGCGGCTTTACTTTAATCAGTGAGGAAAAGGCGGATGCCGATATAGCGCCAATTAAAGTGATTGGTCAAACTCTTAAAGGCAATACCAAATCACGGCAAGTCTACAGTGATGAGCCCGTTAAAGTCGAGCAAGGAATGAACCGCTTTCAAGCATCCAGTATGAAAGCCAATTTGGAGACCGGTGAGTATGAATTTGGGCAAGTGGCTGTCAGCTTCACACCCGCCGAACGTAAAGATAAAGCGTTGTTTTAGTTGTTGTAAATTAAGCCATTATAACTGGGGCTTTGATTAATATTTATATGCTGCGCTTAATAATGATTTGTCTGACCTTATTATCTACTAATTATCACAAGAGTAATTATTTATGAAATTCGACTTTTTGCCTGCTATGCGCTCACTATCCACGCGCCGCATTCAAGTGCCGCATTATTTGCGCACAGTGTCGACGGTCATGCTGCTGGCATTACCGCTCTATAGTCATGCGTTGCCGTCAGATGCTAACCAATCTATTAAACTATTGGCAGATAAGGCAACCTATAGCGAGCGTACGGGCGTGACTAGCTATTCTGGCAATGTCATTATTACCCAAGGGTCGCTAAAACTGACTGCTGATAACATTACAGTGAATCTGTCCCAAGAGCGTAGCATTAATTCAGCGGTAGCAACGGGTCGTCCAGCGACGATGCAACAGATTGTCACCCAAGAAAAGGGTCTAGCAAAGGGACAAGCCAATAAGATTGACTATAATGCTGTGACCGGAATTGTCACCTTGACAGGCAATGCTAGATTGGTACAAAACGGCGCGAGTTTCGCTGGTAATGTCATTCGTTATAGCTTAAAAGCAGGTGACGTGGAAGCGACCGCTGGTGGTAATCAGCGCGTTGAGTTGGTATTCCCGCCCAATAATAATGCCAGTCAGCGCGGCATTCGGTAAATAATATCTTAATACTATTAGTCCGTTTATCAGTCCGTCACGTTTTCTAGTTGGATTTTGAGCCAATATCAAATTTTGTAATAGCATGAGTATGGTATGAGTGATAATAGTAATCTTAATAGCAGCGACAACAAGAATATAAGCAATACTGACGGTAAGCAGTCACCATCGCTAGTCTCTAACGCGCCGAAGTACGTGACGTTTCAAAGTGCGTCAAAGAAGTCAAATGTATTAAAAGAATCAAATACATCGAGCGAGTCAGATGCGTCAAGCACATCAAGTACTGAGCCAGTAGTGGCGCGCTTGGTCATGCGAAATTTGGGTAAACGCTATAGTAAGCGTTGGGTCGTCAAAGACGTCTCCTTCTCTGTCGAGCAAGGGCAAGTAGTGGGGCTGTTAGGTCCTAACGGTGCTGGCAAGACCACTAGCTTCTATATGGTGGTGGGTCTGGTCAATATGGACAAAGGCCGTGTCACTTTAGGCAAAATGGACCTATCAAAATATGCCATGCATGAGCGCGCGCGCGCTGGTATTGGCTATTTGCCGCAAGAAGCTTCTATTTTTCGTAAGCTGTCTATTGAGGACAATATCTTAGCTATTTTGCAAACCCGTAAAGATTTATCTGCCAGCGAGCAGCGCCAAGAGCTTGAAAAACTGATTGGTGAGTTCCATTTAGAACATGTTCGTCGGTCGCTAGGTATGGGTGTTTCAGGCGGTGAGCGCCGCCGTTGTGAGATTGCCCGCGCTTTAGCAGCCAATCCTAAGTTTATCTTATTAGATGAGCCTTTTGCTGGTGTTGATCCGATCTCTGTCGGTGATATTAAAGAGGTCATTTTAACCTTAAAAAATCGCGGCATTGGGGTGTTAATCACTGACCATAACGTTCGTGATACGCTAGCCATTTGCGAAAAAGCGTATATCGTCTCAGAAGGCGCTATTATCGCTGAGGGTACACCACAAGATGTTTTAGACAATGAATTGGTGAAAAGTGTTTATTTGGGTAAGGATTTTCAAGCATAAATGGCTAGTCTATTGTTAATATTCCTAGCCCTCTTGTGTGTTTTTCATTACTTAATCCTTATTGAAGCTAAGCACTTTGTTCATTAATCATTCTTTTTTCACAAGTTCGCATGTCTTGTCATATATACCATCGTCAACGTGAGTTGCCCTACATAAATTAAATCACCCCTATTTACATTCATACTCACACAAGCATGAACCAAAAACTTAATCTATAAGTTAACTTACTGTCCATAAAACAGTGACAGACGTGTCTAAAAAATTCGTATTATTATTTATAATTTATGACTAACCTATAATAGTTTATATTACTTATTATTAATTTTGATCTATAACCTGAATAAGGCTCGTATTTCATGGCAAAAAATAAAAGTAGCTATGTCTGCCAACATTGTGGCGCGCATTTTGGTAAATGGGTAGGGCAGTGCGCTGATTGTGGCGAATGGAACACCTTAGTCGAAGCCCCCAACGTCAGCATGCCGCATCATAATAAGAGTGCGCCCAAACCTCATGCCAGTCGCGCTGCGCCACGTAGTGCTAATGGTGGTGCGCCGACAGGTAACTATTCAGGAACGCACAGTGCGGTCATGCCACTTAATGCGGTCAGTGTGACCTTAGATGCGCGCATGCCGACAGGTATCAGCGAGTTTGATCGAGTATTAGGCGGTGGGTTGGTAGCTGGTTCTGTGGTACTAATCGGCGGCGACCCTGGTATCGGCAAGTCAACCATCTTGCTACAGACAGCCACTAATATGGCGCGTGCTGATTCATTGGCCGGTAGTGCCCTGTATGTGACCGGTGAAGAGTCCTTAGCGCAGGTTGCCATGCGTGCTAAGCGTTTAGATTTACCGGCGGATCGTTTGCGAGTATTGGCTGAGACCAATGTTGAAACTATTTGTGCGGCATTGACGCAAGAGCAGCCAGCCATCGCTATCATTGATTCGATTCAGACCATCTATACCGATGCGATTAATTCTGCACCGGGCGGAGTCAGTCAAATTCGTGAATCAGCAGCTATCTTAACCCGTTATGCCAAGCAAACTGGTACCGCACTATTTTTGGTCGGTCATGTAACTAAAGAGGGTACACTGGCAGGGCCACGAGTCCTCGAGCATATGGTAGATACGGTATTGTACTTTGAAGGCCAGTCTGACTCACGCTTCCGGATGATTCGGGCGGTCAAAAACCGTTTTGGTGCAGTCAACGAGCTGGGTATTTTTGGTATGACCGATATGGGGCTCAAAGAAGTTGCTAATCCTTCCGCTATATTCTTGAGTCGTTATGACAAGCCAGTAGCAGGATCAGTCGTAATGGTGAGCCGTGAAGGTACGCGTCCACTATTGGTTGAGGTGCAAGCATTGGTTGATGATTCTCAAGGCCAGCCAAGACGTATGGCACTTGGGCTTGATTTTCAGCGTTTGTCCATGCTCCTTGCAGTGATGCATCGCCATGGCGGTATCCATACCAGCGGTCAGGACGTTTATGTAAACGTCGTTGGTGGGGTAAAAGTGATGGAGACGGGTTCAGATTTAGCCGTATTATTAGCTTGTGCCTCCAGTATTAAAGAGAAGCCTCTACCATCGGCGCTAGCCGTATTTGGCGAAGTGGGCTTATCAGGTGAGATTCGTCCGGTACCTAACGGTCAAGAGCGTTTAAAAGAGGCAATGAAGCACGGATTTACTCATGCTATCGTGCCTAAGTCTAATGCACCTGCTGATAATAATGTGCAATTTAAGAATATCACCATCATTGCCGTAGAGCGATTAGATGATGCTATTCAAAGAGCGTTTGAGTTATAGCAGTCATAAACCAGTACTAGCAGTCAAAAATGAGAGCAATAAAAAGCGCCTTGCTACTATTTAGCAAGGCGCTTTTTTAGATTTTTAATTTATGTTTTTAGTAAACTCTAAAACAAATATACTTTTAAAACTATGGCCCTGAAACACGTTCAATTGAGACGTTACCAACACCTTCAGCCGTCATACCTAATTGCTTAGCAGCACCATAAGAGAGATCTAATACACGATTACCTGAGAACGGGCCACGGTCATTCACTTTTACTACTACCGATTTGCCATTGTTTTTATTGGTAACTTTAACATAACAGTTCAAAGGCAGTGAACGATGAGCAGCGGTTAAGCCGTTCATATCAAAGGTATCACCACTGGCAGTTTTGCGACCATGGAACTTACGACCATACCAAGAAGCGAGGCCAGTTTGTTTGAATTTGCTCACGGAATTAGAGGCTACAGCTGTTAAGCGCTCTAATACGTCTTCGTCATTAGATAGTTGGCTGGTATTATTGGCGAGCAATGAGCTGTTAAGCGCTAACGATGTCGGCTGCCGCGCAGATTTAACTAAGCTTGATGCATTATCATGCTGACGTGTAAGCTCACCGAGCACACGATCTATATGGGAGGCGTTATCTTGAGACAAAATCGCAAGGGTGGTTTTTGCTTCTGCTGCATGTGCACTGGAGGCCATTGCAGAGCCTGCAAATAAACACATTGACATTGTAAGTAAACCAGATAAACGCTTATTCATAAATACCTCTATACTTATACCTTAAAACCTAATCTTAAAACTCTCAGATTGAGCATGGCATCATTAGACCACTCTAACGATGCCATGCTCTAAAGCTTTTAACGTCACTCTATTGAATAAATAGTGAGTAACATTGAAGTAAGCTTCAATAGGTTCTAAAGTATGGATAATTTTTTCATTTCATCATCATAAGTTTGCAGACGGTAACGAAAATCTGCTGAGTCTCATGATATGCTTAAACGATAATTAATATAATCTTTCTTACAGAATATGTGATCTTAAAAATATGACAGTACTAAGCAATTAATGGATATTAATTCACTGAATCTTGACAGTCTGTTACAGTTTTTTGATGGTAGTAATTATTGACAAATCTTATCTAGTGAGTGATTTAATTAATATAATGCTTTGTTCGTAAAACGTTAATTAAGTAGTGCCTTTGAAAACCTAGTAACCCACTATACTAGTAAGCTACTACTTAAATATAGTTAAATGCTATCTTTCTTAGTAGCTATGTATTGGTTGTGTATCAAAAATACAGTAAAAGAGAATAACGCAATTTTTTATAAAAAACAAGCAGTAAATTAATTAGTAATTATTAATAATAGACGTAGCATTAGTGTATAAATTGGGTAACAATTGATATATTACAGTAACAATAACATATGGTTATAAAAAATTACTAACCATCGGTACGATATTTATGATTAAGTTGTTTAATAGTCTAAACCTACTGCTCACGCGTATGACCAACTGCTTATCGTAAAGTGACTTTATGTAGAATGACTTTATAATATTAAAAGAAATGCCGCTTTTATTTATTTATCCGTCCCTCTTATTTATTTACTCTAATTAAATAGAATGATTTATTCTATTTCTTATTCTAACCCTTTTTATTTGTGTGCAGCGCTCGCTTATTTCAAGTCTTGAACACAATTTCCTGGATACAACATAAGGCTTCTTAATTGGCAAACACTCTATTTACATCCACCTGACTATATATGAAATGTCATGCCGTATGGTTTAACAAGTCTCATAAATTAGAAGCCTAGATTAATTGATTCTATGAGTATGAATAGACATTAGCAAACCAAACCCAGCCATCAGAGTCACAACTGCAGTACCTCCATAGCTTATAAAGGGCAGCGGAACCCCAACGACTGGTAAAATGCCACTCACCATACCCACGTTGACAAATACGTAAACGAAAAACGACATTGTAATCGCCCCAGCTAGTAGGCGGCTATAAATATCTGGTTGGGCAAACGCGATATACAACGAGCGAATCAGTAAGCAAGCATAGATAAGTAGCAACAGTATCACGCCAAGTAGACCGAATTCTTCAGAGAAAGCAGCAATGATAAAGTCAGTATGACCTTCAGGTAAAAAGTGTAGATGTGATTGTGTGCCATCCAAATAGCCTTTACCAGTCAAGCCACCAGCGCCAATGGCAGTTTGGGATTGAATAATATTCCAGCCCGCACCTTGGGCATCAATTTCAGGATTAAATAGCGTCAATATCCGCATGCGCTGATATTCGTGTAATAAGAAGTACCATGCAAAGGTTCCAACAGGAACCATTAACGCTATAGCACCTGTAATCATCCACCACGATAACCCTGCCAAAAAAAGTACAAACAGGCCGCTGGCTGCCACTAATAGAGAGGTGCCAAGGTCAGGCTCTTTTGCAATCAGTACTACGGGCACTATGATAAGACTTAAAGTCACCGCGACACTGAACAGCGACGGCGGTAAATCGCGCTTGGACAAAAACCATGCGCACATCATCGGCATGCCAAGTTTCATAAACTCTGACGGCTGTACACTCCCAAATCCGGGCAAGTTAATCCAGCGTTGGGCTCCCATCCGTACCTCGCCGATGATATCAACCAGTACCAACAGCATCAATCCTAGAACATAAAATACAGGCGTAAAAGTACGATAGAGGCTTGGCGGTATTTGCGCTATTATGAACATCACCACCAATGCGACTCCATAACTGACCAATTGGCGGATAATCATATCGCTATCTTGAGCCGATGCACTATATAAAATCGTTAGGCCAATACAACAAATGGTCAGCAGCAATACGGTCAACCACGGATCAATATGAATGCGCTGCCATAGCGTTGGTTCATGATGGTGACCGAAATGGTGACTTTGGCGTGAAAAGCGATACTGGGGGTTAGAAGACATAGGCTAAAAGTGGCTTTAAAGGAATAGATTATAAAGGAGAGCAGCAGATTATAAAGAAAGAACAGATAAAAACTAGACGAAAAATAATGCTAAGGTAAGCTTTATCGATCTTTTATACATTGACCTAGTAATTAATTGAAATAAAGTAACATGCTAGTAATAAAGTAACGTGATTATAAAAAATTATGAGGATAAGTGTAAATAATAAACCTTCTATGCCTCAAAATAGGCGATAGTTTAGCCTGCTTATCCGAAATTTGATAGTATCGTTAAAATGTTCTTAGTAGTGACTGCCAGAAATGACAAAAGTAAATGACCGTGTGCATATGCATATTGATAAGTCTATCTTGACTTCCTTGGTGGCTACTGCTGTCAAACCTATTACCGTCAGACCTATCATCATCAAACCTATCATCATCAAACCTATAGTGGCGCTCTTCATTCTCAGTATGAGTAGTGTTAGCGTTCATGCGGCTATTTTAAGTCAGAGTAGTGAGCGACGTATTCAAGTTCGGCAGGACAGCAGCAGTGTTTATATTAATCGTGCCCCGATAGTAAATAAAAGTACTAGCAACGCTAACGTCAGAGGAGATAAGCTGACTAGCGATAGCATGCAGGGACTTATTCAACAAAAGCAGCGCGAATTTGAATTCGATGCCAAGCTGTCTATAGAAGAAAGCAAACGTGTCAATGTCAATAAACGCCCGTCCGTCTATAATGATACTTATAATACCGTCTACAGCACAGGCAATAATGACTATAGTAGTGTGGCCAGTATGGACTTTAATAGCTGGCTAAACAGCGATCGCTACCGCGCCCAACAGATTGCAAACTATCAGCGCTATTTAAGTACTCAAGTTGGGGCGCAAAATGTTCCCCCAATGCAACAACTACTCACCACCGCCCGTAGTTGGGAGAAATGTGGTTATGAACCCTATCAGCTGCCCCCGCAAGAGCTATGGTCCAATATTGTGCCTACTTTACGACTTTATAGTAACCTAAAAAACCAAGGTGTCTTGCCAGCAAGTACGGAGATTCGTTCAGTATATCGCAGTCCAGGGCTGAACGATTGCGCAGGCGGTGCCAATAGTAGCAAACACATGACCGCTGGTGCGATAGATATTTGGGTACCTGAATATGACGATAACCAATGGCGTCTCAGTAATATGCAAGATGGCCTTTGTCAGTTTTGGCAATATCAAGGTGAGACTTATGGCTTTGGGCTGGGGTTATATTCAACTGGCGCGATTCACTTAGATACCCAAGGCTATCGCAAATGGGGGTTTAATAATGCCAGCAGTAGCTCGCCATGCCGTTATTAACCAAGTACTTCAGACCGAGCATCTCAATTAAAATCCATCAATACAAACTGTATAACAGTAATCTGAGTAGAATAAAATCTATCAAATACAGATAAATATTGGCTAAAAATACAAGTTTAAAAACTGACAGACGGTTAAAAATCCGGATGAATAGATACATAGTTAATCAAAAAGTCTCAAATCTATGGAGAGTTATGCTTTAATGGTCACAAATTATTGTTCATTGCTATAGCTGACGCTCGTTGCTTCTTTTCTTATTTTGAAAGATTTAATATGGAAAAGAGCCGTCGAGTGAACTTAAGTGAGATTTATGAAAAATTTGTGGTCCGTATTAACGAAAACACATAATTTTCATCTAGGTAAATACATAATGGTGCCATTAAAGATGATGCATCTACTTCTATTGATTGGTGCGGTGTCAGCGCTATTGATTATCAATGCATGCAGTCGAAAAGAGTCTGCAGCTGACCAAGAAGTGGACTTACCCTACCCAGAAAAATAAACATATATGGCTGAGACTGAAGCCAATATTAAAAACTCTTATGCACGACTAGCAGCCAAGCGTGCAGATATCTGTCCAAAGATGTTACAAAAGGACGTCGATACAAATACTATTGAACGCATTGCAGAAGTTATGGTTGATGAGCATTGTGATTATTTCTTATATCCGCGTACAGGTCAGCAGATTGCTATTACGGTTAATAACAGTCAAATTGAGGCGCTATTAATTGTTCCTGCTGTGCATGACTTTGCTGATGGTGCCTATCAGGTTGCCTCTTATGACAAGCATGTGATTCGCCTGTCTTATTATGGGGCAGCCCATAAGCCTGAACGCCTACGCTATGATGTAGCAATTAGCCTCATCGACTAAACTATTAACCTTCAAATATCTTACCTGAACTGACTAATGGCATCCTTTTTAAGGCTTGGCTGTTTTGCTATCCCATGGATTGTCCTGTCCAACAGTCACAATCAAAAACTTATCCGGCTGTAGGGTGTCACGCATGGTTTGATTAACTGATGCGAGCTCTACTTTTTCAATACGGCTCATATAATCGGTCAGATAATCATCCGGTAACTGATAAAAATTCATCATGCCCAGCAAACCGTTAATGCCAGCATTACTGGCAAAGCCCATCGGAAAGCTATTCTTTAAGTTATCCGTCGTCAATTGCATCTCAGCACTAGTGATACCATTGTCCAAAGTATCATCTATTACTGCCACGCTAGCATCAATCGCCGAACGTGCTTTATCATTGCGGGTAGCAAAACCAATTTGATAAGGGCCACGCGCTAGCATCGGATTCATAGAGCCAGATATACCGTAAGTATAGCCAAGGTTTTGCCGAATTTCGGTCATCAGCCGCGCATTGAAATCACCGCCTGCCAATACATCATTGCCGACTGCAAAGTTGGTTTGCTGTTGCTGGGCTTTGGGGTCAGTGGCGCGTTTCTCGCCCAGTTGTCCCATTAGTACGGTGGTTTGGGTGCTGGGGAAGGGGATATGAATATGCTGAGCTTTGGTCAGCGCTTTGGGTTCAGGTAGGACCGCCGCCGCTTTACCGGTTGCTAAGTCAGCAGTAAGATCTTCGGCCAGTTTTTTGGCTTGAGTAAGGGTTAAGTTACCAGTCATAGCTAGTGATGCATTGGCGGCAACTAAGTAGCGCTTTTGGAAGTTTGTTAAGTCCTTTTTCTGAATACTAGGGACGGTCTCAAGAGTGCCAGAAGAGGGGTGGGCGTAAGGGTGTGTGCCATATAATGCTTTGCTAAAAGCCAGGCTGGCAAGACTACCAGGGTCTTGTTTTTGCTGCTGTAATCCCACTAATAACCGTGCTTTGTTACGGGCTAAAATTTGGGTGTCAAAGCTTGACTCGGTAAGCATTTGAGTCATTAAATCAATAGCTGATAATAGGTGTTCGTCATCAGATAAACTACGCAGTGAGACGATAAACATGTCTTTATAAGCACTGCTATTTAAATTAACACCCAAAGTTTCGATTGCCCGTGTAAAGTCATCTTCATCCAAGCGTTTGGTGCCTTGGGTGAGCATAGTAGCGGTCATATTAGCAATGCCAAAACCATCCGCACGTATATCACCATCGTGGGCACTGCCAGCATTAAAACGTAGGTCAATATCGACAATAGGCAAAGCCTCAGCACGCACAAAAGAGACTGGCACACCAGACTTGGTTCGGAAATGTTGAATTTTCGGTACGGTCACTTGTAGAGGTTTGACGTTATCAAGGCTGCGCAGTTTTGATAGCGCCACGATAGGTGCATTGGCATCGATGTCGGCTGTGGACGCACGATTTTCCGTCATATCCGCATCAGCGTAAGCAGGAACAATCGATGCTGTTAATCCTGTGGCTAATCCAATAGCCATACTTACGCTTAGATACAATAGCCGTGTCGATTTAGGCTTTATAGATTGAGCTAACTCTACTATGCTGGCTGCAGAGTATGTAGAGGTTCTTGTTAAATGAGATATAGAAGTCTTATGTGTCATGATTGTCTTCTTAATAAAGGGCTTCTTAATAAAGAGCTTTTTGATAAAAGGTTCACAAAAAATTGCTGAGTGCCAAATAGGTGAAGTGTTTAACTAAAGCTCATTTTTTACTTATTTGTCTTCGGGGCTTTAGCTTTACTCGTTTTGTCTGCGGGCGGTACCACATACATTACCGTCAGGTTGTCTTTGACCAGATATTTTTTACTAGCGGCTTTAATATCAGCGACAGTCACGCTATCAAGTTTGGCAGGTAAAGTCGCAAGTAGCCTATCATCAAGACCGATAGATTGTAGCGAGCCAATCATTTGCGCTTGTCCCTCCATACTGTCTTGGGCATAGATTAGACCAGTGACAGTATTGGTCTTGGCACGACTGATTTCATCACCGGCAATCGGGTCAGTGGCAAGTTTATTAATTTCAGTGATGATAGCTTGTTGCGCTTGCTCTAAGCTCACGCCTTCACGGGGGGTCGCTTGGATCAAGAACAGCCCATCACCTCTATCTAATAAATCATAAGAGGTGCCGACGGTGGTCAATAAACCTTGTTCACGAATGAGTCTTTTCTCTAAGCGTGCAGATAGGCCACCATCTAATACGTCTTGTGCTAAAGATAAAGCATAAGCTTGTTTTTCATCGTTATTTGGAGAAGTCAGTAGGCCAGGCACGTTATAACCCATCAATAATACCGGCACTTGTACCGCCTGCTCGGAGCTGACTTGTTGATAGCCCCGGAATCCTTGTTGAAGGACGGCAGGGCGTGTAGGTAGTTTGCTAGTTGGTAATTCGTCAAAGTAGCGTTTCACTTGTGCTAATACCTCTTGCGGCTCAACGTCGCCGACAATGACCAAGGTGGCATTATTAGGGGCATACCAAGTGTTATACCAGTCTTTTAATTCTGGCAGGGTAATAGACTCAAGCTCGCTCATAGGTCCAATGACGGATTCACCTTTAGGACTATCAGGCAAGGCCAGTAAGCGAAACGACTCGTAAGCTTTTGCAAGCGGGTTGTCATCAGTACGCTGGCGGCGCTCCTCCATGACCACTTGATGCTCTTTGGCAAATTCTTTGGCATCAAAACGTAAATTTTTCATACGGTCGGCTTCAAGCTCTAGCGCTAATGGCAACCGATTTGCCGGAAACAGCTCGTAGTAGCCGGTATAGTCGTAGCTGGTAAAGGCATTATTAACGCCGCCAAATTTAGCAATCAAGCGCTCAAAATCATCGCTTGACACGTCAGCTGTGCCTTTAAACATCATGTGCTCAAGTAAATGTGAGATACCACCTTTATCGAGCGGTTCATCCGCCGACCCGACCCGATACCAGATTTGAGTCATCACCACTGGTGCGCGGTGGTCTTCTTTAACGATAATCTTTAGACCATTGTCCAACTGATATTCATGGCGACCCGACAAATCTATCGCTAGTGCTGATGGTTTGTTGGCTGAACCTGATGTTTTTGACACTGTTTCGACTGAAGTCGTGTTAGGTTGCGCATTTTGCTGAAAGTTACTGGTTTGGCAAGCGCTGATGGTGGTGGCAACTGCTAAAGCGCAAGCAACATGCAGCATTATAGATGATGACATAGGATTTTCTACTTATAAAAATGACGACTAAATACAGTAATTTCAAATATAAAAAGCTGTTGAGTATAACAAGCAGCTAAATATAGCAATGGGCAACGTTATATAGAATTTTTTATATCAGAAATTAAAATGGCGGTGGGTTCAAGCGCTTGCAGAGTGTTACAACCTACCGCTGAAAAAGACAAAGCCGCGATAATGAGCGTGAAGGTTATCTTAGTCGCTTTTTCATGCCTGACTTTTTTATGCGTAGCTTTCTTATGCTTAGTGTTCTCATAAGTGGCATTGCTTGATTGGTGATTAAACTTCAATAAATGCTGAGGTTCTAAGAAACGTGATTGCATTGAGGACAACATAATAGACCCTACTTATATAAAATAATTATTGAATGTACTGGCATTAAATCTTGCCATAAAAGCTAAAGAAGGTCATAAAGACTTATGTGTGCCAACCATGACACTAGCAGTCGGTTTAAACTCGTGAGTGGTACTACAGCCTGTAGACGATATGGCCATTGTCGCCACCAACAGAGCCAAGCTTATGCTGGCAAGTTTTTTATTACAAGTAAATATCGATAACATAAGTTTTCCCAATAAAAGACTGCTAGACGATGTTCAAATAATTTGAATAAGAAATGTTTGAATAAGAATAGGCGAAGTTTAGCATGTTCAAGGTCATATATTTGTGTCCAAACCTTAAGATAAGCTTTCTTACGCTCTTTCTTATCAGCTTTCATATGAACTTTAGGAAGGATTGTCATGCCTATCTATCAGGTAACTGAGCGGCCGCCAAATTATGCTAAACTAGGCTAAAAATGAGTGCCAATACCGATATCGCTAATTATGCGACTATAGGCTGATATAAATGGCACCATACACATTTTACTGACAGTGCTAACTTTTAGGCGAACTTATGAATAATCCAAATAATAGCAATCGCGTGGTCATTAATTTAGATGGCGGCCTTGATGATTTAGATGACGATGATATTACCTTACCCAGCATGCCAGCGCAATCGGTGTCCATTATCGACGAGCCTGAGCCAAAATCGGACTCTAAGCCCGAAACTGAAACGTCTCACCAAGAAAAAGCCCAAGAGAATAAAGAGGGCATTACAGCCAATAAAGAGGTATCCAGCGCTAATGCCGCAGAAAGTATAGCTTTAGGTTCACCGATTGTATCACCAGAAGTCAAAAATGAGACTGAAAGCACACCGCCTAATGCCAGTGAATCAAAGAACCAGCCACAACATCAATCACAGCAACAGACAAGTAATGAGTCTGCGCAGACGACTATACCAAAAATGCCTTTGCAGGCGCAGCTAGGCGATAGTCCAAGCGTGAGCCCTAAAAGCCAAGCTGCCGAGCCATCTATACTAGTAGAAGAAGAGCAGCCAGAACAACAAGAACCTGAAGGTGAGGCGCAAGGTCGTCAAAAAGGCAGCTGGTTTAACCGTATGAAAACGGGGTTAACGAAGTCGCGTAAGAATCTAGCAGAAGGCATGGTCAGTATTCTGATTGGTGGTAAAGAGATTGATGATGAACTGTTGGAGGAAGTTGAGGACCAGTTGTTGGTCGCGGATATTGGCGTTAATGCAACCAATCGTATTATTAAGAGCTTAACTGAGCAGACTACCCGCGGCGACTTAATTTACGCCCATTCATTATATAAAGCCCTGCAAACTGAGCTGGTCGACATTTTAACACCAAAAGTTGCACCACTTGTCATTGATACCAGTAAAAAACCTTTCGTTATTTTAGTAGTTGGGGTCAATGGTGTGGGCAAAACTACGACTATTGGCAAACTTGCCAAGCGCTTGCAGGGTGAAGGTAAGTCGGTGATGCTTGCTGCCGGTGATACATTCCGCGCTGCTGCCACCGAACAGCTGCAAA
This sequence comes from Psychrobacter urativorans, assembly GCF_904846675.1. Classification (GTDB taxonomy): domain Bacteria; phylum Pseudomonadota; class Gammaproteobacteria; order Pseudomonadales; family Moraxellaceae; genus Psychrobacter; species Psychrobacter urativorans_B. The sequence goes on along the minus strand of NZ_CAJHBT010000009.1, from coordinate 70,477 downwards.
TTTGGGGCGAGCGTAATGATATTCCGGTCATCGCTCAAGGTCATGGCTCAGACAGTGCTTCGGTTATCTTCGATGCGATGCAGTCTGCCAAAGCCAAAAATATTGATGTTCTAATAGCCGATACAGCTGGGCGTTTGCAAAATAAAACCCATCTGATGGCGGAGCTAGAAAAAGTGGTACGTGTCATGCATAAAGCTGATCCCACTGCGCCGCATGAAGGCATGATTGTGCTCGATGCGGGCACAGGTCAAAATGCCATTAACCAAGTTGAGCTATTTAATAAGGTCGTACCGTTAACGGGTATCACCATTACTAAATTAGACGGCACGGCTAAAGGCGGTGTAGTATTTAATATTGCAGAAACCACCGATGTGCCTATTCGTTATATCGGCGTTGGTGAGTCGATTGATGATCTGCGTGCCTTTAGTCCGAAGCAATTCGTCGCGGCATTGTTTGAGACTGATGATAAGTAAAATTTTAATTGAGGCAGTATTATGATTGTGACCAGTGTAGCGTTATCGGATAGTGCTCAACTCAATTCATCATTTACTAATATCTCAATTTTACTGGCTAGCCATACGATAGCTGGTACACCAAAGCTTATTTGCTGTACGTGGTTACAAGCTAATGAGAGCTGGCAGGACAGTATAAAATTGAGCGCTTTAGTGAAACGCTATAATCTTAATAGTTTTAAGGTTCAATTTATAACAGCGGATCAGTTGGATGATAGCGATTCTGAACAGCAGTTACTGTTAGCAGCAGTTGCTCAATTACAGCAATACTTACGAGGAAAGCGTCAAAATTTTGATTTACCACTTGATACCTCTTTAGGTACGCCATTTCAGCAAAAAGTTTGGCAAGCTTTACTAGGTATCAATCATGGTGAGACTATCAGCTATAAAACACTAGCAGAGCGCGTTAATAGTCCAAAAGGCTATCGTGCAGTAGCCAATGCCAATGGAAAAAACCCATTGAGTATTATAATTCCCTGTCATCGGGTGATTGCCAGTGATGGTAAGCTGGGCGGTTATACCGGCGGGTTAAATAAGAAAGAGTGTTTACTAGCGCTTGAAGGTGTTGAATGTAAATCGTGAGGTTGAACAGCTCAACTTTAAGGAACCCAATAAAAAAGCCAAACACCAAATTGCATTTGGCTTTTTTATTAGGTAATAGGTTTTTATTGAGATTTAGCTTATAAGTTTTTCTTATAAATCATCAGAGTATAAAACTCAGTTATTGCTCAAGCTCTGCCATGACTGAATCTGAGAAATTTACATTACTATAAACTTCTTGCACATCATCTATGTCCTCTAACATATCAATCATTTTCATGACTTTTTCGGCATCATCTATGTTATCAATCTCAGCCGTGGTTGCCGGCGCCATAGTCACTTCAGCATTGTTAGAGACCAATCCGGCCGCATTGAGCGCATCTTTAACGTGCCCAAAGCTGTCCACTTCAGTAATGACTAACAGGGTCTCACCATCGTTTTCGATATCTAGCGCACCAGCATCTAACGCCGCGAGCATCACTTCATCCTCTAAGCTGATATCGTTAAAGCTAATTTCACCGCGCTTAGTAAAAAGATAAGCGACTGAGCCTGAGGTACCAAGATTGCCCTCGTGCTTGGTAAAAGCATGACGGACCTCACTCACGGTTCGGTTGAGGTTGTCAGTCATGGTTTCGACTAATACTGCTACACCGCCAACTCCATAGCCTTCGTAGCTAACTTCTTCCATATTATCATTATCACCGCCGCCAGTACCGCGAGCAACCGCACGATTGATCGTGTCTCTAGTCATATTAACGGACAGTGCTTTTTCGATAACGGCACGAAGACGCGGATTTTTATCGGGATCGGCATCACCTTGCTTGGCAGCTGAGACAATTTCACGGATAATCTTGGTAAATACTTTACCTCTTACCGCATCCTGACGGGCTTTGCGATGTTTGATATTTGCCCACTTCGAATGACCTGCCATATTATGTCCTTAGGTTTTTTACTATTTATCACACTAATAAAACAGCTGTTAATAACAGTCGTTTATAGTGATTTTTATGCCTTTTATTTTGCGATTGGCATGCTTGTTCACCGTCATAAGCTTACGCGTAAATTAATTATTTGTATGTCGTTAAGAACGGTTTTTTGCTACACTATGACAACCTGAGTGTCGTCATGATTGCCATAAGTGCATAATATTATAAACCACTTCTGTGCAATTTGACTAATCGTCACTGACTCATACCACTTTAAAACAACCAATCCTATGAAATTATCGACTTTACGAACCTACTGAGTCTATGAAGCAACTGACTGCTGAAACCATTACCCACCTCCGCAAGCGCATTCATATCATTATTGAAGGCACAGATACCCGTTTGGGTAAGCTTTTTGATGTGACATTATTGATTGCGATCTTGACCAGTGTAGGCGTAGTGATGCTCGATAGTGTGTTATACATGCGTTTGCAGTATGGCACGCTGTTTTTTTATGCCGAATGGTTTTTTACCATTTTATTTACTATTGAATATGTTTTAAGACTGTTTTCAGCGCCTAACCGCTTGCGTTATATTTTTAGCTTCTTTGGGGTGGTGGATTTATTATCTGTATTACCCAGTTATTTAAGCTTGATGTTTGTAGGCGTACAATATCTATTGGTTGTTCGCATTTTGCGAATATTACGCGTGTTTCGGGTACTTGGGCTTAAAGCTTACATGCAGCAAGCGGGATTTTTGGCCTCTGCCCTTAGAACTAGCCAGCAAAAAATTATTGTGTTTTTCTTATCTTTGGTACTGTTAGTCACTATCTTTGGCGCAGTTATCTATGTGGTTGAAGGGGCAGAAAATGGATTCACTAGCATACCGGTGTCTATTTATTGGGCGGTTGTGACTGTAACCACAACTGGCTATGGCGATATGTCACCTAAAACCCCGATTGGACAAGCGATTGCGTCTATGGTGATGATAGCTGGTTACTCCATTATTGCTGTACCGACGGGTATTTTTACTGCTGAGCTGGCGCGTAATATGCGTCCACAACTCAATCCCATTGCTTGTCCGAATTGTGGTAAGTTTGGCCATGCAGTGGGTGCAACCTTCTGCGATCGCTGCGGCCATGCGCTGCATGTATAAGGGCTACTAGTAGGAATACTTCTCTAAATTATTATAGATATAACTGTCTATTAAATTGAGCGTTTGTTAATTGAAGCTCTCGTTAACTCAGGCATTTATTGATTTAAGTATTCAGCGACTAACGGTGATAAATCAATCTCCACACCTAAATTAACTAAGTTCCAGTACTGTCCTGAAACGGTTCGGTCAAGCATCATGGTGGTCGCTGAGGGCTGAAATTGACCAAAGTATTTAAGCGAGGTGCGCATCTGAGCAATGGCTTCATGGTGCACTTGACTGGTGGCAAAATCAAATGCGCCTTCTTGATAAGGCGGAATAGATAAAGGTTTGAGACCAATAGCCAGCCATTTTTGATAAAACTCACCTGGAATATCAGTATTGTCATCACGGCGTACATCTAGGGCAATTAGGTCTTGCTCGAGTGCGGTTACATCCCCCTTAATAGCGTGCTGGGCAAAGCGGCGAAACAGCTGTACTTCACTATCACTATAGCTACGAACGCCGCCAAAGTCATAGGCGATCACGCTACCGTCAGGAAGAAAGGCAAAGTTGCCTGGATGTGGGTCACAGTGCATTCGATATAATCCGAACAGCTGACCGGCGCTAAAATGAAATAACTGTTTGGCAATTTTTTGTTTAATATCATTATCCCACGTTGCCGCGACAGTTAGGGTCTCGCCCATCTCTTCAGTCAAGCTCAAAACGCGCTTGGATGAGTGACTACTGATGACTCTTGGGATGATGAGACCGTCATCTCTAGAATGAAACGCGCCGAATACCCGCAAGTTCTGTGCCTCTTTTGTATAATCAAGCTCGTCATGTAGGCTTTGGCGAATCTCATTGAATAGCTGGTCTTGTAACGTGCGGCTCATATTGAGCACACCTGCTATTTTTAGTGCCATGCGCACCTGTTTTAAATCGCTATCGCAGTTCTCATCGACATCTGGATATTGGACTTTAACCACTACCTTTTGTCCAGAGGGCAGGGTAGCTTTGTGAACTTGACCAATAGAGGCGGCAGCAAAAGGCATCTCTTCAAACTCGGTAAATAGCTCATTAATAGGGGCTTTTAGCTCGCGCTCAACTTGGGTGCGTATCTGCGAATAAGGCATCGGCGGCGCGTCTTTTTGTAGTTTTTCTAACGCCGTTGCCACTTCAGGTGGAAAGACATCTTTATACTGTGAGGCAATTTGACCCACTTTCATTACCGCGCCTTTCATCTCACCTAATGTCTCGGCAATTTGGATGCCGACGTCTTGCATCATCTCCGAGCGCGCTTGCAGACGTTTTTCTTCGTCACTAGAGAGGTGCTTTAATGAATTCTTTGCCGCCTTGCCTGCAATACTTGCAGTCATACCAGCCAACTTCATAAAGCGTTTTCCGGACGATTTTGCCATTCATATCACCGTATATTATTGATAATGTATTGAGTTGTTGATGTATTAATGATTGCTATTATTGGTTCAAAACTGCTCTTGTCATTTATTCTTAATAAAGTATTTATATTTTAATCAAGCCTTACCTATTTAACCAGTATGCTTAAGTTACTAAAGTTATCAGGCCTTTTGAATTAATAGGATACTGGCTTTCAGTTTTTTAAATGCCATTTATATAAGTTTTAGTCATGCAATGCTTAGTTAGTTTTTAATTGCTTGAATTTCAATTATCTAATATTATTTGATAGGTATTAACCAGCCAATAATCCAGCGCTATCTGATAACCTAGATGTCCCAAACCACAAATGACTCCAACGGCCACATCGCTCAAATAAGAAAGATGCCGAAATGACTCACGCGTATGAACATTAGACAAATGCACTTCGATAAATGGCTTTTGAGTAGCAAGTAGCGCATCACGCAGCGCTACGGATGTATGGGTAAAGGCAGCAGGATTAATAATAATGGCATCAACTTGTTCACTAGCGTCCGCTAATAAGCCATAATGCTGAATATCATCAATCAGTTTGCCCTCATGGTTGGACTGAATGCAAATAAGCTCAATATCATGCTCAGCTGCTCGGGCTGTTAACCGTGCCTCAATATCAGCAAGGGTAGTGTGACCATAAATTTCAGGCTCACGCTTACCAAGTAGATTAAGATTCACCCCATTTACGAGTAGCAATTTGCGAGTAAGAGACGGGTCTATATTAGGCAATACTGACGGCTTTTGTGATAAGGGTTGAGAAGATGCGCTCATAGTTTTCTCTGTAATTATAAAGAATATAAGTATTTTTTAAAATTGCATTATTAAAAGAGACTTATATTCTTTATATGGAGTCATTGTCATTAGATTGTTAGTAATAGGCTCATAAAAAATGTTATTTTCCGAGTTTGATTTAATAATGCCTATGATATTCATTTAACTACCACCTTTATGATAACAGTTTGCCTGCCGTTTTATAAAAAAATTACAGAAAGTGCCATATTGTCGTTAAAAATCGTGTCAAAAGCCTTTATGTTACCAAAAACCCGTGCTATGATATTTTTTAAGCGATTCATATTGCAAGCTTGTTACTGATATGCTTGCAAGTAGCTTTTATTTAAATAACTGGTATTTAAGTCACTCTAGTATAAGTAATCGTTAGATACGTAATTTTTATTTATATAATGGGTCTTAAATTCTGATTTCATGACTTTACTTAGACTCCGTTTATATGCAATGTTGCAAAGGAATTTGGGGCTAAGCACATTTTTTAGGAAATACTATTATGTCAGCTCGTGAACAAGGTATCGTTAAATGGTTTAATGACTCAAAAGGTTTTGGTTTCATTCAACGTGACAGCGGCGAAGATATTTTTGTCCATTTTCGTGCCATTCAAGGTGATGGCTATCGCTCATTGCAAGATGGTGAAAAAGTAGAGTTTAGCGTTACTGAAGGTGAAAAAGGTCTTCAAGCTGAAGAAGTCAGAAAAGTAGAAGAGTAAGTCATTCAGTCATTATTGCTGTTTAGCGTTAATGACTGGGCAAACTACTGATATACTATTGAGTCAAGCCTGTCTTATCTTACCGATATTGATATTATTGTAATGTCTTCGGTAGCATACAGATATTAGGCTTGGCTTTTTTACGTTTGATAGCTTTCTATATTTAATTGCCAAGCGGTCACTACAAAAGGATAATTCTTTGAGTACTTTCACCACATTTACTGACTTGCCCCTCTCAGCGTCAACTTTACGAGCGATAAATGACTTAGGCTTTAACGAGCTGACCGCCATCCAAGCGCAAATATTGCCGCATACCTTAGCGCATCAAGACGCTATTGGACAGGCGCAAACGGGTACTGGCAAGACGGCAACATTCTTGCTGACGATTATGGAAGCACTGCTCACGCGTCCTTTTGCTACCGATGAAGAACGTTATTTAGCTGAGCCGCGTGCCGTTGTGATGGCACCTACTCGCGAGCTTGCCCAGCAGATATTTGATGATTGTATCGAATTGACCAAATATACCTCGTTACATAGTGTCTGCATTATGGGCGGTACTAATTATGAGACCCAGCAGCATGAGCTTGAACGTCAATATGTAGATATTTTGATTGCTACTCCCGGACGTCTGATTGACCTCATGAATAAGGGCATGGTGTATCTTGATCGCGTTGAAGTATTGGTATTAGATGAAGCAGACCGTATGCTAGATATGGGCTTTATCCCTGATATTAAGCGTCTGGTCGGTCGTATGCCGCCCAATACAGACCGTCAAAGCTTATTGTTTTCTGCAACCTTTAATCAAGATGTGATGAATCTAGCGTATCGCTGGTTACATGAGCCTCAGTTTGTTGAAATTGAGCCGGAACATAAGACCAGTGATCTGGTAGACCAGCATTTTTATCTACTCACAGAAAGCCAAAAGTTAGAAGCGCTAGAACGTATTATTTCTGATACGGCGGTGAATAAAGTTATTGTCTTTGCTAATCGTAAGGATCAGGTCAAGCGTCTTTATCATAAACTGCGTCAAGCCCATAACATTGTGATGCTATCAGGGGATGTGATTCAGCAAAAACGTGAAAAATATTTACAGCGTTTCAAAGACGGTCATGCGTCAATATTGGTAGCGACCGATGTCGCAGGGCGCGGTATCCATGTTGACGATATCAGTCATGTGATTAATTATACCTTGCCAGACCAACCGGATGATTATGTACACCGTATTGGCCGCACGGGTCGCGCTGGACAAACGGGTATTAGCATTAGCTTTGTGAGTGAAGATGACGCTTTCAATATACCTGCGTTAGAGAAGCATTTAGATACTAAGTTTACGCTTGAGCAGTGGCAACAGTAGTCGCTATAACTCAAATATCAGGTTTAAAATAAAAGCCCTCGACATTGTGATTGATGTTGAGGGTTTTGTTGTTTTTGCTGACCGTATATTTTTAAAGAGAGGGCGCTGATCGCCGTTATTACTGAGTAGGTTCCATGGTAGCGGCAGGGTCATCGCCTATGTTATGGTCTTTTGGCATATTGCCCACATCGTGATTTGTGGACGTATTCGGCTCATTTAGCATAGCCGAATGGTTGCTATGATCCATTTGCATATCACCACCACCGTGTCCACTATTCCCGCCATGCATGCTAGTCATAGCGATAGGGACGACAATAACCGCAAGTCCTGATAGCACCATAATAGCGCCATTCATTTGCCGCAAGCGCAAGCGCCCGATTTGATTGCGCATCCAGCTGACTGTTCCATGGGTAGCAACTAACATCGGCACCGTGCCCAAACCAAAGGCAAACATTAGCACTGCACCTGTTAAGGGGTCATGACCAACGACTGCGATCAGTAGCGCGCCATAAACCAGCCCGCAAGGTAAAAATCCCCATAATAAACCCGCCGTTAATGCCCGCGGGAAAGTAGTAAGTGGGAAGACTTTTTTGCGTAGTGGCGCTAATACTTGCCAAAAGCGCATACCGAAGCGTTCAAGCTTGGTTAAAAATGGCGCGCCAAGCATTGTCATGCCCACAAACACTAAGACTAAGCCCAGTAGAATACGCGGGATATTATTACCTACCATCATAGGAGCTAGGACAGTCGTACCGATTAAACCCGCAATTAATCCTAAAGAGGCGTAACTGAGTAAGCGCCCAAGATGATAAGTGGCAATCAAAGCTCGACGCTTGGCGGGGCTGGCGTCTTTCATCGACAAGCCGAAAGCTGCTACCAAACCGCCACACATACCTAAGCAATGCGGGGAACCAAAAAATCCCATCAATAATGCCGCAACGAGTAAGGCTGTGGTCATGGGAAGCATCTCCTAGAATGAATGAAACTGTCTATCTATGCTATCTGTGTATTATATGCTAGCTCTCTGGCTTATCAGTAAGCTTCACTTATCGGTAAGCTTCTTACTCTCACTAACGCTATCAGCACTATTAATATCAGCCATATCAGTAGTCTGAGCATCTGTAGTACTATCTGTCTCGTTTTGTGAAGAGGTTTGAGACGAGGGTTGGTTTGCCTGTTTCGGGATATGATTAGGATCATGAGCTTGGATGGTTTGCCGGCGCTCTTGGCGGTCATCTAAGATAATACGCTGCGAGGCGTTGTCCAAATCTTCAAATTGATTGGATTTTACCGCATAACGTACTGCCCAAATAGCGACCACAAAGAGCATTAAACTCAATGGAATTAATAAAAATATACTGAGCATGATAGACCTCTTGGCGGGCGATTTTCGTATAAGCAGTGCGCCTATTATACGCTGTTTAGCCACATAATGAATGATTAGTACACATATCAGTCATGAGTAAATTGATGGTAGGTATAAGTAGGCTTTAATGGAAATATTTAATCAAAGCGTTTAATTAAAAGTCTTCACGCTTTTGCCTCTGGGCGTTAGTAGTTGCTCCGTGGTGACATCTTTAGCACGGCGACAGTCTGACTGCGGTCGCAGTACATCGCGTAGATAGGCGGCAACTTCATATACTGCGCGGCGTGAATGGCTTAAGTTTTGAGCAGGTTCCATCCAATCACGCTTGACGGGTAATGGGGCGTTAATCGGGGTGCTATTGATGTTACTTAACGCAAACTGCCGACGAGCACGAGCCATATGATAGCTGTCAGTAATAAGGTAGATATGATGTAAGGGAATGCGCTTGGCAGTAAAGCGTGCATTTTCGCAAGTGTTCATGCTTGCATTCTCACTAATAATCCCATCGATGCCATGCTCAAGAAGCCATTGCCCAAACCAAGGCGCTTCAGCCCCGCTCAATACTACAGGCAGTGGTAGATCATGGTAAGCAGCCGCTGCGGTACGAACACGATTGAGACTATATCCGTTTAAGATGATGTTATTTTCATGATCATTGGTAAGGCCGCCACCAAGAATCACATATGCGGTAGGCGATGAGCTCATCGCTGGCCCAGTCATAGTCGGCAGCGGTAAATGGTTCAAAATATAAACAACAGTACGCGAAAATACTGGGGTGAATAAACTAATCAGCACCACGATAATAATGGCTGAGCCGAGCACAAAAGTAATATTAATAATACGAAATACTTTAATCGTACGCTCAGCTGAGCGCAGATAATAACGCCAAAAGCGCTTAGACCACCGCCGTTTAAACCACATACTTGCCATGCCCAATCGACCCATTGGCGTTAACCCAAACTGGCTCACGCGCTAAGGTGATCGAAAATTTTTCATAAACGCAGCTGGCAATATGGTTTTGAGCGTTGGCGACATCCTCTTGAGTGGCGTGGCAGGGGTTGTGATTGGTCAAGACCAGCGCTTGTTGGTTATGAGTGAACACCGGAGCGATGCCGCCGCCTTTTAATCCTACCTGTTCAATAAGCCAGCCTGCCGCAACTTTAATGGTAGCATCCGGCATAGGGTAGCCAACAATGTTAGGATAAGAGGTTTGCAGCGAGCTAAATTGGGTTTGATTGATAATAGGGTTTTGAAAAAAACTACCACAATTGGGCAATTGCTTAGGGTCTGGTAGTTTTTGCTGGCGGATATCGATAATTGCTTGCATCACATCCGCTGGCGTCGGTTGCTGGCGTCCGTGCTGCTCAGCATAAGTCTGTGCAACTGTTTTTACATCGCCGTAACTTGCCAAAATTTTAGTCGCGTCAGTATGTAAACGAAAGCCCACGCGACTAATTAGCCACATATTAGGCGTCCGTTTAAAAATACTATCACGATAGCCAAATTCGCAATCTGTGGCCGATAAATGATGCCAAGTATTACTGGGCAAATGATAAGCGCGGACATATTGTAGGCAGTCATCCAACTGCACACCATACGCCCCAATGTTTTGGACAGGAGCGGCACCGGTTAATCCAGGTATCAGCGCCAAATTCTCCAATCCGTACCAGCCTTGAGCGACAGTATGCACGACTAGATCATGCCAGTTCTCACCAGCCATAACTTCGATATCTATATAATCTTGCGTCTGTGCAATAATGTCAATACCACGCATCTGGGGGCGCAATACAGTAGCATGCAGCTTTTCTGGCAGGAGCACATTACTGCCGCCTGACAATACAAATAATGGCTTACGCTCATCAACGCTCGCTAAATAAGCCGCCATGAAATCATCGAGCTGCGCCTCATCCGTTAAGGTCACAACGGTGTCCGCCACGCAAGCTAGTGCCATAGTATTCGCACGCGATAAATCACACGCTAGATTATATGATGAGCTATGTTCAACACTGAAAGTAGGGCGCAAAGCTGGAGTCATAAAACGGCCTATTTGGCGAATAAATAAGAAGTCGATAGTATTTAATCGGTAAGGTGATTAAGCCATAAAGCACAATAATTATAAAGTATTTAGACTACATGATACTTAAATTACAGTAAAATTAAATAGTTTCAAAAGTGAGATAATAATCAATACAGAGAATATTATAAATGATGCCCAGTATAAAAGTAGGTGAACTAACTAAATTTTATTAGACTACCGCGTTTGGCTTTACACTCGCAAGTAGTCGTCAAAAATAAGTGGTAGTTAAAGAACGAACAGTCGCTAAAGAACCGAAAACCTAAGTGGTTTTCCAGCTTTTAATCCAAGCTTGCGAGCTGGACTCAATACGTTCAATCACTTCCTCAAAAGCATGACTATCGCCTTGATAGGGGTCGGGTACATCATCGCCGGCATAGGTTGGGTCTTCTTCACTAAATAATGACAGTTTGGCCAAAGTATTATCCGTATTTGTAATGCCATCTTTAATGACTTGTAGGTCGGCTAGGTTCTGTGCGTCCATAGCCAAAATCAAATCAAAGTTACGAAAGTCATCTGCAGTCACTTGGCGTGCTTTTAGCTTACTGATGTTGTATCCGTGTGCTTTTGCATGACGCTGCGCCCGCTCATCGGGTGCATGACCAATATGCCAGTCCCCTGTACCTGCTGAGTCTACCTTCATAGCAAGCCCCGCAATAGCTGCTTGCTGACGGAAAATTTCTTCGGCGGTCGGTGATCTGCAAATATTGCCCAAACAAACCAACAATACAGACGATGGAGTAGACGCTTTAATCAGCATAGTATGACCTTTCATGACAGCAAAAAAAACATGCCATAAGAAACCAGCACTGATAGTGCGGCTTATTAGCATGCAAGTAGTTAAGTAAATCAGCTCTCAGCGTAACGGTTAATAAGGTGCTTGGCAAGAGTCTAAACCAAATAACAGGGTCATTCATTGAATTGATCCTGTTGTCTAGCTTACCACTAATACTGAGCTTACCTAATATTTAGATAAACTCTTCTTTTTCTTTAATCCTGATTGCTTTTGAAACGCTGCAAATCACGACGCTCTTTCTTATTGGGCTTATTATCAGGACGGGCAAGATTGGCGAGTTTACGCTGCTCGCTATGATAAGCGCGACGCTCAATGCTATCATCAGTCTCTGTATAGAGCACTTGAGCGGCACTGGCATTGCCGCGCTGGAGGGTCAGTGCCTCGACGATGACGGTTTTTTCAGTCATAGCAGTGGCGGAGCCTTGCCTAATGTTAAGCTCATCGCCAATAGCGACCTCTTTACTGGTCTTGACGCGACTGCCCGCATAATGCACACGTCCACTTTCGATGGCTTCTTTAGCAAGGGTGCGGGTGCGATAAAAACGCGCGGCCCACAGCCATTTATCAATGCGCATACGCACGGCATTAGGTTGACTGTGACTAGGCTGATTGTGATTCTTATTATGTTTACTCATTAAAAACTCACTGATATCAATAACGTAAGACAATAATGGTGGTTTTTTTATCAATTAAAAGAGCGGTGCACTATCAAAACATTGAATAAATCGCATATTTCTTTGTACTGCCATGAGTTACTTGCACCACTGCTGTTCACAAGGAATACCGTCATTATTGCCATCCATTTTGGTATTAGGATAATGTTGTACGAAATAGGTTGCTTCTGCACATGACGTCATTTGTGAACAGCGCTCTCACCATCACAGGTGAAGCTTTACAAGCCTATTAAATCTATTACTACTTTAAAAAAAACTGATAACCAATATTGTCATTGATAGTCGTACACTCATAGCCGATATCGAGTAGCGCATCTTGTAGCAGGCGTGAATTGCTCTCAGAGGCTTGTAGACCTACCAATACTCGACCTTCAGCAGCGCCATGATTGCGATAATGGAACAGGGTAATATTGAAGTCATCGCCCAATTTCTCTAAAAAGGTTAATAGCGCACCCGGTCTTTCAGGGAAAGTTATTTTTAATAATTGCTCGTTTTCTACATGAGCATGACCACCAATCAAATGACGAATATGAGATTTGGCGATATCATCCTCGGTTAAATCATGTGCCGGATAGCCATCTGCTGCTAATTGCTTGCTAATCGTTTGACGCTCTTTATCGCCTTCTTTTAAGGCAATACCAACAAAGATAGCCGCAGGATCCATCGAATCTGGTGATAGTTGGTTGTCTGCACGGTAGTTAAATTCGGTGATATTACGGCCGTGTAGGCTACGGCAGAAGTCTAAGAATGCCCCCGTCTTTTCAGGAATAGTCACTGCAAAGATAGCTTCTTTTTTCTCGCCAATCTCAGTACGTTCAGCGATATAACGCAAGCGGTCAAAGTTCATATTAGCGCCACAAATGATGCCGACGCAATTTTTATCTTGTAGATTATTGGCTTTGATATATTTTTTCATACCAGCAACAGATAGCGCCCCAGCTGGCTCAACGATACTGCGATTTTCTTCAAACACATCTTTGATAGCGGCGCAGACTTCATCATTGGTACAAGTAATCACTTCCGGCTCGACAATAGGTCCTGAGTGATCGCTTTTTCGGGTACGGATAACGTCAAACGGTAACTCGCCAATTTGTGCTACGGCCACTCCATCAACGAACAAGCCGACTTGTTCCAGTTTTACCCGCTCGCCAGCTTTAAGAGCCGCTTGTAGACAGGCAGATTGCTCAGCTTCTACTGCGATGACTTTCACGTGAGGCGCCACTTCGCCTAGGAATGCGGCAATGCCTGAGATAAGACCGCCGCCGCCTACTGCCACGAAGACATAATCCATATTGCGCCATTGCTGGGTCAGCTCAAGTCCAATGGTACCTTGGCCGGCGATGACCAGCTCATCGTCGTATGGCGGAATAAAGGTTAAACCTTCACGCTCAGCGCGGTCGATGGCGTAGCGGTTGGCCTCATCAAAGCTATCGCCATGCAAATCGACATTGCCGCCTAAGGCCTTGACGGCATCAACTTTAATATCAGGCGTGGTGGTCGGCATGACGATAACGTTCTTTAAAGACAGTTTCCGTGCAGAATAAGCCACGCCTTGCGCGTGATTGCCGGCGGAGGCACAGATAACACCATGCGCCTTTTGTTCGTCGCTTAATTGACTGATACGGTTATAAGCCCCGCGTAATTTAAACGAAAAAACCGGTTGCAAGTCTTCGCGCTTAAGACGAATATCATTAGCAAAACGCTGGGTCAGTTTGGGTGCAGGCTCAAGTGGGGTTTGAATGGCGACGTCATAAACGGTGGCTTGCAAAATGGCTCGTACCCAGTGTGACAGCATAATGACTCCTAATATAAGTAATTAATAAACAGATAATGAATGAGTATAAAAGTGAAATAGATTAGCCTATGCTGATTTTTGGCATCTTGCAAGACGCAAATGCAATATTTAATATCATTTGCGCTGGGTAATCTGCTTTATAGCTTGCTTTGTAATAAAAGTTACTTATAAATAGAGTTTAAATAGCGACTAAATAGTGCCTAAATAATAACTATATGGCAACCAAACAGTGTCTCAATTAAAATCAGCATCACGCTGACATCCGTCATAGCCAGCGGTTAGCGATATCAGTTATAATAGCCACGCATTTTACCTCTTTTATAGTGATAAGTTTACCTTGCCAAGGATTTATAATGAGCGATCAGCACGCACAAAAGCAAGCCGCTGCCAAGGCCGCATTACGTTATATCGAAGACGATATGATACTAGGCGTAGGAACGGGCAGTACCGTGAACTGCCTAATTGAGTTATTGCCCAGCCTCAGGCTTGCCGGTGCAGTTGCCAGCTCACAAGTCACTGAAGATAAGCTTCGCGCCCTTGGAATAGAGATAGTCGATTTAAACTTTGCGGGTACACTGGATGTTTATATTGATGGCGCGGATGAAGTGAATGCAAATCTGCAATTGATTAAAGGCGGCGGCGGGGCACTCACTCGTGAAAAAATCGTTGCTGCGGCTTCTAATAAATTTATATGTATGGTCGATGACAGCAAAATGGTTGAGCTCCTTGGGCGCAAATTCCCAGTACCTATTGAGGTGTTACCACAAGCACGCTCTTATGTGGCGCGCCAATTAGCACAGTTGGGCGGCGAACCGGTCTATCGTGAAGGCTTTGTCACCGATTATGGCAATGTTATTTTGGATACTTATGATTTGGATGTTAGCAATCCACTTGAGCTTGAGCAACAATTAAATAATATTGTTGGCGTAGTCTGTAATGGGATCTTTGCGGCTAACCAAGCGGATATTTTATTAAAAGCCAGTATTGCTGGGGTTGATACTCTAGCGCGTTAATTTTTTATTAATAATCTAAACTGCAAGATATTTAAACAATAAAAAAGGCAGATTACATAAGTAATCTGCCTTTTTGACGCTATTATTTTAGAATAATAGTGTTTTCACAATATCTTTAGGTAGGCAATTTAATCTTATCTTTTAATAAAAACTCCATTAAGGCTTTTTGCGCATGTAGACGGTTCTCGGCTTCATCCCAAACTACCGAGCGTGGATCATCAAGCATGTCATGGGAGATCTCTTCGCCGCGATGGGCTGGCAAGCAATGCATAAACACCACTTCTGGATCAGCTTTGTCTAGTAATGACGGCGTGACTTGATAAGGTGCAAATCGGCGCGCACGGGTGCTCTGTTCGGACTCTTGACCCATACTGGCCCAAACGTCGGTAACGATAAGATTTGAGTCTTTTGCCGCCTCTTGTACATCTGGGACCAAGCTCACGCAATGAGAGAAATGCTCCATTAGTTTTGGATCAGGCTCAAAGCCATAAGGGGCAGCCACGCGTAATTGGAAGCCAAATTGATTGGCAGCTTGCATGTAAGATGCGCACATATTATTGCCGTCACCAACCCAAGTGACAATCTTATTTTCGATACTACCGCGATGCTCATAATAGGTTTGCATATCAGCAAGCAGCTGGCAAGGGTGAAATTCATCAGTTAAGGCATTGATAATGGGTACGTTGGAATATTCTGCAAAGGTTTCAACTTTTTCGTGGCCAAAGGTGCGAATCATAATAATGTCAACCATGCTAGAGATAACTCGAGCTGAGTCCTCAAGCGGCTCACCGCGACCAAGCTGAGTGTCATTTGGCGATAAAAATATAGCGCTACCACCAAATTGGCCCATGCCAGTCTCGAAAGAGATACGGGTACGAGTTGATGATTTTTCAAAAATCATACCCAGCGTACGGCCAACAAAGGGCTGATAAACCTCGCCGGCATGCTGCATTTTACGCAATTCGCTAGCGCGTTTGATAAGATTTTCTAGTTCTTGTTTGGTTAAATCAGATAAGGTTAAAAAATGGCGCAAACTCATAGCAATCCTAGCAGGCAAGCAAAATAAACGAAACGTTATCAGCCGTCAGTGGCAGGGTGGAACGCTCATGTCTAAATAGCCATGCCGTGGTGACAACAAACTTTTAGTATAGCGCAATTACGAGCAATGTAAACGTCAGATTGCACCAAAATAAATATAGCTCTCGACCACTTAAAGGATGGTTGCAACTAAGCGTGGCAACTAAACTTAGATACGTTTTGGACGAGCGCTCAATCGGCACAGTAGCTCATAGCCAATAGTACCGGCATGGGCAGCTACTTCGTCAACGTGCGGCATAGTGCCCCACAGGATCACTTTACTATTTAGGGCAATATCTGTAGGAACATCACTCACATCAATGACAATCATATCCATTGCCACTTGGCCGCGGATAGGGCATATAAAGCTTTGCTCACTTGCTTCATCGATGAGGCAAACATAAGCGCCTTCATTGAATAGGCGCGGATAGCCATCACCATAGCCGATACTGATGAGGGCAATCCTAGTCTCTTTAGGAGCAGTCCAGCGGCTGCCATAGCCGATAGCGTCGCCCACGTTAAGCGTCTGCAAGGCTATGATTTGTGCGCTAAAATCCATTGCTGGTTGTAAGTCTAAGTCAGTAGCACATTTATAATTAACTGGCGAGCTGCCATATAACATAATGCCGGGGCGTACCCAATCGTAATGGTAGTCAGTAAAATTGACAATACCGGCCGAATTACATAGTGAGCCTTTAATATCAGAATAGACAGTCTCTTGCAATATCTTTAGCATGCTAGAGAAACGCTGTATTTGGACAGTATTTAAGGGATGGTCACGGTCATTAGCATTAGCAAAATGAGTGGTTAGAATCAGCTGATAACCTGCAGCATGTAATTGTTCCGCTACTGGTACGATAGTATTATCATCAAAACCCAGACGGTTCATGCCAGTATTGTATTTTAGCCATACCTGCCGCGTTGGGCTATCTACCTTTGGTATATTATCAAGCGCCCATTGTAGCTGCGGTGCATGGTGAATCACGCAGCTACAATCATAGTCGATAGCCTGTTGCCACTCATCAGCGCAAAACACCCCTTCAATTAAGCCAATTATTTTATCCCAACCCAATTGCCTTGCCTCCAACGCTTCAGAAAAAGTAGCAACACCCAGCCCATCTGCTTGCTGCAATGCTGGCAGGACAGCCTTGACCCCATGACCATAGGCGTTGGCCTTGACCATGGCCAAAACTTTGGCGTTAGGAGCGCGTTGTTTGACTTGATTTAAATTATGAGTGATAGCGGCAGGATGGATGGTAATCGTAGCGGTGCGCATAGTTGACTTCTTGGTTGGCAGGGTGGTAGAGCTCTTGATGAGTCAAAGCTATTCTCGTTAACAGCGATTTACTATCAGGAGCAGCTTCTTATTAATTGCGTTCTTAAATGCTTGATGAAATATGCTTTGAGTACTTTATTAAACTTAAAATGCTTCGTTAAAGGTCGGTCATCAGTGAGCATTACTCATCATCAAAACTAGCGCCTTGATAATATTCAGGGGTTAAGTTAGTAAAGCGCGTAAACTGTCCTTCAAAAGCCAAGCGTAAGGTGCCGATAGGACCATTACGCTGCTTACCTATAATAATTTCAGCGATGCCTTTGTGGTCTGAGTTTTCATTATAAACTTCGTCGCGGTAGATAAACATAATCAAATCGGCATCCTGCTCGATGGCACCAGACTCACGCAAATCTGACATAATAGGACGCTTATTCGGACGGTTCTCCAAGCTACGGTTAAGCTGCGATAGCGCAATCACTGGGCATTCAAGCTCACGCGCTAGGGCTTTAAGGCTACGTGAAATCTCCGAGATTTCTCCCACACGGTTAGTATCAAGACCCGGAACCTTCATTAATTGTAGATAATCGACAATGATAGCGCCTAACTTACCGTCATGGTTTTTGGCGATACGGCGGCAACGAGAACGCAATTCTGATGGTGGTAGGGCGGTACTGTCATCAATATATAGCTGCTTAGATTGCAAATGTTGAATAGCGTTCATCATCTTGGCCCATTCATCTTCATTCATTTGGCCTGAGCGCAGATGGGTTTGATTAATCGCGCCCCATGATGACAATAGACGCATGACGATTGATTCCGCTGGCATCTCCATCGAAAACACCACCACCGGCAAGTCTTCATTAAATAAAATACCTTCTGCCAAGTTCATCGCAAAAGTAGTTTTACCCATAGAAGGACGTGCCGCGACAATAACCAAATCGCCTGCTTGTAGACCTTGAGTTTTATTATTAAGCTCAGCAAAAGGGGTTTGTAGACCAATCATGCCATCAGGGTTAGATTTAAGCTCTTGAATCTTATCAATAACGTTGGTCAATACTGAGGTGATGCCAACGGGCCCGCGCTGCTCAGCACGCTTATTATGCTGCTCATTGATGCTAAAAACTTTGGCCTCAACGCTATCTAAAATATCACTCACTGACTGGTCTTTCGGGTTATAAGCTAAAGTCAGCATGTCATTGCCAGTGGTGATTAGCTGGCGTAAGGTTGATAACTCACGCACACGCTGAGCATAGGCGGTCAGGTTAAATAGAGTCGCAGGGCTTTGGCTTAAAATATCGGCTAAGTAGCTGTCACCGCCAGCGCTTTTGAGCAGTTTTTGAGCTTCAAGCCAATCATGAACCATTACCGTATCATACGGCTCGTTTACTGCTGCTAGGTGGGCAATAGCTGCAAAAATATGCTGATGGCGTCCGGCATAAAAGTCGTCATTGGTGACAATGTCAGCAATCTTGTCATACGCTTCTTCAATACTCATCAAAGAAGCCAACAATGCTTTTTCGATATCAATATTATGCGGTGGTTGCTGATTGAGTAAGTCGTCAGTTTTTTCGGTGTCTGCCATGAGTGCCTAATTTATGTATAAGTCAGTATTTTATAAGTCGGTATTCAAAACTTAATATAAGAAAAGTAATCATTTTCGGTCAAGAATGTGTTGTTTGTCTACGATTGGTGTACTAAAACGTATCTTAAATTTTAGTAGATTGATGCTACAATCAGAAGCGGAAGTCTACCACATTATGGCTGTTCTGAGTTCTGTTATGCCAAATTTCTGTATAACAATCAGTCAGCTCACGCGCTTGAATTACCAATTCAGATACGAATTACAAAATTAAAATTTAAATAAAAAACACAATAAAAACCGATATTTACCCTACTAATAAGGATGTTTATATTATGCAAAAACTACCGTTACTGATTACTACTGGCGAACCTGCCGGCATTGGCATGGACGTGGTATTGCTTTTAGCACAAGAAGGCAAGTTACAAGATTTTGCACGGCCTATTTGGGTAACGGCGGATGCTATTGCTCTGCAAGACCGTGCGGATAAATTAATGGCAGCAGGTATATTAACAACCTGTCCACAGTGGCAAACTGTCGAAGACATTACTGAGCTAACCACTGCCAATGATAGTGATAGCGATAAACTAAATAACGATAAAGTAAATAGCGATGCGTCAAATAGCGCCTTTATAGTACTGAGTATTCCTTGCCCAGCGCCGGTCGTTGCCGGACAGATTGATATCAATAATTCAGCGATGGTCGCTAAGCAGTTAGAAGTCGCGCATCAGCTAGCGGCAAGTAACACAGTAGCGGCTATTGTCACCGGTCCATTACAGAAATCGGCACTGATTGATGCTGATATTAAGCTGTTAAATGGCACCATGTTTAGCGGTCATACTGAGTTTTTTATGCAGCAAAGTGGCTGTGATAAAGTAGTAATGATGCTGGCTAATGAAGCGATGAAAGTGGCGTTAGTAACCACCCATTTAGCCCTCAAAGACGTTCCTGCGGCTATTACCAAAGAAAATGTCCGGCAGACGGTACAAATTGTACTGGATGATATGCAGTCAAAGTTTGGTCTGACGCATCCACGCATTTTAGTTTGTGGTCTTAACCCGCATGCAGGCGAAGGTGGGCACTTAGGCATGGAAGAGATTGATATCATCAATCCGGTCTTGCAGGAGTTTATAGCAGCGGGGGCGGATATATCAGAGGCGATGCCAGCGGATACACTATTTACACCAAGGCATCTTAACGAGTGTGATGGCGTTATTGCCATGTTCCATGACCAAGGTCTACCGGTCTTAAAGTCTCACGGTTTCGGTGATACGGTTAATTTAACCTTAGGTTTGCCTTATATTCGTACTTCAGTCGATCATGGGACGGCTCTTGATTTAGCAGGTCGCGGCGGTGCGAGTGCTACTAGCTTATACCAAGCTTTAGTGATGGCCGATGAGATGGCCAATAAAGCACTGCTGCCAGCATAAAAGTTGCCATTATTAATAGGCATCTAGCGTCATCAATAGTTATAGCCTGTTAAGCAGGTTTTTATTAAAGGCTATAAAGAATTAATCCCATTGCTAAATACAGCCTGATTATTAGCTGTGGTATAATTTAACGTTAATAATAATTAAGAACTTTTTATGTCCATAAATTCGTTTGACGCTAAGACACTCGCTGCCAGTTTGCGAACAGCCAAACACCAACCACGAAAACGCTTTGGTCAAAACTTCTTACATGACGGCAGCATTATCCGCCAAATTGTTGATAGTATTCGCCTAAACCGTGATGATAATCTGATAGAAATTGGTCCCGGTATGGGCGCTTTGACTGAGCCGCTACTGGCTGAAGTTGATGCTATGACTGTAGTTGAGCTGGATCGTGATTTGGCCGATAGCTTGCGTATTCGTATCGGCGCCAACAGCCATCCCAATTTTACGATTGTCAAAGCTAATGCTATGCATGTCGATTATCGTGAGTTTTATAGCCCCGAGCGCGGTAAGCTGCGGGTGGTAGGTAATCTACCTTACAATATCTCCACCCCGATATTGTTTCATTTGCTCAGTTATGCCGATGTCATCGAAGACATGCATTTTATGCTGCAAAAAGAAGTGGTCGAGCGTATTACAGCTGATGTGGGCAGCAAGATCTATGGGCGCCTATCAGTTATTATGCAGTATCATTGCGATACTGATTATTTGTTGACGGTGCCTAGAGGCGCGTTCAATCCGCCGCCGAAAGTTACCAGTGCAGTCTTTCGTCTGATGCCGCATATCAACAAGCCAGTGGTCGCAGAAGATGAAGAGTACTTTGCCCTTGTGGTGCGTGAGACTTTCAATCATCGCCGTAAGACCCTACGTGCTATCTTCAAGAAATCAACCTTACTGCCAACCCTCAGCGAAGATGATTTTGCTGCTTGTGGTATTGATCCACAAGCCCGTCCAGAAACGCTAAGCGTCAGTGACTTTGTGGCGTTAAGCAATCAGGCTCAGCAAGTAGGAGTCTAATTTTTAACGCTATAACTTGAGTTTTTAAACATAAATACCAGTCCTATATTTCAATAATAAGAAACAATTGAGTGATTATGATTTTTCGTCAACAATATGTCATCGGCGACTTACAAGGTTGTTATGGCGCGTATCGTCAGTTACTTAAAACATTGAATTTTGATCCCAGCCAAGATAAATTATGGTTTGCCGGTGATTTGGTCGCGCGCGGGGAGGATTCGTTGAATACCTTGCGCGATGTCAAGGCGCTGTGTGAGCAAGGGGCGGCAGCAACCGTCCTTGGCAACCATGATTTAAACTTGCTGGCGGTATGGCGCGGTGCGACTAAGATACGCAAAAAAGACAAGACCGCGCCGATTTTTGCAGCGGATGATACAGAAGAGCTATTGGAATGGTTACGCTATCAGCCAATACTGGCTTATCCTGATGCGCATACGGTGTTGGTACATGCCGGTATTCCGCCGCATTGGAGTTTAGATGATGCCGCAGATTATGCGCATCAGTTAGAAACACAGCTGCAAAGCAGTTTGTATCAGCTTGATAGAATGCTGCCGCATTTATATCGCAAAACAGCAGATGATTGGCATGAGGGTATTAATGGTTTTGACAAGATACGGGCCATTGCCAATTATTTTACTCGCATGCGCTTATGTAAGCAGGATGGTACGCTAGAGTTTACGTTCAACTCCAGCCTTAATGATGCGATGCCGGATGACTTTTTACCATGGTTTGAATGGCAAGTACCACGTGAGCGTAAGATATTATTCGGCCATTGGGCAGCGCTAAAAGGCAACGTTGATTTGCCTTATGCACGAGCGATCGATGGCGGCTGCGTTTGGGGTAATCATCTATTGGCGTATCGCTTAAGTGATGGCAAAGTCATCACCTCAAGCGCAAAATGTCCTAAGCCATAGATAAGCTGAAGTTATCCTATCTAACCTTATTGGTCGCTCAATACTATCCAAATTAATTGGGCAGTTTGGGCGGCTTTTTAGGTTTTGGTAAGGGAGTCTTGGCATCTCCAGCAGCTTTGCTGTCGGGGTTTGAGGTATAAATACTATTGTCTGAGCTATGATTTTTGCCACCACCAATCGCTCCTAGCGTCTTAGTGGTTTTATCATATTGAATGTCATCGCTGTAGGGGACGCTATTTAGCTCTTCATCTATTAGCCCATCGTCTAGGTCGACTACCTTTTTGGGTGCACCATTAGATAACGTGGTATGGCTTGCTTGCCCTGCACTGGCTTCATCATTTTGAGGTTGGTTGCCGTAATAGATGTCCGTTGCGCTCGCTTTCATAGATTCAGGGAGTACTTTGACATCCGATAAGCGGCGCACTACATAATTACTGGGCAGCGGTTTGCCACCTTTTTGCGCAGAGTTGTCCTCAAAAATCATATGACCTCTGCTATCAATACGCGCATATTTCATTGGCTTATTACGCGGCCAAAAAAAGTCTGAGGGATGGGTAATAACATGGCTAAAAATAAGCTTGGTCAAACGGCTCCATTCAAAGACACGCACTTCTTTAGAGCGCAGCGCCACGAGCAATGCCAGAGAAAAGCTCACCATTAAGTTCACCATACCAATCAGCGCCACCCCAAGAATGGACAATAAAATTAACGGCCAGCTCATTTGCGTGGAGGATAAGTTGAATAAGCCATGTGCTAAGTTGGCTGAAGCAAAGGCAATATGGCGAATATCAATCGGCAACCCAAACAAGAAGCCAATAGTGGCGGTACTGCCTAAAAAGACCCCAAAAATAAAGTTACCCATAATAGCGCCAAGATTGGCTTCTATAAAGCCGCATAAGCGCTGCAGCCAGGCTTCAGGCAATAGGATTTTTAGCAGACGATGCCGACGTATACGCGCACCAATTTGGTTATAAATGGCTAAATTATCATAGTAGCCCGCAATAAGACCGGATAAGAATAAATAGACCCCAGCGATAGCAGCATGCGGCAGTGCTAATGAGCGGAAAGGGTCAAGGTCATGGAGCAAATGCGCTGCCTTATCAGTATTAATCATCGGTGCACCGGTATATTGTAAAAATGCATAAGAGATAATCAATGCGACCGGTATAGCGAGCATAATGTTGCCCATAATAGCGATAAACTGCGTACGTAAAATATCCACTACCAACTCAGACAGTTTAGTAAGCTGATGCGACTTTTTACCAGAGCCCTCAGATATAGTTGAAGCTATAGCGGCCGCGGTCATCGCTGGCTGTTTAGTAGCGACAGTACCGTGGATAACATGGATAAACACAAAGCCCAACCCATAAATCATACTATTCACAAAAGCGCGAACCATCGGCGCAATGGCTAACTCATAGGCCAATATCTTAGTGGTCGCCATAAAGGCAATAACAAAGCCGCCGATAGACGCCTTTTTAAACATCTGCTGATAGCCAGATCTATCCGTGCTGATATAGTGTTCACCAACGCGGCTGGCATTTTCGGTCACTTTTCGTGACAACAGCTTAGTATTATTATCAATCAGATAGCCAATACTATAACGACGATTGGCAGTAACCACTAGCGTTTGAATCAGCTCAATGATGGCGCCATCACGCCTAGGGCCATCGACAGAAACCAGCTTGGTCAAGATGCGCACGCGTTGCAAGCTTTGATCAAGGCGTAGCATCATGTTGGTTAAACGTATGGAGATACCCGTTTTATAAATACGCTTGCGCACTGTGGCGACGATGTCTTCACATTGCTCAAGCATGACCAATAGGGGTGCTGAGCTAACGGCTTGCTCAGGGATAATATCAGTCAAATTATCCAACTCGTGCGCTTGCCGATATTGATTGACGAATAAGACCGCTTCCTGATTTTGTGCGACAAAAGCCGCTGAATAATTAAGTATTTGCGGATAAGATTCCATCAAGTCTGGATGCAGACCAATACCACTAATACGATAAGATAAAATAATAATCGCGTTCAAAATATTGTTTTTAGCGGTGGCAACTAAATTTAAACGTTCTTCTTCAACTTTGAGTAATTCAACCAGTGCATCCCACTTGTCTTTATCTATGCTCGCCAGCCAGCGCTCATCAGAGCGTTTATCGAATAAATAACCAATCAGCTCAACCACCGAATCATCTTGGGGTAATAACGGTAAAAACCGGTGACCGATTAAGCGCCGAAAACTACTAAAAAATCCTTCATCTGACATGATACCGGTATCGGTATACAAGGCAATTTGGCGATATTGAGTAATGAGCGTTAATACAAAGCTAGCCAGCCCGTCCGCATACTCTGGGTGCTGCTGCAAAATATTAATGAGTGTCTGAATATTTTTATTGGCAAGCACCAGCTCCTTATCATTGACTCGAAGCTCATCAATTAAGCGTTTGAGCACTGACGGATCAGGCACATCACTTAAGGCAGTTATCTGCTGTAAAATGCGTTTTATCTCTGGCACACTGTAGCCTTTATTGTTATTTGAATGGGTATGACTCGCACAGAATTGATGCCAATAAAACCAATTGAAGAATTGGTTAAATAGCGCTCAAGGATAACTATTAATTAATAAGTATTTTTTATAGCTAAGTGTTTTATGAGCGAGAAGGGACGCGCAGGCAATAACTGTATAGTTTGAGGTATTTTAATCTGAACCGCATATTGATAATCAATTATTTTGTTAGTAGTTGTTTTTTGGCAAAAAAAAGGACAGTAACGAGACTGTCCTTCTTGATATTTTATTATTAATACGGTAATGAATAACTATTTAAAATGCTAAACAGAGGCACCAAAGTAATCAAGATCGAAGTTCATCATCGGATCACTACCCGCTTTTACCATTTGCGCATGAGCGTCAATACGCGGCAAGATACGACCGACGAAGTAATCCGCAAGCTTGGCTTTATTGGTATAAAACTCGCCCTCTTTACCGTCAGCGGCTTCTACCATCATGGCGAACATGTACGAGTAGCATAGATAGCCGAACGCATGCATGTAGTCGACTGCACAGCCATTGATTTCACTTTTACGGACACTAATATTAGCAAGGACAGTTTTAGTCAACTCTTCAACAGTATCGGTCGCCTCTAAGGTGGCTTGCTTGATACCGTGGTTCGCTTGCATCGCATTAACAAAATCTCGAATTTCACCTAAGAAATTGGTGATGTATTTACCATCGTTACGAGCAACTTTACGGCCTAATAAGTCAAGCGCCTGAATACCATTTGCGCCTTCATAAATCTGTGCGATACGGGTATCACGTACGATTTGCTCCATGCCCCATTCTCGAATATAACCATGACCACCAAAGACTTGCTGGCAATCGATAGTGGCCTCTAAACCTTTATCAGTTAAAAAGGCTTTGGCAACGGGCGTTAATAAGGCCACACGAGCAGCGGCAATTTGCGCAGCTTCTGGGTCCGTGCTGAATTTTTCGGTATCGAGTTGCTTGGCGACATACATCGCAAAGCAACGTGCCGCCTCAGAGTTGGCCTTGGCATTCAACAGCATCCGGCGCACATCAGCATGATAAATAATAGCATCCGCGGGCTTTTCAGGGCTTTGAATTTGGGTATCGCTACGACCTTGACCACGATCCATGGCATAGAGCGCCGCATTTTGATAGGCCAGCTCAGAGCCACCCAGACCTTGTAGACCCATAGTCACGCGTTCATAGTTCATCATAATAAACATGGTTGATAGACCGGTATTTTCAGTTCCAACCATCCAACCTTTAGCCCCATCGAAATTCATGACGCAAGTGGCTGACGCTTTGATGCCCATTTTATGCTCAATAGAGCCTGCTGCTAGCGTATTGCGCTCGCCTAAGCTGCCGTCTTCATTGACCAAGAATTTTGGAACGATGAATAGGGAAATACCCTTGGAGCCTTCTGGCGCATCTGGGGTTTTTGCCAATACCAAATGAATAATATTTTCTGTTAAATCGTGCTCACCGCCGGTAATGAAAATTTTGGTACCAGAGATATTAAAGCTGCCATCATTATTAGGCACGGCTTTGGTTTTAATAATACCCAAATCAGTACCGGCATGAGGCTCAGTTAAGCACATCGTACCTGACCATTCGCCCGAATACATTTTTTCTAGATAGGTTTGCTTTTGCTCCTCTGAAGCCGCCGCATTTAGGCACAGGGTTGCGCCAACAGTGAGGTTGGGGTAGAGAGCAAAAGATTGGTTGGTGGTGTAAATCATCTCTTCGGTCAGCATAGTGACCATTTTTGGGAACCCTTGACCGCCGTATTCAGGATTACCCCCAAGGCCAACCCAGCCTGACTCAGCATATTGCTTATAGGCGTCTTTAAAGCCTTCAGGAGTGGTTACCACACCGTCACCTTGATAGGTTGCGCCTTCTTCATCACCGCTGCGGTTAATAGGCAGCATGACGTTCTTAGACAACTTTGCCATTTCTTCTAAAATCATATCGACCGTTTCCATGTCAACATGAGACAAATTATCATTATTTTTCCAGAACTCATGGGCTTTAAAAACATCCGTTAATATGAAGCGCATGTCATTGAGGGGAGCATTATAAATAGACATAAATATTCCTTTGATCCAAATGAATAAGAATTAAGTTTGTTAGGTTTTTCAATTGTTTTATTGGTTTAATATTAATAATTGATAGCTAAAGTTTAGCAAATTTGCAGATAGGCTTGTGTATCTCTTCGTGAATTGTGCGTGCACCGAAAGTTACTATTCATTGCAAGAGCACTAATAAAGCGGTCATCAATCAAAATCGGCAACATACCGAAGCATGTTGCCGATTAAAGCTACTTTTATTAAAATTACCGTGATTAGCATTTTGCTAAATTAAGAGTTGAGACCTTCAGTTAAAACGCAAATTGATCAACGTCCATGCTCATGTACGGCTCAACGCCAGTAGCGATACGCTGTACGTGAGTGGTAGTGCGCGGTAATAATTTGGCAAAATAGAACTGTGCTGTTTTCACTTTGGCATCATAGAATGCATGTTCGCTGCTACCATTGGCGATTTCAGTTTGAGCAATCAATGCCATACGCGCCCAAAGGTAAGCAAGGGTGACGTAGCCACTAAAGTACATGTAATCAACAGCTGCGCCGCCTACCGCTTCAGGGTTTTCAGTCGCCTGCATACCGATACGGGCAGTGAGGTCGCCCCATTCTTTCAGGTGCTTGGCAAGTGGACGGATGAATTGTCCCATCTCATCTTTGTCTTTATTGTCTTCACAGAATTTCTGGATAATCTGTACGAAGTTTGCGAGTAGCTTACCTTGTGAACCTAAAACTTTACGACCCAATAAATCTAGCGCTTGAATTTCAGTAGTACCTTCGTATAAGCAGGCAATACGGGTATCACGGACGTTTTGTTCCATGCCCCATTCACTGATATAACCATGACCACCATAAACTTGGATGCCGTGATTGGCAGCTTCTAAACCTGTTTCGGTTAAGAAGGCTTTGGCAATAGGGGTCAATAATGATAGCATTTGATCCGCAAATTCAAGGTCATCACCTTCGCCTTTAGCAACGGTATCTGCAAAATGGGCAAGGTAATATACCAATGCACGACCACCTTCAGCAAAGGCTTTTTCGGTCAATAGCATGTTACGTACGGCTGGATGAACGATGATAGGGTCAGCGACTTTATTCGGTGCTTTAGCGCCTGATAGCGAGCGCATGGCTAAACGGTCTTTGGCATAAGATAATGAGCCTTGGAACGCATATTCAGCGGCGGTTAAGCCTTGAACGGCCGTACCGATACGCGCGACGTTCATGAAGGTGAACATACATTGTAGACCACGGTTTTCAGGGCCGATTAGATAGCCGGTAGCGCCGTCGAAGTTCATTACGCAGGTAGCGGAGGCTTTAATGCCCATTTTGTGTTCGATAGAGCCACACGTTACTTTATTAACATCACTTAAGCTGCTGTCTTCATTGACCATTACTTTCGGTACGATGAATAGCGAGATACCTTTGGTACCAGCAGGAGCACCGGGTAGGCGGGCTAACACAATATGAATAATGTTATCGGTTAAGTCATGTTCACCGGCTGAAATAAATATTTTCTGACCGGTAATGCTATAGCTACCATCATCGTTAGGTTCGGCTTTGGTACGGATAATACCCAAGTCCGAGCCGGCATGCGCTTCAGTAAGACACATCGTGCCTGACCATTCGCCAGTGACCATTTTTTCTAAATAGATGTCTTTTTGGGCGTCAGTACCGTGATGCTCGATGGTTTGAATCGCGCCATGCGATAATCCAGGATACATAGAGAACGACCAGTTAGCAGTGCCCACCATCTCGTTAATAACGGTCGATAATGAAAACGGCATATTTTGACCGCCGAACTCTTCTTCAGCAGACAGTGCAGGGAAGCCCAGTTCACAGTACTGCTGATAAGCTTCTTTAAAACCTTTTGGCGTGGTGACTGTACCATTGTCGAACTGGCAGCCTTCCGCATCACCGCTTTGGTTAAGAGGTGACAGCTCATTTTCAGCAAAGCTTGCAGCCATCTCAAACAGGCTGTCCATCAATTCGCGATCCGCTTCTTGAAATTTTGGAAGACGCTTGTAGTGACTTTCGCTATCAAGTAGCTCATGCATGACGAATTGGATATCACGTAGAGGCGCTTTGTATTGCATAACTTCCTGTCCTTTTTTGAATATAGTGTCTAGTATGACCGATTATTAATCTTGCAAACACCCATTTTTAAGCGCCTATCTTGAGGTACTTTAATTCAAGCAGTTTTCTTAATGGAGAGTGCAAAGTTCACAAAAGTCATATTTACCTATAAAAGATAGGCGCTCACAGGGAATTATACAAGTTTGGGGATGAGACTGATAAGTCATGAACCTCTCTTGCATCCTATCGTTAATAAATACTAATAGATAATATGTTATCGCTATAAATAAGCAAAAAGTAATTTTATTAGTAAGTTATACGCAGTCTTGCTAACTGATAGTAAACACTTGGTGGAAGGCCGCATGACAGTTGAGCATTTGTCCATAGTGCGCTCTTGCTCAGATAAAAACAGCCGTATAGATACCAAACGGTCGGTTAAGTATAAAGACTCTGTGATAGCCAAGTATCCGCTCATAGGCTGCATTAACGGAAATATAGCACAAATTAGCATCTAATATAGAGATGGCATTCTTAATACACTCGCATAATTGAGTAAGTAATTACTGCTTAATGGAGTCGGAAATCAAGGTAAAAGTGCACACAATATCGGCACAGAAAAAGTCAAGACAAGTGCTACAAAGTTAAAAAAGATGCTGACGGTAAAGATAAAGGAAATAGCAATAGTAAAATAAAGGGTCGTATTTCTTATGGTAAGGTGTATTAGGTGCTCTTATCTTGTTTTATTTTTATATAGGTGCGTGCTTAACGTTTAGTAGTAGATGATTAATACCGGATTAGGTTATGAGCGCATGCAGAGTAGCGAGTGCGACTACCGGTGCGGTTTCGGTACGCAGCACTCGTGCCCCTATTTGCCATGGTGCAAAACCTGTGTGCTCAGCTTGCGTGCACTCCTCATCACTAAGCCCACCTTCAGGACCTATTAACAACTCAATGTAGGGTTTGTCTTCTGCTAATACTGATAATAATGCTGCTGGCATCAAGGGCTGATCTGCGACTGGAACGCTCATCATTAGGCGCAAATCCACTTGGTCATTGAGAACTTGATAATATGGGTCTGTACTAAGGGTTGCCATAATAGGACTGACCGCCATGCCCGTGTTTAAACTGTCTTTATCTATACCTGGCTTATTTAGA
This sequence comes from Psychrobacter urativorans, assembly GCF_904846675.1. GTDB lineage: Bacteria > Pseudomonadota > Gammaproteobacteria > Pseudomonadales > Moraxellaceae > Psychrobacter > Psychrobacter urativorans_B. The sequence goes on along the minus strand of NZ_CAJHBT010000009.1, from coordinate 40,223 downwards.
GAGGGTAGCCAAGTCGCCATTGGTAATGGCGCAAGAATAAGAGGCGGGCGGTTTAAGCCGCATTGCTCACAGGCTGCTATAGCGACTTGTTGCCAATGCAGCAGTTTTTTTCCCACTTGCGCAGGCTTGAGGGATACCTCGCCATGTTGGCTACTGAGCAGTTGAATGGCGGTTACCCCAAGTTCAGTTGCTTTTTGGATAGCGTAATCCATGCGCTCACCACGGCTCATCACCAAGGCAATTTTGCTAATGATAGGTGCGCTCCGATCGTCGCTCATATGCGCTAATAATGTCACGGTCGCTTGCTTTTTACTGATGGTTTGCAAGCGAACGTGGTACTCACCCCCAAAGCCATCAAATAAAACGCCCTCATCACCGATATTTGCCCGCAGTACACGGCACCAATGATGGACAATACTGTCGGTTAACGCCACATCACCACCTATTGGCAAGGTGCCTAATCTTGGCAGATAAGAGTACTCGGCTCGATTATCATTGATATTGTCATCATCACTGCTGGTAGCATAAAAAAAACGGCGCATGATAAGTGATTCCTAATGATTGAATAATAGACAGTTTTAGAGTTAAAAAAATGATACTTAACTATGAAAGTAAATCATGTTAGCTATAATGAGGCTATTGTATAATAAATGACACACAAAATAAAAATCAGAATAAAGTTTAGTCTCGATACAGGTAATAGTGTAAAAGAGAGGTGAGAATTTGGACCATAAAAAAACTGGCGTTCTTTGGAACGCCAGTTTATTAAGTAACAATAAGCGTGATAAGTCCTTACCCTTAAAGTTTGTACAATAAAGGTTTATATATTCTATGTTCCAAGTCCCAAAGCTTCAACCAAGCGTTTATTTGGTTCAACCTTATTCATGCTATAAAAGTGCATGGCCGGAACACCCTCGGCAATTAAACGCTCACACAAGCGATAAACCACATCAAAGCCAAACTCGCGAATGGCCTTACGGTCGTCACCAAAGTCAGCAAGCTGCTTACGCACATAACGTGGTATATCAGCGCCACAGCCGTCGGCAAAGCGTACCAAATTGCTAGAGTTAGTAATCGGCATGATGCCGGCGACTAGCTGTTGCTCAGTGGTATCAATGCCGCGCTGCTCTAAAGCATCACGCAAGTATAAATAGCTGTCGGCATTATAAAAGAACTGGGTAATCGCCGCGTTCGCGCCCGCATCAAACTTGCTTACCAAGTTATCAATATCGAATAAAAAACTACGCGCTTGTGGATGCATTTCAGGGTAAGCGGCCACTTCAATATTAAAATGATCGCCTGAATGCTCACGAATGAACTTGACCAAATCGACCGCGAATGGCAGCTGACCCATTCCTACTTGCCCTGAGGGTAAGTCACCACGCAGGGCTACTAAGCGTTTGATACCTAAGCCTTTATAATGCGTTAGTAGCTCAGATATTTCGTCTTTATCATCACCAATGCAGGATATATGTGGGGTGATTTCAGTCTCACCGCGATTGCATAACGCTTGCACGATCTCTAAAGTGCGGCTACGCGTTGAGCCACCAGCACCATAAGTTACCGAAAAATACGCGGGGGAGAGTTTATTAAGCTCGTCAAAAGTATTGAGTAACTTCTCATGTCCCTGCTCAGACTTGGTAGGGAAAAACTCAAAAGAAAAAGCAGGCTTACTCACAATCACGCTCCTCAGTACTCATATTAGTATTTATAGGTATCAGGTTTGAACGGACCTTCGACAGGAACGCCTAGGTATTCAGCTTGCTTGTCAGTTAGCTTGGTTAATGTACCGTTAAAGCCTGCAACCATCGCAGCAGCAACTTCTTCGTCGAGCTTCTTCGGCAATACTTTGACGTATAAGTTGTCAGTACGCTTATCGGTTGGCAATTCAGCAAACTTCTCTTCAAACAGGTACATCTGTGCCAATACTTGGTTCGCAAATGAGCCGTCCATTACCCGTGATGGGTGACCAGTAGCATTACCCAAGTTCACCAAACGACCTTCCGCCAATAAAATCAGGTAATCATTCACATCGTCTGAGCGGAAGATTTGATGAACTTGTGGCTTAACTTCAACCCAGCGCCAGTTTTCACGCATAAACTGGGTGTCGATTTCAGTATCAAAGTGACCTATATTACAGACTACTGCACCAGGTTTTAGGGCCGCCAGCATGTTTTTGTCACAGACATGATAGTTACCGGTAGTCGTGACAATCATGTCGGTATCTTCAAGCAGGCGGGTGTTGATGTTTTCCGCGCCGCCAGTATTGTCGCCATTGATGTACGGTGATAATACTTCATAACCATCCATACAAGCCTGCATAGCACAGATAGGATCAACTTCTGATACCCGAACAATCATCCCTTCTTGACGTAAACTCTGTGCTGAGCCTTTGCCCACATCGCCATAACCGATCACTAAAGCGCGACGACCCGCAAGGAACATATCTGTACCGCGTTTGATCGCATCGTTTAAGCTATGACGGCAGCCGTATTTATTGTCATTTTTAGACTTAGTGACCGCGTCATTAACGTTGATAGCAGGGACTTTTAGGGTGCCTTTATTCAACATCTCAATTAAGCGATGCACGCCGGTAGTGGTCTCTTCTGAGATACCGTTGATGCTATCAAGCATTTGCTCATATTCATTATGAATCAGTGCGGTTAAGTCGCCGCCATCATCCAAAATTAAGTTAGCATCCCAAAGTTTACCGGATTCTTCACCACCAACGTGGACTTGTTGACGTAGGCACCACTCGTACTCTGCCTCAGTTTCGCCTTTCCAAGCGAAGACAGGAATGCCTGCAGCAGCAATCGCAGCAGCAGCGTGGTCTTGAGTTGAGAAGATATTGCATGACGTCCAACGTACTTCTGCACCAAGCGCCACTAAGGTCTCGATAAGCACCGCAGTCTGAATGGTCATGTGGATACTGCCGACGATTTTTGCGCCTTTAAGCGGTTGATCCACTTCATAGCGACGACGCAGACCCATAAGGGCAGGCATTTCGGCTTCGGCAAGGGTGATTTCACGGCGGCCGTAATCAGCTAAGCTAATATCAGCGACTTTATAGTCAGTGAAAGAGGGGTCGATCGTATGGGCAGATGGGGTAGTAGACACTGCGTCCATAATATGCTCCTATCAGTGGTTAACGTATGATAAAAAGAATAAAAACGCAGGTGCCGTTGTTTGTGCTGTTTAATGCTAAAATCATTCGTATTAAACAGTTTACCGAGCCTAACATGACGAATTAATCAGCATAGCTTGTTCATAAATCTCAAACGTAACTATTAATTCATATGGCGCAACACCTCTCGGAGGTCGTTATTGTAATGTATGGGACGCGGATTGTCACCTATTGGCTGCGGTAAATGCTAGGCGCTCATACGAATTAATTTTTTGAATAGTTAAAGTTCAATTAATGGACATAAAAAAAGATCATCAATTGATGACCTTTTTTTTAATAATACAAATTTTACTTAATGTAGAATAATCTTAGAACCAGTTATAGGTTAATGAGGTAAAAAAGTTAGTACCTTCAGTATTGTAACCTGGTGCTGTCACATATTTTTCGTTAGTGATATTGTTTAAGCGCGCAGTCATAGTCAGATTAGGATTTAACTGATAGTTACCACTTATGTTAAACAATCCATAATTTTCAACGAATTGTGATTTAGTATTGGAAACATTATAATAATAATCACCTACATATTGATATTCAGCCCGAATATCTAAGCTTGGCAGGCGATAACCGGCATAAACTAAGCCTTTATGTTCAGGGCGAATAGCTAAGAAGTTACCGTCGTCGCTGCCACCACTATTGTCTTTAGCTTTCTGATAGTCGTAGCTACCCCCCAATAAATAATTATCGATTACCCAGTCTGAAGTTAACGATAGACCTTCGATTTTGGCTTCATCAATATTTTTAATACTACCGTAAGGATTTTCAGGCGTAGGAATGCCATCACTAGCTATTAAGTCTTCTACTTCGTTACGATAACCAGTTAAGCGCGTAAGCTGAAGTAACGTTTCATATTCAACAAAAGCTTCATAGTTATCACTGCTTTCAGGTTTCAGATCAGAATCTCCACCGTAACCTGGGTATATATCATTAAATGTAGGCGCACGAAAACCCTTAGCGTAGCTAGCACCAGCACGAAGGTTGGGGTTAATATGATACGCACCACCTAAATTGTAAGTCGTTTTATCACCATATTGTGAGTTATCATCGAAGCGGACGTTAGCTTGCGCATCAAACTGATTACTAGCTACAACATAGCCTAAAAATGCACTGGTTACATCGCGATCATCAACTTTATATGCGTCAGAATCAAGGCTTTGGCTAAGATACTCTAGTCCATAGATGCCTTGGCCAATAGGCAATATATGTTGACCAACCAAGCTAACTTGGTCTTGCTTGGTGTTATAAAAACTAGGATTGCTATCGTAGTCATCGCTCTTATCAATAGAATGACCGTATTGTAGCTTTACCGAAGAGCCTGGTAGATAGCGCCAATCAACAAATACTTGCGCAGAACCGTTTTCTTGATCCGAGTATGCATCTACCATACTATCATCAAACTCAGTAGTTGACTTACTGTACAAGGCGCTAACACCTGTAGTCCATTGCTCATTAATACGCTGAGTTAAGGCGACACTAAAATTATTACTTTCAAAGCCATCGTCATCTTTATTGTAACCATACGCCCCTGGTAAGGTGGCATTGATACCATCGGTTTCATTGTGACTGGCTGAAAGGCTTAGCGCTGTACCATTGCTATTATTAAGTTGGGCACTAGCGCCGTATAAGTATTGGTTATGCGAGCCGACACCCGCGGTCACAGAAAAGTTGCTTTTCTCAACGTTGGACCCTTTGGTGAAGACTTGGATGACACCGCCCATAGCGTCTGCGCCATAAATACTGGATCCTGAAGCACCATATAAGATTTCGATACGATCGATTTGATCAGCAGGCAGTAAGCTAAGGGTAGCACCGCCGCTAGTTAACGAGCTATAACGTATACCATCGATAAGTACTAAGATTTGCTTATTATCATAGCCACGCATATAAAAGTTAGATAGGGCACCGGGGCCCCCATTAGTATACTGACTAATACCTGGCTGACGCTTAAGTACTTCAAGAGCGCTTTGACCTTGATAACGTTGCAATTCCTCACTATCAACAACCCGTGTCTGAGCAATAGTATTACTAACCTTAGTCGGTGTACGCGTGGCAGTCACCACGACTTTATCAAGCTCAACTTGTGGCAGTTCGTTATCACTGATGACGTTTATGTCCGCGCTGGCAGACGTGGCAGCTGTTGCGCTAGCAGCAAATACGCCAAGCGCGCTTAAAATACGCAATCGAAGATAGGTGGTCGAAGACGAACGTGATAAAACCATAATCAATCCCAAAGTTACCCTGTTAAAAAATTATAAAAGCGAAAATTAAGACGCCAAAAGTTACAAAAAAAGTAGACAATCTAAACAGCGCTCATTATCCATAAAAGTGATACAGTTATGAACTGTTTTAGCTTAATATTTCTTCACGGTAAGATGAGTAAGTTTCATGACAGCAGTGATTTATTCAATTATTCGTTATAGTGCACAGCGGTTGTCAATAATTGTTATTATAGCGCCAGCTATTTTTATTTCATTGGTCAGTGGTTTGGTATCAGCCCGTCGAATGCTGACGATAAGATTTTAAATTTAATTTGAATAAAGCTAAGAGGTTTGTTTTGTCTATTAAGCGTTATCTGAGTCCTACTGGCTCGTCTCCCTTCTTCATCTCACGATTTATAGCAGCATTGCTACTGGCATTGCTGTTCAGTCTAGTTTCTCCTAATGCCGTATTTGCTGCTGAAGGCGGTGTGCTGGGTATCGGTGGTGGCAATGGCGATCAGGATGAGAGTACAAGTGAGCCGGCTGCGGACTCGTTCGGACGCGATACGCCGCGTAATACAGTGCAAGGTTTCATTAGTGCGCTTAGTGATAATGACAATCTGCTGGCTAGCAATTATCTTAATCTGTCCAAATCTGATAATCCAACCACTGCCGTGCGCCAGTTTAAACTAGCCCTAGATGCGGGTGGGCGTTTTCAGCCAGATTTGCAGCTTAACAATACTCCTGAGGGTAACTTAACTGACCAGCTGCCACCCAGCCAAGAAAAAGTCGGTAATATCAGTATTGATGATAAGAGCGTGCCGCTGTTATTAGAGCGGGTAGTCTCCAAAAAAGGCGAGCAGTACTGGCAGTTCTCAAGTGAGACCATCCGCTCTATTCCGGAAGTGTTAGAAAATACTAAGCCGACCCTAATATCGCGATATACCTCTGATACGCTGGATAATAAAAAGCTGTTTGGCTATCAATTGACTGACTTAGTCGCAGCAGTGACGCTAACCATTGCTAGCTTTGTGCTGACCTATGTGCTGGTATGGTTATGGTATAACTTGTTAAAACTGGCCTATCCACGGGTACGCGGTATGCCGCTGCCATTACCGAATAAAGTGATATTGCCGCTTTCTATCGTCATCATGGCGCTGATTTTATCAGAAATCATGGTCTATGCTGGCGTGACAGTCACGCTACGGGAACCAGTCAATCGCTTTACTGAGATTACCTCATGGGTAGCGATGACTTGGTTATTGCTACGAGTCATTGACGCAATTTTTACCCGCGCTGTGAATTTAAGCTATAAGAAGAACTATACTGAGCGCGTCTCTATATTAGGTCTGATGCGCAAAGTAGTTAAAGCACTGCTATTGATATTTGCCATTATTGTTATCTTTGGCAATTTAGGCTTTGACTTAACCACTGGTATTGCAGCGCTTGGGGTTGGTGGTTTGGCCTTAGCTCTTGGTGCGCAAAAAACCATCGAAAACCTCGTTGGTAGCGTAGTAGTAGTGGCAGATTCGCCAGTCCGGATAGGAGATTATTGTCAGTTTGGTACTCAAGCGGGTACGGTCATTGATATTGGTATTCGTTCATCACGGGTGCGTACACTGACACGCACCATAGTGACTGTCCCTAACGGTGACTTTTCATCTATGCAGATTGAGAATTTTACTTCACGGGATATGTTTCGATTTTTTCACCAGTTATATCTTAAGCGTACCGCTGATATCGAAGTGGTATTTAAGATGGTGCAGGACTTAGATAAGCTTTTAGATGAGCACCCTCTCACCAACCAAGAATGGAATCAAGTCAATATCTTAGAGCTACGTCAAGACTGTTATGTGATTCAATTACAGGCCTATTTGAATGCTATTGATATTGTAGATTTTTATAACAAACAGAACGAGGTACTCGTTGATGTTCTACAGAAAGTAAAAAAATATAATGTCGAGCATGCCCTGCCTACTCAGCAGTTGATTATTGATCAAAGCGAGCTGGAGCACCATTCAGAAAACAGTAATGAAGACAAGACCGCTGACGATGCTGATTATAATAGACTCGATGCTGATGCCAGTAGCGTTACTAGTACGGATACTAGCTCCGACAGTAATAGTAAGCAGCACGTTGACACTACTAATTTAAGTGAAGATGCCGACAGCAAGGGTGCTAAAGTAGCTGATAAGCGACCACATCAATCAGACAAAAAGAAAAGTGTTTTGAATAAATCTAAAAAAAATATCAATCTTAGATTAACAAAACGTAAATTCAAGCATTTCAAACGTATCAATAAACATAATAGTAAAAAAAATAGCCTCTCTATATGGAACCAACCATGGTGTTAATTTTATTCGCAACCAGTCGCATAATAAATTATAGAGAGCCTCAAATCAGTCAGTCATTCACGCCCATCCATCATACAGGTACAGCCTCTTTATCATTCATCTGACCATAATGTGCCCATAGTAGTAAACTTGCGGCGCTAAGATGCGGCGACCAATCATGGCTCGCTATTTTTAACTGTTTGGGAGTTGGGCGTTCTTTTAAATCTAATAAATCCATCGCAGCCACTTTAACGGCCAAATCATCGACAGCGAGGACATCAGCGCGTCCTAATGATAATAGCAAATACATTTCAGCCGTCCAGCGACCAATCCCAACAACGGCTGTGAGTATATCCACCACATCTACATCTGTCATTGTTGCCAGCGCCTTAAAATCTATATCATGTTCAACTAATGAGCGCGTATAACGGATTTTTTGTCTAGACAAACCGTGCGCCTTTAATGTGTCATCTTCTGCTTGCATAATTGCTTGTGGAGAAGTTAAGTCGCTATCAACCAGTCGTTGCCAAATACTGCTCGCCGCCGCAACGGACAATTGCTGTCCTACCATCGCGCGCATCAATTGCTTAAAGCCACCGGCATTGCGGCGTAAATCGGGTGTTCCAACTTGTTCATAGATAGCAGCAAACTTCGGCTCGATAGCAATCAGTGCCTTAATATGGGCGGTTAGTTCTTCTTGGTTTTCAATTGTTTGTACGCTCATAAGTGTCTCATTTAATATCAGGGTATTATTTGATAAGCTATCAGTTGTTTTGATATTCCAAGCAAATTTAGGAATAAAAAAGGACTACATTTCAGTAGTCCTTTGTTATTTAAGTAATCAATTTATAAATAACAAACTTACAAGTTACTCAGCATCAGGCTTATTCTTTTTTAACAGTACCAATACGGCACCATTACCACCGTCTTTTGGCGGAGCAGAACAAAATGCCAATACTTCTGGCAGCTGACGTAACCAACCATTGACACAAGTCTTAAGGATAGCCTCACTACCTTTACCATGGACGATTTTTACCATCGTTTCATTGTTTTGCTTGGCTTGGCTTAGCAGTTGAGTCATCGCCTCGCGAGCCTGTTCAATCGTGCAACCATGAATATCTACTGCATCATACCAACGCAGTTTACCTTGCTTTAACTGAGTAAAGATCTTATTTTGCAGAGTAGGATTCTTATAAGATAAGTAAGCTTCACCAGCGACAGGATTAAGCAGCGCTTGCATGTCTGACAGACCCGCACCTAATTCTGCAGCGTCACTACCTTGTGCAGCGGCACGTTTTGATAAGGTCGCTGCATCAGGTTTTTTGGCTTTTGCTGCATTAGCAGGCGAGCGCACGTTTTTATCATCGAGCTGATTGACGCCATGCATCGCTTGCATGAACAATACTTTGTCATCATCGATATGGTTGCTATCTAGCTGTTTAACCGTTTTTTTGACTTGTTTTTGGCTAAGCAAAGAAACCGGTTCCGTTGGTTTTTGATTGTCGCCATCAGGGGATGTGGTATCGCGACCTTTGCTGAGTTGTCCTTTAAGCTCTTGGAGCTGGTCTTGCATGTCTTTTGAGAATAGAGAATTTGCCATAAGAGTTAACGTGTCTGTTTATTGAGTGGTTTATTGAGTAAGATTAGCCAAAAAATAAATTAGCTTATTTCGTAATACTTTACGCGCTTGCAGGTACGCTCGCAAGTAAGGATTGTAACGCTTGTCCTGGGTGATCGGTCTTCATAAACTGCTCGCCAATTAAAAAATGTCGAATATTATGACCTAGCATTAAGCGAATATCGTCCGCGCTATGAATACCACTTTCGGTAACGATAAGCGCTTGTGATGGATTGGCGTTATTCGTGTCATTGTTGGAATCATTGTTATTGTTAGCAGTATTGTCGTCGGCCGCTAGTGCTTGTAATAAAGTGTTTTTTAAATCAAGCGTAGTCTGCAAGTCGACCTCAAAAGTGTTTAGGTTGCGGTTATTGATACCATAAATGTTATGTGTTGAGCGCGGTAGCTGTAAGGCACGTTCAAGCTCGTCTGCTGTATGCACTTCAATCAACACATCCATGCCTAAACTGATGCTTAGCGCATGCAATTCTTGTACTTGCGTGTCATCTAAGCAAGCCATAATAATCAATATACAGTCGGCACCCATTAAGTATGATTGATAAATTTGATAGACATCAATCATAAAGTCTTTGCGCAATATCGGTAGCTTGCAGGCGTCGCGTGCTTGGATAAGGTAACTGCCATCCCCTTGAAAATAATCACGATCGGTCAATACCGATAAGCAGCTGGCTCCAGCTTGCTCATATTGCTCAGCAAAAGCGGCAGGTTCAAAGTTATGATTGATAATACCTTTGGAGGGTGAGGCTTTTTTAATCTCAGCGATAATACCAATATCAGCGCCGCGCAGGGCGGCCGCAAAGCCGCGACGTGGACGGGTATCAGTGGCAACTTGTGCTTGCAACATCTCAAGTGACAGCACACTGCGTGCGGCGTCCACTTCATCACGTTTGGTGGCGACAATACGCTGTAATACGGATGGAATACCCGTGTGTGTTTCTAATTTAGTATTGTTGGCATGGTTAGCATTTAGGCTTGTAGTCATGAATATATCCGGCTATCAGTCAGTTTAATGGGGCAGTCATCAGTGTCTTATATTGCTTATAAAGTGAGATGACAGTGAATTGAGTAGCCGTCAGCTTAAGCAGGAGCAGCCAGCAGTTGGGTGTAATTAGCTAATGATTCAAGTTTGGTCAGCGCGGCGCCATTTGCGATAACTTTCTGTGCTTGGCTGACACCATCAGGATAAGTGCTGGCAAGTCCTGAGGTATAAATCGCGGCACCGGCGTTGAGGGCAATCATGTCGCGCGCTTTGAGTACCGCGCGCTCAGTAGTATCGCTACCTGATAACGCGGCGCGTATGAGCTTAAGGCTTTGCTCAGGGGAATCTACATCAAGTCCGATGAGAGTTTGGGATTCAATACCGGCATCTTCTGGCATTAGCTCATAGACTGATATCTCACCGTTTTTTAGTTCCGCCACGGTGGTTGAGGTGGCAAGGCTGATTTCATCTAGACCATCTTTTGCACCGACTACCATCACATGGCGGGCGCCTAAGTTTTTCATGACTTTCGCTAGCGGTTCGCATAGCTGCGCGGTAAAGACGCCAATGACCAAGTTTGGAACCCCAGCAGGGTTGGTTAGTGGCCCTAAAATATTAAAAATCGTCCGTGCTTTAAGCTCACGGCGCACCGGATTGGCGTAACGCATCGCGCTATGATGATTGGGCGCAAATAAAAAGCCAATGCCTTGGTTCTCGATGCAATCAAGCGCTTGCAGTGGTGTCAGTGCCAAACTAATACCGGCTTTCTCAAGTAAGTCTGAGCTGCCGGATCTGGTAGACACCCCTCGGTTGCCGTGTTTGGCAACCTGGGCACCAGCCGCCGCCGCTACCAAAGCTGAGGCAGTGGACACATTAAATAAATTGGCACCATCACCGCCAGTACCGACGATATCAACGAGATAGTCGCAAGCATTGGGCGCAATATTGGCTGCCAAATCGCGCATAGCACTAGCGGCAGCGGTAATCTCATCAATAGATTCGCCTTTCATTCGCAGACCGGTCAATATAGCACCCATCATGGCATTGCTACATTTTCCTTGCATAATAATCAGCATGACTTGATGCATCTCGTCAAATGTTAAATCAATATGCTGAAATATTCTATCTAAGGCGCTGGTCAGTAACTTATGAATTTGCTCATCGGAGAGCTGGGTAATATTTTTATTAGTCTCTTTAGTGGTGTTTTTAGTAATAGTTTCAGCAGTTGTTATGCTCTGGTCATCCTGTAGGCTAGCCGTGGTCATCAATATCTCACTTATTATTATTTTTTATCATTAGGGTTTAAAATTTTAGTTCAGAAAACTATAAGCAATTAGCTTACTTGTGGCAACTCATCTGTGGTCAATACCGCCAAGTTATGAATCTGCAAGAAATTGTTGAGCAGCTGGTAGCCGTCTTCACTTAAGATAGATTCAGGATGAAACTGCACACTTTCAATTGCAAATTCTTTATGGCGAAAGCCCATAATCTCTTCAATACTACCGTCTGTATTTTGCGTCCATGCAGTCACTTCTAAACAAGCAGGCAGGCAAGTTTTGTCAATCACCAAAGAGTGATAGCGCGTGGCTTGGCTTGGGTTAGGCAAGTCCACAAACACGCCCTGATTATTGTGATAAATAGCAGATAAGCGTCCGTGCATCACTGCGCCCGCTTTGATGACTTGACCGCCAAATGCTTGGCCAATTGCCTGATGACCCAAGCAAATACCCAATATAGGTATCACTCCTTTAAAAGTATCAATCACTTCTAGCGAAATACCAGCGCGGTCTGGATCACAAGGGCCAGGGCCTATGACAATGATATCAGGAGCAAGGGTTTTAATATCATCGATTGTGATCTGATCATTACGCCAAACGGTGATGTCCTGTTGCAATTCACCGAAGTACTGTACGATATTGTACGTAAAGCTGTCGTAATTATCGATCATCAGAATCATTATGGTTTCAACCTATTATTGTGGTTTTGGTTTGGATATCTTACCATTATTTCGCTATCTATCAAATACAGCGTACACCTAAGCTAAACGATAATGGGTTATTACTTTTTTCTAATAAATGTTATCTTTAAGCAATTAAAGAATATAGCAAGTTTAACCACCATTACTAGCAGTTATATAGGCCATATTTCCAAAAACCTAATGCAGATACCATAACAGTTCAGCATTATTGGTCAGATATTGTTAAAATAGCGCTAGCGTTGACCAAGCTTGTAAACTGTTTAGGAAAAAGATAAGTCAATAAGTTGGCAAATCGCTACCAAAGCATCATAAGTCGTTTTGATAACGAGCACAGCAACTTCCAATCGCCATAACATGATAACCACGAAGGAAACGATTCATGTCGAATAAATTACTAGATCTTATCCAATCCTCTAATGCCAAATGGGTTGATTTTCGCTTTACCGATACCCGTGGTAAAGAACACCACATTAGCTTTCCTGCCTCTACCGTCGACGAAGAAGTGATGGAAGATGGCAAAATGTTTGATGGCTCATCAATCGCTGGTTGGAAAGGTATTGAAGCGTCAGATATGATTTTGCGTCCTGACCCGCAGACTGCATTTCTTGACCCATTCTTTGATGCAGTTACCGTCGTCGTCACCTGTGACATCATCGAGCCAGCAACGCTCCAAGGGTATGAGCGTGACCCACGCTCTATCGCTCGCCGTGCTGAAGAATACTTAAAGTCAACCGGTATCGGTGATACGGCCTATTTCGGTCCTGAGCCAGAGTTCTTTGTATTTGACGACGTAAAATGGTCGATCGAGATGTCAGGCGTTAGCCACAAAATCACTGCTGAAGAAGCGCCTTGGTCTACTAACACTGACTACGAATGGGGCAACATGGGGCATCGTCCACGCGTTAAGGGTGCTTACATGCCCGTACCGCCAATTGATAGTGCTCAAGATATGCGCACGGTCATGTGTGAGCGTCTAGAAGAAATTATTGGCGAAGGCAGCATTGAGGTGCACCATCACGAAGTGGCTCCTTGTCAGTCGGAGATCGGGGTAGCGTTCAACACCTTGGTATTAAAAGCGGATGAGGTACAACAGCTAAAATATGTAGTACACAACGTCGCGCATCAGTTTGGCAAAACGGCAACCTTTATGCCAAAGCCTGTCGTAGGTGATAATGGTTCGGGGATGCATGTTCATATGTCTATCTCAAAAGATGGTGTAAATACCTTCTCTGGTGACGAATATGCCGGTCTGTCTGAGACGGCACTATACTTCATCGGTGGTATCATCAAGCATGCGCGTGCATTAAACGCAATTACCAACCCTGCGACCAATAGCTATAAGCGTCTGGTACCGCATTACGAAGCGCCCATTAAACTGGCATACTCGGCATCTAACCGTTCAGCATCTATTCGTATTCCACACGTCAGCAGCCCAAAAGGCGTTCGCGTCGAAGCTCGTTTCCCTGATCCAGCGGCCAATCCCTATTTAGCATTTGCAGCATTATTGATGGCAGGCCTTGACGGTATTCAAAACAAAATACATCCAGGCGAGGCGGCTGATAAAAACTTATACGATTTGCCACCTGAAGAAGAAGCACAAATCCCAACTGTCGCTGAAAGCTTAGAAGTGGCGCTACAAGCCTTAAAAGATGATCATGAGTTCCTATTAAAAGGCGATGTCTTCACTAAAGAGATGCTAGAGGCCTATATAGCGTTGAAAGAAGAAGAAGTACAGCGCCTTAATATTACTGTGCATCCGGTTGAGTTTGACTTGTACTATAGCTGCTAATATCTAGCTAAATTCTCGAGACTTATCAAGTAATAAAAACCAGCTAAGCGGGTCTTGGTTGGTTTTTTATGGTAGTTAGCAAGATAGTAATTTTAAGATAAAAATAATATATTTGTCCTTTTATAAACATAACGGTTATTACCTTAAAAAAATCGCATAATAGTGGTTATAACTATGTGTCTATTAACAATGCATCTATCAACAATGTGCAACGACTAGGTTGACTTATTATGACTCTATTTTCCATAAGCTCACGCTTGGCCAAGCGAATAACGGCTATGCATAATAATGGTGTGCTGCTAAAAATCAGGATATTGACAGGCTTATTAATAAGTGCAGCAAGTCTTTATGCGCCATTACTCAACGCGGCACCTATTTATAAAATTATTGATGAACAGACAGGTCGAATAACTTTTACCGACAATGCGCAAAAGTATGAGCAGCAAGCTGGCAAGCAGATTAGCCAAATGGGGATTACTACTGAAACAACTGGCCCTACAAACAGTAGCGCTAGCAACGCAGTCGCCAGTAATACACAAACAGCACCAGCCCCGCTGGCCACTCAAACTCCCAAAGCGGTGCAAGTTAATTATCAATTGACTATGACGGAACCAAGCGAGGAGCGCGCTTATCGTCGGCCAGCACAAAATATTGTGGTAAACGTCCAGCTAAGGCCCGCGCTACAAACGGGCGATACGGTAAGTATTTATTTGGATGACAATCAGGTGGCGCAAGGTTTAAACGCGTCTATTGCAACAATAGATGTCTTACCAGGTGCGCATAGCGTCAAAGCGGTGGTTAGGAATGAGAAAGGACTGGCTATTAAAGAAGTCGAACGTACTGTTTACGTTATTCAAAATACCGCAACTTTGCAAAACAATAAGAAAATTGGACAACAGTTATTGGCTTATCAGCAACTGCCATGGCACCAAAAGGTTTTGCTAAAATTACGTCAAGACAATATTAATAATCAGCTAGAGCAAAAACAATAAGTACGAAAAAAACATGCAAAAGTAGTAGGCTCAAACACGCGTAAAAAGGGACAAATGCGATATTTAGCAATTGTCCTTTTATTATATTTTCAACAGCTTAAATAAAACACTATGAGCTTACTTAGACAGCTCAATCGTTCCATTAGCAGTGACCGAGATGGAGCTATTGCCAGACTCGAAACTTTGGTTTGGCACTGAATCTTCCATGGTTGGTGCTTCCACCCTCATGCTGCTATACATAGGACGTGGATAGTTGTTACCGGTATTGAGATTGACAGTAACGACACGATAGCCGCGGGCATCCCATGCGCGGGTTAAGTTTTTTGCTTGCTGTTGAAAGGCGCGGGAAGCATCGGTCATTAGCTTTTGCTCAAGGGCGTCTTTTTTAATGTCCGATACGCCAAAGTTTAGGTTCTCCATTACTAAGGTTTCTTGCAAAGCAGCGATCAGTTGGCTGGTCGCCACAAAGTCGGTACTTTTTAGATCTATATTGGCCTGACCCGTCCAACCAATGATTTTGTCATTTTTATCATAGCGTGGATAGGTGCGCTGTTGTCCGGTGTTGACTATGACACTAGGGTAGCGCTTGGCGATGACTAAAGCTTTATTTATTGAAGTATTAAGATTGATTGCTAGAGTTTTGGCATCGGTGGCTTGCAGTTTTTTATACAGGCTGGCGCGCACTTCATCATTTGGCACTTCTTCTTTGACTTCCGTTTGGAAGCTTAATTGATCATAGCCAGTTGGTTCAGCGTGTGCGCTGCCCATCATTGCCGTAAGTAGACATGTAGCGCTAGAAGCGATAGCTGCCTTGTTAAGTAGCGTATTTTTCA
Source organism: Psychrobacter urativorans (assembly GCF_904846675.1). Lineage (GTDB taxonomy): Bacteria > Pseudomonadota > Gammaproteobacteria > Pseudomonadales > Moraxellaceae > Psychrobacter > Psychrobacter urativorans_B. The sequence goes on along the minus strand of NZ_CAJHBT010000009.1, from coordinate 24,301 downwards.
TCGTAAAGTCCTTAGTAAAAAAAGATCAAGTAAAGGTGGCCGGTTCTGCTGTGAAGGTTTTGCCATTAGGTTACGGGGTTATACAACTAAAATTTGGTTTATATAAGCTATGATACTAACAATTTTGCGATAGGGGTTGTAATAATGCAAAAACCTTGTATAATTTGCAACTGGTGGCTCCATTGGTAGCCTCGCAACATTGAATTATGAAACCCGCCAGGACCGGAAGGTAGCAACGGTAATAGTTCTAATGTGTGCCGAGGATGTGCTTTTGGAGTCGCTTTTTTTTGCCTAAAATTTGGCAATAAAGATTAAAACCCTTGACTGGTATATTAAAGCCCTTAATCGAAGAGGCTTTTTTTTGGTCAATATTTTACTCGATCTTCAAAGTCAATCGTTTAATACAACGCGGCAGGATAGCGTGCAAATAGCTTATAATAGTTATCAGCTATGGCTCAGTACCTTGCATACCGTGATATTACACGATACGATAATCAGTCAAGTTGAATACAACTGTTTAACAGTCCTTGCAGAGCGCTGGCTCAGTATACGGCAGCTTTTCGATTGACCATTTCGATTATTAAGGCATTTAACAATAAAGACTTTGAGTCTTTATTCCATCGTTAAGTAAGTCGTCATAAATAAGTGATTGTAAATAATCAGGATAGTAGCTACCCATGAGCGATACCCAAGACCATGTACTCTTAAAGCAACGGCAAATGCAACAGCGCCAAATTTTGGCGATGATGGGCATCGGACAATGGGTACAGCCGGATTCGCCAACCATGAATATAGCAGATATTCCGGCTGTAGAAACAGATTCAAGTATCTATATTAATAACCATACTGATAATTATTCTGTAAAAGAGCAGCCGCCTAGCGATCAGCAACCGACGACATTACAACCGGTATCTATAGACGCTGCTACTGACGAGAATTATCCAGACTATGATTTAGCAGCTACTCAACCGTTTTCTAGCACGAATGATATCGAAAAGCGGGCTTATGCTGACGATATCACTTCATCACCCCTGCCAACGCCAGTAACATCACCATCATCCGCCGTATCGCAAACAATAGAGCCACTTCTAGAAAACCTTAGTGTTAAAGCGATTTCTAATCCAGTGACCGTTGCTCCATTTGATTTGCAAGCGGGGCGTTACGGCGACTGGGTGTTGTTGGCTGATATTCAGGCATTGACTAATGACAGCCAAAAGCTATGGCAAAACATCACTCAAGCGTTATCTGTCTCTTGTGAGACCAGCTCTTTTCCCATTTGCACAGGTATGGATACTGTCGAGCTTGCAAATGCCAGTCTTGCTGGTTATATTTTTAAGATTGGTAGAAGTGAAGAGGTTCGAGTGGCGGTATTGACGCCGTTACCAGAAGGATTGACCCATCCTAACTTTGCTACTGTACCCACACTAGATGAAATGCTCGCTGATGCCAGTCTTAAGCGTCAGTTATGGCAACAGCTGTCGAGTCCGTAATAACAGCTACACGATACAATGGTCTAACGGATTACTGATTGATTGAAGTAAGCGAATCAATTACAGTAAGATAAATGATTTATATAAACTAAATAATCATAAAAAATGTATATGGCGAGCATCTCCCTTAGTAGTTACCTATTTATAGATTAATATCTATATTTTGTTTAGGCACTGTGCTAATTTAAAATATTACAATTGTTGAGGTGTGTTAACTGTTGAGATTTATTTAAATTATTACCGTTTTTTATTACTACTTTGTATTTAGGATAATAACCATGACCACTCCAGATTCTCCACATCGTCTACCCAACTTTTCTGCAGGACCTGCCACTATACCCACGCCGGTGCTAGCTCGCGCTCAAGATGAAATGCTTGACTGGCAAGGTCGCGGCTTATCGGTGATGGAGATGAGTCACCGCAGCAAGGATTATATGGCCATTACTAAAAAGGCTGAAACCCAGTTACGCTCATTAATGGACATTCCAGATAACTATAAAGTGCTGTTTTTACAAGGCGGCGCAAGTTTGCAGTTTTCAGCCATTCCATTGAACTTATTAAATGGCGGTCGCGGCGACTATCTGACCACAGGGGCGTGGTCAGGTAAGGCAATTAAAGAGGCTGAGCGTTATGCTGCGCTGGGACTGGGTGAGGTTAATCTAGTTGCGACTGGCAAAGGCAATAACTTTACCGATGTGCCCGCGCAAAGTGATTGGAATCTCAGTGATAATGCTGCTTACTTCCATTATTGTACCAATGAAACTATTCATGGTTTGCAAATATTTGAGCCACCACAAGTTGATGCGCCAATTATCGCCGATATGTCGTCATCTATTCTGTCTCAACCAATAGATGTCTCTAAGTTTGGAATGATTTACGCTGGGGCTCAAAAGAATATCGGTCCTGCAGGCTTAGTCATTGTGATTATTCGTGAGAATTTATTGGGGCAAGCCAGCGATTGGTGTCCCCTAATTCTTAATTATGAGCACCAAGCAGAAAAAGAATCGATGTCGAATACGCCAGCGACTTACTCTTGGTATTTGGCCGGTTTAGTCTTTGACTGGTTAGAAGAGCAAGGCGGGGTTGCCGCTATTGGCAAAATAAATCAGCAAAAAGCAGCACTATTATATGAAACGATTGATAATAGTACCTTTTATAATAATCCAGTTGCCCACAAGCATCGCTCTATCATGAACGTTCCGTTTACCTTAGCGGATAGTACTCTTGATAAAGAGTTTTTGGCGCAGTCGGAAGCCGCCGGTCTCCTGAATCTAAAAGGTCACCGTGATGTCGGTGGCATGCGGGCCAGCATTTACAACGCTGTGCCACTTGAATGGGTACAACAGCTAGTGAGATTTATGCAAGAATTTGAAAAAAAGCACGGTTAAATTGCACACAATTAACTCGTTATACTTATCTCGTCATAAAGTATAGTAAGTTGAATGTTAAGTCCCAACTATCGATATTATGATTAAGACAAGTGCTTGTGTACTTGTCTTAATTTTTTGCTAAAGATACTTGCTTAGTGGCTTACTAGAGTTTTATTTATTAAAAATTTATTGGATATTAATGTTAAGGAGATAGTTTTGAAAACATCAGCTGCAAATATCGCGCACACTATAATGACAGCATACTGCTCAAAAAGTAGTGTGCTATTAATGGGTGCATTATTGGTCAGTCATGCACAGGCGGCGACCCAACATGTGGTGGAGTCAGGGGAGACAGTAAAAGATATTTCAGCACGTTATGATATTACAAAAACAGAGTTAATCGATGCCAATGGTGCAATCTTAGGGGTTAGTGGCGTAGAAAAAGGCCAAGTGTTAGAGATACCAGATAAAGATAAGCGCCATAACCTACATCGAATTAAATCCGGAGATAGTTTAAGTAGTCTCGCTAAACAATATAATATCGACCTTACTGAGCTGGCACGTGTTAATAATTTAAGCCCGCAATCGGGACTATTGATTGATACTACCCTCGTTATTCCTGTGAGTAAAAATTCTGCTAGCCCTGATGTGAAGTTAGCAGCAGTAAAGGAAGCAGTGACACCTCCGCCCATCACAGATATTAGCGAAGACCTAACTAAAACAACCGCGCCTGTTAAAGTTAAGGCAGTAAAGAATGTTCAAGCAGCAGAAGTAACGCCTGTTGTTCCAGCTAAAGCACCTACCATACAGCCTAAGACAGCACCTAGCGTTCAAGTTAAAACCAAACCCAAACCGACTAGCACCCCTGCATCTACGACTGCGCATGACGATAGTAAAAACTTGAATACTAAAAGTGAAGAAAATCACTTGGTCAAGTATGGGGAAACTCTAGCAAAAATCGCCAATAAATATCAAATAGATGTGAATACCTTGGCACAAGCAAACGATATGAAAGTGAGCGATACCTTATATTTTGGTAGGTCTTTAACCGTTCCCGCGGTGGCAAATAAAGCAAATAATAAAGCGACAACGACCGGTAAAGCGGCGAGCGCTGCAGCACCGATAGTGGCATCTAAAACAACAGTACCTAGAAAATATAAAGTACAGCCGGGTGATACACTAACAGGTATCGCTAATAAGTTTAAGTTAGACTTTAGGACGATAGCAAAACTAAGCGGCATAGAATACTCTGCGCCTCTAGAGATTGGACAACTATTAACGTTGCCCGGTGAAACTGTAAAAAAGACAAGCCCTAATCCCTATAATAAAAAGCTATGATAAAGAATGGCCTACTAAATACAGCTTTATTAAGTATAGCCATCGGCTGGATGCCAGTCGGTATGGCAGCGCCAATTACGACCACAGCATTTGGGCATAATAGTACTGCTGAGTATGTTGATGCGCATCATATGCCCTATGCCAACCCCAATGCACCAACGGGCGGTACGTTATCGCTTGATGCGCGCGGCACTTTTAATGCGGCCAATAAGTGGATGACCACTGGTGTGGCAATGATTGGTACTGATTATCTATACGATACTCTGATGACCAGCTCTTTAAACGAAGCCTTCACCATGTATCCACAGCTGGCGAGTAGTGTCACTTATGATCCTGACGATAGCAGTTGGATTATTTATCATATCGATCCCGCCGCTCGCTTTTGGGATGGCACGCCGGTTACCAGCGCCGATGTTAAGGCAACTTATGATGCCTTATTGACTAAAGGACCGATGTTTATTCGTAGCTATTTGGGTGATATTAAAGAGATACAGACCCTTGATAAGCAGCGAGTAAAATTCGTATTTGCCTCTGATGACAATAAAGAAATTCTACTCACAGTCGGTCAATTTCCAGTCTTTTCCAAGTCCTCTATTGATACCAGTTTTGAGAAAATTAGCTTGACCCCGCTTATGGGAAGTGGCCCTTATCAGCTCGGACACGTTGATGCTGGACGTTCAGTCAGCTATGTACGTGACCCTAATTATTGGGGCCGTGATTTAATGATTAATCGCGGTCGTTATAATTTTAATATGATTAAGTTCGTCTATTATCAAAGCGATGAGATTGCCTTTGAAGGTTTTAAGTCGGGTCAATACCGCTTTCGTCCCGAAAATAAAGCCGCTAATTGGGCGACTGGTTATAACTTCCGTGCCGTCAAAGCTGGAATGATTAATAAAGAGTCTATAAGCAGTCAAAATCCAGTGCCGATGCAAGGTCTGGTTATGAATATGCGTCGGCCAATATTCCAAGATATTCGGGTGCGCGAGGCCTTAACCGCCGCTTATGACTTTGAATGGATGAATAAGACTTTATTTCATGGGCAATATGAGCGCTTGCAAAGCTTCTTTTATGGCTCAGAGTTAGCCGCGACTGGCACCCCATCAGCGCAAGAGATGCAAGTACTAACACCTTTATTAGCTGAGCTCGAGCCGATGCAACGGCAAGCAGTGTTGGAGGATTGGCAATTACCAACCAGTGATGGCGGCGGTTTTAATCGTGAAGGATTATTAAAGGCGCGGCAATTATTGTTAGATGCCGGATTCTATTATAAAGATATGCACCTTTATCAGCCTGATGGTAAGTCTGCTAAAATTGAAATGCTGATGACCGGTGATACAATGGGCCGTGTATTGTTACCTTATCTGCGTAATTTGCAGCGGTTAGGTTTTGATGCCACCTTACGCCAAGTCGATGGGCCGCAATATGCAGAACGCAAGCGCCGTTTTGATTATGATATGACTGTCGATGTGTTCGCTCAAAGTCTGTCTCCTGGGGCCGAACAAGCGACATTTTGGGGGAGCACTGCAGCCGATGAAGTCGGTAATTACAATACTATCGGTATCAAAAATGCAGCGATTGATAAGGTAATTACTGCGCTCGGTGATGCTGAGAGCCGTGATGAGATTATTCTATATACGCAGGTGCTTGATCGATTGCTGCGCGCCGGTCACTATTTGGTACCGCTATACGGCAGGTCTGAGACTACAGTAGCTTACTGGAATCAATACCGACATACCGAAAAACTACCTACCAATGCCGTTGGCGTTGATTATTGGTGGGTTGACAAAGAAGCTGAAGCGCGTGTTGATAAGTATCTGCGAAAATAAGCGGTTGGCTTAATAGCCTGCTATATTATAGGTATAGTTTTTATAGACATGACTTTTATAAATATCATTTTTCATAAAGATGGCTTTTAATAAATAAAACCTCTAATAAGGATTTAGCATGAGTATTCGTATCCATCCCGTCAAAGCGTTTAATGACAATTATATTTGGACATTAATCAATGAGAGCAATAAGCAAGCCATTGTGATAGATCCTGGCCAAGCTGCGCCAGTTATCGAGTATCTAGAAGCACAGGGGCTGGAGTTGACCTCAATTTGGACGACTCATCACCATCATGATCATATTGGCGGCGTGGCTGAACTGCAAGAGCATTTTCCAATGACTCACCTTGTTGCGCACAGTGAACATAACGTTGATGAAGATCAGACCATTAAAGATGGTAGTACCGTTAGCGCTTGGGGCTGCTCCGCTCAAGTTTGGGATGTCTCAGGTCATACCGCCAGTCATATGGCCTATATTTTAGATGTTGATGGGCTTAAGCATTGCTTTTGCGGCGATACCTTATTTAGTGGGGGCTGTGGTCGTGTCTTTACCGGCACAATTGAGCAGCTATATGAAAGCTTTAAGCGTTTAAATAGTTTGCCTGTTGATGCCTTACTGTATCCAGCGCATGAGTATACGGCCAGTAACATGCGCTTTGGACTATCTATCGAACCTGAAAATGATGACATACAGCAAGCCCTGTTACAGGCCGAAGAAAAAACAGCAGAGGGGATACCGACTTTACCAGTAACTTTAGAACATGAGCGTGCGGTCAACGTATTTTTACGTGCGGATAAAGCCAGTGTGATAGCAGGGGTAGAGTCTAAGGTGAAGCTTGAGGATGACAAACCATTAACGGTATTTGCAGCATTGCGTACGCTTAAGAATAATTTTTAATGGCTATTGTTTTATTTTTGATCGTCATTTTTAATCACTACTTTTAATTGCCAATTTTAGCTATTGCCATGTTTTTTACTTTAGGAAGTCGCCATCATGGGTCGTTATATCTTAAAGAGGTTGCTACTGATATTACCGACGCTATTTTTAATATTGCTGGCGAACTTTGTGGTTGTACAAGCGGCCCCCGGTGGTCCCGTTGAGCAGCAATTAGCACTGATAGAACAAGGTGCTAAAGACAATGCGCTCAATGCTAACATTGGCGCGGGTAGTGCCGGCGCTAATAATAGTACCTATCAAGGTACACGTGGTCTATCAGAGGAGATGGTGGCAGTTATCAAAGCTCAATATGGCTTTGATAAATCGGCTCCTGAACGCTTTTGGTTAATGTTAAAAAACTATGCGCGCCTAGATTTTGGTGAGTCGTTCTTTAAAGGACAGTCAGTTACAGATTTGATAGTAGAGAAGCTACCGGTATCGATATCGCTTGGGCTGTGGAGTACGCTGCTTATTTATCTGATTGCCATTCCGTTAGGTGTTTATAAAGCCATGCATCATGGCTCGGCTGTTGATAAAGCGACTGCTATGCTGCTAGCGGTAGGGCATGCGATACCGGTTTTTGTATTTGCGGTGATTTTATTGGTATTTTTTGCAGGTGGCAGTTATTGGCACATCTTTCCGCTACAAGGACTGACCTCAGAGAATTTCGATCAATTATCTGTTATCGGTAAGGTTAAAGATTACTTTTGGCATTTAGCGCTACCGCTGCTGGCAAGTACCGTTGGCGGTTTTGCGAGTCTGACTTATTTGACTAAGTTTAGCTTTTTAGAGGAATTAGGTAAGCAATATGTACTGACTGCGCGTGCCAAAGGCTTAGGCGAGCGCCAAGTATTGTATGGTCATGTATTTCGTAATGCCATGCTGATTATTATCGCCGGTATTCCAGCCGCTATCGTCGGAATATTTTTTGCCAGCAATTTTTTGATTGAGATTATCTTTAAGCTTGATGGCTTAGGGCTGTTAGGTTTTGAAGCCATTCAACAGCGTGATTATCCGGTGATATTTGGCACGCTGTTTATCTTTACCTTAGTTGGATTGTTATTGCAGCTTATTAGTGATTTAAGTTATCACTTAATTGATCCGCGCATTGATTTTGAGGGGCGCTAATGTCAAGCCATCATACGCCTTCTACTAACTCCATAGATAATCAGCTCCTTGATTCTGAATTGCCTAATCCTAAGTCGCCTTACGCGGCTGATTCCCCTCTATCCAAATCAAAAAAACGCCGTCTAAATCCTATTTGGCAGGCACGTCTTAATCGCTTTCGTCGTAATCGTCTTGGCATGATATCGTTAATTATCTTTGCGCTAGTCTTTGTGATTTGTATGGCTGTTAATGTGATTGCCAATGACAAACCATTATTAGTCCAATACGACGGCGAGTATTATTTTCCAGTAATGAAAGCTTATCCAGAGACTACCTTTGGTGGTATATTTGAGACTGAAACTAATTATAAAGATCCTGCGGTACAAGCACTAATTAACGCTGAGGGTTATTATTTAATGCCGTTTATTCCATTTGCCGATCAGACGCCCAACGTTGAATTGGGTATTCCTTATCCAGCCGCACCCAATAGCCAAAATTGGTTAGGCACCGATGATATGGGGCGCGATGTGCTGGCAAGAATACTCTATGGCTTGCGGTTATCTTTGATCTTTGGGTTAGCACTAACCATAGCTGGGGCGATTATCGGTATTATCATTGGTGCCATTCAAGGTTATTATGGTGGTTGGGTTGATTTAGCCGGTCAGCGCTTTATGGAAGTGTGGGGCGGGATGCCGCAGCTGTTTATGATTATTATTTTGGTCAGTCTATTTAGCCCCAGCATCACCGTCCTATTTGCATTGATGTTGTTATTTAGTTGGATGGGCTTAGTGGGCTTAGTGCGGGCAGAATTTTTGCGTGCCCGTAATTTTGATTATGTTCGCGCCGCTCGTAATTTAGGGGTTTCTGACACTCAAATTATGCTTCGGCATATTTTACCTAATGCGTTGGCATCAAGCTTATCGCAGTTGCCCTTTATTTTAACTGCCAATATTATTGCACTGACCTCACTAGATTTCTTAGGATATGGGCTACCGCCTGGTTCACCCTCTCTTGGGGAGTTGATGGTACAAGGGAAAAATAATCTTGATGCACCGTGGCTCGCCTTATCCGGATTCTTTAGTTTGACTCTGATTCTATCGTTGCTTATCTTTATTGGTGAAGCGCTGCGCGATGCATTTGATCCGAGGTGCTCTTAATATGACAACGACCAACATCAATGCCAATCACAACACTGTGATGCAAAATAATAGCTTGTCGCAAAACAATATTAATAAGCTCGACACTAATAAGCCCAAAGCTGCAATAATTTTAATGGTTGATAATTTAAGTGTTGTCACGCGTACAGGGGTGGTTTTGGTTGATAACTTGTCCTATCAGCTGCGACAAGGCGAGACCTTAGCTATTGTTGGTGAGTCCGGTTCCGGTAAGTCGATTGCCAGTTTGGCATTATTGGGCTTACTGCCCGAAAGTCTCGTTATTACTGGCGATGTGCAGCTGGCAGGGTTATTAAATAAAAAATCACCAAGTAAAACTCTATCAAATAAAACATCGCCAGATAAAATAGGCATGACCAGATTACCGATAGCTAATGATAGCGCACGCAATAAATTGTTAAAAATAATTCGTGGTCAGCGTATCGGCATGGTATTTCAAGAACCGATGACGGCGCTCAATCCACTACATACCGTCGCCAAGCAAATTGCTGAGTCGCTGCGACTAAGCGGCACACCCAAAAAGCAATGGCGTGCGCAAAGCATTACCCTATTAAACGATGTCAATATTACTGACCCTGCTGATAAGTTAAATCGTTATCCGCATGAACTGTCAGGCGGGCAGCGCCAAAGAGTAATGATTGCGATGGCGTTGGCACAACAACCTGATATTTTAATTGCCGATGAGCCAACAACCGCGCTTGATGTTACCTTGCAGCATGAGATTTTAGCACTGCTGGATAATCTTAAGCGTGAGCATAATATGGCGATGATTTTAATTAGCCATGACCTTAACCTTGTGCGTCGTTATAGCGATAACATTATCGTTATGCGTCAAGGGCAGACCATTGAGCAAGGTGATACGGCTACGATTTTTGCTAATCCAAAAGCCAATTATACGCGTACCTTGATGCAGCAAGACTTTGGTACAGCGCTTAGTATAAAAGGTATTCCTTCTCAAAATAAGCAACTGCCAGTACTGCAAGTAAGTGGTTTACAAGTAAAGTTTGCCGTAGAAAAAACCTTATTTGGCAGTACCAAACGCTGGTTTGATGCGGTAAAATATTTGGATATGAGTTTACAGGCAGGGCAGGCACTAGGTATTGTTGGCGAATCCGGCTCTGGTAAAACCACTATTGCGCTAGCGTTAAGTCAGCTACTCAGTAATCAGGCGCAGGTTAACGGTCAGATAATGATTAATGGTCAAGATATTACGGCATTGTCTAAAAATGAGCTGCGCAAATTCCGTGCTCAAATTCAGATGGTATTCCAAGATCCATTTGCCAGTATTAATCCACGCATGACGGTATTGCAGATTATCGAGGAAGGTCTACTGGTACAAGGTGTTGATAAAGCGACACGTCAGCAAGCGGTTATTGATAGCTTTGAGACTGTACATTTACCTAGCGAGTTTGCGCAGCGTTATCCTCATGAGTTATCCGGTGGTCAGCGCCAGCGAGTAGCGCTTGCTCGAGCTTTGGTTATGCAGCCAAGTCTGCTTATTTTGGATGAACCAACTTCTGCGCTTGATAGTACCACGCAAATGACAGTGGTTAATTTACTGCGTGAAATTCAAGAAAAACTCCAAATTAGCTATGTCTTTATCAGCCATGATTTAAAAGTCGTGCGCGCTTTATGCCAGCACATTATGGTACTAAAAGACGGTATATGCGTGGAGTCCGGAGCTACTGAAACACTCTTTAATCATCCACAGCATCCGTATGCCCAGCGCTTATTGCAGGCGAGTACTATATAACCCTATTACTTACTTTGCTTTCCCTAAGCTAAATATTTTGCAAGTAGCAGCCTATTAAATAATGGTTTATGATAAGCAATAAATACTGATTATTTTACATAAAAGCAGACCATGATTTTTATAAGCCATAATATCAGCCTCGATGATCATGAGGTAGAACTTAACGCCATACGTGCTCAAGGTGCCGGCGGTCAAAACGTCAACAAAGTATCCTCTGCCATTCATCTACGCTTTAATATTAGAGCGTCAAGTTTGAGCGACTCTCAAAAACAGCGTTTATTAACCAGCAAAGACAGCCGAATTAATAAAGAAGGCGTGCTGATTATTAAAGCGCAGCAATTTCGTACCCAAGAAAAAAACAAGACCGATGCCTTTGAGCGCCTGCAGCAATTTATAATAAATGCTACCCACGTTAATAAAACCCGCAGACTCAGTAAACCGAGTAAGAACGCCCGGCGCAAACGTATGGACCAAAAAACGCAGCGAGGCAGGACAAAATCGTTGCGAGGTAAAGTTGATTTCTGATTTTACTGGTTCTGTTTCTAATGGTTTTAAGTCTATTTTCATTACCAAAAATCCCCCATTATCAAAAATCCACTTTAAATGCTGCTATTCGCTTGGTAACTTGCCACGCCATCCTTATATTACCAAGATTGCTATATAGTTAAATGTTTATACACCTAAGTCTTCACACCCATTTTCGGGCTAATCGTGCTGTATTGGCACTTGTTTTTATTTTTTATTGGATTTTATGAAACACAACCTCGAGGCGGGCACGGACTCTATCCGCACTCAATATATTCGAGTGTTCTTGATGGGTATTAGTGCATTCATAGTGAATACCACAGAATTTGTCCCTGTGGCCCTGTTAAGCGATATTGCCCAAGATTTTTCAATTACTACTGCAGAGACCGGTTGGATGCTAACGCTGTATGCATGGATTGTCGCTGCCATGTCATTACCGCTGATGCTGCTTACAGGTAAGCTTGAGCGCAAGCGCTTGCTATTGGCACTGTTCGCCGTATTTATTGCCAGCCATGCCTTGTCCGTTTTTGCGTGGAGTTTTCAAGTATTGCTGATCAGTCGCGTTGGTATTGCTTTATCACATGCGATATTTTGGTCGATTACAGCGGCGATAATACTCCGCGTTGCGCCTGAAGGTAAAAAGGCTCTAGCACTTAGTGTGCTTGCTACTGGTACGTCATTAGCGATGGTGCTGGGTGTTCCCTTAGGACGACTGATTGGTCAATGGTTTGGCTGGCGAGCTACCTTTGGCGGTATTGGGGTAATTGCCTTTGTGGTGTTTATTTTACAAGCCAAGCTGTTGCCAACATTGCCAAGTATGTTCGAGGGGTCTGCCAAAAAAGTTCCAGAATTACTTAAAAATCCATTATTGGTTGGTCTGTATCTGTTCTGCTTTTTGGTTTTTACGGCTCATTATTCCGCTTACTCTTATATCGAACCTTTTATGCGTCAGGTGGGCTCAATCAGTGAAAACTTGGCTACCTTCGTGCTACTGCTGTTCGGTGGGGCAGGATTGATTGGCAGTTTTATATTCAGTCGTTGGGGAGATAAATCTAATACGATGTTAATATTGGTATCGATAGTACTGATACTCCTGTCGCTGGTCACGCTATCGTTGGCAGTTACCTCAATATGGACGCTTAGCCTAAACTCATTACTATGGGGCGCAGCACTCATGCTGCTTATCATCTCCATTCAAGCGCGGGTCATTATGATTGATCTTAAGGCTCAAGATATGGTGATGTCGATGTTCTCTGGCGTTATTAACTTAGGCATTGGCACCGGTGCCTTGCTCGGTGGCTATGCCGTCACGCATATCTCGCTGTCGAGTGTGGGGTTCGTTGGTGCTGCTGTCGCTAGTGTAGCGCTGCTACTTATGATGTTTATGATAAAACGTTTTTCTGCATTACGTTAAGCGGAAAGGTTGAGCTTTTCATCGTCAAATACACTTAAAAATTAACCAAAAAAAGGACGCATAAGCATCCTTTTTTGTTTTTAACTGATGTTTTAAATTTTAATATTTTAAAAAGCGGGTTGGCGTTTAGGTACTGCGTTCAAGAACTCATTGCGTGCTTGGTTATCATGCACATATTCGCCTAGCATCGCCGTACTTCGAGTCGTTGAATGCTGCTTATTGACTCCGCGCATCATCATGCACATGTGAGCGGCATCCATCACCACGGCGACGCCACGACAACCAGTCACATCCATAATAGTTTGCGCTACTTGCTCGCTAAGGTTCTCTTGAATCTGCAAACGACGGGCAAACATATCGACGATTCGAGCAAATTTCGACAGCCCAAGTACTTGCCCGTTAGGCAGATAACCAATATGAGCAATACCGTGAAAGGGTAGCATATGGTGCTCACACAATGAATAAAATTCAATGTTCTGTACCAATACTAGCTCGCGATTGGTGGATGGAAATACCGCATCATTGACCACTTCATCTAAACTCTGATGATAGCCTTGGGTTAAATGCGCAAAGGCTTTTGCCGCGCGCATGGGGGTATCTCCAAGACCAGGACGTTCTAGATCTTCGCCAGTTGAGTTAATCAATTGACGATAGGACTCAATGTTTTGTTGATAATCTGAAGTTATTATTGGGGTATTACTCATAAGTTTGGCAGCCATCCAAAATGTGGGTATAGCTTAACGCTGAATCCTATTTTGTAAAGGATTTTGTGAGAAGAGTGCAAGCTGGGAGGGCTGTGATTATACTTGAAAGTTGCTCAATTTCATACTGATATAGAGAATTCTTAATGGTTTAATGACGCTTAACCTATAATTAATAGCCAATAGTTTACGACTGTTTACTTAATTTGATTCGTGTATAATAAGACATCTTTTCATTCCTCCATTCTGCAGCTTATCTCAATCAATGCTGCAGCGATTTTAATTATCACATCGAATCTATAAATTACATTCGATCGGTCAACAAGGACATATTATGCTACTTCAAGGACAACGTTTTGTCGTCACCGGCATTGCCAGCAAACTCTCTATCGCCTGGGCTATCGCCGAAGCATTGCACCGTGAAGGGGCATCTTTAATTCTAACCTATCCGAATGATAAGATTAAAAAACGGGTGGATATGGCAGCAGAAAAGTTCGAAGCGGACTTGGTACTTGAGTGTGATGTGGCCTCTGATGACTCTATTGCCACTTGCTTTGAGCAAGTCACTGCTCATTGGGGCGACGGTATTGATGGCGTGGTGCACGCGATTGGCTTTGCCCCGATGGATCAGCTTAATGGCGACTTCACCAGTGCCACTACTCGCGAAGGCAGTCAGATTGCCCATGATATCTCAAGCTATAGCTTTGTTGCTTTAGCAAAAGAGGCACGAGAGCTGCTGGCAATGCGTCATGGTTCTATGTTGACTTTGACTTATGAAGGTAGCATTTCTGTATTGCCAAATTACAACGTAATGGGCATGGCAAAAGCCAGTCTTGAGGCCAGCGTTCGTTACTTAGCAACTTCAATGGGCGGAGAAGGTATTCGCGTGAATGCTATCTCAGCCGGTCCTATTCGCACCCTTGCAGCGAGTGGCATTAAGTCATTCCGTAAAATGCTCGATATCAGTGAAAAAATTGCGCCATTACAGCGTAATATTAGCCAAATGGAAGTGGGTAATGCCGCGTTGTTCTTGTTGTCGCCATGGGCATCGGGTATTACTGGTGAAATTATGTTCGTCGATGCTGGTTTTAATACCGTTGCTATCAGTGAGCAGTTAATGATGCTGGATGAGCCAAAAGAGTAGTATAAATTATTCACTTAAACGGTTAATAGTGAGTGAATAGCTATGGATTTACCATTAACTAAGCACTGACGTTTAAGCGCTTGTTGTTATAGATATCAGGAAGGCAGCCAAAAGGCTGTCTTTTTTGGTTATACTATGGGCTTTTTTTGCTGACAAGCTCATAGGTGGCGGAATCATGATAACGAGACTTCCGAGTTGGATACTGTGGGGCGGGGCGGTGCTGGCCTTTAGCGCTGGCTGTGTCAATACCGCCGCATTGATGGGTTTTACCAATCTATCGGTCTCACATGTCACCGGTAACGTCAGCTTGTTTTCAGCAGCTGTGGCTCATTTTGATGGGCCCAGTATTTTATATATTGGCGCATCACTGTTAGCATTTTTGGCTGGGGCAATATTAAGTGGTTTTGTCATTGGTCAGACGTCATTAAAGCTGGGCAGACGTTACGGTAGCGCGTTGTATATTGAAGCGGCATTATTGCTCACCAGCTATTTTTTATATCAGCAGCACGATTACTTGGGACAATTAGCAGCGGCAATGGCTTGCGGGCTACAAAATGCGATGGTGGCAACTTATAGCGGGGCCGTGATTCGCACCACCCACCTAACTGGTTTGACCTCAGATATGGGCGCAGCTATTGGCAACTGGCTGGCGGGACGAACCATTAGTAAGCCAACCCTCGGCTTTCAAGCTATTATTTGGTACTGCTTTTGCGGTGGCGGGGCAGTAGGTGCATTCTTGTACGTGAGAGTCGGCTACGGAGCGCTATTTGTACCGATTGCTATTGTGTTGACAGCTGCTTTTATTTATAACTATGCCTCTGATAACCTACCAGAAAAGCGGCAGCCTAGACGCAAAAAGCGTTCATCAACTAGATAAACGCTTTTTGCGTTACTCGTATAAGTGTAAATACTCTATTTTTAAAGGTAGAGTACAGCTGGGCTATCATTAACGGCTACTTATCTTCTTCTTCATGATCTTCGTGCTCATGCATAGCCTGCATCATATCAAGAGCGCATTCATCAGTGCGTTGTTGGTCTTTTTCGGCAAGATCATCTTGATTGATATCCTTCGGTGCCATTTTGGTCGTTGAATCAATTTTATTGCGCGCCATAAGATACTCCAGTTTGTTGTTATCAGGTTTAATGTAGAGGTTTGTCAGTAGTCGTTCATAAGCCACTACTCATTAAAGTTGTTTTATTGAAGCTATATTTAAAGCTTATACTAAGTATGGAATAGCATTTTGGTCTTGTACAGGGAGCAATGAGGCTCATTTGGTATTGATATGTAATGAGCTCTCTGTTTAACTGACAGATTGAGAAATGAATACTTATCGCTGACTACTGATAAATTAATAACTATTTCTATATCAAGTGTACAGAAAAATCAAGTGTATAACAAAATTTTTGGCAGAAAAGCCTCTACTACGATAGCGATTTATTGGTGCCAAAGACAACTTTAGAGTGATCATTTACCGCTAAAACCTGCTATTTAATTTATATATTTTTCTATCCTTCTCTCTCAGCACAATCGCAATAAGGACACTTTATGTCAGAGCAAAAACTAGACAGCCATCTTCCCAATGGTGGCAATGAGTATTTATTTACCGACACCTTTCCGAAGGGGACGGGTAAAGGGTTGATAGTGGTTGCGATTGCCGCGATTATCAGTGTGATCATTTATAATGTGTTACCGTTCGATATCAATGCTAATAAAGGCTTAGCCTTGCTGTTTTTTATCGGTACGCTATGGCTGACCGAAGCGGTGCATGTGACCATCACGGCGCTGTTGGTAGTGATTGTGGGCGCGCTAATTAGCATACCAGACTTTGATGCCAAAATCGGTTTACAAAGCTTCGCCAGCCCCATCATTTATTTGTTCTTTGGGGGTTTTGCTTTAGCAGCGGCTTTGCACGTGCAGCAATTAGATAAGAAGATTGCGCTCAAGATTCTATCGATGTCAGGCGGTAAGCTTAGTACGGCGGTATTCTTGATATTTGGGGTAACTGCATTTTTATCAATGTGGATATCGAATACGGCTACTGCTGCAATGATGTTGCCGTTAGCACTGGGTATCTTAACGCAAGTTGACCGCGAAAAAGACCGTGGCACTTTTGTGTTCGTGCTATTGGGTATCGCTTATTCTGCTAGCCTAGGTGGTTTAGGGACTATCGTTGGTTCACCGCCTAATGCGATTGCTGCTAAGGCACTTGATATCGCTTTTATTGATTGGATGAAGTTTGGTGTTCCGATTATGTTGGTGCTGCTGCCAGTCATAATAGGCGCTATGTATTTAGTTCTTAAGCCCAACCTTAATCGTAAAGTGACGCTTGCTCAAGATGAGGCTATTGCATGGACAAAGCCGCGCATAGTGACGATTATTGTCTTTATTGTGACAGCGCTGAGCTGGATATTTTCCAAAAAAATCGGTGCGGCATTTGATATTACAGATACTGATGCGGTTATCGCGCTTTCAGCCGCCGCCGCTGTGGTGAGCTTAGGCTTAGTGTCATGGAAAGAAGTTTCTGATAATACCGATTGGGGCGTACTCATGCTGTTTGGTGGTGGTATCGCCTTGTCAACAGTGTTAAAAGTCTCAGGCGCATCGCTGGTACTAGGTATGACGGTTGCAAATGCCTTGTCTGCTGCACCGATTATCGTGGTTATGATTGCCGTATCGGGCTTTATTATTTTCTTGACCGAGTTTGCCTCAAATACAGCCTCAGCCGCCTTGTTAGTACCGGTGTTTGCTGCTATCGCTGAGCAAATGGGCTTGCCAACAGAAGTGTTAGTCTTGGTCATTGGTATCGGTGCATCGTGTGCCTTTATGCTGCCTGTCGCCACACCGCCAAATGCGATTGTCTTTGGTACTGGCCTTATTAAGCAGTCAGAGATGATACGTGTCGGCGTTATTCTTAATATCATTTGTACGGTTATAGTTGGGCTATGGGCGTATTTCTTCTTACTGTAGTATTGCAGCCATAAATATAAAAACCCGATGTCTGTACAGTAGCTGGACATCGGGTTTTTTATGCAAAAACGAGAGCAAGTAAAACGGTTTTAATTAAAAACTATCCAGCATAATCAACCCAAATCCAACCATTCTCTAACCATTCCATCGCCTCGTCGAGGTCAATCCCTTCCATGTCATCAAGGGTCAAATGCGCGCCGTTCGCTAAGCGCAGCAATAGTGCTGTTGCCGTATCGTCGAGCCCATCGAGCCGCTGACCATTGGCGTATAGAGTTATACCTTCATTCGTTTGGTTGTACAGTAAGCGGTTGCTATAGTCTGCTTGTAGCGTGGCGCCATTAGTTAAAGCTGCTATCATCTCATCGGTATTCACTGTCTCTTCAGGTATGAGGACATCATATTGACGCTTGCTCACCACTTCACATACCGCTTCGCGGATAATATCAGCACCGCGGTCCGACTGTAGTAATTGTAATAATTGCTGAGTGATGGCATCAATACTTTCAGTCTGTAACTCACCTGAAGCTTGCGGCTCTTGCGGCAAAATCATTGGTATAAACAAGGTGCTATCATTAGTGGCCACATCAGCAAGGCTATCGATAACTTGCATCAGATTAGGACGACGGCAGCCGAAAGAGAAGGTCAGACAGTCATCTTGTGCCAGTCCGAAATGAGACAGTTTAGGTGGTACATACAGCACATCACCGGCCTCTAAAATTTCATCAAAGATAATCTCACCCATATCATCAAAAATACGAATCGGCTCGCCTTCGACAAACTCAGTCTGTTCATCACAAAATTTGCCTAGTTGCCAACGGCGCTGTCCATAGCCTTGCGCTAAGAATACATCATAATCGTCATAATGCTTACCAACTGAGCCGCCTTTAGGTGCATATGAGACCATAATATCATCACGTTGCCACTGTGGAATAAAGTCAAAAGCCTGCCATAACTGACCCAGCTCAGGCGACCACTGTTCTAAATTTTGTACCAATACCGTCCACTGCTCAGGTAAATTATCGAAGTCAGTTTCGGCCAATGGATTTTTTTTAAGTTGCCATTGCGGCGTATCGGTTTGTTTGTTTGGTGACTGGGTAATCAGTCTAGCCGTAGCGTCTTCATCTAATGCTAAGCCCAAAATATCATCCGGCTCAAACATACCGATAAGCTGGGGTAAGCCTTGCTTGATTAGTAGCGGCTTTTTTTGCCAGTAGTTGCGTAAAAATTGTTCTAGTGTTATGGAATCAGGTAAGCAAAGTTCGAGAGCGGTCATTGATAAATCCATGGCATTTAATTGGTTTGAAACTTTAATTGTTTTAAGATAAAGATTAAGTTTGCTTTAGAAAAATAATTTAATCGTTTATGATTGCCAGCTATTTAATGACTGATATTAAGTCAGCCAAACAATCATAGGAATTTTATGAAAAAGCTATCCCTTATCGCGCTACTTGCCAGCATATTTTTACTACAAGCCTGTGTGCACAAAATTGTTACTGTACCTGTCAAAGTTGCCTACAAAACTACTAAAGGCGTGGTCAAAGGCACCGCCGCAGTTACCAAAGCCATCATACCTGGCGGCGATGAAGACGATAATGAAGGCAAAAGGAATAAGAAGAATAAAAAATAAAACCTTACCCACCTACTATGTTTCAAAGGTAAACCATAGTATTAAGAATAAGGTTATAGATTAGAGTGACATAAATTAGTATTTGTTAGTAATTAAATTATGTCATTTATTTATTAAGCCTGTTATTTATTAAGCTTGGCAATCCAATCCTTGATAGAGTGCGCTTGTTCAGCCGCATTACCAATGTACGTGGCAGGTGTCATTTCACGTAAGCGCGCTTTATCGCTATCGCTAACCGCAGACAGCTCATCGCTTTCAACGAAAGTCAGCATCGCCTCACGGGTCATGGCGTTACCGCGAGTTAGGGCTTTAAGTTTCTCGTAAGGGTTTTCAACACGGTAGCGGCGCATGACGGTTTGAATTGGCTCAGCCAATACTTCTTGCGCATTATCTAAGTCATCATTCAAGCGCTGTGCATTCAATTCAAGTTTGCTGACGCCTTTTAAACACGCATCATAGGCAATCATGCTTTGTGCCAGACCGACACCGATATTACGCAATACAGTTGAGTCTGATAGATCACGCTGCATACGTGAAATCGGTAGCTTTTCACCCAAATGCGCGAGCATGGCATTAGCAACACCAAGGTTACCTTCTGAGTTTTCAAAGTCAATCGGGTTAACTTTATGCGGCATGGTAGAAGAACCAACTTCACCCTCTTTTAGGCGCTGCTTAAAATAGCCTAAGCTAATATATTGCCAAATGTCACGGTTAAAATCGAGAAGTATAGTATTAAAACGTTTGACAGCATCGAACAACTCAGCGATATAGTCATGTGGCTCAATCTGTGTGGTATAAGGGTTAAAGGTTAGCTCAAGACGCTCGTCAATGAACTGCTCCGCATGTGATTGCCAATCAACATCAGGATACGCTGTATAGTGAGCATTATAGTTACCAACTGCGCCATTGATTTTACCTAATAGCTCAACTTGACTAACTTGTTTAATTTGACGAGCAAGGCGATAGGCAACGTTAGCCATCTCTTTACCGAGGGTCGTTGGACTGGCCGTTTGACCATGGGTACGTGACAACATCGGCTGGTCCGCGTGGGTAATCGCCAAATCAACAATGCTATCTGTCACTTGCTGCATTTTATCGAGTACGATTGCTCGGCTATCTTTTAGCATCAAGGCATAAGATAGATTGTTAATATCTTCACTGGTACAGGCGAAATGAATAAATTCTAGTGAATCATTTAAAGCAGCCTGACCACGGAATTTATCTTTGATAAAATACTCAACCGCTTTCACATCATGATTGGTTGTCGCTTCGATATCTTTAATCGCTTGCGCATCGCTTTCACTAAAGTTAACAACGATAGCGTTTAAAAATGCATTGGTATCTGTATCAAATGCTGCTAGTTCACCAATTGCATCATTATCAGCCAATGACTGTAACCAGCGGATTTCAACCGTGACACGGGCTTTAATCAGACCGAATTCAGACAGATAAGGGCGCAAGCTGTCAGCTTTCGATGCGTAGCGACCATCAATCGGGGATAGGGCGGTAAGTTGACTCATAGCAATACCTCAAGTGGTTATCAGGAGTGAAAGAACTTAAAAAATAAAACAGCATTTGAAAATTAAGAAAAACCGAAAATGGTGTTAAAATCCGCATGGCGCATCAATAGACGCGATTACGCCGCCTCCCAAGCAGACCTCATTAATATAAAATACCGCCGACTGACCAGGGGTGACTGCGCGTTGTGGTTCATCAAATACCACTCGTACTTCACTACCGTCCTTGTTAGTAGCGGTGACGATGCAAGCTTGATCTGGTTGACGATAGCGCACTTTTGCCATACAGCTCAAACCTTCAGTGCTGAAAATATCAACAGGCGGCAAGCCATCGACCCAATCAAGCTTATAAGCGTGCAACTCTGTACTCATCAGCATTGGATGCTCATGTCCTTGACCGACGATCAGACGATTTTTATCTAAGTCTTTTGCCAATACAAACCAAGGTTCTTCGGGACGGTCTTTAACACCGCCGATACCAATACCGCCGCGTTGGCCTAAGGTATAATACATTAACCCGTCATGAGTTCCGATAATCTTATTATCGTCAGTCAAAATATTGCCCTTTTGGGCGGGCAGGTACTGTTGTAAGAAGTCTTTAAAGCGTCGCTCACCAATAAAGCAAATGCCGGTAGAGTCTTTTTTATTTGCTGTGATGAGGTCGTATTCTTCAGCAATTTGACGGACGACTGGTTTTTCAAGCTCACCAACTGGAAATAGAGTCTTAGTAAGTTTGTCGCCACCTACCGCGTGTAAAAAGTAGCTTTGGTCCTTATTATTATCCAAACCGCGTAATAATTGGGCCACGCATATGCCATCAGCATTAGTATAGTTGACACTCCGGCGCGTATAGTGACCGGTGGCAATATAGTCGGCACCAAGGGTTAAAGCATAATCTAAAAATGCTTTAAATTTAATTTCTTTATTGCATAAAATATCAGGATTGGGCGTACGACCCGCTTTATATTCCGCTAAAAAGTGCTCAAAGACGCGATCCCAATATTCCATCGCAAAGTTGGCAGTATGCAGCTTGATACCAATTTTATCACATACTGATTGTGCATCAGCTAAGTCATCCATCGCCGTACAGTATTCGGTACCGTCATCTTCTTCCCAGTTTTTCATGAAAAGACCTTCGACCACAAAGCCTGCTTGCTGGAGCAAGACAGCGGACACGGAGGAATCGACCCCACCTGACATACCAACAATCACCCGCGTAGTGGCCGGATTATCAATATCGGTAAGGGTTAAGGCGCGATGGGCGTTAAAAGAGTGTGGAACTGGCGTGGCTGGTGTATCTGGCATGGTTGACATAGCTAACATAACAAAGCGCTC
This sequence comes from Psychrobacter urativorans, assembly GCF_904846675.1. Classification (GTDB taxonomy): domain Bacteria; phylum Pseudomonadota; class Gammaproteobacteria; order Pseudomonadales; family Moraxellaceae; genus Psychrobacter; species Psychrobacter urativorans_B. Next base: position 2,071 of record NZ_CAJHBT010000009.1, on the reverse strand, counting down.
AACAACTTATGGTAAAGTAAGCGTCATATTATAACAGCTAATTGAAACCGGTGGCGACTTGCGCCGTCTAACCACGCTCAAAACTCGCATAATAATCATTGATAGACTTTCATTGATAGACCTTGGAATAATTGTTTTAGAGTTTTTCACTTCACCTTTAATAGCTTTTGGAATAATCATGATAAAAATTGGTCAAGGTATCGACGTTCACGCTTTTCATAATACGGGCGAGCAGCAGCAATATGTTGTGCTGGCAGGCGTGCCCATTGAGCATAGTCATAGCTTGCTTGCGCATTCTGATGGCGATGTGGTACTCCATGCCCTTGCGGATGCCTTGCTTGGCGCCTTAGCGCTTGGCGATATTGGTCAGCATTTCCCAGATACTGACGAGGCGAATGCCGGTCTTGATTCTCGAGTTTTGCTGCGCTATGTGTATGATAAAGTTCAAATAGCCGGTTACGCGCTTGGCAATGCTGATATCACCGTGATGTGTGAACGCCCAAAACTTGCTCCCTATAACCAGGCCATGCGTGACAATATCGCCAGCGATTTGCAAACGGCGGTCAGTAATGTCAGTATCAAGGCCACCACCACTGAAAAGCTAGGCTTTACCGGTCGGCAAGAGGGCATCATGGCCAATGCCGTGGTATTATTAGTGCCCGGTATTTAGTATGCAATTCTTGAAAATTTAATTTTAGATAAGAAATATAGAATTAAGCACATTATTAGTGCTTGTAATAAGGCGGCTGTTGCCCCATCTAGCAGCCACCTGTACATTTTAATATTTAATATAACCATCATTTAATACCATTAATATAACCACTGCCTAATGCATAGGAGCTTTTATGACTGAGCAAACCCCAAATACCGCTGCGAACGATGTTGAACAGCTGATTCGTGACCAAATCAAAGACAACAAAGTTATTCTTTATATGAAAGGCACACCGCAATTTCCGCAGTGTGGCTTTTCAGCGCGCTCTATCGAAGTATTGACACAAATTGGTCGTCCATTTGCATTTGTTAATATTTTAGAAAATCCAGAAATCCGTACGACCTTGCCAAAGGTTGCTAACTGGCCAACGTTTCCACAGCTATGGATTGATGGCGAATTGATGGGCGGCTCAGACATCATTTTACAAATGTATCAATCAGGCGAGCTAAAGCCATTGGTTGAATCAAATAGCCCAGCCGCTTAGTATTTAGACTTATTTATTCAGATATATGTGGTTTTCAAATAAATATATTTTTAGTCTAAAAAACAGGTAAGCCCGAGGAGTCTATTAAAATAGACTCCTCGGGCTTTTTATTGTCTTGGCAATTTATTGTTTTCACAGCTTTTAACCCCATATAGTGCTCAAGACCAATACCGTATTCATGCAAAATAAATAATAAGAGAGATCTATGAATAATCAATCAACTGAGCCACAAGCCGTTAATCAAGAAGAGCTTGAGCAGCAAGCAATTGAGCAGCGCCGTGAACACTTAAAAAAAGAGTCGACACGTATTATTGATATTGCCAATAACGAGCCGAATTCAGCTTTGAAGTGTATTCATCAGCTCAGTGTGGCAGGCGGCGCGACCGAGGGTACTTATATTGCAATCGAGCAGCGCATTGTTGCTGATCAAGATGCAGCAGGGGCTTATCATTTAGCATTACTGGCACAAAATACACCAGATTTACCGATCGACGCCCGTCAGCTTATCGAACTGGTGGTTAATAAGGGCGATAATCAGCAGCGCATAGCATTACTTAAAAATCTGCCATTACCGCCTGTCGATATGATTAAAGAGCAGATTCTAGCCAGTGATGATGGTGATGCGATTGGGGAGATGAATGCTTATCTGCAAATCAATCCTGAAGGTTATGGTAGCCAGCATATGCTTGCCAGTGGTCAATCGGATCGTATTGTACCGCTCAGCCCGAGCAACAATATGAATGATGGTAACGACTATTGAATAGTATATTCAATATAACAATAGCGTTAAACGCCTACTAGGGTCTGTATAGAATTAGGGAATAGTTGAAAAAAATAAGCAACGCCTTAAACTCTTGTTTACCACAACAAAGAGA
>NZ_CAJHBT010000008.1 GCF_904846675.1 Psychrobacter urativorans | reverse complement strand
AGTTATGAAGCTGCTGTGATTCTAGCCTGTGTCTTTATTTGGCTGCCGCTGATTTGAATTCTATACAGACCCTAATAAAAACGAATAATAATTACCATTGACTTAATTGGGCTTTAATTTCTGGATACTCATCGGCTAAGCTTGCAAACCAGCTTTGATTGGCGGTACTGTCTGTAGTGGATTCTAATAATAACGCCGCAAGGCTGGCAAAATGGGCATGAGTGGTTTGTCCGTTATCAGAGTGACTGACTTCTTCAATCGCTAACGCCACTTGACCACCGGTCATCGCTAAATAGACTTCAGCTAGAATCTCCGAGTCTAATAGTGCGCCGTGAAAAGTACGGTCTTGCTTGCCTACGTTTAATCGGCGTACTAAGGCATCAAGGTTATTCTTCTGACCAGGATATTGACGCTTAGCCATAATGAGGGTGTCAACGACTTGCACGCGTTGCGCAAAGTCTGTCATCCCAACCTTGCCGAACTCCATATTCAAAAAGTTCATATCAAACGAGGCATTATGAGCAATAAGCTCGGCACTATCCATAAACTCATATAGTGATTCAGCGACTTGATCAAAGGTTGGTTTGTCAGCCAAAAATGCCTCAGAGATACCGTGAATGCGAATGACTTCTTCATCCATGCCGCGCTGTGGATTGATATAAACGTGCAGCTTTTCACCCGTGAATTTACGCCCAATCATCTCTACAATGCCGACCTCAATAACACGGTCGCCCTTTAGCGGATCAAGTCCTGTGGTCTCAGTATCCATAATCAGCTGGCGATTGGCCTTAGAGCGATGAATCGGCTTGGGCAATAATGGACGGAAATGCGGATTAGCACGACTGGTATCGCCATCGAATTTTGGCACATCATTTAGCGTATCATTTGGCATATCATTCGGTATAACGTTATCAGATACCACTTCATTCGCGGCCATAGTATTCTGTGTCATAGTATCAGTACTCATCGAATCATTACTAATCGGCGGGATAGCATTATTTATAAAGTCATGAGCCTTGCTATCATCAACTAGAAGCTCATCGGCCTCATCATCCATCATATTAAAGCCTAGAGGATCATCAAGAAGCCAATCGGTGTTAGTTGTTTCTTGCTTACTGTTTGTCTGGTTTTTGTCAGAGGCTACTTTATTTTTATTAGACATTATTTGCACTTTTTTTTTAGCATTATCGTCATGAGTCGTGACCGCTGATTGGTCACTACTAGAAGTCACACCAAGATTTGCCAGCTCGTCCGCCTTTTCATTGCCGGCGTGCCCAGCATGTCCTTTGACCCAGTACCAATCCACATCGTGCGTTTGGCAAAGCGCATCAAGCTGTTGCCATAAGTCTTGATTGGCAACCGGCTTTTTACTGGCCGTTTTCCAGCCGCGTTTTTTCCAGTTCGCAATCCACTCGGTGATACCTTTTTTGACATAGCTTGAGTCAGTCCAAATCTCAACTTTAAGCTCACGCGGACTGTGTGTGAGCGCTTGAATGGCACCCATCAGCTCCATGCGATTATTGGTAGTCTCCGTATCACCGCCATACAAATCTTGGGTTCGCCCATCACTAAATATCAAATGCGCGCCCCAACCACCGGCGCCAGGATTGCCTTTGCATGCGCCATCGGTATAGGCTACGGTGGCGTCTATTTTGGCTGCCATTGGATCAGCAGCGTGGTTCTTGGTAGAGGGTAATGACGACATAAAATTATCTGGCATAAAAACTCATTGGCTCAATAAAGGGTCTAATAAACAGCTTAATAAGGGATAAAACAGGCACCCTTGTTACAATAGTACTGATGCGCTATGACCGCGCTTAGAGTACATGTAAAAATACAGCGGCTCGACTGCGCTGATTATAACAAATCCCTTGTGCACATGGGTGCTATCAATCTATAAACAATATATAAAATAGCAAAAGCACATATCAAAATAGCAGCGCACTCATTTTCTGTTAAAATAACAGGGCTAGCCAAACCTTTTAACGCCTTCATGCAGGATGACCCTATGATGACCAGACGCGCAGACATTATTTGCAAAAAACTCACCCTGCTGGCTGCCAGTATCACCGCCTGCAGTGTGCTATTTTTGGTGGGTTGTGACAATAGTAATGACACTAACTCGACTACAGATAGTGAGATTACTGCTGCTAAGCCTGATTTATCTGTCTTTGCAGGGTGTTATACGGTCAGTCATGACGAGCCAGCACAAATAAAAGTCAGTGAGCAAAATGACACATGGGTCATGCAGATGAAAGAGCCTGCCAGCGCCAAGCGTGTTTGGGATACACCTGAACCGTTAGAAGTGCTCGATAACAGTGAGATACCCAAATTTTTCTCTATTGACCCTGATAATGTTGATGCCGTTATTGGGCGTCCTGATAGAGTGCTCGTCATGGCGCATATCAAACCTGTCTATGCCAATATCGACCCGCTACTGGATAGTGAATACTTATCCTATATCTATAAGGGCGCAAATACTATTTATCGGGTAGAGTGTGATGAGATTAATACTGATATTTTGGCCAATCCCCATGCCAACATCATTATTGATAACGTTAATGAGAGCAGCTAATGGCAATGTATAAAAAACATTTAGCAATGCTACAAGTTGGCAATATTGTTAACCATGAAATGATAATGCAATTGTCGTGATATAAAAACAATAGTTCAGTAAAATGATTTAGCAGGAAACAATGTAATAAAAATAGTCATGTAATAGAGTCAAATGATATGAATTTTTTAAGTTATGTGGTGTTAGGCGGATTTGCTTATGCAGCTGGCTGGGCGATACGCACTTATGTATTGGAAAAACAGTCTGATTCAGAGCAGCCGTACACTCTAAAACATCCAGCTGTTTTAGGATATATGGCTGGGTTTTTTATTATTATGCTGATTGTGTCATGGCTAATTGGTCGCTATGTACTCGGACACGTCACCATTGATTTACCGTTCATTATTGTTAATAGCTTAGTGGCTACTTTCGTCTATTCATTTGGGCTAAATCCAGAAAAATCGAGTTATGACGTGCCTGATTAAAACTAGTGTTAACGCTAGTGGTTGCAATGGATTAGAATATGGCTGAGCTGAACATTCGAAGTTAGATTGATTTATGATTATTCTTTTTTAATATGCTTTAAACAACAGTACGGCCGATGTTTGTTTCATCGGCCGTACTGTTGTTTGTACTATTATTAATAATGAGTGTTATACGCTTTTAAAAGTATAAACATTTATTCATTCACATTTGAATCAGCAGTGCCATCAGTAGATGGTTGCTCTTGCTTCCAAGTCTGATAATTTTGCAGGTCTTTTTCGACCATTTTTAAACAAAACGCAATAACTAATGCATCATCAATATAACCAATAACGGGAATGAAGTCTGGAATGATATCAATAGGATTAAGAATATAGAGTAGACCCAAAACGACTGCTGAGAAGGTTTTGTAAGGTATCTCGCGGTAATTACCTTGAGAATAGTCCTTAACCAAACTTATGAACAAGGTGACATCAGTGGTAAAGCGCTCAAGATGGGAGCTTTTTTTAAGTTTTTCTTTCAGCTTTTCTTCTTTCTCAATGATATATTCAATATTAGCATCCATCATTTTTTCATTTCTTGCGGCGTTTAGCATCTCTTCTTTTTTACCATTCAACTTATCGTTATATAGCTTGTTGTTACTAAGGTTAGTATCATCATTTTTTTTGTCCGTCATTATCATTACTCCTTATTGTTGGTTTATTAGCGAGTCCGTACTATAGTAAGCATAGCGCTACCCCAAACGTGATTATTCTCTTATTTATTGTGCGCTGGTAATGGCAGCTATCGATTATGTAGACAGTCATACCGTTTTACGATAGCAAAAAAGGTAGGTATGAATAAAGGTTGCGCAACTAATTTTAGGATTGAAAAAGCAATTTATAATGATTTTTAAGATGACTTGTCCAAGGTAACAATACAACATGAAAGCAATTGAACCGCAATTACAGATAAAGTTACAGCGATCATCAACTGATAAAACAGAAAATTCTGAACTAAGCCGTAGGAAATTCCTGACCAAAATAGGGATAGGTACTGGGGTAAGTTTATTGGTGATGCAGAGTATCCCGGCAGCTTTAGCGAATAGTAAAGAGTTGGCAGGGACTGATACTGTATTTACTAAAGATGATTTGCCTATGTCATTAAGTAATGGTAAACGACAGTCATTGAGTAATGGCAGCCATTTATCATCGACAACACTATCCAGCCCGAATTGTATTGCAGCTAGTATTGAGACCCGTCTATTTGCCAGCTCTAATGTCGGCAGCGATGATGCACGTAACCAATTGGCATTACAGCGTTTGGCCTGTGCCGGCTTTAAGGTTCAAAATTCTGACATTACCAGTCGGCAATATCTGCGTTTTGCCGGTACGGATGGTCAGCGGGCGAGTGATTTACAAAACATTGCGACGGGTGCTATTGCCGCTCCCAAACTATTACTTGGTGTGCGCGGCGGCTACGGAGCGATGCGTCTGCTGCCGATGATTGATTGGGAGACGCTAGGTCGCATTATGCAGGAGCGCGGGACGATACTGGCCGGCTTTAGTGATGTCACGGCTATTCAGTGTGCGTTACTCGCGCAAGGGGGTGTGAGTTCGCTCGCTGCGCCGATGCTATATAGCGAGTTTGGCAAGTCGCAACCGGATGAGAGTAGCTGCCGACAGTTTACCGAGGCGCTGACTAATCCTAATTTGAGCATTGATGTAAAAAACGCAGACTTGACCAGTTCAAAACTACCAACAATTTTGATGACAGATAGCAGTCAAATGTTAGGCCAAACACTAACAGGAACGATTTGGGGCGGTAATCTGAGCGTGGTATCAGCGCTGGCAGGCAGTCCGTATCTGCCCCGTATTGACGGCGGTATTATATTCTTAGAAGATGTTGGTGAGCAGCCTTATCGTATTGAACGTATGCTTTATGATTTGTATTTAGCCGGCATATTTAAAAATCAACAAGCGATTATATTTGGCGCGTTATCAGGGGCGGGCGAGGACAGCTACGATGCGCGTTATGATGTGTCGGTCGTCATTCGCCAATTGCATAAGCTGACCGGACTGCCTATTTATAATGGTATGCGCTTTGGTCATATCGAACGTAAGCAAAGCTTTCCGTTAGGGGCGCGTTGTCAGATTAGCTCGAATACGACAGGTGGTTATCAATTAACCTTTGCTGATTATCCGACTATTAAAGCAGATGCTATTAATGTTGAAGGGTTGTGGCAAGCGCTGTAGTTTTACGTAAAAAAATACCGCAAATCATAATGATTTGCGGTATTTTCTGTACTGCTATAATGGTACCCGGAGCCGGACTTGAACCGGCACGCTATTGCTAGCGAGGGATTTTAAATCCCTTGTGTCTACCAATTTCACCACCCGGGCAAAACTTGTATTATCTACTAAGCGGATGCTATTGGATAAGCAATCTACTTGTTAGATAGTGGACGCTATTATAAGCATTTATGCTGATAATGCAAGCCTAAATTAACGTCCTGCTGATAAATATTTAAAATAAATAATTGGAGGCTGGGGTCGGAATCGAACCGGCGTTAACGGAGTTGCAGTCCGCTGCATGACCACTCTGCCACCCAGCCAATCAAGGTGGCCTATATTAGCAAAAATAATTTAAATTACAAGTCATTTTTTGGTTAAAGCCATTTTATTTACGTTTACCAGCGTATTTATGCTTTTATTGGTACCTAAAAGGCTTAATACTCCCTGTTTTACTCACTTGCTAGTTCTATATGTTATCAACATACTAAGTATCTTGTCTCAATGTTATTAGCTAAAAAATCCTCACCAAGCAGCTGCTCAGTGAGGATATAAGTATTTAATTTAAAACCTAAATGATGTCTTTGTTATTACGGCGGGCCTTTTTAATATCGCGATAGGTTGCGGTGCAGATTAGTATCAACACCCCAAGCGTAATCACAGGCCAAATTAAAATATAAAATCCGTAGACGTAAACATTGTCCATATTAGCTCCTTAAGCGTCGCGTGTCGATTGCGTATTAACTTTTGTCTTTTTATCGTAGCTACCGACTCGCTGTTTAATTAAGTCAAAGTCGAAGTGCTCATTACCCATCAGGCTGACGATGACACAAACGATGGTACTGACACCATAAGCCGTTAGCGAGGCGACCAATACCATATATTGACGTAAAAATCCTGTAGCAAATATTAGCATCAGTACTAGGGCAATGGCTGCGGCTCCCAAGCCTATCTTGCGACCTAAGAAACCAAAGACCATTAGGCCGATGACGACAGCGCCGCCAACACTAGCCATGATTTCAAAGAATAGGGCTGTGACACCCGTAATAGGGATCAGCTCAAAGCGGGCGATGCAAAAGAATAATAGCCCTACGATGACCGCTGCGGTAAAGGCAGTATTGGTCACGCGATTCCAGTACACACTGGCGATAACCGGAAAGACGATTGCGCCCCATAATGCACCCACAAATACTAGCATCACTAGAATATCAAGCTTAAAGCTGGCAAAAACAAGACCGGCGGCAGTGGCGACAATCATAGTGCCACGACCGACTAGCATCATAGTTTTGGGTTTCACGCCGCCTTTTTTGGCAATATTCTTGCCATAGACGTCGGCCATCATAATAGCTGACAGGGCTGATAAATCTGAGTCAGCGGTTGACGATAATGAACCGATAACTAAAATAAAGAATAGCGCAATAAATACTGGATGTAGATACATACTAACCATCTGTGGAATCAGGTTATTCATATTGCCATCAAGCGGCTCTACACCGATCGTTACTGCCATCAGACCTATCATGCCAAGGCCGATGACGATACCGGCATAGCCGACAGTGGCGGTAATAAAGGTGGCTTTTATTTTATTTTTATCAATCGCAAATAAGCGTTGAGTAATGGTCTGATTACCGATGGCATAAGCCAAAACGGCGACAAAAAACGGCGCGCCTTGCTGTAAAAAGGCCTCAGAGGAAAAGAAATCTTGCTGCTCAAAAGTTAGGTTTGATAGTCCGCTAACCATAACTGCAGGACCACCCATAGAGAATAGCACTGCTGGAATAATAACGATACCAATCGCCATCAAGGCGACCAATTGAGCAAAATCGGTAAACACCGAGGCACGAAAGCCCGAGGTTAAGGTATAAGGTATAGCTAAGCACCCCGACACCAGCGATAATCACACCCGTCTGGAACGATAGCGGTGACAATACAGATACTAGGGCACCGGCAGCAGTAAAGTTGACCATCAAGCTAATTAAGCTGCCCATAATGTTGGATATGGCTAAAATTAATTGGCTTGATGAGCCATGGCGGGCGTGAATCAGCTCACCTAAGGTGTGACCATTGGGTGCCAGCTCACGAAAACGCATCCCGAACGGATAGATGAATAAAATCATCAGCGCGCCCCAAAAACCATAATGTATCGGCCCTGAAACCCCATATTTATAGCCGGAAGTGGCCGCTGCATAAAATGATGCCGCCCAAATCCATGTGGCAGTCATACTTGCCGCCCCCATACCAAAGCCGACGCTGTGACTTGCCACCATAAAACCAGAGGTCGTCTCTTTGTCTTTTTTAATTAATAAAGATAAGAAATAAGTCCCTCCATAAAATGCCACTAATAATAAAATGATAGTTAACGCTGAAAATTGAAACAATGACTCAGTTTTCAAACTCATACCTCGCAATTGTTATAGATGAATAAAATTTGGCTTCTACTAGAGAAACCTAACTTTTGAAATATAATACAGACCACAAATCTACTGCATTGGGCCACGCTATAACCTGCAGTCATAGAAAAATGGTAAAGATGAGTGTCATAACTCTGTTCTAATTACCATTTACCCCGTGAATGGTATGGATAAAATAATAGGAACGACTCTCAATACCAGCGGCTTATCATGAGGGTGTCATGATGCTTAAAAAAGTTATATGCAGTAGTAACGGCTACTATTAATAAGTGCTCATATAATAAGCAGTCATAGCATAAATACAGATAAGCACTAGGTCGTTAACCTGTGCTAAATTTAGACAGCCTGTAACAGCTGTAATAAGCACATTGATAAGTGACTTTTCACTAATCAACGGTATTTGAGACATAACTAATCGTAGTAGTAATGAAGAAAACGACATTTATGTTAAATATATGTAACATTTATGTGACACGAGGGTAACCTATTATGTGTGCAATCTCAAATCTGTCCGTGTAGATGCTATTCTGAAGTCAATCCTACCGCACATATTGAAAACAAATAAATATAATGATTAATGATTAATGATTAATGATTCTTGGTCTTTGGAATCCAGTTATGAGGTTTATGTTTAAAGTGTCGTTAGCAGTGAGAAGTTGATATCGGTAGTGATAAGCTAATAAGAAAGAATCACTAAGAATTTTAATCTAGGTAGTGTTAACGGCTAGGTTTTTACTAGCGAGGCAGGTACAATACCATGCTTAATTTAGTGCTATTTTTACCTTTTATCGCCTAATTGATGGAGTTACTATGTCAAATGCGCCAACCGCTATGTCACCTGCTACGCCAACTGCGACTAAAACCAACGAGGATCAGACCTCGTCTGACCGTAAATCAGCCATTGTGATGGACGGTAAAGCGCTGGCAAAGCAGATAGAAGAAAAGCTGCGCGTGCGCGTCGATGTGATTAAAGAAAAAACGGGTCGTACACCAATTTTGGCAACTATTTTAGTCGGTGGCGATCCAGCATCTGCCACTTACGTACGTATGAAAAGTAACGCTTGTAAGCGTGTCGGTATGGATTCTATGAAGGTAGAATTGCCAAGCGTCACTACTAATGAGCAGCTACTTGCCAAGATTGATGAGCTCAACGACAACCAAGACGTCCACGGTATTCTACTGCAACATCCGGTGCCTGATCATATTGATGAGCGTGCTTGCTTTGAGCAGATTGACCTCGAAAAAGACGTCGATGGTGTGACCTGTCTTGGTTTTGGGCGTATGAGTATGCAGCAGCCAGCCTTCGGTTCCTGCACTCCGCAGGGTGTGATGCATTTGCTGCGTCATTATAATATTGAGCTATCCGGTAAAGAGGCAGTCGTAGTCGGTCGCAGTCCTATCTTAGGTAAGCCAATGGCGATGATGCTACTCAACTCCAACTGTACAGTGACTATGTGCCACTCGCATACCGAAGATTTGGCCGCTTATGTGAAGCGCGCTGACATCATTGTTGGGGCTGTGGGCGTACCTGAGCTAATTAAAACAGAATGGATAAAAGAGGGTGCAGTGGTGATTGATGCTGGTTTCCATCCCTCCAAAACTGGCGGTGTGGGCGACACGCAAAGAGAAGGGATGCAAGAAGTCGCCGGTGCTTATACCCCAGTACCCGGTGGTGTTGGTCCCATGACTATTAATACTCTGATCCGCCAAACAGTCACTGCTGCTGAAAAGTCAGCCGGTCTCGATGTCAGTATGATTAGCTAAAATAGAGTCTGACTATTACACTATAAAAAAAGGGCTAATAATTGGCCCTTTTTTTATAGTGTAATTTCTATTAATTCTACTTGACGGTTAAACCATATTGACAAATTTATGCTTATAACCAGCCCAGTCTTTTAAAGTTGAGGTATAAAAAACTACATAATGAGCCGATAAACGCAATGATAGCGAGGTAGGCATATTTCCAATGTAGCTCAGGCATAAAGTCAAAGTTCATACCGTAGATACCCGCTATCGCTGTCGGTACCGCTAAGATACCTGCCCAAGCGGCAAGCTTACGGACGACCTCATTCTGTCCCATATTGACCATAGCTAAGTAGGTATTCATCACTACGCTTAGCATCTCGTTAAGACCGTTAATCGCATCTAACGAGTGTAACAGATGGTCATTAACGTCACGGAAATAGGGCTTGGCAGCATGCGAAAACGGAGAGACCAAATCACTTTTGTTATGATTGATAAAAAACTTACAGATATCTTGTACGGGTAAAATAACGGCGCGCATATGTACCAATTGCGACTTTAATTCATATAAGTTTCTTAGCGTCTCTTTATTAAACTCATAAGTAAAAATATTACGCTCTTGTTCTCGTAAATAGCTGCCTAAACGATCGGTGACCGGCATATAGTTATCGACAATAAAGTCAAGAATAGCGTGCAAGACAAAAATGGGTCCCATTCGCAGCTTTTCAGGGCGACGGTTACAGTGCGCGCGTACTGGTGCGTAAGAGTTTGAAGGGCCATTACGGATAGTAATTAGATAGTTTTTACCCATGAACATCGCGGTGGTACCATAGAGAATAACGTTATCTTCAAGCTTAGCCGTACGTATCACTACAAATATCGTATCGTTATCATAGCTTTCGACTTTAGCACGTTGATGGTCCGCGAATGCATCCTCAATCGCCAGTTCATGCAAATCAAATGCGTCTTGCACCTCAGCGATAGTTTGCAGACTAGGCTCATACAGACCAAGCCAAATGAACTGTCCATTATTGGTCAAGGCTTTACTGACATCACTAAGCGCTATTTTGTTGATCGGCTCACCGGTTTTACGCGAATAGGCGTAGCAGTTGACTACCTCATCATCGCTTGATACATCAATGTCTTCATAGCGCTCAGATTCGGGATCATAGACCGTCATGGTCTCAATGGTATCTTCTGGCGTCGCATCCGCATCGCCATAGATATAACTGTCAGAATTGTCCATATACGGCAGCTCAGCCATATTATCAGAGTAAATACGGCTAACATTCGTATTAGGGGTGATACGAGTTTTGGTACTGACCAACGGGTCGTTATCCTGATTCATACCCCTCCCTCAAATTGTAATAAAAGTAGTGTTATTAATGAAAACTTACATTAATAAAATAAGTGTTAATAAACCCTCATCGAAACCTTATAAAGCATAGCGTTTTAAGGTTTCCATATCGACTAGGGTTAATAAGCTTTCGTGACACGCAGTCAGCTTAATTGGCGGTGCGACATCCAAGTCTAATGCTTCAACCCAGCGTAGGGCGCAGATGCACCAATAATCACCTGGCTTTAGACCCGGAAAGTTGTATTCAGGCAGTGGAGTAATCAAATCGTTGCCATGGCTAGAGGAGAAGTTTAAAAACTCACTGGTCATTTTGACGCAAACGGTGTGTTGTCCGACGTCATGATTACCTGTATGACAAAAACCGTTACGGTAATAGCCGGTAATGGGATCAAAGCAACAGCTGGCAAGCTCAGTACCTAACACATTGGTTTGGTTAATGGCAGGATTGGGATGATAGTCAGAGGACATAAGATCTCCGTGATAGATAATGTGAATAGAAGAGGGGCCGAGGATGATTGGCTATAAACCATGCATTATAAAGCAATAAATAATTTGTTATAAATTAACGGGCAAAATAATTAGCCTATAAAAAGTTGCGCCAGTGTAACATGAGTCAGCCGCGTAGGCGTAGCGCAAATAGTGCCGGTGACGACACTAGAGTAAGGTTGAGCTCGGTTACTGAGCTATATTATAAAGGCAAAAAACTACGCTAATAACTGTAAAAAACTGCCGTTAAGCTTACAGTATCACACTGATATTTAATAATGATTCAGTTAAAGATTAGGCCTAATTGTGACTAGGCGAAACTTGGTAGCTATGCTAAACTTGGGCATAAAGTGCCTTGATTATTTATCGCATTAATTTAGTCGTTTTGTCATTCTAACTTAGTTTTAAATTAATTTTAGTATCACCTTTTTGGTGTTACCTAGTTTGTTTATGATAATTGGGCTAATGAGGTTGCGCGCTAAAAAACTGTCCTAAAAACAGCCAGTGTGCCTCATTGATTTGATGATAAACAATTCCTTATAATGCCGCGTTTTTTGGTAAGCGATACGCCAAACAAGGATTTATTGTGTCTGCCAGTTCTGATTCTGCTGTACCCGCCCCGTTAACCTCGACAAATAATGCTGAGTCTAGCCCTGATAGTACTGAGGTTAATAATAACTCTATCTCTGACCTAAGTAATTTTTCTGTAAGTAACTTCTTTTTAAGCAACTACGCGGCCGAAGTCGCTAATAGCTGGCTGCTACCTGATGGCGTGGCTGATGTATTATTTGAGGATGCCCAAAAACAAGAAATGCTGCGTCATCAGTTGACCCAACAGCTTGTCACCTACGGCTATCAGATGGTTTGTCCGCCAATGATTGAGTTTACTGAGTCTTTGTTGAGTGAAGCCTCAGAAGATTTAAAACGCCAAACTTTTAAGATTATTGACCAAATTACTGGTCGTTTAATGGGCGTGCGTGCGGACATTACCCCGCAGATTTTGCGTATTGATGCGCATCATGGCGGCGAGGGTGTTGCGCGTTATTGTTACGCCGGTCATGTGATTCATACTTTACCATCGGGCTTATTTGGTTCGCGTACGCCATTACAATTAGGCGCGGAGATTTTCGGTTGTGCGTCACTTAGCGCCGATATTGAGCTGATAGATGTGCTGTTTGGTATGATAGATAAGCTAAATATGAGCGCTGCGTTGCATGTCGATTTGGGTCATGTGGCCATATTCAAGCGCTTAGCAGTATTAGCGCAGTTGTCTGATAATGACACTGAACAACTCATGCATTTATATGCCAATAAGAATTTGCCTGAGCTCAAGCGCGTCTGCCAAGCCTTACCGATGGGTGATGACTTTTATGCCTTGGCGCGCTTTGGGCACGACATGACGCAGCTATTGACCAAGTTATCAGACGCCGCTCAAAAAGACGCGTATATCGCGACAGCGGTTGATGAATTACAACGCTTAACCACTCATTTGCAAGACCAATGGCAATGTCAAGTCAGCATTGATGTGACTGAGCTGTCAGGTTATCACTATCATACCGGTATCGTCTTTAACGGCTATATCAATAATGAGACCCAACCCTTAGTTCGCGGCGGGCGTTTTGATGGCTTGCAAAGCGACAGTCAAAGCAACTGTAATAGTAATGAGCAACAGCCTCGCGCTGCAACGGGCTTTAGTATGGATGTCAGTCGTCTGTTGGCTCATATTCAGCTTGATAAGCCGACAGTCGTTATTGTCGATTATACCGCTATGAATGATGCAGATGAAACACAACTACAAGCATTACAGCAACAAGTTGCGAGTCTACGCCAACGAGGCTATCGCGTCACTATGCCGTTAGATATAGATGACTGTCCTGTAGGCGTCACGCACCGCTTAAACGGTGCGGGCACTCAATGGCAGCTCACAAGCATTTAACTTACAGTTTTTTTCTTAATTTTAGCAATTAATAGTTTTAATATCGAATTTTTCTAGTATTTAATTTCAAGTATAAGAATAGTTATCGTACACACCTCAATACATAAAGGTAAGGATTGATCATGGGTAAGAATGTCGTAGTTTTAGGTAGCCAATGGGGCGACGAAGGTAAAGGTAAAATCGTCGATCTGCTTACCGAAAAAGCCTCAGCAGTTGCACGCTTTCAAGGCGGTCATAATGCAGGGCATACGCTAGTTGTAGATGGTAAAACTACCGTCTTACATTTAATCCCATCTGGTATTCTACGTGAAGGTGTTACCTGCTTCATCGGTAATGGCGTGGTGTTAGCACCTGATGCTTTGCTTATAGAGATGAAAGGTCTAGAGGATAATGGCGTACCGGTTCGTGAGCGTTTGCGTATCTCTCCAAACTGCCCGCTTATCATGCCTTATCACGTGGCACTGGATCAAGCTCGTGAAGCCAAGCGCGGTAGCGGTAAAATCGGTACTACTGGTCGCGGTATTGGGCCTGCGTACGAAGATAAAGTCGCGCGCCGTGCGATTAAGCTTGTGGACTTATTCCGTGATGACTTAGAAGAAAAATTACGTAACCTTATCGAATATCATAACTTCCAATTGACTCAGTATTATAAAGTCGATGCTATTGATTTTGATGAGACTTATAAGCTGTGCCAAGAGTGGAAAAAAGCAATTAAAGGTATGGTTACTGACGTGACCGAAGAGCTCGACCAACTGCGCCGTGCCGGTAAAAACCTGATGTTTGAAGGCGCACAAGGTACTTTACTTGATATCGATCACGGTACTTATCCGTTTGTGACCAGCTCAAGCGTTACCGCTGGCGGCGTATCTACCGGTACTGGTATTGGCCCATTATATTTAGACTACGTATTGGGTATTACCAAAGCTTATACCACCCGTGTGGGTAGTGGCCCATTCCCAACTGAATTGTTCGATGATGTTGGCGCACATTTAGCCAAAGTTGGTCATGAATTTGGTGCGACTACTGGGCGTGCGCGTCGTTGTGGTTGGTTCGATGCTGCAGCCTTGCGTCGTGCAGTTGTATTAAATTCACTAACAGGTATTTGCTTGACCAAGCTTGACGTCTTAGACGGTTTAGAAGAGCTGCTTATTGGTGTTGGTTATGATTTACCAGAAACCGAATGTGCCGGCGCACATGATGCTGAATTCTATGAGTCAGTAACGCCAAAATACGAAACGCTTGAAGGTTGGAGTGAGTCTACCGTTGGCATTACTAACTATGATGACTTACCTGAAAACGCCAAAATCTACATCAAACGCATCGAAGCGTTAATCGATTGCCCAGTTGATATCATCTCAACCGGTCCTGAGCGTGATGAGACTATCGTTTTACGTGATCCGTATGATGCATAGTTTATCTGCTATATAGTTAAAATAGCTTGTTGTGATTGAAAAAAAACCTCAGTGCTAAGCATTGGGGTTTTTTATACTATTTATATAAGGTTTTATTCATAGCATGAACATTAAGTTTACGTTTAGGTAGGCTGCTCTCATAAATTGCCCCTATCATTTATAGTCTCAATCATTATAATAGACAACAATCATACGCTTAGTAAACCACTATAAAGTTATTAGGCATGGTAATCATATATAATATGCTTTGTGTATCAATTTTTCATTTATTAGGAGATTTTCATGGCTATCGAACGTACCTTATCTATCATCAAACCTGACGCTGTTGCTGGCAACCATATTGGCGCAATTTACGACCGTTTTGAACAAGCCGGCCTAAAAATCGTTGCGGCTAAAATGCTGCAACTTGATGACGAAAAAGCAGGCGGTTTTTACGCTGAGCACGCTGAGCGTCCATTTTATAATGATCTAAAATTTTTTATGATGTCAGGTCCGGTATTGGTATCAGTGCTAGAAGGCGAAAATGCCATTGCTAAGCATCGTGAAATCATGGGCGCAACTAACCCAAAAGACGCTGACAAAGGCACTATCCGTGCTGATTTTGCTAGCAGCATCGATGAAAACGCGGTTCATGGTTCAGATTCAGCTGAATCAGCCAAGCGTGAAATCAGCTACTTCTTCAATGATGACGAAGTATGTGCACGCACGCGCTAAGTATTATATTAATAGTGAACCCTATGAATTTATAACTATCAATAGGGTTTAGGATTAACCAGTAGTGTTGCAACAAAATAGCATTGCTAAACGGCTTATATCCGATAGGGTATAAGCCGTTTGACCTATTATTAATTGCTTCATAGGTTTGATTGCTTATTGAAATTGCTGTCCGCTTCCCTCATGATAAGTGTATCTTCATTCTATATCATGGATTTTAAAAGCCAATCATTCATAAAAACCAACCATTGTTAATTAACCAGCGTTATCAATCCTTTATCAGCATAGACTTAATATATAAGCCATACCATCTGCGCTCATAATGGATTGCTAATACCCGATTTTATTGCATTTTTATTTTATGCTAACAAGCTTTTAAGCTAACAAATTTCCATGCTAACAAGCTTTTACGTTAATAAGCTTCTATGCCAACAGGTCACCGATTATGTCAACTCTCACTGAAACTAATGCCACAACTATTGCCACGCACGCTCAGCCAGTACAAGCGCACACCCCAGCTAAACGCAACAATAGCATCAAGCTATTGGATGAGACGCAGGCTAAAACTAATCTATTAGGTATGACAAAAACGCAACTTGCTGACTACTTTAAAAGTATTGGCGAAAAGCCATTTCGTTCTACCCAAGTAATTAAGTGGATTTATCAGCAGGGGGTCACCGACTTTGAACAGATGACCAATTTAAGCAAAGGCTTGCGTGATAAATTGTCAGCCAATGCTTGTGTGACCCCGCCAAAAGTCATCCATCGTCAATATAGTGATGATGGCACCCGTAAATGGGTATTTGAAGTCACTGGTGGCTCGTTGGTCGAAACGGTATTGATACCGGCAGATGATAGCAAGGTCAATGGCCGTAAGACTTTGTGTGTCTCATCACAAGTGGGTTGTGCATTAGATTGCAGCTTTTGTAGTACCGGTAAACAGGGCTTTGAGCGTGATTTGACTGCCGCTGAAATTATCGGTCAGTTGTGGGTCGCTAACGCCTCTTATATGACCGATGATCAAGACAGCTTAGAGGGCGTTGACCATACCTTATGGGACAACCAAGTGACTAATGTAGTCATGATGGGTATGGGCGAGCCGCTGTTGAATTACCGTCCAGTTGTTGGCTCTATGGAGCTGATGTTAAGTGATCATGCGTATGGCTTATCCAAGCGCCGCGTTACCTTATCAACCTCAGGTGTGGTACCCAAAATGTATCAGCTTGCGCAAGATGTCGATGTGGCACTGGCGATATCTTTGCATGCGCCTAACGATGAATTGCGTAACGAGCTGGTTCCGATTAATAAAAAATACCCTTTAAATGAGCTGATTGCCGCTGCAAAAAATTATGTGCATGACGTTAATCCCCGCCATAAGAAACATGTCACTATTGAATATGTCATGCTAGATGGCGTCAATGATCACGATGAACATGCTCATCAGTTGGTAGCTTTATTAGAAGGTTTGCCTAGCAAAATCAATCTGATTCCATTTAATCCTTTTCCACACGCCGGTTACGATAAATCTAGTAATAATCGTATTCATGCCTTTAGTAATATCTTAAGCGAAGCCGGATTTGTTTGTACCATTCGCCAAACTCGCGGCGATGATATTGATGCCGCTTGTGGTCAATTGGTTGGACAGGTCGCGGATCGTACCAGACGTTCTGCGGCGTGGCAGCAAAGTATTAAAGATCGTGAAAACGCTTAAAAATGAGTCATTTATAGCGCGTCAGTTATTGTTTATCCACGTTGATGGTAACAGAAATGTAGTTATAGCAACTAAACTGTACTTATGCAGACTAAATCCATTAAACTGATGGCTCGTTGAATTACAGTGATGAACCTTGATATCGATCCTCAGTTTTATGATGGCGGCCATAATGAGCTCTAAATATTCTTGTCAGATCAAATCTCAAAAATACGTTTACTTACTAGCAACTGCGCTATTGGCCGTCTTACTGACAGGGTGTCAAAATTCTCCAACGAATGATTTGTTGGGTAGCACAAGCTATCAAACGTCAACGCAGCCGAGCAATAACCGTAACACTAATAAAGAAGAGGTAGCACGTGTTCGCACCTCGCTTGCCGCGCAATATATTCGTAAAAATGAGCTTGATTCTGCGCAGCAGCAACTGGAAAAAGCTTTCGCTGCAGATAGCAGATACGCGCCGGCCTATGATATGATGGGCGTTTTATTGCAGCAAGAAGGCAGTCGTCTTAATCTTGAAAAAGCGGATCAATATTTTAAAAAAGCGATTGCGCTTGATAAAGACTTTGAGCAGGCACGTAATAATTATGGTGTGTATTTATCACAGATGAATCGCTATAGTGAGGCGGTAGAGCAGTTTGAAATTGCAGGGTCAGCGCTTGGTTATGACGGCCGTATTGGGGCGCTTGAAAACTTGGGCCGCACTTATATGACACTGAATGACCATCCTGCTGCCGCAAAAGCTTTTTTGCGGGCATTAGATGGCAATCGTAATAGTTTAATTGCTCATATTGAGCTGGTTGACTTGTTGCTTGAACAGCAGCGTATACCGCAAGCACAGCGCCTCTATGAAGAGACGTTGATATTGGTGCAAGGTCAGAGTACAAGTCCGCGTTTGCTATTGCAAGGTATTAAACTTGCCGCCGCTCAAAATGATACCCCTACGCGTCAGCAGTTAGCGCAGCAGCTTTTATCCGCTTATCCATTAAGTGAGGAGGCCAAAAAGCTTAAAACTTGGCTTAATAATCCACAGGCTCCTTGGACATGACCCAATCACTATCAAACGAACAGCCTGCTAAAGCTCAACAATCCTTTGGGGCTATGTTGCAGCACGCCCGACAAAGTAAAAAATTGAGCTTAGAGGAGGCATCAAGTGAGCTGTTTATTTTAAAGCGTCATTTGCAGGCGCTAGAAGATGAAAGTTTTGATGACTTGCCACAAGCCGCCTTTGCTCGCGGTTTTGCGATCAATTATGCGAAGTTTTTGGATTTAGACGCCGCTCAAGTAGCGACCAGCTTTGATGCCACTTATCCTGAGGCGCTTAAGTTGCGCGCAGCAAGCAACAGCGAGTTACCACTGCGGCCTATGGGCACTTTGCAGCGTGATAGCCAGAGCCGAATTCGTTTTAATCCACTATTGATTGTGGCCGTTATTGCCCTGATTGTTTTAGTGATATTCTTATTTCGTATGGTCAGTAATGCCAGTAAAAATGACCAAGCAACAAGTCCGGTTACTGATGAATTAACCGCCACAGAACAAGCGCAAGGCGCAGCGATTAATACTCAAAGTAATGAGATTGGCGCGTCTGGTTCTGCGCTCAATTTGGGCGGTGATAGCGATAATCAGAGCCTAGGCTATGCTTCCTTACAAGTGATATTGACTGATACAGCCATTATTAATATCACTGATGCCTCCGGCAATAGCCTTATGAGCGGCAGTCAGACTCGCGGTGATTATAAACTAACGGGCATGCTGCCATTCAATATTGAAATTGATAATGTCGATAATGTGCGCTTATTGCTAGACCAAGAAACTGTTGTTCTCGATCAATATGCAGCAGGTAAGCGGGCGAGTTTTGAATTGTCACCCTAATTTATAATTTATTTAAGCAGTCGTTTTTTTAAGCCGCTATTTCTATTTTTATATGTTTTGCTCAATCTAAGGATTTTTGTATGTCAACGTCAGCGCCTATTAACCGTCGTCTTACTAAAAAAATATACGTCGGTGATGTTGCCATTGGTGGCGATGCACCAATTAGTGTACAAAGTATGACCAATACTGACACCTGTGATGTGGCAGCAACCGTAGCGCAAATAGAGCGTTGTGTTGAGGCCGGTGCCGATTTTATGCGGGTATCTACGCCAACGATGGATACCGTAGAAGCTTTTGGTAAAATACGCAAATTAGTCAGTGTACCGTTAGTAGCAGACGTCCATTTCGACCACAAAATTGCTCTTGCCGTTGCCGAAGCGGGTGCTGATTGCCTGCGTATTAACCCCGGTAACATCGGTAGCGATGCTAAAGTCCGTGAAGTGGTCGCTTGTGCTAGGCATCATAATATTCCTATCCGCATCGGTGTAAATGCTGGCTCGCTAGAAAAAGAAATCCAGCGCAAATATAGTGAGCCGACAGGTGAGGCGATGCTCGAATCCGCCATGCGCCATATTGATATATTAGAGCGTTTAAACTTTGACCAATATAAAATATCGGTTAAAGCCAGTAATGTATTTTTAACCTTGGATGCGTATCGATTAATATCAGCGCAAATTGATAATCCGCTACATTTAGGGGTCACCGAAGCGGGTGTATATCGTACAGGTGCGGTCAAGTCTGCTATTGCGCTCGGCGGCTTGTTGCTCGATGGTATTGGCGATACTATCCGTATCTCACTAGCTGCGGAACCTGAAGAAGAAATTAAAATTGGTTTTGATATTCTAAAATCGCTTAATATTCGTTCTAATGGCGTCAATTTTATTGCTTGTCCTAGCTGCTCAAGACAAGAGTTTGATGTGATTAGAGTGATGACCGCTTTAGAGTCACGCTTGGAAGACATTCGTGAACCAATGAATTTATCAGTGATTGGCTGTAAAGTTAATGGCCCTGGTGAAGCTAAAGAAGCAGATATTGGTATTGTCGGTGCCACAAAAAAATCGCTAGTATATCGCATGGGCGAAAAAAGCCATCTTATCGATACCAATAATTTGGTCGATGAGATTGAAGGTATGGTACGTTCTCATGCCGAAGAGCTAGCGAAGTTACGCGAAAATGAAATCATTCGGGTAAAATAGCGTTTAGCACCATTAATATAAATTTAAGTACTAAAAATAAAGATAACAGCGATAACGTTTGAGGATGTCACCGTACCATGATTAAAGCAATTAAAGGGTTCAACGATATTTTGCCAGAACAATCGGCAAAGTGGCTGCATTTAGAGGCCGTATTGGCAAACGTATTAGGCAGATATGGTTATGAGCATATTCGCTTGCCTATTGTTGAGCAGACTGATTTATTTGCTCGTGCTATTGGTGGTGCTACGGATATTGTCGAAAAAGAGATGTATAGCTTTACGGATAAGTCTGATCCACCCACGCCGCTCGCGTTGCGTCCTGAAGGGACAGCTGGTGCAGTACGCGCGGTCATTGAGCATAATCTATTGCGCAGTGACACGCCCAAATTATGGTATATCGGCCCGATGTTTCGTTATGAGCGTCCGCAAAAAGGTCGCTACCGTCAGTTTCACCAATTAGGGGTGGAAAGCTTCGGTAGTCCGCTACCGGATGCGGATGCGGAACTCATTGCTATGACTCATCTAATGTGGCAAGAATTGGGCCTAAAAGATGAGATGCGTTTGCAACTAAATAGTTTAGGTGAGCTTGATGAGCGCCATGCGTATCGTGAAGCGCTAGTTGCTTATTTAACCGATAAGCACGATCAGTTAGATGAGGATAGTAAACGCCGCTTGACTACCAATCCGCTGCGTATTTTAGACAGTAAAGAGGCGAGCACTCAAGCCGTGTTGTCCGATGCCCCCAAGCTGGCTGACTTCTTAGGTGCCGATAGTATTATACATTTTGAAGAAGTACAAACCTATCTAACGGCGCTTGGTATCGACTATGAAATCAATCCGCATCTGGTACGCGGTCTTGATTATTATAATAAAACCGTCTTTGAGTGGGTAACGGATAAGCTTGGTAGCCAAGCGACAGTCTGTGCCGGCGGTCGTTATGACGGGCTGATTGGACAATTAAAATCTATCGGTGCCCGTAATGATAAACCTGTTAAGTCTGAGCCTGCTGTTGGCTTTGCGATGGGTCTTGAGCGTCTATTATTATTGATTGATGCGGTTGCGCCATTTGCTGAGACTTCAGCTTGTGATATCTTTGTGGTTACGCACCCTGAGGTGTATAGCGCTGGCATTAATTATGCGCAAAAATTGCGTTATGATCGTCCAGACTTGCGGATTAAAATGGCGAGTGCCACCAGTTTAAAATCGCAAATGAAAAAGGCCGATAAGTCAGGGGCCGCTTTGACAGTGATTTTGGCGCAGCAAGAGCTTGAAGATAATATTATCAGTATTAAAAACATGCAGACCGGTGAGCAAACGACTGCCGCGCAAGATTGGTTATCGGCTGCAGAAAATTTCTCAATATAAATAAATGATTGTATATAGACTTAATTTAAGAAGTTAGTCTTATAGCAACTATACCTCTAGTCACTAGATTTTATCAGGTAAACAAACATGGCTCTGACCCCTAATTCGCCAAATGCAGACAATTCGACGCAAGCGCTTAAGCAGTATGGTAGCTATATCATTACCGCTATTTTATTGGCGCTAGCTGGTTATTTTGGCTGGACGTACTGGCAAGATAACCATGCTCGCGTAGATACCGTTGCCGCCGATCAATATGCAGATATTCAAAGGCTAAATGAAGAAGTCAGTTTGGCTGCGCAAAATCCAGACCTAGAGGCAGAAGCCCAAACCGCACTTGCAGACGGTCGTGCAAAGCTCAATAAAGACATTGATGCGCTGGTCAGCACCCATGGCGGCTCTGTTTATGCGTGGCAAGCGCTCATGATTAAAGCGCGCGGGCAAGTTGATAGTGATGATTTTAAAGGCGCAACTGATAGTCTAAAAAAGGCCTTAGCGATTGATTTGGGTGATGCCGGTTTAAGTGCCGTGACCCGTCTGCGTTATGCCGAAACTTTGCTAGCCTCAGGCGATGCTGATGCGGCGTTAGCTCAAGCTAATAATGATATGCCAAGCTCGTTTGAAGCCAGTCAGCAAGAGCTGTTGGGTGACATTCATTTAGCAAGAAACAATAAAGATGCCGCGATTAAATCTTATAGTAATGCTTGGGAATTATTGCGCGGTCGCAATGAGACGCGTGCGGTATTAGGGCTAAAGATGGAAAGTTTGGGTATTGTTCCTGAAGCAATCAGTGAGCAAGCCAGTCTTGTTCAAGCTTCTACTGCCTCTGAGCAGCCGTTAGTCATCGAGAATATTGAAGAAGGTGAAGTTGCTAATAATCCTAGCGCACCTAATGCTCCAAGCACGCCAGCCCAAGCGACACAGTAAGTCAGTAGAATAATATAAACAGGTAATACTGTCATACTAATATTAATGCATAGCGCTATTTGCTTTTTTATTGCTAGCGGGTATATTAGTCATTTATTGGTTAAATAATAGTCCATTTATTCGTAGTGAGAACATATAATGAACCCATCTATTCGCTCCAATAAAATCATAACAGGCAAGACTATAAAAGCGACTGTCATGCAAGTGGCAGTGTTGGCGCTGATGACGACTGCTGTTATTGGGTGTAACCGTGGTATCAAACCGGTTATTCATGATCCTGTAAAATTAGTACAAATTGCCCAGCCGATTAGTGTGCTGCAGCCAGTATTCAATGTCAATGTTGGCAATAAAAAAGCCAGCAAAAAAGATCCGCTCAGTTTACAAGTGGGCTATGATAACGGCCAAATCGTTCTTGCCTCAAGGGGTGGTGATTTAACCGGTTTTGATAATGCTGGTCAGCGCTTATGGTCAATCAATGTCGGCGAACAAATCACTGGCGGCGTGGCCTTAGATGCGTTCAGTCAAACCGCGGTTATTAGTACCCGTGGCGGGAAAGTGCTGGCCTTTGACAGTATGACAGGTTCTAAACGCTGGCAGCAGCAGCTATCAGGCTCAGTGTTGACGCCAGCATTGATCAGTAATAACCGCGTTATTTTATCGGGTAATGATGGTCTCTTGCATGGTTTGTCGCTACAAACGGGTCAGTCGGTTTGGCAATTTACCACTCAAGTACCGGCAATCAGTGTGCGCGGCGCTGCGGCACCAACGCTATTAGATGATAAAACCGCACTGATTGCTACCGCTGATGGTCGCTTACATGCTATTACCACTGATAGCGGTCTGCCGCAGTGGTCACGTCGCGTCGGTGTGGGCGTGGGTAGTAGCGAAGTCGAACGCATGAGCGATGTCGATGGCATGCCTATCGTTGATAATAATCAGCTGTTTGCAGTCAGCTATAGCGGTCAGCTGTTAGGCATTGATTTGGCATCGCGGCAGGTCATGTTCGTCAATGAGCTTGCCAGTCTTAAAGCACTGGCAGTCAATAACCAGCAAGTGATTGGCACCAGTTTAGACGGCAAGGTTATCGCCTATAACCGCAGCAATGGACAAACATTGTGGGAAAGTGACGCGCTCGGTTATCGTGAGTTAACCAATCCGGTTATGATTGGTAATTATATTGCTGTCGGTGACCTTGATGGGGTGGTGCATTTATTCGATCCGGCGACTGGTAATATCGTGAGCCGCGTCCAGACCAAAGGGGCGCTGACCAATTTACAAGTACAAGACAGCCGCTTGATGACCCAAAGTAAATCAGGGCAAGTAGCCTTTTGGCAATTAGCACGTTAAGCCGTTAGCATGTTAAGCTCAGTGATGACTATTTATAAGACTTTGATTAATGGTTATCATCGAGCTTAATTGTAAAGAAACGACTCTTAATGGTATAAAATTTAAAAGCTGCTTGGACAGCGTTTAACGCCTTGTGTAAATTACTTGTTTAAAACCTTTGTTTCGCGTAATCTATGCGCCCTTAGCAAATTCGCTATATGTTAAACGCTGATTTGTTATTGAGTGGTCGATCGATTGCCATCAAATTAAATTGCTATACTAATCAATCGTTTAGTAGCCGTCAGCTATCTATCTTATTATGACTTTTTTTATTACTATAATCCATTTAAGTTTGCGGTAATATACAGCCTATTCGCTGTCATCATTGTCCGTCACTGAGAGTAACACATGAGTATTAAGCCTGTGGTCGCCTTGATTGGTCGCCCAAATGTAGGTAAATCTACCTTATTTAATCAGTTCACCAAAAGTCGGCAGGCATTGGTTGCCGACCTATCAGGTCTGACCCGCGATCGTCAGTACGGTGATGCCGAATATGAAGGTAAAGCATTTATCGTTGTAGATACCGGTGGTATCGGTGAGGCGGACGATGGCAGGGGTGATATTGACGATTATATGTCTGAGCAGTCGCATACTGCGATTCATGAAGCTGATATCATTGTTTTTGTGGTCGATGCGCGTGCAGGTATGATTGGTGCTGATGCTGAGATTGGCAAGTTTTTGCATACATTAGGCAAGCCAGTCTATGTGGTTGCTAATAAAGTTGATGGCGTTCATGATTCCGCACCCGCTGAATTTTATGCCTTAGGTTTGGGCGAGCCTTATCCTATGGCAGCCAGTCATGGGCGCGGGGTGGGCAATTTACTAGAAGTGCTCACCGCAGATATGCCTGAACAAGAGACGGTACAGGAGCCGAATGGCCTAAAGCTTGCCATTATTGGTCGTCCAAACGTGGGTAAATCGACCTTAGTTAACCGTCTGTTAGGTGAGGACCGAGTGGTAGTATTTGATATGCCAGGCACCACTCGCGACAGTATTTATATTCCCTATAAGCGTGATGGCAAAGATTATGTATTGATTGATACTGCAGGCGTGCGTCGCCGTGGCAAGATCGATGAAAAAGTAGAGAAGTTCTCGGTTATTAAAACCTTGCAAGCCATTGAAGATTCCAATGTCACCATCATTGTCATTGATGCGCAAGAAGGCATCGTTGATCAAGATTTGCATATGATTGGCTATGCGCTTGATGCGGGTCGCGCCTTAGTGGTGGCGATTAATAAATGGGATGGTCTGACCTCCGATCAAAAAAACTATATTAAGATAGAAATGGATCGCCGTTTTAACTTTATACCCTATGTTAAAGTGCATCTAATATCGGCCTTGCACGGTACTAATGTCGGCAATTTATATCCATCAATTTTGCGTGCTTATCAATCGTCGATGTTCGAGGTATCAACCAATCGCTTGACCCAAATCTTGCAAGATACCGTTGCAGCCAGCCCACCGCCAACCGTTGGTGGTCGCCGAATTAAACTGCGTTATGCCCATATCGGCGGTCATAATCCACCGGTGATTGTTATTCATGGTAACCAAACGGGCTCTCTACCTAAGAGCTATCAGCGCTACCTTGAAAACCAATTCCGTCAAGTATTTAAGTTAGAGGGCACACCGCTTAATGTGGTCTTTAAGCTCAATGAAAATCCATTCGCTAATAAAAGTGACACCCCAACCAAAGCAAAAGAGCAACAGCTGCGCCAGCGTGAGCGTAATCGTGCGCAAAAGTTCACAACGCGTGATAAAAAGAATGATAAAAATAGCACTAAAAAACGTTAAATATGCTGCTTAAGGTGTCTATTAAGTTTTTCACTATTTTTTATTCCAATATTTTTTGTCTTTATATTATCTGTTTTTATAACTTTTTACCCGTAATTTATAATGGTGGCTCCAGAAGCCATCATTATAAATTATCACTAAATAAACATAATTTTTTCTTATCATGTAATATCAACCTAAGTGCTCCCAACGTTACTAAGTCGCATGTATACATATTCTGCTAGAACTATCCCTACTCATATTCGACGTTCTGTCCTGCAAGCGATTGCCATTGTTATTATCGCCACTTTTTTATTATCTTTTGTTTATGGCTTTGTCCCTCATTATCAACAGTGACTCTACTGCTGATGGTGCTAATTTGGTCGTCTGACAAGTCGGCGTCTTATTAGAAGATGATTTGAGTATCGAAAGCATTGTCTTTTATTCAACCGATCATCCAGTCGTTACCCTTAATCGAGCCGCCGTCGGACAGACAACCAATGATTGGTACAACGCTTTGTTTGCCGATAGTATCAGCTTCAACCGGGCGGTCACCAGCCATTATATGACCGGCAGCGGGACCCAATACTCTAATCTTAGTAAGCAGCTATCAACGACATTGTCTAGTAGTAGCAGTGCTGCGAATGTGATTAATGATGCGCTATCAGATCACAATATCCTAGTCGGTTATATTAATATCACTATAGATATTGATAAGCTACGTTGGAATTGGTTTTTTAGAAATATTTGGTTGTGGCTGGCGACTATTGGCTTGAGTCTGGGCTGGATATATTTTATCTTGCGTAAACTGAACTGGCTATCTAAAGACATCGCGAATCTAGCAAAGGTTTGCGAGATTGGCACTTACCACCTTATTTGACCGCTTAAAAGTGGCGGAGCAAAAGGTTGAGAAGCTGGCCGCTTTTGAGGAGCAGCTGCACAATAAAAACTTGTCGCTCGATGTTCAGCGTTACAACTTGCAAAGTATGATCACTCATGAGCTAAAAACATCGTTAAATGCCATCTCTGGCGGCTTACAGCTGCTAAATCCTCAAACGCTGAATGAGGAGCAAAATGACGTATTAGCCATTATACATAAAGGCAGTCAGCATTTAGACAGCACGTTTGAGCAAATTATTCAGCTAAATAAGATAGAAAAGGGCCAAGTTGGGGTCAGTCTCGGTGACTTTAATCCCTTACAGCTATTAGCGGATTTATTATCTGAGTTCGAGCAAATAGCTAAGCAAAAAGGCCTAGAGCTTACCAGCCGAACTCAACATATGGACTATGCTCTTGAAGGGGATATCAATAAAATTAAGCAAGTCATCTCGACATTAATAGAAAATGCCATTAAGTTTACGGTATCAGGACAAATTATCGTTGAGGAGCTGCAACGTCTTGGGGCTTCGGTAAGCTGTCATCAGTATGAGCTATCCGTCGTAGAACAGTTGACGATGACTCACGTAGATATGGTGATGGTTGCAGAGGTGTATTGCCGGAGAAAGCCGTCCAGTTAGCGCGTTATATCCGTGAGCAGGAGGGTACCACTCGGGTATTATTAGTCTATTGGTATCCGCCGCATAAAAGCTATTCTTTGGACAGTTTTGAGTATGGTTTAAGGGCAGTGGGCGTTGATTTGTGTCATAGTGCGACGAGCGATAGCCAGGTACTACGCAATCTGCTCAAAAAATGGCTGGCTTAAGTAGTGTTTATAATTAATTGCCGATGGTAATAAAAAAGACGCCAAATATCAATAGATAGGCTTCTTTTTTATTGGGGATTATACGGTTTGTTTATTGCGAGAGCTTAGAATAGATCTTGTGCCCAGCGCATTACATGTTGCCACATACGAGTTATAAAGCCTGCTTGTGCAACATCATTGGTCGCGACGATAGGCACTGAAGCTACTGTTTTGCCATCAATCACGGCCATCATTTGGCCAACTTGCTGGCCCTTTTTGATAGGTGCTTCTACACTATCTGGAATATCAATGGCGGTAGAGATTCTATTTCTTTCAGTTTTACGGGTTAGGACTTGCAGGTGATCAGCGGTAGCCAGTTCTATCTCTTTTGCTTCTCCGAACCATACTGGTAGATTGCCAACGAACTGTCCTGTAGGCGCCTTAGTAACGGTAGTGAAGTGACCATAGCCCCAGTTGAGTAGCTCGCGCGACTGATCGGCACGTTCTTGCTGACTCTTACTGCCCATAATGACAGAAATTAGGCGCATATCATCGCGATTGCTTGAAGCAACCAAACAATAGCCAGCGGCATTGGTATGACCTGTTTTTAGGCCATCAACAGTAGGGTCGGTAGCGAGTAGAGCGTTACGGTTACCTTGAGTGATACCATTATAAGTAAACTCTTTTTCCGCATAGATATCGTAATATTTACCGCTGTTCTTAATAATAGCACGGGCGAGAGTGGCCAAATCAATTGCCGAAGCTTCATGACCGACATCAGGCATTCCGGTGGCGTTCACGAAATGGGTGTTCTTCATCCCTAGATTCTTTGCTTGATCATTCATTAGCGTGGCAAATGAAGATTCGCTACCGGCAATATATTCAGCCATGGCTTTAGAAGCATCATTGCCGGATTGAATGATGATGCCGCGCAGCATGTCGATAACGCTGGCTGTTTTATTGACGGGTACGTACATGCAAGACTGGCTGCTACTACCACGGCACCACGCATTCTCGCTCATCAGCACTTGTTCCTCCTCAGTCAGATCACCTGCAGCCAAACGCTGCTCAATGATATAACTGGTCATCATCTTAGTCAGTGATGCGGGTGGCAGCGCCTGATCGGCATTTTTTTGTGCTAATATTTCACCGGTATTATAATCCATCAATACATAGGCCACATTTTCCATTTCAGGCGGTTGAATGGCAGCATTCGCTATCCCTACGCTCATAGAAATACTGATACTCACTACCAGTTGTACGAACTGTTTTTTTACATGCTTTACTGTCATAAACTGTTACACCACATCATGAAACCAAGTGGTCTAACGCTGCGATTGCCATCCGCTAATAGGGGTGACTATAAAGAACGATAGACATAAGATTAAGGCCTTACCGCGGCAATATACTTCCTTAAAAGGAAACGATAGCTAAGCTGACATAAGATATTAATAACGCAGGCAAGAATAGTCTAAAAAGCAGTTCGCGGCAATAGGCAGGGGCAGTATCACTTAGATTTATCTATAAGCATAAAAAAAACTTGCTGCAAACCACTTAATATTTAAACGGCTGGCAGCAAGTTCTTTACTAAATTTCATGCGGCTTAACTAAGACTTCGCTAATAAAAATTACTTGTAACTAATAAAAGGTCGTGATTATCATTACCTTTTATGTTTTACATGTTTACAGTTTGCATGCTCTTTACATAAATTACTTTTTAAAAATCAGCATTGGCTAAATCTTCACATATCGCTTTGTTATCTTGCTTAGAGAAACCCATCGTCCAGCTACGAATACCTTGTAGAATTTGACGATAGTCTTGCTGAGTAGATAGATATTGAATCGCTGCTTTCGGATCATCCAAAGTTGGCATTAATTCATGCAACTGTACGTTATAAGACTTATAAAAACGCTGCTTTTGATTGCCATTCAGCATCGGCGGACAAATCTCAGACAACACTTGCATCACGGCAATTTCATGTTTGGTAATATTCATTCCAGACATATCAAGCGGAATAGTCGTTGTGTTATTGGCCGCATTGGTAGTTTGAGACAGCATGGCAACCGAAGTTATCAGCCCCACCACGCCAACTTTTGATGCTGTTTTTGATGCCATGGAAACTATAGATAATATCGATTGCATATTCATTCAGTATCACACTCGCTTTGCTTTATTTGATGGTCTTATGGTAATGGGAAAAAAAACAAAAGTCACATAAAATATTGATTTATGTGTAGATATCTTGTGACCTAATGGCCGTCTGTAGCAACAAATCCGTAGCATCTGCTAACAAGTTACGCCAAGATTAATAGATGAGTGGAAATTGTTGCGGCTGGTAACATTAGCGGTAGAATATATTTTATGACAATGACAGGAGTGCTTATTCTAGGGAACTAATATTTTGAGCCACTTTTGATGGTAAGTTAATTTGGATGATAGACCACTTTTTAAGAATTTGACATTAACTTGCTAATTTACGGTTTGTATTTATCATCTAAGTTAAGACTTAGTTTATGACCGTTCACTATTCAGGTATACTCGCCCTAAAGTTATAAGCTTGCCCTGCCGATTTGGATTTATTAAGAGTGAGTCAGTCTCTAGCCAACTTCTGCTATTGCTAATAATTGTAGTC
This sequence comes from Psychrobacter urativorans, assembly GCF_904846675.1. Lineage (GTDB taxonomy): Bacteria > Pseudomonadota > Gammaproteobacteria > Pseudomonadales > Moraxellaceae > Psychrobacter > Psychrobacter urativorans_B. Next base: position 73,916 of record NZ_CAJHBT010000008.1, on the reverse strand, counting down.
TTACATAATACTTCTGTGCAAATATTATGTGTAAGACTTTATCTTTCACCTTTCATATCTATATCCAACTGCTTGTCTTGCCAATAAAAAGCTATTTTCATAATAGTGTTATATAGGATGCTACTATCTATATATTAATGCTTATCATTGCAAAATAGGATAACAAAAGCACAAGAACAGCATTAAAGCGTTGGCTTATTATAGCAATTTTATAATAACAAAATGGATAAGCAGACAGACGGTCAGATATGAGTAGCAGCTATGAGTATAAAAGCCGACATGAAGTTTTTGATTAGTAACGATGATGGGGTACATGCGCCAGGGTTGCTGGCACTGTATCAGGCGTTGTCTGAAATTGGGGAGGTGATGGTTGTCGGCACCGATGCCGAACAAAGCGGCTCTGTTAGTACACTGCATATCTCCCAGCCATTATATGCCCATGAACTGGCGTCAGGGTTTATAGCTGTTAATAGCTCGCCAGCGGATTGTTTCTATTTGGCTTTGCACCAATTATATCGTGAGATAGATTTTGATTGTGTGATTACAGGTATCAATTCAGGCGCGAACTTAGGGCAAGACGTGTTGTTTTCGGGTACTTTTGGGGCAGCATTGTCCGCGCAGTTGTTTGGGATACCAGCGATTGCCACCTCTTTAGTTGGTGGCGCTATTAAAGGTAGCGGGCAAGACAAGGCCAACCAGTATCAAAGGGCGCAAAATTACACGTCTAAATCACAGTCAGCTGGCGCAGCCGGTACCTCATGTGGTTGATCCACGCGGGCGTGATGCCTATTGGTCTAACGATACAGATGATCAGGCCGTGACGGCAGGCTATATTAGTCTATCACCCGTTAGGTTGCATCATACGCCGACCACCACGCTGGATTAGTTGTCAGCATTGGCATTATAAGTTGCGGCCTATATAATGACTAACGCATTTTCCACATTGCGTATGATTTAAGCGATGTATACTGCCAAATGCCATAGCGTGCTCATGAATAACATAAAGTATAGGAAACCTTGTATGAAAAAGCTCACTTTTGGATCGCAGCTTGCGACCGCAGCATTAGTCGGTACGCTGACGCTTGCGATGACGGGCTGTGCAACTAAGCCTACTTATCAGCCGGCATCGTCAGGCCCTAAGATTATTACTAATGCCCAAGGTGTGCCTAATTACCATTTGGTGAAGCGCGGTGATACCGTCAGCCAGATTGCCTCACGTTATCACTTGAGCTATCGTCAAATTGGTGCGCTTAATAGGCTTGATAGTCAATACACTATTTATAGTGGGCAGATGCTCAAACTCTGGCAAGGTGGTCAATCTCAGTCTGCTAATAGCAATGCCAATTCAGCACCAGTCTATAATCAGACGCCAGGCTCATCTCCCAACTCTTCATCCAATAATGCCTATGAAGTGACGGCCAATGCTACTTCAGGCTATGAATATCCAAGTAGTAATCCTGTCGTTCGTAATTTTGATGAGGCGGCTAATCAACTGGGTATGTTATTTTCGGGTAAAGAAGGGGATCCCGTACTTGCTAGCCAAAGCGGCACCGTACTTTATGCCGGTAATGGCTTGTCAGAATATGGTAACCTTATTATGATTCGCCACAGTGAAAATTACATCACAGCCTACGCACATAACAGTCAGATTATGGTAAAAGAGGGTGATCCCGTACAACGAGGTCAGCGTATTGCTAGCATGGGTAAGACTGGCCAGACCAATCAGGTAGGGTTAGAGTTCCAAGTACGTCTTGGTGGTAATCCCATTGATCCCCGTGCTGTGTTAGGGAATTAATAGACTATTCAGCATATAACGCTTAAATAGATGTAAAAAAACCTACCGTTAAAAATAACGGTAGGTTTTTTACTGAGTGGCTGTTATAAAGTTCGGTAAATATTATGCACTTGGCTTAGCCTTAATAGGTGTCTTTTTTAGCAATTTTGGCGCACGAATCCCATGTATAAAGATGGACGTTAAGATGACCATAGAGCAGACCACCCATAATTTAATCGCGTCATCTTCGCTAAAAAAACCTTGATTGAGTGCATAAGATAAATAGTATAGCGTCCCAATACCGCGAATACCTAGCGCGGATATGGCGTATTTTTCTGTACGTGGCAGCTTCAATCCTGATAGTGCAATAAACCCACCAATTGGGCGTATTAAAAATAAGAATATAAAACTAACAATATATACTCGCCACGTCAGCTCGACTCCTGATTGTAACCCTTGTCCGATAAATATACCAAAAGTCACCAGTACCAGTGACATCAGAAGGCCTTCTGACTGTTCAGCAAAATCGTGCAGCTTTTGATGGTAAGTGTTCTCCCACTCTGATCGCCGAAATGCAAAAGCGGCGACAAATACGGCAATAAAACCATAACTGTTGACATATTCGGCCACCCCATAAGCGAGTAATGTCAGTGCAATCACTACATAGCCTTGAGAAATCGCAGTACCGTGCGTACGTTTTGAGAATATTAATTTCGCCAAAATTTTGCCGACCATTACCCCAACTACTAAGCCTGCACCGATTTTCCATAGCACATCATAGGTAAACCACGACCATAACATCTCACCGCTGAAACGCTGCCCTTTATCATAGGCTTCTGCTATTTTAATTGCTAAATAAACAAAGGGAAATGCTAAGCCATCATTTAATCCTGCCTCTGAGGTTAAGGTAAAGCGCGCTGTATCTTCACCGCCGGTGTTAGGCGGTCCCACCTGAATACTGGAGGCCAGCACGGGATCGGTAGGCGCAAGTGCCGCCCCGAGCAAAATCGCTGCCCCCATGCTCAAACCAAATGCGTAGTAGCCCAAAAATGCCATTGCAAAAATACCAATCGGCATGGTAATGAGTAATAGACGCACGGTAGGACGCCATAATCGCCAAGCGAGATCCGTATCGATTTTAATACCTGCACCGACTAGCGATACCAGCACCACAATTTCAGTGAGCTTCTCGATAATAAAGCCGTGATTTAACGGGTCTAAAAATGACAAGGTTGTCCACCAGTAGCCCATCATCATTCCAAAACTCACCTGTAGCATGGGTAAGGATATAGGCGCGCGTTTAAACATAATGGGAAACAATGCCCCAAATAAAAATGCGATACCGCAGACTAATAAGAATAAATTATAGTTTTCAATCATAAGTTTGGCGCACACGGTTATATTAATTTTAATCAGGAATAGAGTCTTAAAGCGGATGGTTATAAGGTTTATAGTCAACTGGTAACCTGCCGCCTATCATGACGGTAAAAGCAGGCAAGTTCCGCAAACAATCGTTATCAGAACGGCTACTACGTTGTTTTTTGGTGAAAAAGAAGCCTGCATTAAGCAGGCTTCTTTTTAATCTAAGAATCATTTAACTTAAAAAACTAAGAGTGATTGAAAATCGCTTTAAACTGTTTTAAAACACCCACCCTAATAAAAAAAGCGTGAGTATTTTAAAGGGTGCTTAGCGCTCGACTTGGCTCACATCACGTATAGCACCAGTATCGGCACTGGTAGTCATCGCAGCATAGGCGCGTAGAGCAGGTGATACATGACGCACGCGGCTGGTAGGCTTCCACGCATCACGTCCACGACTTTCCATCTCTTCACGGCGGGCAGCCAATTCAGCGTCACCAACCAGCATGTTGATGGTACGGTTCGGAATGTCGATGTGGATGGTATCGCCTTCTTGTACTAAACCAATCGCGCCGCCTTCAGCCGCTTCAGGGCTGGCATGCCCAATCGATAAGCCTGATGTACCACCAGAAAAACGTCCATCAGTTAATAGCGCACACTCTTTACCCAAACCTTTGGACTTCAGGTAAGTGGTAGGGTAAAGCATCTCTTGCATACCGGGACCACCTTTAGGACCCTCATAACGGATAATGACTACATCACCGGGAACGATACTATCAGCTAATACAGCGGCTACCGCGTCATCTTGTGACTCAAAGAGTCGCGCGCGTCCGGTGAAGGCTAAAATGCTGTCGTCAACGCCGGCGGTTTTGACCACGCAGCCGCGCTCGGCAATATTACCGTAAAGCACCGCAAGGCCACCATCTTCTGAATAAGCATGCTTGGCACTACGGATACAGCCTGACTCACGGTTAACGTCGAGGTTTGACCATTCTTGTGATTGTGAGAAGGCCTCAGTCGTTCGTACGCCCCCTGGAGCTGCGATATAGCGTGCCCGCGCCTCAAGATTGTCAGGATTCATAATATCCCACTTATCAATCGCTTCTTTCATTGTCGGGCTATGAATGGTCGGCAAGTCAGTGGTGAGCAAGCCGGCACGGTCAAGCTCGGCCAACAGCGCAAATACACCACCAGCACGATGCACATCTTCCATATGATACTTTTCCGAGGCAGGAGCAACCTTAGCCAGACAAGGCACATTGCGACTTAAGCGGTCAATATCAGGCATTTTAAAGTCGACTTCTGCTTCATTAGCGGCAGCCAGTAAATGCAAAATGGTATTGGTCGAGCCACCCATGGCGATATCTAAGGTCATGGCATTTTCAAAGGCCGCTTTAGTAGCGATTGAGCGCGGCAGAACTGAATCATCATCTTGCTCATAGCGACGTTTGGCAAGGGACACAATAGTACGTCCGGCTTCTAAGAACAGCTCGCGACGCAGCGAGTGAGTCGCTAACAGCGAGCCATTACCTGGTAATGCTAAGCCTAATGCTTCGGTCAAGCAGTTCATAGAGTTAGCAGTGAACATCCCAGAGCACGAACCGCAAGTGGGACAAGCTGAGGCTTCAATAGCGGCGACATCTTCATCGCTAATGCTGTCATCTGCGGCGTCCATCATCGCATCGACTAAGTCTAGTTTACGAACCTTACTGCCGTTACTGTCGTCAGTATTATGGCTTTTACCAACCGTACTGGCTAGAATTTTACCCGCTTCCATCGGGCCACCTGAGATAAATACCGTTGGAATATTTAGACGCATTGCTGCCATCACCATACCCGGAGTAATTTTATCGCAGTTAGAAATACACACCAAGGCATCCGCACAGTGAGCATTGACCATATATTCCACAGAGTCAGCAATCAAGTCACGGCTGGGCAAGGAGTACAGCATGCCGCTGTGTCCCATCGCGATACCGTCATCGACTGCAATGGTATTAAATTCTTTGGCGACGCCGCCAGCACTTTCAATCTCGCGCGCGACCATTTGTCCTAAGTCTTTAAGATGTACGTGACCGGGCACAAACTGGGTAAATGAGTTAGCAATGGCGATAATGGGTTTGCCAAAGTCACCATCAGTCATGCCCGTGGCGCGCCATAGTGCTCGCGCACCTGCCATATTACGACCACCGGTAGATGTTTTTGAGAGATAATCCATACAATATTCCTTACGATTAGGCGATGTGTATTCGAAACAAGGCAGATAGCGCTGATTATTAAATGCTAAACGCTTGGTTAAAATTAAGAAAGGGTAGTGTTTATAACGCTAAATTTTAAATATAAGAGGCAAAGTGCTATCTATAGAGACATAGCGGATTCATAAACAATAATAAAAAGGGGTCAATCAATAATAAAGGACTTGGGTGCGAAACGCTACTCAAGGCGTTCTAGAATCGCCGTCTCAAACCACGGCAGCTCTGCTTTATCCGCTTCTAGCTTTGCAATAACGGCCAATGCATGAGTCGCTGGTAGGTACTGGTAGTCGGCGCTAGTATCAATAGCAAGTAACTGTTCATCATCATCGCTGGCTTCATCAATACTAACTAGCGTCTGCTTGCCATTTTTATAGAGCACATCAATACGGCCAAAAAACTGCCAGTCTTTAAAGGCGGCAGTAACGGCTTCTTCTGCGCTTTGAGTATAAATCTGCTGCGTGCTCTTACCCGTATTGGTCCAATGCAAACGTACCGCCAATTGCAATGCTTCACTGAAAATGACTAATGAACCAACAACTTTCACATGCCAAGGACTTACCAATAAATCGTCTGCAATACCAATCAGTTTGGCAGCAGCAGCAGCAGTCATCGGGGTATTAAATTGCGCCAGCAAGACCGGCGTTAGTGGATACGCCTGTTTAATAGAGTCGTCCAAGCTATCATAGTGATATAAGAACAGCAATGGCATGTCTTGCGTGATTGTCTTTTTACTTATTTTGCAATTATGAATACGCCAGCTAATAGCCGTATCGGTCAATGCCTGTGCCAAGATAATCGTGTTTGGATCAATTTTATTATTGTTGCTATCAGCATCTGACTCTTGCGCCTCGCTATTTGAAGTAGGCGCTGCTATAGCATTGATTGGTTCTAGGTAAGGTTCAGTATGTTCTGATAATTGAGTTGGCAAGGCAGTCAAATCCATAAACGTAGGTTAGAAAGGTAATACCTTAATATAACATTTAAACCGCCATATTCATCAATAAATTAGCGTATTTAAACAATCGACGTTATCATCTGCCTTACAAACGCATGCTTTATGTCAATTCTAACGTTTAAACGCTTATAAAAGCGTAACTTGTACTGTCATAGAGTTTCGTCCATTATATTCTAGCTAACATACACCATACCGATAATGAATAACTAATGAAGGGATAATTCAATGAGCCAGCCTAGTAATAATACCCAAGCCGCTTATGACGACAACAACCTCTTTGCCAAAATGCTTAATGGCGATATTCCATGCCACAAGGTTTATGAAGATGACAAAACGTTGGCCTTTATGGATATTATGCCACAAGCAGAAGGTCATGTATTAGTAATACCGAAGCAAAAAGCCATTGATTTGGGTGACCTTGAACCCGAGTACGCCGCTGCTGTACTCATGACGTCCAAGAAAGTCATGCTAGCCCAGCGTCAAGTCTTCGCGCGTGAAGGTATTATCCAAATGCAGTTAAATGGCGCACAGGCAGGACAAACCGTCTTTCACTATCATGTGCATCTTATTCCTACCAATATTCATGAGCTGGGACGTCATGCGGCGACAGAAGCTGACCATGCAAAACTTGCTGCTACTGCTAAACAGCTTGCCGCTGTGATTAATGCCTAATTTACGAATAATGAGATAGCGAGTAATGCTATTGATTTTTAAAATTTTAGCAGAATAGTCTAAGTTTTTTAATGGGTATAATGAGGCAGCTGACAAGTTGCCTTTTTTATTGCTGGGTAACAGTCATGTAATATTCGTTAAAATAGTGTTACAAATATCAAGCTGCGCTGGGGTTCACGGCAAGATTATGGTACACATTACTTTTATTTGGGCATTATCGCCCCTTGCGCCTTAGTGATTTCACTTTCTTAATATAAGATTGGTTATTTAAAGTCATTTAAATTAGGCGCTTTTGCTTTGAGGAAACCCCTTTTTATGAGTAAGCTCTCACGCTCCACTATTTTGCTGCCGGTATTTGTGCCGGCAGCTATCATTATGTTGTTGTTAGTGATTGGCACCGCTATTAACCCTGAAGCTGCTGGTGAATTGTTTAGCACCGTGCTGAACTTTACCACCGATACTTTTGGGTGGTTCTACATGCTGGCAGTCGCCATATTTTTAATGTTTATTATCGTATTGGCATTTTCGCCTTATGGTAGTATTAAGCTCGGGCCTGACCATGCTGAGGCGGAATACAAATTCCTCGAGTGGTTTGCCATGCTATTCTCAGCGGGTTACGGCATTGCCTTATTGTTCTTTGGGGTCGCTGAGCCTGTGCTACATTTTGCCAGTCCGCCACTGTCGGATCCGCAGACTATTGCAGCAGCAAAAGAAGCGATGCAAATTGCTTATTTTCATTGGGGCTTTCATATTTGGGCCATTTACGGGGTAGTAGGGTTGTCACTGGCGTATTTCTCCTTTCGTCATGGCTTGCCATTATCGATACGCTCAACCTTATATCCTATAATCGGGGACAAAATCTATGGCCCTATCGGGCATACGGTGGATGTGTTTGCGATTTTGGGTACCATGTTTGGACTTGCAACCAGCTTAGGGCTGTCGGTATCGCAAATTAATGCCGGTTTAAACTATTTGCTGCCAGATATGATTCCGGTGAGTACCACGGTCCAAGTCATTATTATTGCGCTGGTTACTGCAGCGGCTCTGGTATCGGTGCTGGCAGGGATGGATAAAGGCGTAAAGCGGCTGTCTATTCTGAACATGTTGCTAGCGACTGCGCTGATGTTGTTTGTATTTATCGTGGGTCCGACCATATTTATCCTGAATGCCTTTATGGAAAATACTGGTGGCTATTTGGGCAATATTGTTGAGCGTACCTTTAGCTTACAGGCGTATCAGCTCAGTGATTGGATCAGTAACTGGACGCTATTTATCTTTGCATGGACGATTGCATGGTCGCCGTTTGTCGGTCTGTTTATCGCCAAGATTAGCCGTGGTCGCACCATTCGAGAGTTTGTAGTCGGTGTGATGTTGGTACCAACCATCTTTACCTTCTTTTGGTTTGCAGTGTTCGGCGATACCGCGCTACATATGATTATGTATGATGGCTACACCTCATTAATTTCTGATGTGCAAAATAACCAAGCGATTGCCTTATTTAAATTGTTAGAAAACTTACCCTTTACTGAGTTTGTTTCTTCATTAACGGTATTATTAATCATTACCTTCTTTGTGACCTCATCGGATTCAGGCTCATTAGTTATTGATTCGTTGGCTGCTGGTGGACGTAGTGATACGCCATGGTGGCAGCGCTCGTTTTGGGTAATAACTGAAGGGGCTGTGGCAGCTGTGCTACTTCTTGCTGGTGGTCTAACGGCCTTGCAAACCGCCGCCGTTGTGAGTGCATTACCCTTTGCGATTATTATCCTTATTTCTATATTTGGCATGTGGAAGGCATTGCGAATTGAAGGACATCGTAACCAAAGTCTTGGCAACGATAACAGACTGCCGCCGCATTTGCTCAAGCCGTCTGCATGGCGTGATCGTATTGATTATATAACCGAACAGCCAACTCGCGATAAAGTCTTAAGCTATATCCAAGAAGTGATCATGCCTTCAATGATTGAGGTATCTGCTAAGTTTGTGGAAACCGGCTGGACGACTGATGTCAATTATGATGCCGCTAATAATCGGGCGGTACTAGAGTTACAACGCGGCGAGGATATCGAGTTTTGGTATGAGGTGCGATTATCTGAGCATGATATACCGGACTACTATACAGAGGACATGGCCAATGACTTGTCGCAAGAGCATCATCATCGCGCTGAGGTTTATCTGCGCCGTGGTGGTCAGACTTATGACTTGTATGGCTATGAGTCCGAGGCAGTCATTAATGACATTATTGACCAATTTGAGAAGTACTTACACTTCTTAAATGTCTCGCCAGACAGTCTACCGTGGCGTATGCAAGAGCATGATGATGATATTACGCTGGAACAAGGCAGTGTATTTGATAAATAAAGTCTTTACTGAGGTATGATTTAATTGATTTTTTTAAAGTTTTAGTATTAAATGCTTAGTTTTTCCAACAAACAAAAAAGGCAGCTGACAAGTTGCCTTTTTTGTTGTATAGCAATAGACCCAACCTTGTTCCGAGACAGTTTTAACCATCGATAGCGTCTATTTGTGATTATCAAATATGCTTTAATACTTTGAGGAAAACTCTTTTTAGAGGCTGATATTCAAAGTCTGTTTAAAGATTTTATTTCTGTGAGACCGTTTTATGAGTAAGCTTCCCCGATCTACTATTCTGCTGCCAGTATTTGTACCGGCAGCAGTCATTATTATACTGCTGGTCATAGGTACCTCTCTTAATCCCGAGGCGGCTGGCGCGTTATTTGGTAACGTGCTTAATTTTATGACTGACACCTTTGGCTGGTTTTATTTGCTGGCAACGGCATTGTTTTTGATGTTTATTATTGTGCTGGCATTTTCGCCTTATGGCAGTATTAAGCTGGGGCCGGATCATGCGGAGCCAGAATATAAATTTGGCGAATGGTTTGCGATGTTGTTTTCAGCTGGTTACGGGATTGCATTACTGTTCTTTGGGGTCGCGGAGCCCATACTACATTTTGCCAGTCCGCCACTGTCGGATCCGCAGACTATTGCGGCAGCAAAAGAGGCGATGCAGATTGCTTATTTCCATTGGGGTTTTCATATTTGGGCCATTAACGCTGTGGTTGCGTTAACGTTAGCCTATTTCTCCTTTCGTCACGGACTGCCATTGTCCATGCGTTCAACCTTGTATCCTATCATTGGCGACAAAATCTATGGTCCTATAGGACATACGGTGGATGTGTTTGCGATTTTGGGTACTATGTTTGGTCTGGCAACCAGCTTAGGCATTTCTGTCTCACAAATTAATGCCGGGTTAAACTATCTGCTACCCGATTTGATTCCGGTTAATAGTACAGTACAGGTCATCGCTATCGCGTTAATCACCGCAGCGGCACTGGTATCAGTGCTTGCTGGGATGGATAAAGGTGTGAAGCGGCTCTCTATTTTGAATATGGGACTAGCGACGGCGCTAATGCTGTTTGTGTTTATCGTTGGGCCGACCATCTTTATTCTGAATGCCTTCATGGAAAATACGGGCAGCTATCTTGGCAGTATCGTCGAGCGTACCTTTAGCTTGCAAGCTTATCGGCTCAGTGACTGGATTAGTAACTGGACGCTATTTATCTTTGCATGGACAATTTCGTGGGCGCCTTTCGTCGGTCTGTTTATTGCCAAAATTAGCCGTGGTCGCACTATTCGTGAGTTTATTGTTGGTGTGATGTTGGTACCAACCCTCTTTACCTTTTTCTGGTTTGCAGTGTTTGGGGATACGGCGCTACATATGATTATGGTTGATGGTTACACCTCATTAATCACTGATGTACAAGACAACCAAGCGATTGCCTTATTTAAATTATTGGAAAACTTACCCTTTACCCAAATTGTGTCTTCACTCGCAGTGATGCTGATTATCACTTTTTTTATAACCTCGTCAGATTCAGGCTCCTTGGTCATTGATTCATTAGCAGCAGGCGGTCGCAGCGATACACCAGCATGGCAGCGCACATTTTGGGTGGTGGCGGAAGGGTTGGTCGCCTCCGTATTACTGCTCGCAGGTGGCCTGACAGCGCTACAAACGGCGGCTATCGTCAGTGCGCTACCATTTGCAATTATTATGCTGATGGCGATGTTTGGCATGTGGAAGGCATTGCGAATTGAAGGGTATCGTAATCAAAGCTTAGGGAGCAATAATAGGATACCGCCGCATCTGCTTAAGCTATCATCATGGCGTGACCGGATTGATTATCTTAATGATCAGCCAACGCGTGATAAGGTTTTGAGTTATATTAAAGAAATAGTGATGCCATCAATGGTCGAAGTGTCTACCAAGTTTGGGGAAACCGGCTGGACGACTGAGGTCAATTATGATGTGGTCAATAATCGTGTGGTATTAGAGCTACAACGCGGTGATGATGTTGAGTTTTGGTATGAGGTTCGCTTGTCTGAGCATGAGGCACCGGATTATTATACTGAGGAGGGCGCGGATGAGTTAGCGCAACAGCATGACCATCGCGCTGAAGTGTACCTGCGACGTGGCGGTCAGATCTATGATTTATATGGTTATGAGTCTGACGCAGTCATTAATGACATCATTGATCAGTTTGAGAAATACTTACACTTCATAAATATCTCACCAGATACTTTGCCGTGGCGTATGCAGGAGCACGATGATGATATTACCTTAGAGCAGGGTAGTGTGTTTGATAAATAAGTTATTCAGGTTAATAACTTGCAATATGCGTAAGAATGCATAGAATAACGGCTTGTTTTCATTGCAAATCAAGCCGTTTTTTATGTCTATAAATACTTCAGATGATCGTTCTCCACCAGCAGGTAACTCTATGCTGCAAGTAAAAAATAATAATGACCATCCTTTATTGCAGCCATTGATAATTGGCGGATTAACGATTGAAAACCGTTTAATAGTGGCACCGATGGCAGGGGTAACTGACAATCCCTTTCGTAAACTGTGTAAGTCGTTTGGTGCTGGTCATGCCGTTAGTGAAATGATAATTGCCGATACCGCGCTTTATGCGCGTAAAAAATCGCTATATCGTGCCAATTTCGACGGTGAAATTGCGCCCATCTCAGCACAAATAGCGGGAGCAGAACCCGATAAATTAGCTGAAGCGGCCCGCTATCAGATCGATAATGGTGCACAGATTATTGATATTAATATGGGCTGTCCAGCTAAAAAAGTCTGCCGTAAGCTGGCAGGTTCAGCACTATTACAAGATGAAGACTTGGTTGCGCGCTTGCTCGATACCGCAGTCAATGCCGTTAATACACCCGTAACGTTAAAGACGCGACTGGGCTATGAAAACGGACGCGAGAACATCCTGCGAGTGGCGCGCCGTGCTGAGCAGGCAGGTATTGCCGCCATTGCGATTCATGGGCGCACCCGCGAAGATATGTATACTGGGGAGGCGCGCTACGAGCTGATTCGCGAAGTTAAAGAAAGCATCAGTATTCCAGTAATTGCTAATGGTGATATTGATAGCGCGCAAAAAGCCCAGCGCGTTTATGAGTTAACCGGCTGTGATGCGGTGATGATAGGGCGCGCTGCGCAAGGACAGCCATGGATATTTCGCGATATTGAGCACTTCTTGCGTACTGGCGAGATGCTTGCTGCACCTAGTGTCAGCGAGATTAAAGAGATTGTACTGGCTCATTTGCAAGAGCTGTATGACTTCTACGGCGAATATTCAGGCTGCCGTATCGCCCGCAAGCATATCGCTTGGTATACCACGGGTATTCCTAATTCTAACGCCTTTCGCCAAGCGATGTATGGTGAAGAGAGCACCGCTGGACAGTTCCGCGTGGTAGCAGAGTTTCTGCGTGCTCATGAATGATTTTAAAGTTAAATAACTTCAGAGCTCAACAGTTTTGAAGTTATTTAAATCCGCTTTAATATAAAATCATCTTAATAATGGCTCATGAATCTGAAGATTCAGCTAACCAAAGATGTTCCATAATATCAAAAACAGGCCTGCCATGATGATAGCAATAACTAATAGCCGCTTGGCCCAATAGGGTATGAGCCGCTTTTTATAACCTAAATTATTGAGTTGACTATCAACGCCGCTTTGCAGACTTTTAAAGCCTTGTTCATCGGGAGTGGTCTTAACCCGATTTTTAATCAGTTGCTCTTGGTGAATCTTGTCGGACTGCTCTCTATCAAAGCTCAGCGCCTCGTTCGGAATCCCTTGTTTACTGGCAATAGTGGTTAGTTTTTGCTGCTGCTTCACCTTAAGCTCAGTCTCATAAGCATCAATACGGACTTTTGCAGCGTCCATACTGATATTTTCATCTTCAGCTAAGGTTTTAATGGCCATCACTAGGTTGTTCTTTTCGATCATCATCATGACGGCTTTGGGCAGCTTGGCGTCTATTGGTTTTAAGTTGGGATCAGAGTTGAACATGGTTATCCTTTATGGTTATTCTTATCGTCTACTGGCGCGAACATGCGTACTTATAATATAAGTTATTATAGCAACTTTATATCAGCAACTTTATACACATAAAACGTATGCAAAAAAATACCGCAATCATTTCGATGATTGCGGCAAATTTGGGTGCGACTATTTTTATAAAAAATGATGACTTACTTGTCTTTCCAGCGTTGGATAGATTTTTTAATTACTTCTTTCGCTTCAGCCACATCGCCCCATGATTCGACCACGGTGCTGCCTTTTTTCTTAAGATCTTTATAGTGGCTGAAGTGGAAATGTAACTGCTTAATCAGCTGCTCAGGTAGGTCTTCTAAACTGTTATAAGCGTTGCCGTTGTTACGATCATCGGCGGGAACGACTACTACTTTGTCATCGACTTCGCCATCATCGACGAATTTCATTATACCGATAACTTTGGCTTTTAAGAAAATCCCCGTAGTTAAAGGATGCTCAGTGATGATTAGCGTGTCAAGCTCATCGCCATCTTCATCAAGGGTTTGCGGGATAAAACCATAGTTGCAAGGTTTAGCAAAAATCTGTGGGTCAATACGGTCCAGCTCAAATACGGCCAACTCGCGTTTCCATTCGATCTTTTGATTGCTGCCCGTTGGAATTTCAACGACCACGTTAATGATACCGCTGTCGACGTCGCCTGCATCTAAAATTTTATTAAAATCTGCCATAAAGTACTCCTAGCTGCTTTTGTTATGAATGGTTGAAAGATAGAGGATTGGTAAAAATAATAATCTTGCTTGCCATTTATCTTATGGTTAAGCAAAAAACTATAGGCACGGCAAGGATAGATATTGCTGCGACTAATTTGTGTCGCCTGTGAGTATAACAAGTTTGGATTCGTTTTTCTCGTTATGCTTAAGTCTAAGCGGGCACGATATTATGCAGAATAAGACTCAGCATGTTAAATCCGCTATAAATATTATGGTTAAGTCTCTATTTAGAGGAGGCTGTTAGGCGTAACTCGATTAATCCTGAGTGACGCTGAGTGATATTATCGATGAGTTTTTGGGTGATTTGCTCATAGCTTAGTAATTCATTGATATTCTCATTTATTGTCGAAAAGTCTGACAACCTTAGCATTTGCATTCCAGCATAACCACAAGGATTAATAGCATTAAAGGCGGACAAATCACAATTGATATTGAGCGCAATACCGTGGTAGCTAAAGCCATGCTTGATCTTAAAGCCCAGCGAGGCAATTTTACCGAGCATAATAGCGCTACTATCATCATCAGCAGCTGGCGTATGAGAGCGTTCGTCACCATTTTCGCTATCAAGCTTGTCAGTACTGTCAGACGAATTCGCATATAAATATACGCCTGGAGCATCACGGCGGGCATGCGCGCTGATTTTACTATGCGTATCATTGGGTGCTGAATAATGACTTAGGCAAGCATTGACCACATCTTCTATTGCTTGCTCGGCATGGGAGACTAAGTTGCGCACGCTCCAGCCCAGACTATGCAAATCAAACAGCCAATAAACGACCAGCTGTCCATGACCGTGCCAGGTGACTTGTCCACCGCGATCAGTTTTAATAATAGGCGTATCGGTACGCTGCAAGATATGCTCTTCTCTGCCAGCTTGTCCAAGAGTATAAACATCGTTATGATCGACAATCCATAGCTCATCAGGTGTGCGCAAGCCTTGTTCTTTTTTTAAGGCGATGCGTTCTAAAGTACGCGCTAGCATGGCTTCATGAGTGGGATTATAGTCGGCGGCTATCAGGGTTTTACTAATTAGAGTATTATTGATAACAGTATCATTCATTTGTTGGGTCATTAGGATAGGTGTCTTATTTTTTATCGTTTATGAATGCTATTGAGTGTAGCAGTTTTTAATATTATCTCCCAAGTTTAAATCAGGATGAGTTTTGATAATGAGGTAGCAGTTACGTTTATGAAAAGCCAAAAATAATTTTATACAGCCTTACCAGTATGCCAAACGCCCTTTCTATTCATTAATCAATACGCTACATTAAATAGCAACTGGCTAGAGCATATTGACTCTAGCTCATATGACAAGGACGACTCATGACCGATAACAACCAGACCACCAGCAATACTGACTCTGTGCTTAGTACGATTACGAGCATTAAGCAGCTGCAAGCGCAGTTTTCGCGTCTGCAGGCGCTTAGTCGCACTCAGCCAATTCTGGATTGGGCCACTCGCGCCACTCAACTAGACAATTTAGACGCGCTATTAAGTGATAATCAAACCAGTTTAGCGCAAGCCATTAGCGTCGACTTTGGGCATCGTAGCGTGTCAGAAACCCAGTTTGCTGAATTATTTCCAAGCTTTACAGGCATCAGTCATGCCAAAAAGCATGGCAAAAAATGGATGAAAACCTACCGCGCTTCTATCTCACCGCTATATTTACCGGCCCATAACGAAATTCAGCCGCAGCCATTGGGCGTGGTAGGTATTATGGTACCGTGGAATTATCCCTTATATTTAGCGATAGGGCCGATGATTGATGCGTTAACTGCTGGTAATCGGGTGATGATTAAGATGAGCGAGTCGGCGCCGCAATTTGCAGATGCCTTTGCTGAAGCCGTTGCTCATTATTTTTCAGCGGATATGGTTTGTGTGGTAATCGGCGAGGTTGATATTGCCGAAGCCTTTAGTAAACTGCCTTTTGACCATTTACTATATACCGGTTCGACTGCAGTAGGCAAAAAAATAATGGCTGCTGCAGCTCCCAATTTAACCCCAGTAACCCTTGAGCTGGGTGGCAAATCTCCCGTTATTGTAACGCATGATGTCAATCTTGAAAGTATGGTCAATCGGGTCATGATGGGTAAAACTCTCAACGCGGGGCAAACTTGTATTGCCCCTGACTATGTGCTTATTCCGCGCCAGTATCATGAGCGTTTTATTAGTTTAGCAAAAGAGTGGATGCAAGAGCACTATCCTAATATTGATAACAACCAAGATTACACTCATATCATCAACCACGCACAATTCAAACGGGTACAAGGTTATCTGCAAGACTTACCAGCGGATAGTATTCATCAGTTAACGGACGTTGCTGTCAATACTGAGACCCGTTTAATGCCGCCAGTTATTGTCACTGAACCTGCCGCTGACAGTGATGTAATGCAAAACGAGATATTCGCGCCGATTCTACCGCTGATACATTATGAAACCCTTAATGATGCCATTCAGTTTGTTAATGCGCGTCCGCGTCCATTAGCACTCTATGTGTTTGGTAATGATGATGACGATATTGAAAAAGTCCGCACCCATACAGTGTCGGGCGGTGTTTGTGTCAACGAGGTCATCATTCATGTGGCGCAGCATGATTTGCCATTTGGCGGGGTTGGGCATTCTGGGATTGGCGCTTATCATGGCAAAACCGGTTTTGAGCGTTTCAGCCATATGAAACCCGTCTTTGTACAAGCCAAAATAAATGGTATGAATCTGCTCTTGCCACCTTATGGCGAGCTGTTCAAGAAAGGCATGGCATTGTTATTAAAATAAATTCTATTCAATTATGACTATTTCATTGTAATAGCGTCTATTAATTTAGGCGCTATTTTTTTATAAATTATTTAACTAAAAATATTGCTTAATAATCATTAAATAAAAGTTTGTTATCAATAACATAAATCGCTACACTTCATAGTAAGACTAAACGCTAATGAGAGTATGTTTCTATTTACTATCGAACATAAGCTTTGGCACGCTCTCATAAATATCCGAATAACTATAATATTAATAGCTACAATATCAATAACCACATTAACGATAACATAAATAGGATTTGCCGTGCGCCAATGGATTGCGTTAAGTTTACTATTGATAAGCTCACTATTATTGTCCCTCTCCGCATCGGCAGCCTTGGCAACATCGCCGGCATGTACAACGCCGATTAAATTCGGTGCGTTGACGTGGGAAAGTGGTCAATTCACTACGGGTATCCTGAAATATATTGCTGAGAGTGGCTATAATTGCACTATTGAAGAAGTACCAGGAGCAGGTCCTGCGCTGGAGAGCGCCTTATCTCAAAATGATATTCAAGTTATCGGTGAGCAGTGGGTAGGGCGATCGCCTATTATGGAACAGGCCATTAATGATAATAAGGTGGCTGTGATTGGTGACACACTGAAAGGCGGTGCGACCCAAGGCTGGTACGTTCCTAAATATGTGATGGAGGACAATCCCGGTCTACGTCGTTATCAAGACTTACCAAAATACGCTGAGCTGTTCAAAGACCCTGAAGACCCAAACAAATCAAGGTTTATGAACTGTCCGTCAGGCTGGGCATGTGAAATTTTTAATACTCGTCTACTTAAGAATACCGGTCTGGATACGACCTTTAATAATGTCCATCCCGGAACGGGCGCTGCACTTGATGCGGAGATTGCCTCTGCTTTTGAGCAGCGTAAACCATTATTATTTTATTATTGGCAGCCGACAGGTTTAATCGCCAAATACGACTTTGCCGAACTTAATTTTCCCGCTCATAATGAAGCTTGCTGGCAAGACTTGCTACTGGCTAATGGCACCTCAGATTGTGTCTCTGGCGCGCCAGTATCACCACTTAAAATTGCGGTATCGACGCCTTTTCTTAATGCCAATCCCGAGCTGTCGGCGGTATTTGAAAAAGTGCAACTTACATCCGATGAGCTTAATGGCGCTATTTTAGAGATGAGTGAAAGTAAGCGCAGTGGTGATGAGCAAGCGCTTAAATTTTTGCGGGACAATCCGAATGTCTGGCAAGCGTGGCTGTCGGACGAGGCGGCTAATAACCTTGCCGCTGCAATTAATGTTAGTTTGACAGCAGATGGTGCTGGCAATACCAGCATCAATACACCGCTTAATACGACTGCAAAAACTAATAATATATTAGGGCTGTCATCAAGCTTTCCGTCATGGTCGCTTGAAACGCCGCTCAATGAGTCGTTAGACACGGTTGTCAGAAATTATGGCGATGTCTTTCGTAGTATTAGTAGAATCGCTTTGACCTATTTATTATTACCCATTGAGCGCTTTCTCACCTTCATTCCACCATGGTTAATCATTGCCTTAGTAGCGGTATTGGCATGGTTTGGGGTGCGCAAAATATGGTTTGCACTTGCTTGTGGGGTCGGGCTATTCTTGATTGGTGCCTTTGGTTTGTGGGGCGCATTGATCGATACCTTAGCCCTATTAATCATATCGGTATTGGTGACAGTGGTCATCGGTATCCCTATTGGTATTGCGATGTCTGGCAGTCGGTTGCTGAGCAAAATCATTACGCCGATACTTGATGTCATGCAAACCATGCCCAGCTTTGTATATTTAATACCCGTACTGATGCTCTTTGGTATTGGTAAAGTACCCGCGTTATTTGCTACCGTCATTTACGCTCTGCCACCGCTCATTCGCCTGACTACTTTAGGGATTACTCAAGTAAATCACGAAATGGTCGAAGCAGGACGCTCATTTGGTAGTACGCATTGGCAGCTATTAATTTGGATTAAACTACCACAAGCGCTACCGAATATAATGGCAGGGATTAATCAGGCGGTGATGATGTCGCTGGCGATGGTGGTGCTTGCCTCTATGATTGGTGCGCCCGGTCTTGGTGAGGACGTATTGCAGTCGATTCAGACTCTTAATATCGGTCAAGGCTTACAAGCGGGTACGGCAATCGTCATTGTGGCGATTATTATCGACCGTATTACCCAAGCCTTTGGCCAAGGTCGGCGTGCAAGACAAAAGACCATCAAAGCGGGTAGACGACAGATTGGTTAAAAGGTTCGTTTAGAGCTTATCTTCATAAGATGCAAAAACCAGTTGTTGCAAAACCAATTGCCGTAAAACTATAAAGAGAACAATGATGAATCATATTCGGTTAGAAAATATCAGTAAAATTTATAATGCTAACGCGGTCCAAGCACAGTCTGCAATGGCACTACTGGCCGAAGGTATGGATAGCATCGAAGTAAAATCTCAGACCGGATATTCGGTGGGGCTTTATGATATTAATTTAGCGATTAAAGCGGGCGAGCTGCATTGTATTATGGGGTTATCAGGTTCTGGGAAATCAACGCTGATACGTCACATCAATCGCTTAATTGATCCCAGCAGCGGTAAAATATGGGTCGATACGGCTATTGATGCGCAGACTAATATCGCAAACGATATTTCTCCAAAAGCTTTATCTTCAGCTCCTATTAATATTTTAGAGCTTGAAGAGAAAGCGTTACAGCAGTATCGTCAGCAAACGACCAGCATGGTATTTCAGCATTTTGGTTTAGTGCCGCATATGACTGTGATTCAAAACGTCGCCTATGGGTTACGCGTCCGTAAGATGAAGACCGCCGAGCGTCATGATATTGCACGGCATTGGCTTAATGAAGTCGGTCTGCTTAACTTAGAGCACAGCTATCCTGATGAGCTATCAGGCGGTATGCAACAGCGAGTGGGTCTGGCACGAGCTTTGGCCGCTGATACCCCAATTTTGCTTATGGATGAAGCATTTTCTGCGCTTGATCCACTTATTCGTTCCCAATTACAAGATCAATTGCTTGAGCTGCAAGCACGGCTTAATAAAACTATTGTATTTATCACTCACGATATTGATGAAGCGGTAAAAGTTGGTCAGCGTATTAGCATTTTAAATGGTGGACGTTTAATACAAACTGGGACTGCAGCCGACTTACGCCATCATCCTGCTGATGATTATGTAGCACAGTTTATGACGGCTAAATCATAAATAGCCTAAGTATATATTATAAGTTGCAAGTGTGAAACCATGATCTTTATTTTTATATTATCTTTTAATAATATCTGATTTTCCGCATTTATCCCTATATAGGTTGTGAACCGCAATTCAAATCTTCATTAATCTTCCTTCTATATTCGTGCTCTTACAGACCTGTTAAAAAAATGTGTCAGTGCGTATTTTACTGTTAACTTAAACTAAATTATAAATACTGCTTATTAATATTATCTAATGGTATTTATGGTCATATCCCTGTAATATCTACCTACAAATGAGGTTTCTTCTTAAATTTCTAAACTGTTTTTATTTTATAATATTTGTTTCTATAAAATCATTTTTTTATAAAGAACTATTATTGAATACCGTTATTACTTAGGAAGTCCTTGATAGGGCACTTTCAAGTAGATGATAAGCTCTCATGCAATATATAGCCGCAAGGCTTCGTAAAAAGGACATACAATGCCACATAAAAATCCTCGTAATGACCGAAATAATAGCGATACTAATTCAATGCTAGATTCAGCTTTAGAGTCGCAGCGTCAATCATCACGTTGGCTAAAAAACGTTAGTGCGTTTGGGGTAACCAGTGTACTAAGCGCAGGCATATTAATCGGTTGCGGTCAAATGAGTGGTGCGGAAAATAGTGCTAATAGTAGCTCTAAATCGGGCAGCCAAAATAGCGGCGTGACCAGCTCACGCGATATGCTGCCATCTGATATGCTCAAGCAAATGCAAGCGTTGCCGCAATTAACCAAAGGGCTTGGTGCGAATGGTGCTGCAGTCATTGATCCTAATAAGCCGACCTTGGTAAAGTTTTGGGCAAGCTGGTGTCCATTGTGCTTAGGAACGCTGGAAGAAACGGAAAGCTGGCGCACTGATCCTAAGTTTGCCGACCTCAACGTAGTGACGGTTGCCAGTCCTGGGCATCTGAATGAAAAAGCCGATGGTGAATTCAGTACTTGGTATGAAGGCGTGCAAGCGGATTATCCACAATTACCAGTATTGGTTGATGCCTCAGGCGAGCTCATTAATAAGCTGGGGGTACAGGTTTATCCAAGCTGGGCAATATTGGATAAAAACGGTAATTTAGTACATTTAGTTAAAGGTAACATGACCGCTGAGCAAGCTTATGCGTTGGCTGAAAATGCCGGCAATGACTTCGCTGAGCTTAAAAGCGGTAATATGAAACCGGCTGCAACTCAAGCGCTAGATAACAACAGTAAGATTGAAACCATTAAGCAAAAAGGTGACGTTTACTATAACGCTCAAGGCAAACCAATTAACACCCGCTCAATCTATCTTGCTGGTGGCTGTTTTTGGGGTATTGAAGCTTATATGGAACGCGTTGACGGTGTGGTAGATGCGGTATCAGGGTACGCCAATGGCGACGCTGATAAGGTAGACCCAAGTTACGAGCAGGTCATGCGCGGCTCTGGACATGCTGAAACGGTTAAGGTCACCTATGATGCCGATAAAACTGATCTCGATACCATACTGAAGTACTACTTCCGAGTGATTGATCCGACCAGCCTGAATAAGCAAGGTAATGATCGCGGCGTACAATATCGTTCGGGCATTTATTACACCGATAGCAAAGATAAAGCCGTCATTGATGCCGCCGTTAAAGAGCAACAAGGCAAGTATAAACAAAAAATCGTGGTAGAGAACGAGGCGTTAGATAACTTCTACGTGGCTGAGATGTATCATCAAGACTATCTTGCCAAAAATCCAAATGGATATTGCCATGTTGACTTAAGTCTTGCGGATGATAAGCCTGTCGGTACGGCCCGTACTAAGCTGGCCCCAGTTAATACCGTCGCTGAAACTTTAAATCCTAAGCGTTATGCGGCAGGGGATAAAAACGCACTCAAAAATACCTTGACCAAAGAGCAATATAATATCACCCAAAATGCGGGTACTGAGCGCGCGTTTAGTCACGAATATGATGATTTATTTGCGCCAGGTTTGTATGTTGATGTGGTAAGCGGTGAGCCGTTGTTCTTATCAACAGATAAATACGATTCACAATGTGGCTGGCCGAGCTTTACTAAGCCGATTGATATGCAAGTGATTACTCAGCATGACGATATGGCCTTTAATATGGCACGTACCGAGATTCGCTCACGAGTCGCTGATTCGCATTTAGGTCATGTATTCCCTGATGGCCCTAAAGATCGTGGTGGTTTGCGTTATTGTATCAATGGCGGGTCGCTACAATTCATTCCTGTGGATGTGATGCCGCAATCTGGCTATGCGCCATTGGTAAAATTGGTTAAATCCTAGTTATTAAGATTCATACGTTAGTTATTAATAGCCGCCGTATAATTATAGCCTAATTCATAAAAAAGGCGCTAAGATTCAATCTTAACGCCTTTTTTATGACAGGCATTTACGAGTTAATTTTATAGACGGCTTTATTAAACGTAGTAGTTTTGCTGCGATCAGTCCTGAACTCTGAAAATAGCAGCAAATGCCGTTATACTTAACGCCATTATCAATGGCTCGCTACGAGTTAGCGTTATCCATTTTTACCCTTATATGATGTCGCTTAACTTAATTAAGCGGTGTTTTTTTATTTTTGTGTTTAAGGCCGTAACATGATCGTTGCCCATGCCCCTATCATTACCTCGTTACTTGATAACGATTTATATAAATTCACAATGCTACAAGCCATGCTGCACCAGTTTCCACAAACCCATGGTGTTTATCGTTTTCGTTGTCGCAATAACAAAGATGCCGCTTATCCTCTTGCTGATATCAAGGAGGCACTTGAGAAGCAATTAGACAGCTTATGTAAATTGCGATTTTTACAAGATGAGCTTGATTATTTGCGTAACTTACGCTTTATGCGCTCAGATTTCGTTGACTATCTAGAACTATTCCAACTTAAACGTCGTTTCGTTACAGTGAGCACCGATGGTAAAGGGCGATTGTTTATCGATATTGAAGGCCCGATGATTCAAGCGATGTTCTTTGAAGTGTTTGTATTGGCTATCGTTAATGAGCTGTATTTTAATGCTTTAACAGACCCTAGCGTTATGGAAGAGGGGCAAAAGCGCTTGGACGAAAAGGTTGCGCTGTTACATAGCTATGCTCAGCAGCAAAAGACAGATGCACCGCCCTTTATCGTTGCTGATTTTGGGACGCGTCGGCGTTTTAGTAAACAGTGGCAGGCTCATGTGGTAGAAACTTTACATAAAGCAGAACCAGATATTTTCAGTGGTACATCCAATGTGCTGCTTGCCAAAACATTAGAGATGACTCCCATAGGCACAATGGCACATGAGTTTATGCAAGCTTTTCAGGCGTTAGATGTGCGCCTGCGCGACTCACAAAAAGCCGCTTTAGAGGCATGGGTCCATGAATATCGTGGAGATTTGGGTATTGCGCTGACTGATGTGGTCGGAATGGATGCATTCTTGCGTGATTTTGATCTTTATTTTGCCAAGCTATTTGATGGTTTGCGCCATGATAGTGGCGATCCATACATTTGGGGCGATAAAGCCATTGCCCATTACCAAAAATTAAAAATAGACTCAAAAACTAAAGTATTAACCTTTAGCGATGGGTTAAATTTAAATAAAGCTTGGGAGCTACATCAGTATTTTAAAGACCGCATCAAAACCAGCTTTGGTATTGGCACAAACTTGACCAATGATATGGGCCTAACGCAGATGAATATCGTCCTCAAACTGGTCGAGTGTAACGGTCAGCCGGTAGCTAAGCTATCTGATAGTCCTGGCAAAACCATGATTAATAACGATACCTATTTGGCTTATCTGCGCCAAGTATTTGAAGTCGATGAGCCTAAATAGATTTAACGGTCTAGATTATCAGTAACTTAGCTGGCGCTGTTATCAGTCTCTTCGGCAAAAGCAGCATCTAAAGCTTGTTGCACAGCGTTAATACGAGTCTCGCATACTCGATAAGCGGCAATAGACTCTTCAACGGTAGTCATTAAGTTATCAATATCTGGCTCATCTTGTTGCTGCAATTCAGCGGCATTGGTTTTTAGGATATCGTAAGCCGCCTTAAAGGTCTTTGGGGCGGCTTTTTTACGTTTGCGAGTGGCTGGTTTGGTTTGAGTGACGGTCATCATTTATCCTAATTTTTTAGATTTAAAGTTAACAACATAGTAGGTAGATCTTTCTATACCTTTAGCTTAGTTCATTATCATCTGATATGGATTCAATATCCGTGTCTCTTGTATCGGATATTTCGACCTGACTGATACGCGCAGTCGCCTGCCCGTCTTTTAATATAATTTTAACGGTTTGCTCAGAATAAAGCTGGGCGCTGCTGGTTAATATCTGCTTGCCTGTCTCATCGGTGAGCATGGTATAGCCTTGTTCCAGCACCCGTTCTGGGCGATGCAGAAGTACGATATCACGTAGATGTACGCTTTCTCGCTGCGCTTGTATAACATGCTGCTGAGCATAGTGCATGATTACTTGTTGATAATTAGCGCTGTCATTACGTGCTTTGCCTAGTTGTTGATAGGCAGCAGTCTGTACCTGCTTCTGCCAATCAGCTGTTAGTCGCGCGGCTTGTTTTACTTGCCGATGGGCACTTTGCTGAATACTTTGCCACGCAAAATTACTGTCCTTTTGCAAGGCAGTCAATTGGCCGATAGTCTGCGATTGTACTTGACTGAGTTGCCGCGTAGCTTGCTGTTCAGCTAGTTTTAATTGTCGCTGAGCGGCTTGTTTAATTTGCCCTTGGTAACCTAAAACTTGTGCTACTAATTGCGCTAAGTGGGCAAAAATGGCCGCAATGACTTTTGATGGGGTATCGAAGCTAATATGCGCGACTTCATCTAAAACGACCTTATCGCGCTCGTGACCAATGCCGACCCATACCGGAACGGGCTGTTCTGCAACCAGCGCGGCCAGCTCATAATCATTAAGATAGGCCAAGTCGCCAACTGCACCACCACCGCGAATAATAACCAGCAAATCTGGCAGACGCTGATAGGTCGTATAGAACTGCTGTTGGGCGCTAACAATCGCTTGGCGAATCTCCATTGGCGCATGATTACCTTGAAAGGTAGCGTGATGATAATGAAATTGACAAGCACCTGTACTGGCCAATCTATCAGCATCCGCTTGAAAATCACCTAATCCGGCAGCCTTTTCAGGAGCAATAACAATAACGTGCTCAATATCGAACGGGGCAGGTAATTGCTGATTGAGATGCATCAGTCCTTCACCGGTTAAGCGGTCTATCATCTCAGCGTATTGCCGGGCTAAATCACCTAAGGTATAGCTGGGGTCAATATCTTCAATAGTGAGTGAAAAGCCGTATTGCGGGTGAAAACCGGCGGACACTTTTAGTAATACCGTTAAATCACGGCTGAGTGGCATGCCGGTTGCACGCTCAAATTTTGCTAATACGCGCGCCGCTTTGAAGCGCCAAAGGTTACCACGGCAGCTCGCCACTACTTTGCCATCGTCGTCTTTTTCGGCCAACTCAAAGTAATAGTGCCCGCCTTTGCTAGATAGATTGCGAATCTCAGCTTTGACCCATACCCGATGCTCAAAGGTTTGCTTAACGACCATCTCTACCGCTGCTAAATAATCACTGAGACGCAGCACGGTATCTTCAAGATGGTTTTCAAGACTGCTTTCTTGCTCAGCAAGCTCAGCCTCTAAAGTCGCTAAATCCTTGGCAGGTACTATTACCTTAGCCGCCTTATCTTTTTTAGCGTTTGCATGTGCGAGATTAGCAAGATTGGGTTTGCGCATAATATTTGACCAAGAGGATATAGGGAGAATAAAATCTATAAAAGTTAGAAAAGATATAAAAGATATAAAGTATGAAGGTGCCAGCCTGATAGCTTAGCCTAAAATTAGGCAGACAAAAAGCTTGTTTATAAAAAATGTAGGTATAAAAGGCATCGCCAATAAAACTGCAATCAGGAATTTATCCTTATCCCATACTTATTGGCTGGAAGTCACTTCTTATCTAACAGCTAGAAAGTAGTTTGCTTTTAGAAAACTAAATAACAAACAATCAGAAAAAATAGCAATTATTATTCATTCAAAACAGTGATGCTAAATAGATTACTGACAACGGAAATTAATCTTATATTCATAATCATCATTGCGCGATAAGTCAGGTGAACCTGTACCTAACACACCACCCAATACGCCGCCTATTTGTCCAATCACACGACCAGTACGCTCACCTAAAATACCGTTATATTTGGCTTCATCATCGACAATAATTACTTGACGAGAGCCGCAATTTTTCTTCGCACTGTCGAGAGCATTTTGCTGCGCTTTGGCTTTTGTATCACTAATACCAGTGGTCTCATAAGTAGAGTCCGCGCGTTGAATAACGGGAGATAATGTAGTGGTTTGACAGGCACTCAAGGCCATCGCCACTGCTAAAGTGGCTGTCAAAGTAGCGGTTCTAGTAAAAGCGGCAGTTTTGATGAAAGTGTTCATAAAATTTTCCTATAAATGGGACAAAAATAAGAAATGGGTTAGAATTAATCAATAAACATAGAATCGGGCAGTAAGCATTATATATTTAACCTATTTATATCCTTAGCGTCTAGACGGTCATTGTGTGCGGTATTGCGGTCATGTTGCCTGCTCCTATTTACGAAGTGATGCTTAACAGGGTTTACTTATGCAGCATGCAATTTGCAGCAACTATTAATAGTTATTGGTTTGTATTAGACGTTAAATAAGGTAAACACGGTAGATACACAGCAAATGACTTGAAATATAAATCATATCTAGGATAATTAGCCCCTCCATTCTCAATTAGTAATGAAATATATGCCCTTAATTCCTGCTCCTGCTGGCGTGTTAGAAGTTGATGCGCTGTGGCAACAAGACAATCCTAATGATCCGAATACCGACACGGTAGCATTATTGTGTCATCCCAACCCCTTGTTTGAAGGGACGATGAATAATAAAGTCGTGACCACTATGTACCGTTTTGCCCGTGATAATGACATGCATGTGGTACGTTTTAACTTTCGCGGGGTTGGGCAATCGACTGGCGAGCATGACTATGCTGACGGTGAAGTGCTGGACGCAATGACCGTGCTACAATGGCTTGCAGGGCAGACTAATGCACGCAAACTATGGCTTGGCGGATTCTCTTTTGGCGGTTATGTAACGGCGCGTGTCGCTGAGCAAGTGCTGGTGTCGCCACAGGTGTGGGGCCTGAGTGATTTTGAGATTAATAAAGTTGCCCTCATCTCACCGTCAATAGAAAAAAATGACAGTAGTGATATCAGCTTACCCATCGACAAGACTTTTGAGATTTATGGTAATGCTGATGAGGTGATTGCACCGGCTAATATGCAAGCCTTTGCTGATAATTTGGGTATTGATGTCAGCGTGGTTGATGGCGCTGGACATTTCTTTCACGGGCGCTTGACTGAGTTGAAAAAGCTGTTAGAAAAGCATAGTTTTGGCAATACAGATTAATTACTGTGGATTAGTCTTTGCTCGCCCTGATTCAAAGTGTCATTTGTTATTAGCGTGTATTTCTATTTTTATGAAGTCATCAATGGTTGCATTTAATTGCTTACGATTATTGTTTGTTGGTTATACCTAAAGCCGTGTTAACCTAAAGAATGGACGTGATGAGCCATTTGATATATCAGCTGCTACTGTCTCAGTGCAAAAATCATAAGTTAGTAGTAGCTGACGGTCTTAACACTTTATTCATTTTGTTTAAAGACGAGTCGCCTTATGAGATTATCTCCATTGCAGCGCTACGAGCAAGTTATCAGTACCGATGATTTTACTCGAGATGACCAGCAGTATCAGGCTATGAGTTACCTTGATGAGCTATACCATCAGCTCGAGAATAGCGTAGAACAAAAAAAAGGTTTTTTTAGCTTTTTAAAAGCGAAACCTGTCGCGCCAAAGGGTCTGTATATGTGGGGAGGAGTTGGGCGCGGTAAGACGTGGATGATGGATATGTTTTATGACTCGTTGACCATCGAGCGCAAGATGCGTCAGCACTTCCATCATTTTATGCAACGCGTTCATCGAGAGCTAAACGACATCCATGGTGAGTCTGACCCGTTAGAGAAAGTCGCTGATATTATCTATAAAGAAGCGGTCATTATCTGCTTCGATGAGTTTTTTGTCTCGAACGTGTCCGATGCGATGATTTTAGGCGACTTATTTACCATGCTCTTTGATCGAGGTATTACCTTAGTCACCACCTCCAATATTAAGCCGTCCGGACTGTATAAAGATGGTCTACACCGTGACCGTTTTATGCCCGCCATTGCTGAGCTCGAGTGCCACACGCTGATCATGAATATTGACTCGGGCATTGACTATCGCTTACGGGTCTTGCAGCAAGCCGAGCTTTACAAATCACCAATGACTAAAAGTAATCACAATTGGCTTGCGAACCGTTTTGCCAGTCTCTCTAACAATATAAAAATAAGTAATGAGCCGATTGAAGTTAATGGTCGTGAGATAATAGTTAATGCCCGAACGGAAACCATTTTATTCTGTGACTTCCGTCATTTATGTATGGAGCCTCGTTCAGCGGCTGATTTTATTGAAATTGCCAATCGCTACAGTACAGTCTTGGTCAATGCAGTACCGGCCTTAGATGATAATTTGCGCGATCCGACTCGCCGCTTCATTTATATGGTTGATGAGTTTTATGATCGGCGCGTGAAGCTATTGATTCGTGCTGAGCAGTCTATTCTTGACTTATATCAAGGCGAAAAGCTGTCGTTTGAGATTGAGCGTACGCGCTCACGACTGCTTGAGATGCAATCGGAAGATTATCTAAAAATGAAGCACCGTCTTGATGATGCCGCGTAGAGACTTTATTGATGGGCTACTGATAGGATATTGATGGTGTATTAATGATAAAGTATTCAGATTAATAAAAATAAGGATAAATAATGAGCACGTCTAAAGATACGGTAGTAAATGCAACTGAAGACCAGAGAGTAAGTATAGCCCAAATAGATACTATAGAAGTAGACAATAAAAATGCGCAAGTGACTGATGAGCAGTTGATTAACTGGATAAAGTCAAGACGCAGCATTGGTAATTTGAGCATTCCTGCGCCCACACATGAGCAAATCAAAGCGGCGATTGGCTGTGCGGCTACCGCTCCTGATCATAAAAAACTGCGTCCATGGCGTTTTATTATCACCGAAGGCAATGCCCGTCACCAATTTGGTCGTGCTTTAGTGGCCGCTGCTGAAGCAAAAGCTGCTAGAGAAGGGGATGAGCTTTCGGACAAAGAGCGTAAAAAAATGTCTAATTTGCCACTACGTGCCCCAGTTATTATAACTGTCGTGACTAAGATGCAAGAACATAAAAAAGTGCCGCCCTTTGAGCAAATGCTAAGCGCGGGTTCTGCGGTACAAAACCTAATTTTAGCCTTAAAAGCACAAGGGTTTAGCACCGTTTGGCGTACCGGACTGCTGTGTAATGAGCCAGCTGTAAAAGCTTATTTTGATGTGGGCGCAGATGATTATGTCACGGCTTTTGTTTATACGGGTACCAGTCCTTGTGATACGCCTGTGCGTAAACCTATTGATATTGAGCCGCTGATACGCTTTGAGTCGTAAGCTTACATGCTTACACTATTGGGCGTTGAAGCGCAATATAATGCTATACCTTCTTATGCCAAGCGTATAAGCTGCATGAACGATATAAATCGGTCAACACGGATGATTGGATATGACAAGCCCTACTGAAAATCACGCTGACAACTCTGCTAACGACAGTAAAGCTGCAAATACTAGCAAAAATAACACCCCTGATAAGGTGGCTGTTAATAAAGAAGTAATTGCTAAAAAAGTGGTTGATAAAAAGAAACCCCTTAAGCCAAAGGAAGAAAACGACGGCAGCCATAATGAAAAGCACGGCGGATTGCTGGCAGGTATTATTGAACGCGCGACCAAATCAGGACTTGGCCGTAAAAAGATTGATCCGAGCAGCGTTGAAGCCGATGTTGCTAGAAATATGGAAAAAATCCACAAAAATCCTGCCAAACTGCGCTTAGCATTTTTGGGTGGCGGTAGCTTTGGTACCGCAATGGCGAACTTAGCAGCGCGTAATGGCTGTGATACCACGCTTTGGGTCCGTAACAAGCGTACCGTCAAGTCAATGGCCAAATTGCAGATGAATAAAAAGTATCTGCCAGGCTATAAGCTTGATGAACGCCTTAAATATAGCCATGATTTAGAAGATGCTATAGAAGATAAAGATATCGTTTTTGTTGCGGTTCCCAGCTTAGCCTTTCGAGAAACTCTCAAAAATATTGCCCCTTTTCTTACTGGACAGTCGATTGTATCCCTGACTAAAGGTATGGAAAAAGATACATTTGCGCTGATGAGCGACATCATTAAAGATGAGCTGCCGGAAGTGAATTTTGGAGTTATGTCAGGCCCCAACCTTGCGATAGAAATCATGAAAAATATGCCGTCTGCTACGGTAATTGCCAGTGATTCAGAGCCGTTACGCCATGCGGTACAAGCAGCGCTGCACAGTGCCTTTTTCCGGGTATTTGCCAGTGATGATATTCGCGGCGTCGAGCTTGGCGGGGCGCTCAAAAATATTTACGCCATAGCCATGGGCATGGCAGCTGCTTATGATGTCGGCGAAAATACTAAAGCAATGCTATTAACGCGTGGCTTAGCAGAAATGAGCCGCTTTGGAGTAGAAACGGGCGCGAATCCATTAACCTTCTTAGGCTTATCAGGTGTTGGTGATTTATATGCCACCTGTAACTCAGAGCTTAGCCGTAACTATCGTATCGGTAATATGCTGGGGCGCGGCATGAATATTGATGCGGCAGTCAAAAAACTCGGACAAACCGCTGAAGGGGTGAATACTATTCAGCAAGTGCATGAAAAGGCGACCAAAGAAGGTATTTATATGCCCATTACTCATGCGTTATATGCCGTCATTTATGAAGATAAAGCCGCTCTTGGCGTGGCTTTACATTTAATGGAAGCTGGCTTTCGTAGTGATGTCGAGTTTGTAATGGCCCACGACCAGAGTAACGCCTCGCTCACAGCGCAGATGCAAGCCGCAAGTGATGACAGCATTGACAATACTGACGACTAAAAACAATATATAAAAAAATTCAGTAAGAAAAATGTGCTGAGAAGCAATTAATAAGAAGTATAGGAACTATTATGAAAATTATACTAATGCGCCATGGGCAAGCTGAAGATGAGACACGCCCAGATAGCGCGCGTCAATTAACCGACTTTGGGCAACAGCAATCCGCCCAAACAGCTGATTATATTACCGCGCATTATACGCCGGATTATTTTGTGGTTAGCCCTTATGATAGAGCGCAGCAAACCTTAACACAATTGCAAACGCGAGCGCCCAATGTACCCGTAACAGTTCAAGATAACATCACCCCAGCTGATGATGCGCGCGCCGCCTTAACAGAACTTGCAGATATTGAAGCAGAATGTTTGGTAGTGGTCTGCCATATGTCAATTGTGGCGCATATTGCTAGCTTACTCACTGGCGTCAGTCCTGAGTCGTTTTCGTTGGCAGAGGCGCGGGTATTTGAGATGGAATTTGTTATGTCTGGTATGGCAAAAGAGATTGATCGCTTCGTTTCTGTCCAGCCGCGTTAATATTGACAGCTCTTTTTAATAAGCGGTTTAACAATTAAGGACACGCTTAGTGTTACACGTTTGGTTAAGAGCGCAGCACAGTCCGCTGGCTGTTTGGCATGAGAATACAGAACAGTGGCATGCGGTCGATGGCTGGCAACAGTTGCATGATATCTATAGCATACATGGCCATAAAACCCTATGTCTATATTTCCCTTCAAGCAATCTGTTACAAGTAGATACTGAGCTTAGCATTGCCCAGCTTAAGCAATTAGGGAGTACAGGCAAACAATATTTATTTGAAGAGACGTCCCTTACTCCGGTCGAACAATTAGCCGTACGGCAGATTGGGTATGCTAATAATCATTATTTATATGCGCTGGTGCAAAGTGATATCGAGACTTGGCAGCAAAGCGCAGTGCTAGCAGGCTTGACCATTCAAGCGTTATTGCCTGATTTTTTAATGTTACCCGTTCCCGAGGAGGGCGCAAGGCAGCAAGTGGTGTTATATCAAGATGAATATACCACCTTACTACGCCAGTCATCATACCAAGGGCTGGCGGTCAGTTATTTGCCACTAATCTTTGAGCGCTTGCCACAGTTAAACGAAGTTTGTGTGCTACCGATGCTCGATATCTCTGCCAACTCCATAGTTAATAGTGTTATTGACAGTGCAGACAATGCAGATAACGGCATTAACTTACAAAAAACAGGGTCAAATCCAGCAAGCAATATAGCGAAAGAAACAGCCGCGCTACTTGCAGAACGTCAGTTATTACTGACCGTCCTACCAGCTACGCCTACGCCTATTGACAATCCTGAGCGTCATGCGCTTAACTTCTTTATTAAATCGTCAGACTCGCATTTATCGCCTTATCTGCGCGTGGCTATGATGGTAGCGTTATCGGCTTTGGTGCTGCAAATAGCCACCGATGGCGTCCAGTGGTATCGCTACAGTGAAGCTGCTATTGTCACGCAGACAGAGGTTGCTGCTCAGTATAATTCGTGGTTTCCTGATGAGGCGTTGAGCACTCGTACGAAATTGCAAGCACAGGTGCAACCAAAATTGCGCAATGATAGCCAAGCACCGGCTTCTCATATTGCCTTATTGGCAC
Organism: Psychrobacter urativorans; assembly: GCF_904846675.1. Taxonomy (GTDB): domain Bacteria; phylum Pseudomonadota; class Gammaproteobacteria; order Pseudomonadales; family Moraxellaceae; genus Psychrobacter; species Psychrobacter urativorans_B. The sequence continues at coordinate 41,060 of NZ_CAJHBT010000008.1, read as the reverse complement.
GCATAGCCCCGCTCATTAAACAGTCCTCTCTGCAAGCGCAAGCTCTGGTTATGGAGCCGTCTGTATTGAGATTTACATTAATCGCGCCAGACCGTAGTAGCCTTGATGAGTTTGCTAATACGCTTAATACACAAGGTTTGAGTGCTAATTTGGAGCGGGTCGATAGTAATGAGCAAGGGCAATTTAGCGGTCAAATAACGGTGAATGTGATAGCCGACAGCTCAGCACCAGCTTCGGCTACTGAATCTTAAAGCAGCGTGGATGCACTACTAATCAATGTACTACTAACAGCATCGATAATATATCTGTCATTGTTCACGATTCACATCTTTTAGACATGATAGTAATTAGTGCTTAATAATTAGTAAGTAGCATAAGCAACCAAGGTTGAGTGATGAAAATATTACAGCATCGTGTCAAAATCCGTACACCAACAGCCAGTGTTTTGTCAGGGCGTATTATTCAGTATCAAAACCTGCTGTGGTCACGCTGGCAGCTATTACCACCTCGCGATCAGCTGGCTTTATACATATTGTTGGCTTTTTTATTATTGTTCATTGGTGGTTACGGCGGTTATAGCGTGCGCCAAGCGGCTACAGACAGTAAGGCGGATTATCAAGAGCAAGTGGCCGATTATTTTTGGCTGCGTTCGCAAGCGGGTAATATTGATAGCACTCTAAATACGGCTACTGGCCAAGAGGGCGCGTCAATGCTACCGGCTAGTAGTGTGAATGCTACGCTTAGTGCCTCCGGTGTCGACAATGTGCAAGTCGTTGCAACTGGTGATGCCGTGCAATTTAGTTTTAACTATCCTAGCCAAGCCATCGTCAGTGCGGCACTTGCGAAGCTTGAACAGCAGGGCTGGCAATTTACGCAATTATCCATACAGCAAGACGTTATTACCAAGAATATCCAGGTACAAGCGACGGTGATTTTTTAACGATGCTTGTTAGGAGATAGATGCAGCCATCATCTTGAAAACAGGCGTCATTGCCACAATGATAATAAAGATATGGCTGTTCTCAAGACAATATTCTAAGAGCTATAATTTAAAAGAACGGCTAAACTAATTTAACCAAGAGGCTAGCTGAGAACCTAACCATTAACCTAACTGAAGCCGTCAAGGTAGCGTAATGACTGATGATAAACAACGCACTTTAATTACTTATAACCACATAACCTATTTACTATATGTAGTGAGCTATTTTACGGCTGGACTGCTGTGGATTGTGCCTATTGTCATGAACTATACTAAGCGACATGATGCTGATGGTTCATGGTTAGCAACCCATTTTGATTGGCAGATTAAGACCTTTTGGTACAGCATCGTCTTGTTTGCAATCGGTGGTATGTTATTAGTATTTGCCTTAGGGGGTCTAGGCGTGAGTGTGATGGCAGATAGTGGTAACGGTGCCATCGGGTCAATTTTATTGACTGGACTGGGTCTGCTTATTATGGCATTCACCTTTATTTGGCACCTATACCGTATTGTCCGTGGCTGGATTGCACTGACGGATAATCGTCCTGTGCCATAACATTGTTTAGGTTAGTTAAGTTTTTATTCATTGACTATTGATTAATTAATCTGTCTTTTTTAAGTCCTAGCGTATGAAATTTCGGTCTTATTTCTGTTAAGCTGATATAATTACAGCGCTTAATTTGATACATTTTGTCCCATTCACCATTTTTCTTTAATCAGGGTTCATCGTTACTATGTCCTACGCCTTACTTCGCCCGTTTTTGTTTAAGATGGACCCTGAGCACGCCCACGATATGACCTTGTCTTTATTGTCCAAAGCCCATAAAGCGCGTACCTTAGGCTTGGTTTATGGTCAGCATATGCAGCCGATAGATTGTATGGGATTGCAGTTTTCTAATCCTGTTGGGCTGGCAGCAGGCTTGGACAAAAACGGTGACTATATTGATGCGCTTGCCGAATTGGGTTTTGGCTTTATCGAAGTGGGCACTGTTACTCCAAAACCGCAAATTGGCAATGACAAGCCGCGCTTATTTAGGCTTAGACAGGCAGATGCGATTATTAACCGCATGGGCTTTAATAATCAAGGCGTTGATTATCTAATTGAGAACGTCAAACGCTGCAAGTATAAAGGCAATATCGGTATTAATATCGGTAAAAATGCCAGTACGCCCGTTGAGAATGCAGCAAATGATTATGTTTATTGTCTTGAGCGCGTCTATCCGCATGCTTCCTATATTACAGTTAACATCTCCTCACCCAATACTAAAAATTTACGTGATCTACAAAGCGGCGAGGCCTTAACTCGTCTGTTAGATACTATTAAAAATCGTCACGACCAGTTGGCCACCGAATATGGGTTTTATGTGCCGCTAGTGCTCAAAGTCGCTCCTGATTTAGAACCAACACAGGTCGATTATATCTCGCAGCAACTACTAGATTTCGAAATTGATGGTTTGATTGCGACTAATACTACTCTAAGCCGAGTTGGTGTCGAAGATTTAACCGATGGCGAGCAAGCTGGCGGCTTATCAGGTCGTCCGGTCAGCCACATTAGCACTCAAATATTACAACAGTTCTCCGACCAGTTGGATGATAAAGTTGCATTAGTTGGGGTTGGCGGTATCGATAGCGGCGAAAAAGCTGTGAAAAAAATCAAAGCTGGTGCCGATATGGTGCAATTATATACCGGACTTATTTACCGAGGTCCAGGTTTGGTACAGTCCTGTATTCAAGCGATTGGCGGCTATTATGATGCTATGGAAAGTTAAATAGCCTACTTAACAACTTGGTTAATTAGATCAATAAAGACAAGGTGGTAAACATGAGTGGTCTGGATATTGTGATTGCCGTTGTTGTCTTAATGGGTTTATGGCGCGGCTTTCAAGTGGGTTTGATCAAAACAGCAGTCGGTTTGGTAGGGTGGTTTATTGCTCTAATTGCTGCTACTAGGCTGGCAAGTGCCATCGCGCCGCAGTTGTCAGGGTTAATAGAAAGCCCTGTACTACAAATGGCAATGGCGTTTTTATTAGTAGTGATAGTCATATTGGCGGTTATGCATCTGGTGGCATTCGTATTCTCAGGGGTGCTTAAAACCTTACGGCTGGGCGTAGTAGATAAAATGGCTGGCGGCGTACTTGGTGCGGCCAAAAATGTCCTCATTATCTTAGTAGTACTCAGTGTAAGTGCGCCGTTATTGGTACAGATGCCGCAATGGCAAACGTCAGTATTAGCGCCTGAATTATTACCTTATGCCCCTATGGCCAAGAATTTAGCGTCAGATATACTAGATGTCGCTTGGGATCAAATAAATGAATCATAAGCTATGATAAATAAGGCGTCGATCAACAGGACTGTTTTGAATCAAGCCCTGTTAAATGAGCCATTGATAAACGGTTAGCTAACCTCATTTAGCGCTCATAGCTTTTAACGCTTATGGTTTTTAATACTCATAATTTTAATATTCATAAAGCAACATTCATAGATTATCAATTCTTTATCTTTAATAACACTCTAATTTCAGCAAGCAAAATCATCAGTACCGATTGTCTGACAGATAGTGTTGTCAGTAACCGTGTCATTATTGCCTTACTAATGCGTGGCTAAAAATAGGATATAACTATGTGTGGAGTCGTTGGGGTTGCAGCTCATGAGCCAGTCAACCAAATTCTTTATGATGCCTTGACCATGTTACAACACCGCGGGCAAGATGCGGCGGGCATTGTGACCTTACAAGACGGGCGTTTATATTTGCGTAAAGAAAATGGCATGGTACGCGATGTTTTTATGAATCGGCACATGCAGCGTTTGGTGGGTAAGTTCGGTATCGGTCACGTTCGCTATCCTACCGCTGGCACGTCTAGCAGTGCTGAGGCGCAGCCTTTTTATGTCAACTCGCCTTATGGTATCACTTTGGCGCACAATGGCAATTTGACCAATGCTGAGAGCTTGGCAAAGTCGTTGTATCAAGATGATCGTCGTCATTTAAATACTGACTCAGACTCTGAAGTCTTATTGAATGTATTGGCGCACGAAATGCAAAATCTCAATAAAACTCATCCGACCCCTGATGATATTTTTGAAGCGGTAACGGCAGTTTATAGCCGCTGCGAAGGGGCTTATGGCGTAGTAGCGTTGATTACTGGTCATGGTTTACTCGCATTTCGTGATCCGAACGGTATCCGTCCATTGATTTTCGGTGAGCGTCTAGGAGAAAATGGGGGCACAGAATATATGGTGGCCTCAGAGTCGGTTGCGCTTACCGGTTCAGGATTTAGCATTATTCGTGATGTCAAACCGGGTGAGGCGATATTTATTGATTTAAACCACCAATTGCATACCCATCAATGCGTAGAGCAACAAGAGTATACGCCCTGTATTTTTGAATATGTCTATTTTGCACGTCCAGATTCGATTATGGATAACATTTCAGTCTATAAAGCCCGCCTACGTATGGGTGAAAAGCTTGGCCAAAAGATTCTTAAAGAGTGGGGCGAAGATCACGATATTGATGTCGTGATACCGATTCCTGATACCTCGCGTACTTCCGCGATGGAATTAGCGCTGATGATGAACATTAAGTACCGTGAAGGCTTTATGAAGAATCGCTATATTGGGCGTACCTTTATTATGCCCGGTCAGCAGCAGCGTAAAAAGTCGGTTCGTCAAAAACTTAGCCCAGTACCGCTAGAGTTCAAAGGTAAGAATGTGCTATTAGTCGATGATTCTATTGTGCGCGGAACCACCTGCCACGAGATCATCCAAATGGCACGCGATGCTGGTGCTAAACAGGTCTTTTTTGCGAGCGCCGCGCCGCCAGTAAAGTACCCTAATGTCTATGGTATTGATATGCCGGTACGCAGCGAGTTGATTGCCTCAGGTCATAGCGTAGAAGAAGTCCGCCAAATTATCGGCGCTAATCGTTTGATTTTTCAGGATTTAGATGACCTGATTGATGCGGTGAAAGACACCAAGTACAGTAAGGTTGAAGGCTTTGATTGTGCAGTATTTAATGGCTGCTATATCACCGGTCAAATTAACGAAGCGTATCTTGATCATTTACAAGAGCTGCGTAGTGAAACTGCCAAAACTGGTAAAAAAGGCGTGCAAGTGGTTGCAGATACGCCTGTCGATATGACGGGTGTAGAAGAAATGTAAAAGCACGCCCAAAAATAAGCTCGTTTAAATAAAAACAGGCTAAATCCTCTATAGGGTTTAGCCTGTTTTGTTATGGTCAATTTGATATAGCGTATTTATTTATAAGACGCAACTCACTTATAAAATCAGATAAATTATAAAAAGTGATTAAATAACCATAGTAAACCGTTGATAGCGGCAATACCAACCACCATGCTGACCAGTAGTTGGCGACTGATATGATAGATGAGTAATACTAGCAATAAAGCGCCAATTTGAGCCAGTAATAAATGCAGCGCAGCGTCATTCAAGCCAGTTGTTAGTGATAAATCTTGATAGGCAAGGCTGGTTAGAATTAATAATATCAATACTGATAATGGTAAGCTCTCATTAAGACGATGTAGCCATGGCTTATCCAGCAATTTTTGCGGTATTAATGCTGGTATAGCACGGGTAATAAAAGTGACTGTCGCCATGGCAAAGGTCGCTGTAATTAGGTAACTACTGGTCATGAAAACCTCCTGTCACCGTACGCTGTAACAAAAATGCACGTGCTAAAATCAGTAGCATACAAACCGCAATAGCCACCAATAATAACCAATGACTGGTAAATAAAGAGGCAATAGCTAAGGCAATAAAGGCAATACCAATCGGGAAGTAGCGTTTAATAGCTTGAAATTGCTCGTAAGCCAAGATAACAAACAGACAAATCAGAGCAAAATCTAAGTGCGGTACTAAATCGTCGAGGGCGCTACCTATTACTACGCCAATAGCCGTCGCCAATACCCACCAGCTTTGATTAAATAAACTTATCGGTAGTATCAGCGCTTGCCTTGTATCGGCAGGTAAGCTGGTCATCACCGAAAAGGTCTCATCTGTGAGGGCAAATAAACAGTAAATCTTGGCAAGTTTTTGAGTCGGTAGATATTGCAATAATGGCGCACCATAAAACACATGGCGCAGATTAATAGCGGCAATATTGGTGGCTATATTGCCAACCGGTAGTCCAGCACTGAGCATCGGCAAGCACGCATACTGCGCAGCACCAGCGTACAATACGATGCTCAGCATAATGGTTGCCCAAATAGGCACGCCTGCAACCTGTGCCAATACACCAAAAGCAATGCCAGCTGGAATATAACCCATTGCTACCGGAATACTTTTTTTAAAGCCGCCAGCCCATTGATAGGTCGGCTGTCGTTGCTGCTTAGAATGAATGCTCACGTGCTATCCTAAATTTTTCTAACGGGTTAATTAATTTTTTGCTCATTCCTCAGGCATATTACCACTCAAGCGTCATACTATTTAATGCTTATAATAATCAAGTGTCATAGTACTTAAATGATATTACTGATTATCAATTATAAACTGGGCTGCAAGGTCTCATAACCACCTTTTGCATGCGCGTGGTATAAAAACCCACTAAGCACCAGCATTCGCAGCAATAATATACTCCACACACTGAGCCAGATACCCGTCATACCCCATTGCTGATATAACATCCAGCTGAGCGGAAAGAAGATAACTGCCCATATTAAAGCGGCATTACGGATTACTCGACCAGCAGTTAAGCCAAAAAATATCCCATCGAGCCAATATGCTCCCACACCAATTACTGGTAATAGTATTGCATAGCCTTTATAGGCCATAGTCAGTTCTAGAACTGGCTCGATATTGGTCATTAGCTGCAAATAAGTGGGCATGCTTAACCACCAAATGATGCTTAACCCTAAGGCGAGGCCGTAGCTAACTATTCCTGTACGCTTGACGATAATGCTAAAACGCGGCCAATCTCGTCGTCCTGCGGCTTGACCCGTTAGAGTCTCCGCTGATACAGCCACGCCATCGAGTGCAAAGGCTGAAATACTCAATACCTGTAATAAAATCGCATTGGCAGCCAGTACCAAATCGCCACTCTGCGCAGATAAACGTGTAACCCAAGCAAAGCTTAAAGTTAAAACTAAGGTACGTATAAAGATATCTTTATTTAAAGAAAGTAGCCTAAGCATTTTTTCTTTAGCAAAATGCTGTGAGTCTACAGCGAATAGGGCGGTCCAAGTCAGTTGTAGATGACGACGGCTAAGCCATAACGCTAAGACCACACCCGACCAAAAGGCGATAGTCGTCCCTAATGCCACACCTGCTATGCCCATTTGCATACCATATACAAAAAACAGGGTCAGAATAATATTAAGAATGGCAATAAAACCTTGCTGATAAAGCATGTAACGGGTCTTACCTTGTCCTGCAAACCAGCCAATAAAGGCAAAGTTCATCAGTTCCGCAATCACACCCCAAAAACGCACGTCTAAATAAGTTTTTGCGGCGAGCCCGCTTTCAGGATTAGCAGATAATGCCTGTAGCCCATAATCAATGAGCCAAGGTTTTGCCAGTAATAACACGGCACCAATAGCCAATGCTAATAACAGTGCGCGCTGCAAAATCGATAGCAATGGCGATTGCATCTGCGGGTTATTTTCTGAGTGACCACTTGGCGCGTGATTATTCTCAGCAAGTTGCCCTAAGGCTTGTGCGGACAGGCCAGAGGAGGCATATTGCAGAAAATTAAAACTGACCAGCAATAATGACAACAGCTGAATCGCCAATCCCATCCCAGCAAGCTTGGCAGCATCATGCATATTTCCCACAATTGCGGTATCAATCACGCTCTGTAGCGGCATGGCCAAATTAGCGAGCAGTACCGGCACAGCAATCGCAATAATATGGGCATAGCGAGTATCGATAGGCGACATTGCAGTTGGCGGAACAGTAGAGGGCATAAAATAATCACTTATGCAAAAATACAGGTGATGTTAACCACCCATTTATGGTGTGGCGACAGAATAAATAATTTAATATTTAATAAATGTAGCATGAATAAAAGTGAAAATGACATAAAAACAAAGCACCTATTGAATTAGGTGCTTTGTAGGTTGGCGGCTTGGTATCTGCTGCTTTTATTGTTAGTAGACTATATCAGTCTTGTTCAAACATCTTTGGATCATTAAAAGTGACAATTTCTTCTTCAAACTCGGGTTTCACTTTTACCACAAAGTCATCTCGCGACAATCCCATGCTTAGTGGAATAGAGCTTGCAATATAGGTCGATGAGTAGGTGCCAGCAATCAGACCGATGAATAGGGCGACAGCGAACCAGTAGAGGCCATCACCGCCTAAGAACATCATCGCTAATACGACCAGCATGACCGTTGAAATCGTCATAATAGTACGACGTAAAGTCTCTGTTAGTGACAAATCAATAGTCTGACGTGGACTGATACCACGCACGCGGCGGAAGTTTTCACGAATACGGTCATAGACCACGATAGTATCGTTCAGCGAATAACCAATCAGTGCTAAAATCGCTGCTAATACGGTTAAGTCAAACGGAAAGCCGAACAAGGCAAACACACCGATAGTCACGATAGCATCATGAAATAACGATACCACTGCGCCGAGTGCTAGCTTAAATTGGAAGCGCAGGGCGACATAACCTAGCATGGAGACCAAGGCTAATGCCAAGGCCATCACTGAGTTTAAATAGACTTCGTTACCGACTTGGCTACCGATAATATTAACGTTACTGATTTCAGCTTTGTTATTAGGTAGATCTAGCGCCTCATTAAGGGTTGTATTTAGACCTTCGATATTATCAGACTGTGGCGGCAAGCGCACTAGCAGCTCTTGACGCGTACCGAGATACTGCACGACGGCATCATCAAAGCCATTATCTGCTAATGCTTTAACCACCTCAGTTTGCTCAGCAGGTTGTTCATAGCGGACATCTGTAGAGACGCCGCCTGTAAAGTCGAGGCCAAAGTTAAGACCATTAACCGCAATGGCAATAATACTAGCAATGACTAAAAAGATAGATAAAATTGCCATTGGCTTTTCTATCTTCATAAAAGGAATAATGCGCATATTACCAACGGCTTTAATACCACCTTCAGCTTTTGCTGCCGCATCATCAGCACTATCCATCAACTCATTAGAGTCATCGATATCAGTAATAGGTGCTTGCGTCGCTAGCTCTTGACCGCTTTTGTCACCGCGTTGTGATTTACCTTTGCGTGATGATGGACGAGTAGAGGCTTTTTTTTGATTATTGCTGCCTTTACCGTCGCGGCGTGGTTTATTACGGCGGCGCACCTTTTCATTTGGGTCATTGGGATTGCCGTTTGAGCCGCCACCTGAGCTGTTAGAAGCTGGCGTATTTTCTTTTCTTGGGGGATTGTTCTGTTCAATCGCCATATTTTTCTCCTAGCCGATGCTCAAACGTTTGAGTGATTTACGCTTACCGTAAGCAATTTGTACCAGCGCACGCGTCACCAAAAGTGCCGTAAATAACGAGCTGACAATACCGATTGCTAAGGTGATCGCAAAACCTTTAATCGGACCGGTGCCGATAGCAAACAGGATAAATGCGACCAATAACGTGGTGATGTTGGCATCGAAAACACTACTAAAGGCGCGATCAAAGCCTGCCGTAACAGCGGACTTGGGTCGCACCCCATTTGCTAGCTCCTCGCGTATACGCTCAAATATCAGTACGTTGGCATCTACTGCCATACCAATGGTCAGTACGATACCAGCAATACCGGGTAGAGTCAGCGATGAGCCTAGAATAGACATAATTGCCATGATGATAATGACGTTAATCGCTAGGGCGACGTTAGCAATTAAACCAAACAGACGATAGAAAATAATCATAAAGGCAAAGACTAATAGATAGCCGACTTGCGTTGAAAACAGACCTTTATCAATATTTTCTTGACCCAGTGAGGGACCAATCGTCCGTTCTTCTACGAAATACATTGGTGCAGCAAGTGCTCCTGAGCGTAATAATAATGCCAGTTCGGCCGCTTCCGCATTGCTATCTAGACCTGTGATGCGGAATGATGATCCCAGTACTGCTTGAATATTAGCACGATTAATTACTTTGGTTTCTGCATAAGGCGTCCGTACTTCAACGGTCTCGCCAGTAGCTGGATCTTCCTCATAAGTAACTTTCTGTTTATTTTCAATGAACAGAACTGCCATTTGCTCACCGACGGCAGTACGGGTAGCGTTTTGCATCAGCTTACCACCCGCGCTGTCCAAGGTAATATTAACCTCAGGACGACCGCTCTCATCGAGACTGGTTTGCGCGTTAGTCACTTTATCACCGGTAACAATCGCTTGGCGCTCTAGCAATACTGGCTGACCATCAAGCGTTCTAAATGGGAAAGCTTCGGTGCCCGCAGGCGGAATGCCGCCCATGAAGTTTGCGCTGTCTTTGGCGACCATACGGAACTCAAGGTTCGCGGTACGACCAAGAACACGTTTGGCTTCAGCAGTATCCTGTACACCTGGAAGCTCGACGACGATACGGCTAGCACCTTGTGATTGGACTAAGGCTTCGGCAACGCCAAGCTCACTAATACGATTGCGCAGGGTAGTCAAGTTTTGGTTGACCGCATAGCTGTTAATCTCGTCTAAGGTGGCATCGTTATATGCCATGATTAGCGCAGGACCTTGATCATCAATAGATGACTGCAATGTAAAAGTATTGCCCATCGAGCCTTGCAAGATGTTTTGAGCACGGTTACGAATATCGGTATCGGCAAAATGTAATACAACACCTTGGGATTCAGTTTTAATCCCTTTAATAGCAATACGCTCAGCCCGTAGGTCACGGCGCACATCACGACTGGCACTGGTCAAACGCTGCTCCAGCGCCTTATTCATATCCACTTCTAAGACAAAGCGTACCCCGCCGCGCAAATCTAGACCCAGCTTCATTGGCTTAGCACCGATGTCACGTAGCCATTGCGGCGTCGTTTGCGCAAGGTTAAGCGCCACCACATAGTCATCGCCCAAGTTCTGTCGTAAGACCTCTTGTGCTTTGAGCTGAGCGACTGGATTGTCTAGGCGTACCAGTGCACTATTGCCCTCAAAGGTACCGTCATGATGGCTCACGCCCGCATCCTCGAGTAGACTCTGTGATTGGGTTAAGATACCTTCAGACAGCTGCGTTCCCGCTGCTGCACTAGTAATCTGTACCGCAGGTTCATCAGGGTAAAGATTAGGAGCAGCATACAGGCCGGCAACGATGAGTACGAGGAGGATGACAAAGTATTTCCAAGCGGGATATTGCATAATCACTTCTTTAGGTTGATAAAATACTGGCGATGCAGGCCACAAGTCAGCAGATGGGAAGTTTGCGATTGCTATGGGCAGCCATAAATGTTCAGCGTTTGCAATCACCCATCATTGCGCTTATCCGCTATGATAATAAAGCGTAAAGCTATGGAGTGTTAACAATATAATATATAGTAGAAAGTGACCTCGAATTATTAGCGGTCACTCTCTTAAATAACGTCCTTAAACACGGTCATAAATACTATCATAAAGATAAGTACAAACAGGGTTACTCATACCATAACTGATATTACAATCTGAATAATTAAACGCTCTCGATAGTACCAGTAGGTAATACTGAGATGACCGAGGCGCGCTGTACTTTAATATCGGTATTATTATTCAAGCTTACGATAGCGTAGTCGCCTTCAAGCTTTTTGATACGACCCATGAGGCCGCCAGCAAAGATGATTTCGCTGCCAACGGTTAACGCATTCACCATCGTACGGTGTTCTTTAGTACGTTTAGACTGTGGGCGAATGACCAAAAAGTAAAAAATAGCAAAAAAAGCTACTGGCAGTAAGATTTGACCGAATAGTGAAGCGCCACCAGCCGCGTCAGCGGCGTGGGCAGACTGAATAAAAAAGCTCATAATATCTCTCAATGAGTTGTAGACGATAATAAATTAGACGCATAGTAACAAAAATTCCCAGACTTGGTAACTGTTAATCATAAGACACGCCTATTTTTCTTCTATTATCGCCTGACCAGCATCATTCTAGTCGCCATCGATAGCAATACTTTTAGACTATTATTCATATTAAGAAAGTTTTGAAAATAAAGTTTAAATAATGACGTGCTGGAGTAGGGGTGGCCGCTACTTGAATATATCTAAAATAATTGATTAAAACAGCTTATCGAAGCACCCAACTGAAACAAGCAACTGAAATAGCGACTTATTGTTAAATTGGACTATCAATGCTAATATAAAATCGCTATGTTTACAGTTAAAAGGCGCAAATGTTTACCGCCTTTCTTATCTCGCTTCTTTGTCTAGGTTACCTAACTTGTTCAACACTTTTTTATTTGCACCCCGTTTATGTCGTCCGCGCGCTTGTCGTAAAGCGGCGTCTTCTAAACCTCCCCCGACAACAACCGGTTATCGTTCACGTTTGACCGTTGTAACAGCGATTATAACTTTATTATTAACTCTATTGCCTTATCCAGCCCTAGCCGCTGAAACCATTACCGAGCCCACTACTACCAATGTGGTATTGTTGATTGGTTTTGTCAGTATGGCAATTGGCCTGTCCTTTGTCTGCTCGATGGCAGAATCAGTACTGCTGAGCATGACGCCTTCCTATATTGCTGATGTTCAAGACAGCAACCCTAGAAAAGCGCAAATGCTCAAGCGCTTAAAACAAGACAAAGTCGATCAATCACTGGCCGCTATCTTAACCTTGAATACGATGGCCAATACTTTAGGCTCTATTGGCGCGGGTGCACAAGCAACCATTGTATTTGGTAGCGCATGGTTTGGACTGTTTTCAGCGCTAATGACGTTGGCTATCTTGACTTTTTCTGAAATTATCCCCAAAACATTGGGCACAGTATATTGGCGACAGCTTAGCGGCCCAGTGGCTTATTTTGTGCGCGGCATTATTGTTATTTTATATCCTCTTATTTGGCTGTCTGAGCGTCTAACTAAACTACTAGTACGTGGTAAAGATACCAATGTGTTTAGCCGCCGAGAGTTTTCTGCCCTTGCCAGTATTGGTGAGGAAGCTGGCCAAATTGATCCGTTAGAGGCGCGTATTATTCGTAACTTGCTGGCATTCGGTGCGATTAAGGTCGAAGATATCATGACCCCGCGTTCAGTAATGCTGGCGTTTGAGGAAAATAAAACGGTCGCTGAATTGTTAGTCGATCGGCCTAAGCTGACCTTTTCGCGCTTGCCAATTTATGACGGCGATCTGGATAATATTACCGGTTTTGTATTAAAAACCGACATGCTATTAGCCAAGGTTAATCACGCGGTGCATAAGCCGCTGACTCAGTTTCAGCGCGAGATTACCTTTGTATTCTCCAAAATGAAATTGTTTGACTTATTAGATCTAATGCTAAAAAACCGCATACATATTGCCATTACCGTCGGTGAATACGGTGAAGTTAAGGGATTAGTCGCCTTAGAAGATGTGCTCGAAACCTTGCTCGGACTTGAGATTGTCGATGAGATAGACCGCGTTGAAGACATGCAGGCGCTGGCTCGGCAAATGATGGACAGACGCGTTGAGCGCCTTGGCATGAAAATTAATGATGATGAGTCCTATGATGATGGAGTGGTGACTGACTCTAAATATTAAAATAGCATCATGCTTACCGAGCAAAGAGCTTAAAGGCTACATTCGGTGCATTATGATTAGTGGCTGAAATGAATAAATATTGAAAAATATACCGCCATTTATGCTATCAATAATTGCACACGGCGTTACATAGGTGTGAGAATTTAGTGATAGCATAAGTGGTTACTACTAAAATTTAAACAAGAATTAATAAAGTGGATAAAATTAATTAAAAGTGCGAACCGTTAATCAAAAAACGTCAATCAGATCGTCAATAAAATAAAGCAAAATTGCTAAAGACTAAGCTAAGGACTGTGATGAAACGTATTTGGAAGAAAGGGCTATTGGCTCTATTGATAAAAAGCATCAGCGTAGGTGGCTTAGCCGCTGTCGCAAGTACCGTTACTATCAGTGCGCAGGCTGCAACCATGAATGAAAGCTTGGTACAGAACTATGCCACTGCTATGAAGTCAGCTGCTAATAGTAAAAATATCAATCAAGTGGCCCAATTGGTCTCTGATGATGCGCTTATTTCACTGTCAAGAAAAGGAAAATCTACCAGTTTGGATAAGAATGCCTATTTAAAATTGCTCCAAAGCAGCTGGAATCAAACCTCAAACTATCGCTATGATATCAGTATTGATAATATCGTGACTACTGGCTCGCAAGCTAAAGCCAATGTTAATACGACTGAGAGCTGGGTAAAAGATGGCAAAAATGTCTCGTTTGTCACCACTTCACGAGTAACGCTGACAGTAACGACTGGTAATGCGGTATTATTGCGTGCTGTATCGCAAGTGACTATTGATTAGTTAGCTGAGTCGTATGGATTTTGTCCGTTATCCTTTTTATAGGATAGAGGCGTTTGGCTTATATTGCATACTATATTGTTAGTCTATTCTTATTTATCTCGTTAGGAAAATCTCACTATCATGCCTATTGTGACCTTAAATTATCGCTCGTTCATTGCTTTACCACTCACGCTTGCCGTCTCGACCTTGCTCATCAGCGCCTGTAGTAGTAATACGTCAACTGTAAAAAATACAGGTGCGACTACTGGCACGCCTATTGTGACCAAACGTCCAGTCAATCATACTGCCGCCACTCCCAGACCTAGGCCATCGAATACGCCTACAACCAGCGATGACTATTCAACTGCCTATCTGGATGCAGACAGTTTAGATGAGTTGGCAGATTTGTTAGAAGCAACTGATATGACGATGGTTGAGAGTAGTCAGCTCGCTATTCAACAGTACGGGGATTTGTGGGACAGGCTACGTGCCGGCTATCAGGTTAACGGTGGTAAAGTAAAATATGATCCACGTATTGAAGCTCAAAAAAGCTGGTTTACCAGTCGGCAGGATTATCTAAACCGCTTGACTGCTCGTTCAAGCCGTTACTTGTACCACACTGTGCGTGAAGCTGAACGCCGTAACATTCCAACTGAGCTGGCATTGTTACCAGTGATTGAAAGCTCTTACGATCCTAGTGGGACTAGTAGTGCTGCTGCGGCAGGTTTGTGGCAGTTTGTTCCTAGTACCGGTCGTATCTTTGGCCTGAATCAAAGTAGCACCTATGATGGTCGCCGCGATGTGATTGAATCAACGCGCGCTGCCTATGATTATCTTACGGCATTACACAATCAGTTCGGCAGTTGGGAGCTGGCTTTAGCATCTTATAACGCTGGACCTGGCCGTATCCAAAAAGCGATCGATGCCAATGCTGCGCGTGGTCTGCCAACTGACTATTGGTCGCTTAAACTACCAACCGAAACCATGAATTATGTCCCACGTTTTTTAGCTGTCGCAGATATTGTCTCCAATCCTCAGCAGTATGGTGTGTATTTACCAGCGATTGCTAACCGTCAGCATTTTCGCAGTGTACCAGCTAATTATGGCGTGAGCTTAGCGGAAGTGTCACAATTGACAGGGGTCAGTTACGATGAGCTAGAAAAGCTTAATACGGCCCTTACTTCAGCGCGTATTGATGGTTCAGGCCCACAGCGAGTCATCATTCCTAATGATGTTGATCTTAACGTTGATGCTAGTCTCAGCTCATTAAAAGGCAACGGCACCAGTAATGTGATAGCCTCAAGTGTGCCTAGTAGCAGCCCAAGCCCTAGCTATACGCCAAGTCCCAGTCCTAGCTACACGCCACCGAAATCTAGTTCTACTACTACAACGCCAAGCTATAATAACCAGCCTTATAGCAACTCATCATTACCCTCTACGGGGAGCGGCTTAGCTGAATATGCTGCCAGCGCTAATGTGCCACAGCAAACGACCAGTTACATCTCGCCATCGTCCACCCTAATTAGCAGTTCTGTCTATAGTAGTAATACGCCTATCAGTAGTGAGCCTCCTATTACTAGTAAAGAAACCAGTAGAATTAATGCTGAGCTAAAAAGTAGTAATAGCCTGCCGACCACTTCAGCCCAAATTACCCAAAACAATACGATTACCCAAGAGCCGGCGCTAACTAGAGAAGAGCGCGATTTCATTGCTGCCCAAATTATGCGACAGTCACCAGGCGTGAGTGATGTGATTAGTGCCATCGATGGTAATATTAAACTGTCAGCGGTACAGACACAGCTATCTATCCTAGAAGCTAGCGGCAAAGATAAGAAGCTTAGCTTTGCTAGCACTCCAGCCAGTACGCCAAAACCTAAGGGCACCCGAACGACTTATAAGATAAAAAGTGGCGATACCTTAGTTAATATTGCCAGCCGTGCAGATCTTAGCTGGCGTGATATCGCTGAATGGAACCAAATAGATCCAGGCGCTAAGCTATACACTGGCAGCACCTTATATTTATATAATGCTAAAACTATTGAGCCATTAAGCACCACTAGTTCTAGCACCAAGAGTAACAGTTCTACTAGCAACAGCAGCTCTAGCGCCAGTACTGCACCCAGAAAACCTGATAGCTATGTTGTGCAAGCAGGTGACACGCTAATTGGTACCGCCAATCGCTTTGGCTTATCAGTATCTCAACTGGCTACTTATAACAATTTAAGTACCCATGCGGATTTATTGAGAGATCAAAAGCTGTGGTTAATAGCTGGTAAAGTATCTGCCACAGCAAGTACTGGCTCTAAAAACACCGGCAGTTCTAGCAATAGCAGCAACACAAACACCTCGACGCCTACCAGTAACTATACGGTAAAATCAGGGGATACCTTAACAGGTATTGCCAATAGTATTGGCGTCAGTGCTACCCAAGTAGCCGCTGTCAACAGCAGCTTTGATAACCAAGCCCGCCTGCAACGTGGGCAAACCATTAAAGTACCGGTAACTAAGGCACAAGCTGAACGCCAGTTAAATGCCAAGCCAATCAGCTACAAAATACAGTCAGGTGACACCTTGACGGGCGTGGCAAAACGCTACAACATCGGTATCAGTGATTTGGCATCAGCCAATGAGCTAAACACCAATTCAAACTTAATATTAGGGCGCAGTATTACTATCCCTGCCAATGGTAGCAGGGCTACGCCATCGACGTCTAAAAGTAGTAGTAGCACATCGTCGAGCAGTAGCGGTGGTAAAGACCTTAGTAATATTGAGAGCTATAAAGTCCAACCCGGTGATGGTTTGATTGCATTAGCGCGGCGTTTTGGGGTCTCAGTCGATGATTTAGCAGCGACTAATAATATGGCGACTACTGGACAGTTACAGCTTGGGCAAACTATCAAAGTTCCCAAAACCACAGTCAGTTATACCGTAGGTTCAGGTGATAGCTTGATTGGGCTGGCACGTAAATATGGGGTCTCAGCCCAAGAGCTTGCTGACATGAATAAGATTGCTGCTGATACCATGTTACAGCGCGGCCAACGTCTAACCGTTCCCAATCGTTAGTGGTTTGAAAAAGACAGTATTAGCTGAAACCATACTATAAAAAAAGCTGCTCTTTAATAAGAGCAGCTTTTTTGGTTCAATACTTTGCATTTTACTCGCTATACGGTTCACATTTCGCTGGTTATACCATTTGTGTTTTAATGCTCTCAAGATAACTTCTAATATTACTCACATACTGCATGCACTGAACATAACGACTGTTTGACGCCTGGTTTTTTGATAGATAGGCATAGATATTTGCCCAATTTTTATCATCAATACCTTGTGACGTTAATTTGCTCTGAATGCGTTTGAGAGCATTGGGGCCCATATTATAAGCGGCTAGGGCAAACCAAATGCGATCTGTCTTTGGCACATCGGCAAAATTAGTTTTCATCTCTTTTAAGTATTTTGCTCCGCCACCGATGCTTTGTAGTGGATCTACCCTATTTGAGACACCCATTGCTTCAGCGGTATTACTGGTCAGCATCATGAGACCGCGTACCCCCGTCGGTGATACCGCATCGGCATCAAGATGCGACTCTTGATAACCCATCGCCACTAATAACTCCCAGTCATGATTGTAGCTTTGAGCTTGTGTTTCAAAAGAAGTTTGATAATCAGGTAGTTTTTCGGTAAGGGTTTTTTGAAAATGCTCTTGACTGTAAGCGTCTTTGAGTAGGTTCTGATTATAAAATGCTGCCAAATTTTGGGTGTTTTCTAACTTTATATTGTCACATAAAAAGTAGCTGGCCTTTTGTGATAAGGGGTCGTCCGCTTGTTTAAATGTCCAGCTGACCTTAGGATGCAGGCCATTTTTAGTCAAGCTACTATCATAACCGCAGCTCACATTAATTGACGATAGACCTAGCTCATTTTTGAGCTGTGTACTAGCCGTGGTCAATGCCATATCAGCAGAGCCTAATCTTAAGGCTTTAAGCGCGGCTTCTTCATTAGCATAGGCCTTTAGATTAATAGTTACGCCCAGCTCATTCGCATAGCTGCGCACTAAATCATAACCAAAACCATGCTGAAAACCATCGGTAGCAAAATAGGTGCTATCACCTGGTACCGCAGCAATAGTCAAAGTTTTCTGTAGCATGACATGGTCATAGGTCGGCATCGGCGCGTTCATAGTCGTTAGACTCTCAGCGGGCAGGGAGAGGAATGCAATGCTAGATAACTGCATCAGTCTTTTGGTTTTGGTAAAACGTGATGCTTGAATAGAGGTAACGGAAGGAACGAAGTTACTTTTGGTGCTAAGTAGGCCTTTGCTTGGACGCAGTAAATAAGAAATACGGCGTTTAGCACCTTGCGCAGATACTTTGACACGATAAGTAATACGCTGCATGGATGTCTCCTGATTTAGCCATCCTACTTACCTGTTAGAAAAAAATTTGGCGCATATCTAGTTCATCAATATAAATAACGATCATGAATAACAAACAATGACGATCATGAATGACAAACAGAAGCCAAAGCATTTTTCAATCATGTGACCACTCACTATCTATTGGTATGAGCGCCGCATATGACTGCTTAAATATAGCGGTAATTAACGTAAAGTCCGATATATTAAGTCTAGGTAAGGTCATGAATAAGTTATTAAGACAAAAGCGTAAGCGATAAGAGTAAAACCAAGTATTTATTTTAGAATAAAGGTACAAATAAAATATTTATCGCCGAACCGTTAAAATTACTAGTTTTTAAAAATCAGTAATAGCACCCTGTTCTATAAATAACTTATAGAACAGGGTGCTATTAATACGCTATCGTCGAGCAACACTGGGAGACCTCTGAACTTCTAAGGCTCTATGCAGCAAGTGCTCATAACCGGAGGCTGTAATAAATAGGAAGTTTCATGACAAAACATTTTCTTACAATTATACTATATATGGTTTTCAAGTATATTATTCAAGTTGAATTAACAAAAGAGTGCTAATGACTTAATAGTCACGATACGAGCAGTCAAAATCGAATCGGTTTTTTATTATAATTTTATAAATAAAGGCGGATGAATTGAGAGTTTCTTGTATTTTTCTTAAAGTCACTCAGTTGTTGGTGTGGTTAAATAAGAATAAGGGCGCTACTATTAATGGTCAGCAGTTTAAGAGTCTTATTGAGCTAATTTATTAAGCTGGATTATCAATATCGATAAAGGTCACCGGTACGTCAAACTGCTGCGATACTAGCTCGCCCAATGCTTGAATACCGCCGCGCTCAGTAGCGTGATGGCCGCAAGCAAAGTAATCAATGCCTAATTCACGGGCGCTATGAGTGGTACGCTCGGATATTTCACCGGAGATAAAGGCATCACAGCCCGTGGCTGCTGCTTGCTCGATCATATCTTGTGCGCCGCCGGTACATAAACCCACACGTTTGATAAGTTTTGGAGTAATTACATCCGATTGGTTATTAGTAGAGTGATTACTGGTAGAGAGGTTTGATTGGTCATAATTGCTTGAGATGTGTAGTGGTGTGCGCTGCAATGCTTGGGTAATGGTAGTGGTTAGACTTTCTGCGCTTTGCGGTGGGCAGGTAGCGATATTACCGACGGGATGCGACTCATTCGGATAAAGTGGTCCGGTAATGGTCAAGCCTAGCATGTTGGCAAGTTGAGCATTATTACCGATGACCGGATGCCCATCGAGGGGCAGGTGATAGGCAATTAAAGAGATACCATGCTGTAATAACTTGCGGATACGCCGGCCTTTCATCCCAACGATGGGAGCCGGCTCACCTTTCCAAAAGTAACCATGATGTACCATAATCGCATCGGCTTTAGCCGTAATCGCGGCATCAATTAGCGCTTCACAAGCAGTAACACCGGTAATAATACGTTGAATGGGTCTGCCACCATCAACTTGTAAGCCATTGGGCGCGTAGTCTTTATAAGAATCAGCGGACAAGTAATCATCACAGAACTGCGTTAGGCTTTGTGCTGTTAGAGGCTGGTGAACGGTAGCCGTCGATCGAGGTGCATTATCTTTTGTCGTCATGATATTTCCTTATTACTATTCAAAATTGCTATTAAATTTATTATTAAGCTCGTTATTAAAAGCTACTATCTAAATTATTTTTACTAAATAGGGGTGCTGTATTCACTGTAGGTTATTATATGATGCGTTTTTATCTAAACTAAAGCTCATCACCTAAAAACAAGCCGCTAGAATACTCCTGACCATCATGTTATCACAGCCCTGCAAGCTTTAAGACGAACGTAATAACTGAAATGGTACACGATGCGTTACTATTGTATGATGATGCCGGTTATAATTTGCATACCTGCACGTATGCATCTTAAGTGCTCAGCTAATAGCCATTATTAACGCTTATTTATATAGAATTTATAGAGGTTTTCTTATGTCGTCATTCCCGAATACCAACGATAAGGCTGCTATTATAAAATGGCTGCCTTGGATATTATTGCTCATAGTGATTGTAGCGTTTGTTTGGTTGTTCGCAAGTATGAAGACAGCATCGAATGCAACGTGGGAGCCGCCCAGAACCACGCCGGCTGAGCAACAAGCTTCTGCTCCAAATGCTGATGACCCAGCGCCGATATCCTCTTATCATAATGCCGTAGCGCGTGCCTCGCAGTCGGTGGTCAATATCTATACCACCCAAACGGTGGCTGAGCATCCTTATATGGATGACCCAGTATTGCGCCGTTTTTTTGAGTTTCATGGTGAGTCGCCACAAGATCAGGGACCTACCAACTTAGGCTCTGGAGTCATCGTGTCAGAAGATGGTTATATCGTGACTAATGCGCATGTGGTAGAAAAAGCAGATGAGATTACCGTCGCCTTTAACGATGGTCGTAAGAGCCGCGCCAAAGTAATCGGTACTGATCCTGACAGTGATTTGGCCGTGATTAAAGTTGATATGACGGGGCTGACGCCGCTTGGCTTCCGTGAATTACCTATTCGCGTTGGTGATTTAGCTTTGGCCATTGGTAACCCATTTGGGGTAGGACAAACGGTTACCCAAGGTATCATCTCGGCGACAGGTCGTACGGGGCTTGGGGTCAATAAGTTTGAAGACTTCATCCAAACGGATGCGGCTATTAACCCTGGTAACTCAGGAGGTGCATTGGTCGATGCCCGTGGTGAATTGGTCGGTATTAATACCGTGATTTTTTCACGCTCAGGCGGCTCTATGGGTATTGGCTTTGCCATTCCGACCGCGTTGGTTGAACAGGTTATGAATGCCTTAATTAAAGATGGTCGCGTCAGTCGCGGCTGGTTAGGCATTGAGATACAGTCACAGATGCGTGATCCTACGCGTCTGGAAACCTCAACTGGGGTAGAAGTCCTTAATATTATCCCTAAGAGTCCAGCTGCCAAAAGTGGTCTACAGGTTGGTGATGTTATCCTATCCATTGATGGAGTCGAGATGACTGATGACAATACTCTCGTGCAGTATGTTGCTCGTAAGCCACCTAATACTGAGCTAAATACACAAGTACTGCGCAATGGTAAAAATAAACCAGTCAAAATCATGCTAATGGAACGCCCTGCACAAGAAGAAGTTACAGTGGCTCCGCCAACCGTCTTCTATGAGGACGGTTTCGACGGTCAGCCAAACTATCATGATGACCCTCAAGATACACCGATGATGTCAGAAGAAGAGCGTTTGCGTCAGCGCGAAGAGCTACTGAAACTGTTCGAAAAAGATGCCGAGGCTCAATAGCGCTCAAAGCTTATAGCTTATAGCTGGTGATTTATAGCAAGTAAAGTATTAAAAAAAGCGCGTTATCTCCTTGAAGATAGCGCGCTTTTTTGTGGCTGGTAGTTAATACTAAAAATCCAGCGTTTTACTTTATTGTCAGCTCATGATTGATATAAACCACCCCTTGGACACGGCAACAGCAAGGCAATATCTCATTGTCTTCGATCATCGCTAAAGGTGCAAACGGATAATCAATCGGCTGTGAGCTGGTCACTTGGCGTATACGGCAGCTGCCACAATAGCCTTCCTTACATTGATAATCGACCTTGTGACCCGTACGCAGCAGCCCATCGAGTAGGCTCTCATCGTCATGTAAATAAAACGTCATCTTATTGGTCACTACCCAAGTCATGGTTGATCCTGTCGTAATCAGTTCTGTCAGGCGCAAGAGGTTTTGAGCATTGCCTTATTAATTCGATGAGTTTTCCATCATTACTCTATTAAGAGTCAGCTTACAACTCAAATCTTATAGTTCAAAGTCATCAAAATCACTATTTGATAAATCTGAGTCAATTTGACCGACTAAGTACGAGCTAATTTCTGTCTCTTGCGGGGCAACTTGCACGTTATCTGATGACAGCCACGTATTAATCCATGGAATCGGATTTGATTTAGAATGCGGGAATGCTGATGGCAAGCCAACCGCTTCCATACGCAAGTTAGTGATATATTCAATATATTGGCACAGAATGTCTTTATTAAGACCAATCATAGAGCCATCTTTAAATAAATAACCTGCCCATTCTTTTTCTTGCTCAGCCGCTTTACGGAATATCTCAATACTTTGCTCATAGCATTCATTGGCAATATCTACCATTTCTGGATCATCTTTACCGTTTCGCATCAGGTTGAGCATATGCTGAGTACCGGTTAAATGTAGCGCTTCATCACGCGCAATAAGTTTAATAATCTTGGCATTACCTTCCATAAGCTTACGCTCAGCAAAGGCAAAGGAGCAAGCAAATGACACGTAAAAGCGAATCGCTTCCAAGACGTTAACGGCTGTAATACAAAGGTATAACTGTTTCTTCAGTGACCTTAAATTAACGGTAACTTCCTCACCATTGATGGTATGCGTACCCGGTCCATAGGAACTATACAATTGCGAGCTATGATACAGCTCGTCATAGTATTGGGCGATGTCAGATGCGCGCTCAAGGATATTCTCGTTGGTCATGATGTCATCGAATATCACGCTAGGGTCGTTGACGATATTACGAATAATATGGGTATAACTGCGTGAGTGAATGGTCTCTGAAAACGACCACGTTTCAATCCAAGTCTCAAGCTCTGGAATAGAGACTAACGGCAATAGCACGACGTTGGGGCTACGACCTTGGATAGAGTCGAGTAGGGTCTGGTACTTCAAGTTGCTTAAAAATATATGCTGCTCATGCGAAGATAAGTTACCAAAGTCGATACGGTCACGTGAGACATCGACTTCTTCTGGACGCCAAAAAAATGACAGCTGCTTTTCAATCAACTGCTCAAAGATAGGATGCTTTTGTTGGTCGTAACGGGCAATATTGACTGGTTGACCAAAAAACATCGGTTCTTTCATAGCGTCATTTGGCGTTTGATTAAAAATGGAGTAAGTCATGAGGGTGCCTTTATTTTTTTAAAGTAAGAGATTTCAGTAGTAAGTTTTAATAAGAGTGGTATTAATTAAAACTTACGTTCATCTTTAAATTTAGAAATTATTTCGTTCATCTCTGGCTGAAACAGTTCGATATAGTCATACGATATACCATGGCTACCACTAGGATGAGGGAACCCAATTACCTGACAATTCTCAAATGATTGAAACTGAACTTTGAATTTTGTGTGAGAAGACTCTTTTTGAACGATATGGCGTGGCTCTGTTATCTCACCCATTATGTCTTCAAATCTAGTCAATACAGCAGGGTTTTGGAGGTAGTCCATTAGTTTACTACCCATAAAGATAATAACTTTTGGTCTTAAAGCTTCAACGTGACGTATAAAGTTATCTACGTGCTCTTCTAATAGAAATTTATTAGAGTCACTATCGTTAATAGAGTTACCCTGTGTGTCTGCCCAGTTAGTTTGAATAATAGACTTCTCAAAATCGCCTCCTAGCTCTTGGCTATCTAGTGGAAAATCCCAGAGTTCAAACCATCTTTTAATACTATTATCATAACGCCAAGTATTTGCAACCTCACCCCAATGTCGAGCTTTATTGGCAAAAGTATGCTCAACTTCTTCACTGGGTTCAACCCAACTGCCTAATTCTTGCTCTTTCTCATCTTTCTTACTAAAACCCCATTCATAACCACAAATCATCAAGCCATTTTGGTCGTTGAACCCGTCGAAAATTGAGTTACCCAAGTTTAAATTTGTATTATTCATATAATTATATTTCCTTTTTATCTAAGTAGTTCGATTGCACTTCGGCTAATTCAATATAATGTAGCTTATTATCTTCAATTTTCAAGTATGACTAACTTAATCGTATTTGAAAATTGAACTTATTTAATGGTCAAGGATGATAACAGCTCGAAAGCTATTACCATTTTAAAATATAAATAATTATTAATTAGTTAGGATAACTACGACAATGTCTGCGTACTATTTCCCAACGTCCG
Organism: Psychrobacter urativorans; assembly: GCF_904846675.1. GTDB lineage: Bacteria > Pseudomonadota > Gammaproteobacteria > Pseudomonadales > Moraxellaceae > Psychrobacter > Psychrobacter urativorans_B. Next base: position 16,318 of record NZ_CAJHBT010000008.1, on the reverse strand, counting down.
AATCTAAAACGCATATAAGAGCATACGCTCACAGCTTTTGGATAACTACACTTCATGTTGTGCTCCTGAATAGCAACTAAATTAAAATAATTTTAGTGACCGTTCAGGCGTGACATTCAATAATCAATGATGTTAATATCATCAAGTCCTCGAAGACATGAGAACTAACTATCAGTGACTACTCAAGTTACACTTTGAACGGTCACTTATTGAATTAGTTTTCTAAGCCCAGTTTGAGCTCAAAAAGCTTTGCTGGGCTTTTTTAATTCTTAATCATATTACATCTCCTTTCTATCATTCATTTCAATAGTAGTTAGTGGCGAGCTTAACCCAAAAGCCAAACTCGCCATCCGTCAGAAATTCTATTTAAAGAATTTCTCTTGCGAACCTAAAGTTGCAGTACAATTTTTTAACGGTTCTCAAATCTTACAAGCCCCACCAGCACAATCATCTTCCATATCCGCTTGGGCATCATTCGCGCCATCACGCGTATTGTGATAATACAACGTTTTTACACCCAGCTTATACGCGGTCAATAAGTCTTTGAGTAAGACCTTCATAGGCACACGACCGCCTTCAAAGTGCGAGGGGTCATAGTTGGTATTGGCTGAGATACTTTGGTCGACGAACTTTTGCATGATAGCGACCAGTTGTAAATAGCCGTCATTATTCGGCATTTGCCACAATAATTCATAGTTGTGCTTCAGTTTTTCAATATCAGGTACGACTTGTTTTAAGATACCATCTTTTGACGCTTTGATAGACACCAGACCGCGTGGTGGCTCAATACCATTGGTAGCGTTGGCAATCTGACTAGAGGTCTCAGACGGCATCAAGGCGGTTAGGGTTGAGTTACGCAGACCGTGAGTGGTGATGTCAGTACGTAGCGTTTCCCAATCGAGATGTAGTGGCTCTTGGCAGATTTTATCCAAGTCTTTCTTATAAGTATCAATCGGCAAGATACCTTGTGAATACGTGGTCTCATTAAAGGCAGGGCACGCGCCTTGCTCTTTTGCCAATTTATTTGAGGCTTTCAAGAGATAATATTGCAAAGCTTCAAAGGTTTGATGAGTTAGACCTAATGCTGAGCCATCTGAATAGCGCACGCCATTCTTAGCAAGATAATAGGCGTAGTTAATAACACCGACACCTAAGGTACGGCGGCGCATGCTGCCATTTTCAGCAGCTTTAACCGGATAGTCCTGATAGTCGAGTAGGGCGTCAAGTGCACGTACAATCAGCTCAGCAGGCTCTTCGATATCGCTGATATTATCAACTTTACCTAAGTTAACCGCAGATAGCGTACATAGGGCAATCTCGCCTTCCTCGTCATTAATATTATCAAGGGGCTTAGTCGGTAGCGCAATTTCCATACATAGATTGGATTGGCGAATAGGCGCAACGCTCGCATTAAATGGGCTATGAGTATTGCAATGGTCAACGTTTTGAATGTAGATACGACCGGTGCTGGCACGCTCTTGCATCATCAAGCTGAACAGTTCAGCCGCTGGGATTTGACGGCTGCGGATTGTTTCATCTTGCTCGTACTTAGTATATAACTCTTCAAATTTATCTTGATCTTCAAAGAAGGCATCGTATAAACCTGGCACATCAGATGGCGAAAATAGGCTGATATCTTGGCCTTTAATCAGACGGCTATATAAAGTCTTATTAATCTGTACGCCATAGTCCATATGACGGACACGGTTGTCTTCAACGCCGCGGTTATTTTTGAGTACCAATAGCGACTCAACTTCCAAATGCCATAATGGGTAGAAAAGGGTGGCAGCTCCGCCACGAACGCCGCCTTGTGAGCAGCATTTAACAGCCGTTTGAAACAGTTTATAAAAAGGTACACAGCCAGTATGTTGTGCTTCACCGCCACGAATAGGGCTACCAAGGGCGCGGATACGACCGGCGTTGATACCGATGCCGGCACGCTGCGATACGTAGCGTACGATCGCGCTGGTGGTGGCGTTGATAGAATCAAGGTTATCACCGCACTCAATGAGTACGCAGGAGCTGAACTGACGTGATGGGGTACGTACGCCTGACATAATCGGCGTTGGCAGAGAGATTTTAAACTGTGAGGTGGCATCATAAAAGCGCTTCACATAGTCCATGCGCTCAGCTTTATCATATCGGCTAAACAAACACATACCGACTAACATATATAAGAACTGCGGGCTCTCATATACAGTTTTGGACACACGGTCTTGTACCAGATATTTACCGGCCATTTGCTCAACGGCGGCATAGGCCAGAGTCATATCGCGCCAGTGGTCGATATAGTCATTGAGCTCATCAAATTCGGCACGGCTATAATCGGCTAGGATATGTTGATCGTATTTGCCAGCGTCAGTGAGCTTGGTTACATGATCAAATAAAGGTGGTGGAGTAAACCTATTATAAGCAATTTTACGTAGATGAAAAATGGCTAAACGTGCGGCTAAATATTGATAATCCGGGGTGTTTTCAGAGATTAAATCAGCGGCAGATTTGATGATAGTCTCGTGAATATCACGAGTTTTGATACCTTCATAAAACTGAATGTGTGACTTTAGCTCAACCTGTGATACTGACACATTGTCTAAATCATAAGCCGCCCACTCGATGACTTTATGAATCTTCTCTAAATCAATAGGCTCTAAACGTCCATCACGTTTGGTCACTTGGATTTTATCGATATGTGTCATGCTAACCTCTGTTGTTAATTGCTATATTGTTCGTTATATGGCTAAAACCACTAACCATTTATTTATTGTGTTATTGCTTACTAACCTCAGTCACTATTACGCATTATCATACCGTCGCAGCTTTTTTTAGGCAAAAGCATAGCACTACTCATAGTGATGATAAAAATCACTGAGCACTACATATAGCGTGTTCGTTAGTAAGTAGGCACAATATAGCGGTAATTTTCTGAAAATGCTATATTGATTTTATCTGGATAATATGTTGCTGAGGGGCTTTGATGTGTCCAGTTTTTAGCAAAGGACGATGGGGTAAGGGTTAGGTAAGATTTCTATAAAAATAAAATAAATATAAAAAAATGGCTTGCGTTTTGCTTTTTATAATTCTACCAAACTATCTATAGTAATCGTTCTGATAGCCACAACAATGGGGTAGTGATTGTACCTGAGACCATAAAAAATCGCCACCCATAAGGGTGACGACAGTGGTTATTATCCAGGTTGTCATTAATAATTTTTTAAATTTCTGCTTTTAAAACACATGTAATTTAGTAGTATTTACTTATACTACCAGTCGTACCGTTTTGGCGTCATCAAGCGCCGCATAGAGGGTATTAACCTGTTCAGCAGTGGTTAGATAAAGATTGACCCGTGCTGAATAAAAGCGCCCAGTCTTTGATGGTTTTACTTCGATAGAGGCCAAGTCAAAATCAGGGAACTGACTGCCAAGAATAAGTTTGATTTCATTGAGTAAGCTTTCATGCTCGCCTTCATGGCCAATGATGCTCATTGGATAGTCCATGGGAAAGTTCCATAGCTCAGGATTTTGAATGTCCGTTTTTTTACCTTTAATTTCATCATTCCCTAATGACACATCAGAGACGTTGACTTCTTTTTTAGGGTTTTGTTGGTTGTCGCTCATGATTGAATCCTTATTTCTGTTTAATAGAATTATTTAATAGTACGGTTTAACTGGCTGCTTAATACACTTATCGATAAGCCACAAAAAAGCTGAGACGTGCTCAGCTTTTAGTGTTATGTCCAATACTAGATTTAAAGGTACTAAACTTAAAAGCTAATACCTTTATAAGGGGTTAGCTTGTTATTTTCAAGAACTAGTCATTTTCAAGGAAAGAGCGTAGATGCTCAGAGCGTGAAGGATGGCGTAATTTGCGTAGGGCTTTGGCCTCAATCTGACGAATACGCTCACGAGTGACGTCGAACTGCTTACCAACTTCTTCCAAAGTATGATCGGTTGGCATATCAATACCAAAGCGCATTTTTAGCACCCGAGCCTCACGCTCAGTTAGATTGCTAAGCACATCACGCGTCGCTTCACGTAAGCCAGCTGAGGTAGCATCATCAACGGGGCTAGAGATAGTTGCATCTTCAATAAAGTCGCCTAGGTGTGAGTCTTCATCATCACCAATAGGGGTCTCCATCGAGATTGGCTCTTTAGCAATTTTGAGCACTTTACGGACTTTGACTTCGTCCATCTCTAAGCGTTCGCCTAATTCCTCAGGCGTTGGCTCGCGTCCCATTTCTTGGAGCAATTGACGAGATACGCGGTTAATTTTGTTAATAGTCTCAATCATATGCACCGGAATACGAATGGTGCGCGCCTGATCGGCGATAGAGCGGGTGATTGCCTGACGAATCCACCAGGTTGCATAGGTTGAGAACTTATAACCACGACGATATTCAAATTTATCGACCGCTTTCATGAGACCAATGTTACCTTCCTGGATCAAGTCCAAGAACTGCAAACCACGGTTGGTATACTTCTTAGCAATTGAAATCACAAGACGTAAGTTGGCTTCGACCATTTCTTTCTTGGCGCGGCGAGCTTTGGCTTCACCGATAGCCATACGGCGAGCAACGTCTTTCATATCATGGATTTCCATGTCGAGCCTTTGCTCGTAATCAAGAATTTGACGTTGCAATAGAATAACATCGTCAGTGACTTTTTCTAACGTTCCAGCAAAGGCCGGCTTGCCTTTAAGTCGCTCAGTCAACCAGTCAACGTTGGTCTCGTTACTTGGGAAGGTTTTACGGAATTCCTCGCGCGGCATCCGACCACGGCGAATAACAAGGCGCATAATTTGGCGTTCTTGCTTACGAACATCATCATAGACGTCATGCATAATCGCCATAACTTGGTCTGACATGCGGTTATTCAATTTGAGCATCATAAAGCGCTCGGCAAGCTGTTTATAAGCTTCGTCAGCTTGCGTGCTACCACGACCGAAATCAAGCAGGGCTTGTTTGGCAGTAATAAATAAACCTTCGATTTCTTCTAAACGGGCGCGTACTTCTTCTGGGTCAATACCACCGGTTTCTTCTTCAGCTTCTTCTTCGACCTCTTCTTCCTCGTCATCACTGTCTGCTTTGACTTTAGGATTTGCTTTTGGCTTAACGACCGGCGCTTTCAGCTTTTCTTCTCTAGCCGCTTCTCTTTCTTCTTTCGCCGCTTCTTTGGCCACTTTTGCTGCGGCTCTATCTTCCTCAGTTTCTGGGTCTAAAAAGCCTGTGATAACGTCAGAGAGTTTCTTATCGCCATCCAATACGCGCTGATATTCATCAAGCACATATTGCACCGTTCCTGGCCAGTAAGACATCGCGTGCTGAACATCACGGATGCCTTCTTCGATACGTTTGGCAATCGCAATCTCGCCTTCACGGGTCAGCAAGTCGACGGTACCCATCTCGCGCATATACATACGTACAGGGTCAGTGGTGCGGCCAGGATCTGTCTCAACAGCCGCCAATACTGCTGCTGCTTCATCAGCTGCTGACTCGTCATCACTTGAATCATCGTTCATCAAGATATCATCAGCATCAGGCGCGGACTCAAATATTTTGATACCAACGTCGGTTAGCATCTGCACGATATCTTCGATCTGATCGCTTTCTGTGATAGAGTCGGGCAGTTGGTCATTCACCTCAGCATAGGTCAAATACCCCTGCTCTTTACCCATTTGGATTAAGGTGGCCAGCTGAGACGTGGACTTAGAAACTGACTTATCGTTCATAAATACTCACTTTGTTTGTGTCGGACATTTTCGTGATATGACGGGCTACCGCTTGCTCCGTGCGCTGATCTAATCTATGGATTGATCACAAAAAGCAGTGCAACGGCAGTAACAGCATCAATAACAACGAAAATGAGTTAATATGAATAAAGGCTCAAAAAACTACAGTAAAATGCTCAGAATTGTACTTAAATAATAGAAAATATACTTAAATAGTAAGAGTCTTAAAATAAATTATAATATTATAAACCCTAAAAAATAATGATTAAAAATGCAATTTGATATAGCCAATCTAATCGGCCCAAAACCTGCCTCGATTTTGCATTAGTGCTGCATTAAATCTGTATTAATCATAGCAGCAGCGTAGTTTACCATAGTATGCTGAATACAGACTATGGCTATCAATCGTGCTGCCTATAGTTTTATATAATGGGGTCAACATGTCCTATTTTAAAGGGTAAGCGTATTATTTAAGCGCTAAACACAGTATAAACAAAAAGTTAACCCTAAAAATTCAATGTATAGCCCTTATTAAACTGCTAGTATTAAATGCTAATCATCTGTGCCGATTGTTCCGCTTGCTGCTCGCGTAACCAGTCATTTAAGTGCTGCGTCTGCTTGCGTACGATAGCAAGCTTGATATGATCCGGATTTTTTATCAGTTCTTGCATCTTTTTTTGCATATGCAGCTTGATTAATTGTATGACTAGGTTTTCGATTTGTTCATCTAAGTTCAGAATATTTCTTGCCGTGAGGGTTTTATAAAATGCGCCCCAACTGCGGCTAAGCGCCTCTTGAGCTAAAGGACTCAGATTGGATAAAATAAAATGCGCGGCAGCGTTAGCATCTTGCGGCAAATAGGCCAAACAGCGCTGAATGGTACTGACCACATCGAATAGGGCGTCATCTTGTAAATCTGCCCAAGCCAAGGGTCGATTGGCATCGGTAGGCGCTCTTCGCTTAATATGGGCAGGCAACTCTAAACTATTAATACCGGCTTGCTGCCAAATCGCCTCAATAGGGTCATCCTGTAGCGCACGCGGCTGGAACAGGAAGCACAGCTGCAACTGCTGACTGATGGTCATATCGCCATCGAAGTCGAGCAGAGCATCCTTTGCCTCAATATTTTGGTTGCGCTTGCCGCCAAGCTTTTGATAGATATCATTGTTGAGTAGATAGCGAAAGCTACTGCCTTTGGGCAAGGAGCCAGTCAGCGCGCGCACTTGTGACATCAATTTGGCTTTACCTTCTGCTAAAGATAAGTCGTAGCGCTCACTTAAATAGGCAAAGATATACTGTGATAGCGGCATAGCATTGGTGATTTGCTCACGCATGGCATCATCGCCCTGACTTTTGATAAACGTATCTGGGTCTTGGTTGTTAGGCAGTGTCAAAAACCGCAGTTCTTTATCATCACTGAGCACTGGCAGGCTGACTTCAAGGGTGCGCCAAGCGGCTTTTTGTCCCGCACCATCGCCGTCAAAGCTTAAGGTTAAAGTCGGATTCAAGGTTAATAAGCGCGAGATTTGGCTCTCGTTGATTGCCGTACCCATTGAGGCAACCGCACCATAAATACCCGCTTGGTAAAGAGCAATCACATCCATATAGCCTTCGACCACCATCCAGCTATTAGCACGCTGCTGGCGGGATTCATAATAGCCGTATAGCACGTGCTGTTTATGAAATACTGGTGAGTCCGAGGAGTTAATATATTTTGGCTTGACCTCATCATCAAGCGCCCGCCCGCCAAAGCCAATCACCCGTCCTTGATTATCACGAATCGGAAAAATAACTCGATCGCGCAGTAAATCATAGTCACGTCCAGATTCTGATTGACGCACGAGACCAAGGGCCTTTAGACCCTCGATATCGTGCGGAAACTGATGCTCAAGATGCTGCCAACCAAAGGGTGCATAACCTAGTCCAAAAGTGTCTAAACTTTGCTCAGAGACGCCGCGTGCCGTAAAGTAATGTTTGGCATGCGGGTGGGTGGTTAAGTTGTGCTGATAAAATTGTTGAATTTGGGATAATAATTCGTATAAGTTACCTTCTTTATCAGCAGCAATGTTATTACTACTGATAGTTGTAGAGTCGTCATCCATTAACCATGCAGGCGGGTAACCCTGTTGCTCAGTAGGGTTATAGTCTGTGTTGATATAATCCGCACCGCCATAATCGCTGCTGTAATTAATATCGGCATAAGGAATATGATTTGGCGCGCTATCGTAGCCTGCGTTGTCGTTATACGTAGAATCGCCTTCGTTATGGTAGCTAGGGGGACTATTTTCTGACGATAAAAAATTGGGTGCGGGCTTAGATGCTGGCTGGGTTATGACGTCAGTTACTGGTTTAGGAGCTGGCCTAGAAACGGGTTTAGGTGTTGGTGTAGGTTTGCTACGCTGATAGCTAACATTTTGCTGCTCGTCTTTTGGTACTTCGATGCCAGTCTGTTTTGACAGCTCATTGACGGCTTCGATAAAGGTTAGGTTTTCATAATCGCGCAAAAAGCTGATGGCATTGCCGCCGACACTACAGCCAAAGCAATGATATATGTTTTTTTGTGGATTGACATAAAATGAGGGCGACTTTTCACCGTGAAAAGGGCAGCAGCCTTTATACTCACTACCTGCACGTTTAAGCGTGGTGTGGCGGCCAATAATGCTGATTAGATCAGATTGGCTATTTAGTTGTTCGAGGATATGGTTGGGAATACTCATACAAAAAATAGTTTACCATAGGACAAAGTTAGTAGGACAATAACGGCAGGATAAAAACAGAAAAATAAGGCCAACTATACAGTTGGCCTTACCTTTTTATTGGGAGTCATAGACGACTTAGAGTGATAATAATTATTTAGACAATTTAATTGTTGTGTTGTTAATTATGGTCATATTAATTGTTCTCATATTAACTGTCATCTTGATTATGATCTTAGTTATCGTCATCCCTATCAGTATTATTATTTTCAATACCACCTAAACGAATACGATCACGGCCGTCAGCATTAGGAAGCGTTGTTCGGCGGCCTAGATTACTATTTGATGGATCAACAGCGGCTTCTTTTGCAGCGGCGCTAGAGCTACCTTGGCCTGAGATTTGTTCAGTGGCACTTTCAGGCAGACCTAGGCCGATATTAATCCCACCAGTACGCGTGGGACTAGCGGCACCAAATGTAGCAGCGTTAGCCGCATTGTCATTCGGCAGTTGCAGTTGGGTAGCACTACGAATCATTTGCGTTTTGGTGGCGCTATCATATTGGCCGGTAGCGTTTGGTGCGTCTGATAGATTGACACGGCCGAGCTGTCCAAAGGTCAATTTATTCAGTAATGAGCGGTCGCCTTTTGTATTGAGCTTGACGCGACCATCTTTGGTGAGCCAATTTGGATAGTTGATTTGCAGCAGCGTTTTATATTCCGTTGCCAACTCTGTCAGACCTAACTTTTCATGACTGTAGGCAAGGATAGCAATAGCTTCGGGTACGGATTCGCTCTGTGGGTAATACTGGAATGCCCATTTAGCACGGTTAACCGCAGCGACATAGGCTTCACGTTCAATATACCAATTGGCAGCCGTTAGCTCACTTTGGGCAAATTGGTTATAGATAAAGGTCATGCGTTGAGCCGCATCTGGTGCATAGGGGCTGCTTGGGTATTTATTAACAAGCTCTTGGAAGTTGGCAAAAGCAATGCGCAAATAAGCAGTATCACGCTCAGCTTGATTCATCTTAAACAGCTTAATACCTTCAGATGACCCCTGCATATTGGCCACACCGCGCACGTAATACGCGTAGCTGACTTGCGGGTTAGAAGGATATAGGCGAATAAATTGCTCAGCGCTAGAAGCAGCGGTTTCATAGCTGCCGCTTGCGTATTGAGCATACATCATATCAAGCAGCGCTTGTTCTGCGTATTGTCCAGTTGGATAAAAAGTACGCAGATTGGTCAAGTCTTCAATGGCTTGCGCATAGCGGTCTTTGTCGATTTGAGTAACCGCATCACTATAATAGCCTTGCTCTGACTTCTCGGCAGTCTCTACTGCATCGTCATTTTTACCGGTCAGGTTTTTGAAGGTCTGACAGCCAACTAAGTTGACACTTAAGGCCAGTAGAGTTACTGATGATAGTTTGATAAACGTGTTGCCAACAGGGCGCATACTTCTCTCCGCACAAGACGCATAATAGCAGCAGCGCTATCATACTATAGAACAGGTTAATGGTAAAAAGGATAGAACAAGCTAATAGTAAAAATATAGAATAGGGTAACGATGAACAGCAATCACGACCCTGGCAGTCAATAAATTGGCTGCGAGTGATCGATAATATCTGTCGCGTTACAACCCGCAAAATATTGCTTACTTTATAGAATAAAGTAGGTCTCGTCTATTTTTTCGTTATCTATTTTGTAGTTGCTAGGCAAGTTTATAATTAATTTGTACTTAGCTTATCGTTAGCAGGTAGGCACTCATCATGACACCATAATTTTTTACAGTTTAGCACGGGTGATGCTACTGGGTGCTGGCAAATGACGCCAATAACGATAAATAACTGCTCAGCACCGCTAGAATTAGATGATAGCCAGCAATGGCACGTTTGATTAAGCTAAAAGTTTAAGTTCGGCATTTATGACGGTAGGACCACAGATAACAGTGTGCTGCTATAGGGCTTAAGCGCGTGGCGTGCTACACTATGATAACATTGGACTTGTTTTTTTATTTGGGCTGTTTTTGTTTTTAATCAGCAGTTAATAGTTAGCGAGTTGTCCGTCTATTTCTTTTATAAAGCCACTGTTGTGGCTTTGCCACATATGAATTTGCTATGAATAATGATGCTATGACCACAAACGTACCACCGAATTTACAATCGAGTCAGTCGCCAGATACTCAGTCTTCGGATATTAAGTTATCAGCGCAAGAGCACGCCGCTCAAGATGAGCATTCGCTAGAAGATGTGAGGGCTGCGCCTTCAGCATCTGCGGGCGAGTTGCTTAATGGTGACGAGACAATGGACGACTCAATTGATGATGAGGCATTAGCGTTGGATGATGATGACGAACAAGATGACGACGTATCTGCAGCAAGACTTGCCGTTCCAGAAGTGATTGATGTGACTCATACGGTTACTGAAAATGAAGCCGGTCTGCGCATTGATAAACTTGCTTCATTAGCCTTCACGGACTTCTCGCGCGCCCAATTACAAGGCTGGGTTAGCGATGGTAGCTTACTGTGCAACGGTGAAGAGAAAAAGTCAAAACATCGTATTAAAACCGGAGATGTTTTGCACTTGTCTACCACCTTGCAGCAGCATGGTGAAGACTTGCCAGAAGACATAGATATCGATGTGGTCTATGAAGATGATGCGGTGCTGGTCATTAATAAGCCCGTCGGCATGATCGTGCATCCAGGAGCTGGCAATCAAACGGGAACGCTAGTCAATGCCTTACTCTATCACTATCCGCAGCAGCATCATCTGCCGCGGGCAGGACTGGTACATCGTATCGATAAAGACACCTCAGGGCTGCTACTCATCGGTAAAACGAAACCGGCACAAATGGCCCTTATGGCGCAGCTAAAAGACAAGTCAGTATACCGTCATTATCAATGCGTGGTAGCGGGTGATCAGGCAAGCTTAATGCGCCATCGTCGTATTGATGCGCCGATAGGTCGTCATCGTAATCAGCGTACTAAAATGACAGTGATGACGGCTGGACGCGATGCAGTGACGCATTTATTAGATATTACGCCGCTGAATGACAATTATTGCTTATTAGACGTTGGACTTGAAACTGGACGTACGCATCAAATCCGTGTCCATCTCAGCCACATTAGCTATCCGATAGTAGGCGATCGTGTTTATGGTGGACGCCGTCAATTGCGTGCTGGCTTAACAGAAACGCAGCGCCAAGCTATCGGTAATTTCCCGCGTCAAGCGTTGCATGCCTATGCTTTAGGCTTCGTTCATCCGACTACTGGTAAAGATGTTGAGGTGACCACGCCGATACCTGAAGACATGCAGCAACTGATGGCAGTCTTAAGTGACGGTTATGATATGGAATAAATGGTGCTGAGCAGGTACTTTTAAATCACACGATGTGATGTATTAATCCTGCTAGACAAATTATGGTAGTTAAGCCATGACCAATAAGTTTCCTATGACTGCACTTGCTCAGATTGGTGACGTGACTGTGTTTCAAACAGCGGCTTTTCAGACTGCCGATCTTGCAAATACTGTAACCGAAAGCGCAATCGATGCTGAAACTGATATCGCAGCACAAAATAGCGAGCACATACTTCAAGCAAGGCAGACGAGCTATGGTGAGCTGAATCTAGGCTTGCATGTTAATGATGATGCCGCCAAAGTATTGGATAACCGCATGCGTTTGTTAGCGGCTATTAATGAGCAACTGGCGATACAACAGCGTTTATCTATCAAAAGTTTGCACTGGGTTAATCAAGTCCATGGCAAGCAGATTTATGATGTTGATACCGGCACTCTCACTATGCGCCCAATGGATGCCGATGCGATAGTCAGTCAGCAAGCCAGTCTGGGTCTAGCCATCATGACCGCAGACTGTGTGCCCATCGTGTTATATCAACCGGTAAGTGGACAGATAGCAGCCATTCATGCTGGCTGGCAAGGTCTGGCTTGTGGCATTATTAAAGCCACCGCTGAGCGTTTTACGGCAGCAGGGCAAATCATGGCGTGGATTGGCGTCAGTATCAGTCAAGCGCACTATGAAGTGGGCCGTCAGGTTCGCGATAAGCTACTAGAAGGTTGCGTTAAAAATAAAACCTTAGCACCCTCTAACCTTGATTACTTTGATCAGCTGTATTGTATAGCTGTTAATAATGTTGCTAATACTGAACGCTTAGATAAGATGGGTGCTAAGTTATCCGATCACGCTACAGTAGGCGCGGGTAAAGTAAAGCTGAACTTACCCAAACTTGCCAACGATCAGTTAGTAGCCGTCGGTATCACGGTGTGTATCGATTTACCAGTCGATTGTAGTTATGCTGATGCCCATTATTATTCTTATCGGCGTCAGACTCATTTGCAGCAGCCGGCGACGGGACGTATGGCACTGATTATCGCATGCAGCTTACCTGTTTAATATTTATCCATGACGCATGCTAAAAAGAGATAGAAGGTTTTTAGCCTGCTATCTCTTTTTTTTAATTAATAATAATTTTTAGTAATTAATAGCAGCTATTAATCCGCATCAGCATACAGAGTCATTCGATTTTGGCACTGATAATCCAAATAATGGTCGCAAGTATAAAGCCAAGAAAGTTCCAGCCAGTGCGAGTATTCCCCAAACGTAGCCATGCAAGCTGAACGAGGCAATACCACCAAAATAAGCACCGATGTTGCAGCCGAATGCCAGCCGCGCACCATAGCCCATCATCAATCCGCCAATAACGGAAGCGGCGAAATTGCCCGCAGTAACTTGTGTAAATTTGAATAAGCCGCCCGCAGCCGAAGCGATAAAAGCGCCAATGATGATACCGATATTTAATACAGTAGTTGAATCTGCAAAAATTGAAGCATCAAGCGCTGCTGCATTAGCCCCTTGCCAATAGCCCCAACTGGCCACATCGACACCGAAGGTCCTAGCAATTTTAGAGCCCCATAATGTGAACGCGGAAGTGATGCCCCATGGCTGGCCACGCGTCATCAAGGTCAATGCATTAAGGACGGCTAAAACAATCGCTGCTGCAAATATTGGCCAAGAACCACGGAAAATTCGTTTCCATCCGGTCGCAGATGGAATTGGCGCCATTTTAGGTGCTTTTGTTTTCTTTTCAACAACCAACGTTACCCAAGCAATCAAACCGAAAAGCGCAAGAGACAAAAGCCAAGCACCACTGTAGCCAAGATTAGTAGACGTGGCTAGCGAGTATGGTTCAAAAGCTGGCATCTCTTCTGTCCAGAACGGCAAATGGTAAGCGCCAACTGTGGCTCCGATTATGAAGAAGATGAAAGTTACAAACATGACAGAACGTCCGCCGCCTATAGCGTAAAGGGTACCAGAAGCACAGCCGCCACCAAGTTGCATGCCGATTCCGAATACAAAGGACCCCACTATAAGACTGACACCTACTGGTGATACATAACCTGCGAGCGGCCCACCAAAAAATGTAGTGCCATAAGCAAGGATTGGCGCAAATAAGGTAACGGCGACCGCTAGCATCAGCATGTGCGAGCGCATAGCCTGCCCATTACCTACCGACATTATACGTCTGAATGCAGAGGTAAATCCGAAACGGGCATGAAAGAGTGTATAGCCTAGTAGTAAACCAATTCCAAGCAGAAGCGACTGAGAAATATGCTGGGTATCCAGTAAATAAACCAGTAGAAGAAAGCCCGCAATAGCGCCTCCCGCTATCAAGATTTTTTGTGGTGCATCCAATGCCAGATCTTCTCTTACAATCGGACCTTTTGTATCGTTCACGGGTTGAACTCTAGTAGTAGTCAATATAATAACGTCCTTTTCCAACGCATTTTGTCGGAATTAAGTTTTATAATAATATTTTGGAATATTTAAGTTGATTTTTTGAGCTTGTCAATATAGCAGGTGTCAATAACGGCAAGAAAAATATACTCTCGAAAGCGAAGGGGCATGGCTTTACCAAGCTAAATTCCTCAATTGTATTGAACGACTGATGAATAATCGCTATATCATAATCCTATTTCTATTAAAATAAAAATGAAGGTACTAGAAGAATGAGAATTAGCATATGAAGATATGGAATAACAGCAACTTAGCTAAGATTGGCATTAGTGCTAAGATTAGTATTGACGGCTCGTAGAAATACTGAAGAAGAAAGCATAGAACAAAATACTGGAAGCTCATAAGTAGTATCTGCAATTGGTGTCACTCCTGCTCAGACTGAAAGTGAAATGGAGGGGCGACGGATAAGCTGCAACGTTATTTGAGTGAAGAGTTGGAGCGAGACGTTAAGCGGGGTGTTTACTTTGATCGGTTATTTTGTCTACCTGCTAATACTAATTTTGGTGCTGATATTCAGACTTATAATGAGTGCTTACCATAAGACAGTTGATAATCTGTAAAATTTCGCTAAAGTAAGCGGTGATAAAGCAGTCACTAATAAACTCAGCATTAATAAGAAAGACCCTGATAAAATAAAGCTGAACTTGTCGAAGTCTGCTGCCTACCAACTGACTGCTACTAGTATTATCATATGTTCCTATGCGCCTTATCAATGTAGATATACTAGTAAGAGTTATTGCTCTTATGGGCGTCGGCCCCATTTTCAACAGGCAGCGACGGGACATATGACGTTGATTATCGTGTGCAGTTTACCCATGACTGATACAATTCACACTGAGTAAGCTTTAGACTGTTAACTTTACCGTTTTTATTCAATTAATCACTTATTAGCCATTATTAGAGTACGTATGAATACATCTGTAACGCCTTCTGTACCACCTTCTACCACCATAACTACCGATAATGCTCCCAGTGTATCGATTGCTGTTATTTATCATAGCAATTACGGTCATACCAAGCGCGTTGCCGAAGCGGTAGCCATTGGTGCGCGGCAACAGTTACCAGCAACGCAGGTAAAAGCGGTCGATGTCCATGATGTCGATTGGGATTTTGTCGATCAGGCAGATTTGTTGGTTTTTGGTAGTGCCGTCTATATGGGCAGTGCACCAGCAGCGTTTAAGACCTTTATGGATGAGACCTCAAAGCGCTGGTACCACCGTAAATGGGAAGGTAAGTGGGCGGCAGGCTTCGCCAATTCAGGCGGGTTGAGTGGTGATAAGCTGTCAGTATTACAGCAGATTTGCTTATTTGCGATGCAGCATGGTATGAACTGGATTGGCATGCCTTTAATGCCAACAGGGCATGAGATTAATGATTTGAACCGCCTATCGAGCTTTTTAGGACTCATGACCCAGTCAGCAAATGCACCGCCTGAGGAAGCCCCAGGTAAAGGCGATATTGATACTGCTATTTGGTATGGGGATCACTTGGCGAAGACGATTATCAAGCATCAGCCAGCAGCTGATACTAATTAGAAGGTAATTTTAATCAATTCTCATTGGCATTTAATAAGCAAATAAAAAGCAGATACTAAAACTTGTATCTGCTTTTTATTTGCTTAAGGATCATTAGCTACGTTTATCTTCGCAATTACCGGACTAACAATGACTGGGTTGGTAATGACCGGAATAGGGCTGTCAACAAATTGAAAGGACTGGCAGCCAGTCAGGAGCGTCAGAGTCACAAGTACACAGCTAGTATTAAATGCTCTCATAATTATGATCATTGGTTATCATTGATGATTGAGTGGGAAATAATCGACTATTATTATATTGCTATAAAATTTAAAAAATGCAGTGTCACTATGCCCATTTTTACTTTCATAGATGTATCTATTATGTAAATATTAATGCAGGTTAATGTATCTATTGTGTAAATAAAAATCAGCTAATAATTTATTATAAGTTAATTTATTTGACTATTATTATAAAGTGTTACTTATTAATGTTATAAAATATCTTAACCTATTCAATATTAGCCATTGTTTTTAAAGGATTTTTTATATACATTATTATTATAATATTAT
>NZ_CAJHBT010000007.1 GCF_904846675.1 Psychrobacter urativorans | reverse complement strand
ACAGTTATGAAGCTGCTGTGATTCTAGCCTGTGTCTTTATTTGGCTGCCGCTGATTTGAATTCTATACAGACCCTAATATATATACCAATATACAGCTTCAAAGAACAAATATTTTTTTAAGCATTATTAGGATGGTCTAGAAAACATTTAACTCATTTCACTCTCACCCAAATTCAAATTAACGCTAAATCCTATCCCCCTCAAATAGTCACCTCTAAATTATTAGGATAGGAATGTATGCGCGGGCCAAACTCATAATCTCCATAACCAGCATCACTCCGCCCATTACATAATAGCCAAGCGACGACTTGCTGCTGTACCCTGTCGTTATAGAGTAACTTGTAATGACTTACCCCATAAAAAATAGCCTTATGCCCTTCTGGTACAGACAAAGTGTGCTCGCCAGCATGCTCACCTAGTGCCGATTCTATCGTGACCAAACCATCACCCAATAAGCTTGTCGCCTTAGAGTCATAATGAGCCTCAACTAAGGTGGCCGCAACAAAGTAAGCACGAACATGTAAAGGCAGACGAGTGGGATGGCGAAATTCTGCTGGGAGGACACTGCGACCTTCTAAAGCCTGCCAGTCAGCATCGCGAATACTGCCATAACGTAGATCAATGATTCCCGCACTACGCAAATCGCCCAGCTTAGCTAATGAGCCCGCAAAGGGCAGCTTGGCAATCCTATCTTGCACAAAATTACCAATCCGCTCGAGGCTTGCGCCATGATGCGGTGAGCCCAGAGTTACAAGATTACCAACCCGTTTCATCCAATTAAAACCTTGTTGTTTACCATAAAACAGCGCGCTACGAGCGACCAAACCACCCATACTGTGACCAACTAAATCAATCTGGCTGATGTCTGGATTGTTATCTACTAAATCCTGCAATACTTTAGAGAAGTCGTGTCCGTTAATTGAGATGCGTCGTCCTGTATTATAATTAAGGTATAAAACAGTAGATGTCGGCCGACTATGAATAATGCGCGCGCCTAGACTGTCACTCTCGGATGGATACCAGCTTAAATGACTCATGCAAAGACCATGACATAAAATAATAATACGCCCCGACAGTTCATCATGTTGCAGATGACAGCGTCTATTGTATAGAACCATCGAAACAGCGAGGGGATTATCGTGATTGATAAGGTGGTCACCCATGACCCCATTTAAGATATTGACTAACCGTTTCAAATTCTTAGGTAAAGGCTGAGTATGTTTTTGATTGCGCATATTATTATACAGGTGCAATCCTGATGCTAGATTATTACCTACTAAGAACATCACATTGCGTACCGTGCCGTAGATTCGTCCGGTGATACCGCGCTGCCATTTCGTTAAATTTTTTTCATTAAAGCGCCCTAATGGACGTAAAATAATCTCACGGTGGATAGCTTCGACAATATCGGTAACTTCAACCACACCCATCGTTGCAAGCTGAGCCAACCCTTCAAAGAAATCAACTATAGAAATCGGCTTACCTAGGATGGTATCTCTGTTGTCATCGGACATCAGGCGAACTGTTTTATCCACATAAATATATTCAAGCTGAGCCAGCTGCTCATACACGTCACCCTGAAAATGCGTGCTAGAGTCGGAGCTAGCATCAGATTCGCGCTTAGGGCTGGCGAATAGGTCATGGATAGTATCGAGCGGTTTTGGATTGGGCATGATTTTGACATATTCAGCAGTAAGGATAGCTTTATATACTATCCTGTAAGTCGGGTAATGAGAAGGGATGGTTTAACTTATAGGTAGGCTTACACTTACTTTCTAAAGTACTATTTAATAAAAAATCCCATAAATAAAAAACCCCAAGCCGTAACTTAGGATTTTTTATTTATAAAGACCATCTTTTATACAGACAGCTTTTTATGCAGGCGACTCACTGAACTCGCGACTGCCACTCATGCGCGCCTAGTACCAATTTTAATTCATCACCAGCTTGCAATACCCCAACGCCACTTGGCGTACCAGTCATGATGACGTCGCCAGCTTGCAGACTAAAGGCTTGGCTAATCTCGGCGAGTAACTCATACACTGGAAACAGCATCAACGCGCTATCGCCATCTTGCTTGAGCTCATTATTAATATAGAGCTGATATTGCACATGGCTAAAGTTACCAAACGCTTGCAGATCAACCCAATCAGCGAGTACGCAAGCACCGTCGAAGCACTTAGCGCGCTCCCATGGTTGGCCTTTGTCTTTGAGCTGACTTTGCAAATCGCGTAAGGTTAAATCCAGCCCCAAAGATACCCCACCAATCGCTTGCTGTGCCTGCTCAGCAGTAGCGGCGCTTAAGTCAGCTGATAGCTGAATACATAGCTCCGCCTCATAATGAGTATCACCATATACCACTGGATCTGGACGGACAATATCATGCCGTATAGTGACCACAGACGATGCAGGCTTCATAAATAATAGTGGTGAGCTCGGTACTTCATTATCCAATTCACGCGCATGAGCCGCGTAATTGCGACCAACGCAGACTACTTTGCCAATAGACACGCGTGCCGCACGATTGGCTCCAGTACTTTTATCACTACCAGAATCGTGTTTGGTGACACTATCCGCAATGGCATTGGCCAAAGACATATGTGGGGACTGGTTCATAATAGGGTCTCGCTATAAAAATTAATCATACTATTCTCTATCAATAACGCTATTTTACTTAATGAACTTAGCGTAATCTACAAACCGATACTTAGCAGGGATTTCCTTTTTCTCATCTCCTTCATCTGCTGTAAATAACAGCTTTGATTTGCCGTTAACCTTCACTGAGTCAATACTCTCTATATTTTTTAAATCCTAAATTTCAGGTAAGTCAACAGGTATAGGGGCGGCGTTCTCATCGAATACCTCAGTCGGGTTTTCAATAGCGACAATAATGGCCAAGTTTCCTGCCATTAGTGCGCACAGACCAAGCATCAGATCTTGACTTTTATTATAATACGCTAAGCCTTCGATATTAAGCTCATCAAAGTCAGGCTTTTTATCCGTGTGCGCTTTAATCGCAGCTGCAAGCGTTTTAGAGTTGCTCAAATCATCACGTATCAGTATCTGCATGCGCTCCGATATTTTTCACGAGTCAGAAACGGGCGTCACGTTTAATCAGGGCTTTAAACCATTTTGAAAAACCAGTAAAGTAATGGGCTTTTTCAGGGGCTGCTGCGAGGATAGCAAAAAATATGGAGGCAGCAGCAGTGAACATAAACTTCGCTACTGGCACTAAAAATACGGCCGATGAGACGAAAATAAATGCTCCAGAAATCATGAGTACCGAAATAATGATGCCATTGAGCGAAATCATAATATTGGCTTTGGTCGCTGCCAGTGCAATCAAATCAAGCTCCGTTCGCAAGGCGTTATGGAACATGGTTTCGACGTGCCAAGCGATGCTTTAGTGTCACCTGCTTTATCAATGCTAACCGCGGTCTATAGTTCCGACTTCTTTTTCTTCTTTTCTTTACTTAAATCTTTATCCGAGTTTTCACTCGAATCTTTATTTAAATTTTCACTCGAATCTTTATTTAAATTTTCACTCGAGTCATTGCTCAAAATTTACCTACTCTGCAATAATAAAATGGTTCAAGTGACCAACATCATTAAGACGAGTTATGGCCTAAAGTGCGCCAACCATTTTCAATATTTTGATGTTATTTGCCCGTCAGATGAATAACATCGATGCGTTATCACCTTATAGCATGACTCACTATATTGTTTGTCCAAAGCTAATATTACAATTAGGGAATGGTATGTGTGGCCACATCTGGTGGCACATAGGTCGTGTAGCGATTCATTCTTTTTTCAAACAGTCTAAAACTGAATAAAATCACCCAAGACAACAACAGATAAACGATACCCGCCGCAAAGAACAGCTCCATCAAGGTATAAGTGCGCGCGCTGATGGTACGGGCAACCCCAGTGATATCCATCAAGGCAATGGTCGACGCCAACGCACTGCCCTTCAGCATAAAGATAACTTCGTTACTATAGGCAGGAATGACGATACCGAAGGCGCGTGGTAAGGTAATTCGCGTTAGCTTCTGCCACTTTGACATCCCAATAGCGTCAGCGGCTTCAAGTTCACCAACCGGAATGGTTTGAATCGCGCCGCGAATAATCTCTGCTAAATAGGCGCTGGTATTCATGGTAAAGGCAATGATCGCGCACCAGTACGCTTGGCTAAGGACCGGTTCCCATAAGAAAGAATTACGGACGGCTTCAAACTGACCCAGTCCATAATAGATTAAGAATATCTGTACCAGCAGCGGCGTGCCACGGAAAAAGAAAATATAAGAAAAGGGTAATATCTGTACTGCCCAGCTTTTAGACAAACGCAGCTGCGCTAAAATTAAGCCAAAAAACAGCCCAATAATGCCGGAGATAACCACCAGCTGCACGGTTAATACTGCGCCGCCTAATAAGTCTGGGATATGCTCAAAAATAACCTGCCAATTCCAATCCATGAGTAACTCTCCCTTACCCTATAGTCGATTGTTGGTCGATCGATTGACGGCTAAGCTTTTTAGAATAGCGCGCCGCTGGATTGGCGCGCCATTCAAGCCACAGCATAAAGCCAGTAATCAGCATGGTCAGCCCTAAATAAATAATCGCTGCGGCCATATAAAAAGTAAACGGCTGCTGCGTCGACTGTGCAGCACGCGATGACTGATACATGATGTCTTTCAGCCCAATTACTGAGACCAAAGCGGTGTCTTTGAGCAGTACCAAGAATAAATTGCCCAGACCGGGTAGCGCAATTTGCCATACTTGCGGCAAAGTGATGCGATAGAAGGTTTGCAGTGGACGCATGCCAATCGCTTGCGCCGCCTCATTTTGTCCTACCGGAATCTCTTGAATCGCCATCCGAAGAATTTCGGTCGCATAAGCGCCAAAAGCAATAGATAGTGCCATCACCCCGCCCCAAAAGGCACTGATTTCGACATAGTCATTGTAGCCGAACTTTTTGAGGATGCTCATCAGCACCATGGAGCCGCCGTAGTAGATGAACAGCACCAATAAAAGCTCAGGAATACCGCGCATCGTTGCTGTATATAGAGTCGCAAGCTTACGCAGCAGCCAAACTTTCGACAGCTTAGCAGTGGCACCCATCAGTCCTAGAATCATGCCTATGATGAGGCTAGTCGCAGCAAGCTTGATGGTGACGGTTGCGCCGCTCAGTAATAGCGCGCCAAATCCTTGTAAATCAAACACAATTTTCCACTTAGTCTCTTTATATTAGCCAGTTAGCAACATATAAGTTAAAAGAATCAGTACCCAAATCAGTAAATATAACCTTTTGCTATCTATGATAGCGCGCGTGTTATCCTCACATATGAGACCCGTATTAAAGTATGGCAGATTGGCACGGTAAAAATGACTCGTGATTTTATCATATTCACGTTGCGCTATGTTACTGCTTGCACGCAAAAGCAGTGCCAAAATAGACACTCATTATATTAAAACTAATTTACATCGCCCAAATTTGGTGACACTGGGCAGTCAATCTTTTATTAAAAAGACAAAAAGGACATCACCAACATGGCAATATCCTTTTTAGTGACTTCTGAATGAGCGTATAGCTGGTTTATGACTTGCTCATGCTTGAATACTGACTAGCGACTACAGACTACAGACTACAGACTACTTTGCAGTGTCAGTTTCTATTACCGGCTCAGATGCAGCATTATTAATATTGGCCGCTACTGGCATCGCAAAGTACTGTTGATTGATTCTATCGTAAGTACCATTGGCTTTTATATTGGCTAAGGATTTATTAATTTTGGCTTGCAGCTCATCATCTGGACGTACTGCAATCGCAAAGTTATCATTAATATCTATCTCATCACCTTTGAGCGTATAGTCGCTGCCTGATGGTGAGCCGAGCCATTGCAAAGCCGGAAGTTTGTCAGAAACCATAGCATCAACGCGACCGGAGCCTAAATCCAAAAAGGCATTGCTCAAAGTATCATAAAGCTTCATATCGGCTTTTGGATAAGACTTCTCAAACCACTGGGAAGAGATAGTGGCGCGCTGAGCGGCAATCGAATGCGCATTGATGTCACTCTCATTACTGGGGTCAAAACTACTGTCTTGCTTAGCCAAAAATACTAAGGTATTGCTAAAATACGGATCAGTAAAGCTCACTTGCTGCGCACGCTCTGCCGTCACCGACATGGCAGCGACAATCGCATCGTACTTGCCAGCTTTTAGCCCAGGGATAATACCGTCCCAGTCTTGCGCCATAATCTCACAGGTGACCTGCATGTCCACACATAGCGCATTGGCGATATCGACATCGAAACCACCAAGAGTACCATCAGCATTAGTATAGTTAAAAGGGGCGTAAGCCCCTTCTGTACCAATACGCAGTACCTCACCGCTGGCAGCGGCAGTCGCGTCTAGAGTGGCAATATCTGCCGCGCTATCCTGACTATTGCTACAGCCCGCTAGGGTTAAAACTGCCACGCTTGTTAGGATTAGGACAAAAATTTTACTCATGGTCATCCTTGACTTTATTCTTCAATAAAAAGACTGCTAATCCTTAGTAGTTAACTGTCTATTAATTAGTCACTCAGTAAGTTAATCACTCAGTAAACAGGCGCTTAGTTAGCTAGCGCTGCTGCACGCTCTTCTTCCTCAATAGTAGGATTGGCAACACTGTCGATATCATCAAAATTATCAGCGTCGTCAACGTCAATACTATTATCTTCGATTACAATCACATCTTTTACGCCGCCACTCGCCCCTGCTTTTTGGGCCGCCGCTGTAGAGCTGGTACCAAAGTAACTGCTAGAGATTTGATCGTAAGTACCATCGGCTTTTATCTCAGCCAATGCCTTATTGAATTTAGCAACTAGAGGGTCACCTTTCCGAAAGCCAATACCCATTGCATCTTGGTCAGTACTGATTTCTTGCCCTTTAATTTCATAGTCTTTGCCAGCGGCTGTTTTTAACCAATCAAGACCGGTCACTTTATCCGACATCATCGCGCGCACACGACCTGAAGACATATCCAGATAAGCATTGTCTTGGGTATCATAAAGCTTAATGTCAGCGTCTGGATGGCTGTCTTGCAGATATTGCGCAGCAACCGTCGCGCGCTGCGAGGCAATAGGCTGACCTTTTAGGCTATCAACACTGACATTATCGCCTTTTTTACCGATTAGGATAATGGCAGTATGAAAGTATGGATCGGAGAATTCGACGACTTCTTGGCGTTCAGGAGTGATTGAAATACCCGCCATAATAGCATCGAATTTTTGGGCGTTTAAGCCCGGAATCAAACCATCCCAATCTTGAGAAATAATGTCGCAATCGGCTTTCATTTGTGCGCAAAGGGCTTCAACCAGCTCAATTTCATAGCCAATTAGATTGCCATCAGCATCGGTATAGCTAAACGGTTTATAACTAGATTCAGTCGCGATTTTTATAGTCATTGGCGCGCCATCAGTTGCTGTGTCGGTCGTTGCGCCATCTTCTGGGGTCGAGCTATTGCTACAGCTGGCTAGCATCAACATTGCAGCACTAAGCGGGGCCAGCCATAAGGCTTTATGGGTAATTGAAATTGTCATTTTATTATTCCTTCATGAGTGGACCCGCAGCTTATTGATCGGTAGTCCATTGAGCTGTCGTTTATTGACACACCGTTTACTGACCAAAGTTCGCCTTTTCAAGGCTTGCAAGCTTACCGTTGCTACGAATCTCACTTAAGGCTTTATTAAAATCGTCACGCAATGGATCACCTTTACGGACAGCAATGGCAATATTATCATCGTTGTCAATCTCATCGCCAATCATACCGAAGCCATCAGGATTGTCTTTTAGCCATGATTTAGCAGAGACTTTTTCGGCCAATACCGCATCGCTACGACCAGACTTTAAGTCTAAATAAGCATTGTCATAGTTATCATATAACTGAACGGAGTTGCCGTCTTTACCATCATAATTGTCTTGTAAATACGCGCCGGGTGTCGTTGAGCGTTGACCGCCAAGGGTCAGATTTTTAATTACCATAGGGTCAAAGCTGCCTTGGGTATCGGTCAGCCATACCATCGTATTGGCAAAATAAGGCTCGGTAAAATCAACTTTTTCTTGACGTTCAGGGGTGATAGACATGCCAGCGACAACCGCGTCATATTTCTGCGCCAACAGACCGGGGATAATACCATCCCACTCTTGAGCGACAATCTCACACTTGGCTTGCATCTGCTCGCATAGTGCATTGGCGACATCGATATCATAGCCGGCAAGGCTGCCATCGGCATTGGTATAGTTAAAAGGAGGGTACGCACCCTCAGTAGCAATGCGCAAAGTCTTACCAGCGCTACCGTCAGCTTGGGCATCGCCACTAGCATCAGTACTATCTTGAGGTGAGCTACAGGCACTAAGCGCTAGGGCGGCGGTGATGGTCATTGATGACCACAGTAGACGAGAAGTCGACATCATACATTCCTTAGTTTCTGATATGTGTTGCTGATATTTTCACCCTCTGACATCCATGCCAGATAACAAAAATAATAACAGTATTGATAGCTTATAAACTCGTCGATAATACCTGACTCAAAAATCAAAAACAAACGCTTTAGATATTGACTGTCATTATGCCGTTATAAACGGCCTATATGTAGGCCGTTTATAACGGCATAATTAAGTTAAGGCGCTATTAACTTAATACGCGCTTAGCGATGCGACGCCATAAAGTTTCTTACCCGCTCTGATTTTGGGTTGTCAAAGACCTGTTCCGGTGTCCCCATCTCTTCAATGATGCCTTGATGCAAGAACACCACTTGGCTGGAAACTTCACGGGCAAAGCGCATCTCATGGGTGACAATCAGCATGGTACGCCCCTCTTCTGCCAGCTCACGCATCACCGCAAGTACTTCATTCACCAGTTCAGGATCTAGGGCGGAAGTCGGCTCATCGAACAACAAGACTCGCGGCTGCATAGCAAGGGCGCGGGCAATAGCCACACGTTGACGCTGACCGCCAGATAGATTGGCTGGATAAGCGTCTTTCTTATCGAGTAGGCCAACTTTATCCAGCAGCTTTTCAGCATCACTGATGGCCTGATCTTTTTTGATTTTTAATACTTGCGTTGGCCCTTCGATGATATTTTGCAAAATTGTTTTATGTGGCCACAAGTTAAAGTTTTGGAACACAAAACCCACGCGCGCCCGCAAGCGCTCTAACTGTTTAACATCTGCTGCCTGCATCTCACCGGACTTAGTGGGCTTTAATATCAGCTCTTCATTACCAATACTGATGCTACCTTGCGTCGGTTTCTCCAGCAAATTGACACAACGCAATAGCGTAGACTTTCCGGAGCCTGATGACCCCAGAATAGAGATAACATCACCATCATAGGCAGTCAGTGATACACCTTTGAGCACGGCTAAAGAGCCGAAGCTTTTATGAATATTTTGTAAATCTAAGGCGATAGGGCGAGTCGAATCTTTGGCAAGCTCAGGCATGGTTCAACAGATTTCCAATAGTTATGAATAGAAAGTAGTGGCAACAAGCACGATAAAAAAACAGCCCAGGTTGCCATTGCAACTCTGAGCTTATTTTATCATTTTAATAGACAGTGTGTTGTTTTATACGGCTGGGCTAATATATGACCCTGTTCTGTTATTTTAGGTCATTTACCTTAATAAGTCGAGAAGTGTTCTTCTGATTCAGTGCCGTCTAATATTTCTGAATCATCAGCCGTAGCCACGCCCACATCATCATTCATCATGTCAGCATCACCGTCTACTGCCAAACCATCATTTGCCATGCCGTCGTTGGCACTAGCCACTGCGACATCATCATTTAGCATAGGATCATTAGAAGCATCTGCAGTTGCGACGCCTGTAGCTTGTTGCTCCACAGGGGTCTGAGCATCGACTACCGGTTCAGTTTCCATAGGTGGCTCGTTTTTCTTACCGCAGGCACTTAACGCTAGCGCCGCTGCGACTAGCGTTACACCTAGCCATTTTTTATGCATCGTTTTTTGTGTATTCGTAATTCTCATTATTTCTGCCATGGTATTAATCTCTATAGTCTGATAATCAATGCTAGAGCTTACTAAGCTCAGGCAATGCGAAGGTACTTTAGTATTCAACTATCTACTGTTCGACTATACTAACAAACGAATAGTGCTACCTTAGTAGTTACGACACAATTGTGTTGAGAACACGTAACTTCAGAGATTTAGATTGAAAAAATAATGGAAAAGAGAATAATAATAAACATGATAAAAAAGAATGAACAAAATAATGCGGCTGCTCTTTCTATATAAAAGCTAGACAAAAATGCCATAAAGCTACTAAAAGCCTATCTTCTAATAGGCACTGTTCACAAATTCGTCTTTACTATCGCCCTAATCTCCTCTATGTTAAATAGCATGACGCCACAAAAGCTTTAAACCTCCCATTTTTGTCCATTATTGCTAGTATTTGGCACATTTTTTCGCCTGTTTAGGCGCTTCTGCTTTGTTTGGCAGACTACTTGCTACCTTTTTATCAAAACTCAGTTTTGCTTAATATTCAGCAATAATAATTATACAAGACCTTTTATTACCCATTTATAGACATAAGGAAAATACTTTATGAGTCAATCGACTACCACAGATATTACCGCTTATATGCAAACCGTTGGTCAGCAAGCGCGCGCCGCTTCCCGTGCCCTCGCCGCTGCCAATACTGGCGATAAAAATGCCGCACTGATGACTATTCATGAAGAATTAGTCACTGCCAAGCAAGACATTTTATCGGCTAATAAGATTGATATGGATAACGGTCAAAAAAACGACCTTGATGCCGCCCTTCTTGACCGCTTAGAGCTTAATGACGAGCGCTTTGACGGCATGCTTCAAGGCCTAAAAGACGTCTCAAACTTGCCAGACCCTATCGGCGAAGTCACTGATATGACCTATCAGCCATCAGGAATTCATTTGGGCAAAATGCGCGTACCGCTCGGTGTTGTTGGTATGATTTATGAATCACGTCCTAACGTAACTTTAGAGGCCGCATCATTGGCGTTAAAATCCGGTAACGCGATTATTTTACGCGGTGGCTCAGAAGCGTTTGAGTCTAACCAAGCCATCGCTAAATGTATCCATCGAGGCCTCAAAAAAGCTGGATTACCTGAACACAGTGTCCAAGTATTACAAACCACTGACCGCGCCGCTGTCGGCGAGCTAATTACCATGACCGAATATGTCGATGTGATTGTCCCACGTGGCGGTAAAGGCTTGATTGCACGTATTAGCCGTGACGCAAAGGTGCCGGTGATTAAGCATTTAGATGGTAACTGTCATACCTTTATTGACCGTGATGCTGAGCCACAAATTGCTATCGAAGTCAGCGTTAATGCCAAAACCCATCGTTATGGCACCTGTAATACCATGGAGACGCTATTGGTTGATGAAACAGTGGCTAATGATTTACTACCCCAAATTTCTGAAGCTATCATAAAAGCGGATGATGCGATGCAACTGCGTCTCGATGACAAGTCACAAGCGATTTTGAATGACAATGCCAAGCTTAACGGTCATCTATCAGCCGCAACTAGCGAAGACTGGGATACTGAGTATTTGGCACCAATTTTAGCTATTAAAATCGTGGCAGGAATTGATGAAGCGATTGAGCATATCAATACTCATGGCAGCCATCATACCGATGTGATTATCACTGATAACTACAGCAAGTCACAGCGCTTTATCCGTGAAGTAGATTCAGCAAGCGTCATGATTAATGCGTCAAGTCGCTTCGCTGATGGCTTCGAATATGGACTTGGTGCCGAGATTGGTATCTCAACCGATAAGATTCATGCCCGTGGCCCAGTTGGACTTGAAGGTCTAACCTCACAAAAATGGATTGTCTATGGTCATGGCGAAACTCGTGCTTAACGAGTGGTTATAAACCTCAGTAATAGCATTAAATAACTAAATCAAATAATTAAAACGCCAGCATTCATGCTGGCGTTTTTTTATGCTTAACCTGCAGCCTTTAATTGGGAAGTAGGACATATAATCACAAGTGGAAATTCCAGTTACTGTATATTTTTTAAGCGGTAATCATTACAATAGCTTTACCAAATTTAATGTGGGCCAAAATAAGCCAAGCCATTTACTATACTGAATGCTGCAGCACTGCACTTGAGCAAGCAGTTAATAGTCATATTGATGACATATTTACAGCTTTGCTTAGCCGATATTGAGGCATTAAGTAATGAAGATTTAAAGATTTTTAGAATATTCATTGAGGTTGGCTATAAGGATTTTGGTAAACCGCAATTATGGATTGCGGTGTCCAGTGAGAATAAATAATTTATTTCAGCGACTCACTACGAAAATCTACATTCGGAATAAGACTAGGCAGGCTAATAAGCTGGTTTTATCTTGAATTTAGGTTAATTTATATTTATAGAAAGGATTAAGTTATGGAAGTGACTTTAAATGGCTATTACACGCTGATATTTGCAACATTAGTGCTGTTGCTTGGACGCTTTTTGGTTAAGAAAATTAAGTTTTTAGAGGACTTTAATATTCCAGAACCCGTTGCCGGTGGTTTGATTGCTGCGATGATTGTTTATGCCCTCAATGTAATTTGGGGCTATAGCTTTAACTTTCACCAAGGCTTACAAACGGCTACCATGCTGATGTTTTTTGCGTCTATTGGACTGAGTGCTGATTTTGGTAGGCTAAAAGCAGGTGGTACGCCGTTGTTAGTTTTCACCGTCGTTGTGTCAGTCTTCATTATCTTGCAGGATATCGTTGGCGTGGGAATGGCGAGCGCACTTGGACTTGATCCTCTGCTCGGATTAGTGACAGGTTCCATCGCCCTAACTGGTGGACACGGCACGGCAGGAGCATGGGGCATTGTGTTGGAAGAGCAGTACGGTGTGGTCGGCGCGACGACCCTTGGTATCGCTGTTGCAACCTATGGATTGGTAGCAGGCGGCCTTATTGGTGGCCCTGTTGCTCGTAGATTGATTAAAAACCTTGGTTTAAAACCTACGCCAACTAATCTAAATCCGAGTGACGTTGAAAAACTCGCCGGTGAGCAGTCGTTATACAGTACCCAACATACCGAAGATGGTGATCATAGACAGGAGGAAATGTTCGAAAAACCTGATAATATTCGCCTTATTACAGCCTCTTCGACTATTGAAAGCTTAGCATTATTTGCTGGTGCTTTGGCTTTTGCAGATGTAATGACCATAATCGCAGAAGGCACTGTGTTTGAGCTCCCAACATTCGTTTGGGCACTGGCAGGCGGCGTGATTATTCGTAATGCGTTAACCATGGTTTTCAATTTTGATATGTTTGACCGTGCTATTGATGTTATCGGCAACGCCTCTTTGAGCCTATTTTTGGCGATGGCGTTGTTGTCATTGAAACTATGGGAGTTGACTGAATTAGCAGGCCCTGTGTTGATTATCTTGCTGGTGCAGACATTCGTCATGATTGCGTATGTTTACTTTATAACCTTTAAAGTGATGGGCAAGGACTACGATGCAGCAGTTTTGTCAGCAGGACATTGCGGTTTTGGTATGGGTGCAACCCCAACTGCCATTGCCAATATGCAGGCAGTAACCGATCGCTACCTGGCATCGCCTAAGGCCTTTTTGATTGTACCGATGGTTGGTGCCTTCTTTGTAGATATCGTCAACGCAACCGTGTTACAAATATTCACTAAATTGCCATTTATGTAAGCTAGTGAAGCAATAAAATCAGCTTAAACTGAGTGATAAAATAAAAAAACCGCCTAGCATAAGCTAAGCGGTTTTTCTTTTTCAGTCTGACTAAACCTCATAAAAGCTAGTTTTCAGCTCATTAGATAGCAGCTTACTGGTTTTTAGCATAAACAGGCTTTTTAGCACAGATAGCTTCAACTTTTTTGCGGGTATCAGCAATTACTTGCTCATCGCCACGGCTGTCTATTACATCACACATCCAGTTAGCCAAGTCTTTCACGTCTTTTTCATCAAAGCCGCGAGTCGTTACCGCTGGCGTACCGATGCGGATACCAGAGGTTACGAATGGAGATTTTGGGTCATTTGGAACGGCGTTTTTATTGACAGTAATATACGCATCACCCAACCATTTATCCGCTTCTTTACCTGTTATTTCTTGCTTTACTAAGCTGATAAGCATCAAATGGTTTTCAGTACCACCAGAGATGATTTCATAGCCACGATCTTGGATGACGGTCGCCATTGCTTGTGCATTTTTAACCACTTGCTGCTGATAAGTCTTAAAGTTATCTTCTAAAGCTTCTTTAAAACAAACTGCTTTAGCAGCGATAACGTGCATCAACGGGCCACCTTGGTTGCCTGGGAATACCGCTGAGTTGAGTTTTTTCTCAAGCTTATTATCACGTGACATGATGATGCCTGAGCGTGGACCACGTAGGGTTTTATGAGTAGTACTAGTGACCACATCTGCAAACGGTACTGGGTTTGGATAAACGCCAGTAGCTGCAAGACCAGCAACGTGTGCCATATCTACTAAGAAGTACGCGCCAACTTCATCAGCGATATCACGGAAACGCTTCCAATCTACCACTTGTGAATAGGCTGAAAAACCAGCAATAATCATTTTAGGCTTATGTTCACGAGCCAAACGATCTACTTCGTCATAATCGATAAGACCCGTTTCTTCAACTAATCCATATTGTACCGCGTTGTAGTTGATGCCTGAAAAGTTAATGTGCGCGCCATGAGTCAAGTGACCACCCGCATCAAGGCTCATGCCAAGAATGGTGTCATTCGCATCAAGAAGGGCTAAGAATACTGCTGAGTTCGCCTGGCTACCTGAATGTGGCTGAACGTTCACATATTCTGCACCAAATAATTCTTTTGCGCGATCGATAGCCAATTGCTCAACGACGTCAACGTGCTCACAGCCACCATAGTAGCGTTTACCGGGATAGCCTTCAGCATACTTATTGGTTAGATCAGTACCTTGCGCTTCCATTACTGCTTGTGAGCAGTAGTTTTCTGAAGCAATAAGCTCAATATGATTTTCTTGACGAACGCTTTCAGCGGCCAATGCTGCTGCAAGTACCGGATCAAATTCCTTGATTGATATATCTTTGAACATATTTATATCCTATATAATTTCTATTATTAGAAGGGAGCTGGTAAAAGAGAGTCGCCTAGAATCGACTTCTCATGCTCAGCAATAGTTTTGATGCGCTCCTGCATCTTCGGTATCGCTGTAAACAAGTGTACCATGAAACTTTATGTTACGACTGCAAAAGACACTCGCCTTAGCCGGGAAGGGTTACATGACGCTATAATTTTAATAAAAAACCTATATAATCAACAACCTATTTAATTAAAACACACTAAAAATCTGCGATTTTTTACCAGAATTGACTCAATTAAGGGTTAAAACCAAGAAATAGTTACAAAATACCTGACTAATTGGTCAAGTATTTTTCACTTGCTAGCAATAGATTCAAACTTCAATTATTTTCTGGCAAAAACTTGGTAGAAAAGTTTCACTTATCAATAAGCGCCGACCATACCAATTATAGCGTGTTTGCCGCTGCCAGCCATCAGAAGTATGTTGAATAAAACGCTGATTGGGTAAAGTACGGCTGCGTTTAAATAACACATAGCCAATAGGCGTGCCTTTGAGCTGCTGCAAACGGCGTGCGCGCCCTTGTAAACTTGCCACCGGGAAAATGCTTTGCGCTGTGACCCAAGGTAATTCATCATTACCATATAGCTGCGCCTCACGTACCCAGGCCAGCATCGGACGATTCAATGCCGAGCCTTGTAGCCCCAGCTGCTGCTTTTGACTTAAAGACAACTGGCGATACCCTTCAAAACTGCGCTGGACTCGTAGCGGCTGCCCCGCTTTTGCTTCTAATACGGCAGTCAGGGAGCCTTCCGTATTGAGCCAAGGCCTCAGCGCGGGCGGTGGCAATATATTGGTTGGATAAGAAGAATAATTACTGGACATAATAAACTGCCAATAGTGAAAAGCTAAAGTTTAATTTAAAAAATCAGGCATATTATCTACGTTAAAAGGCAACGCTTCGTGTGCTTGCTGGCGATATTGCGCCATCCGCTGGCAGTCTGTGGCACAAAAGTCACTAATCGCTGGTATAAAGCGCGGATCATAAATCCGGTGTAAGGAATGGGTCTTAGTCGGAATAAAACCACGGATAAGCTTATGCTCACCTTGAGTACCTGGGTCAAAACTCGTCAAGCCTTGCTCAATCGCAAATTCGATGCCTTGATAATAACACAGCTCAAAATGTAAACTATCGTACTCACCAAGTGCGCCCCAATAGCGACCATATAAGGTAGATACTGTTTCTTTAGATGGAGCTTTAGACTCAGTATTAAACGCAGTTTTAGAAGAGGTATCGAGACTATCATACAAGAATAAGCTACTAGCAATAATCTCGCCCGCGCTACTATAAGCCTGCGCTAACATTAAATTCTGCGGCATGCTTTGTGCCAATGCCATAAAAAAGCCAACCGTTAAATAGGGCTGCTGTCCGCGTACCGCATAGGTCATGACATAACAGTGATAAAAAGCTTTCCAGTCCTCATCAGTAATTTCATCACCGCATTTTCGTGAACAGTAAATACCTTGCTCTGCAACTTTTCTACGTTCAGCGCGAATGGTTTTACGTTTTTTGGCTTTTAGCGTTGCCAAGAAATCCTCGAAATCAGTAAAGGGCTGTCCGTTCTCAAGCAAATTTTCATTTTGCCATAAGAACTGGCACCCTTGACGTTCAAGTACTGGAACGGCCATGGGTAAAGACTGGCTCTCTAGTTCAATATCTCGGACATCTGTTGCTTTATTGGCTTCATTGTCTGTAGAAGTCGCCAAATTAGCCAATTCAGGAGTGACAAACAAGCCATGCCAGCCTGACGCGCCTACTTGTTGGGCAATATCATCGACCCCAGTAATCGCTGTTTGTACAATCTCAGCGCTAAGGCTTTCGCCTTCTGCCAACCACAAACGCTCGCCAGTGATAGGTGTGTAAGGCACGCTAGTCACCAGACGTGGATAGTAATCAACGCCATAACGCGCATACGCTTCTGCCCATGAATGGTCAAACACGAACTCGCCTTGATGATGGCCTTTTACAAATACTGGCATGACTGCTACAGGTTGCTTGATATCTACAGCAGACCCCATTTCATTTATAGCTGTTTCCGTATTGGTACCTATATTAACGTCAGTATCAACACCTACATCGTCAACGCGATGAACCAACACAAAGATAGGCAACCACCCTGCCCGCTCACCAATCGCGCCGGTATCACTAAGCGCCTGCCAAAAAGAAAACGACATAAATGGGGTGTCAGGCGTCTGCCAATTCGCCAAGCTTTGCCAGCTGTTATCACCGAGTAACGCATACTGTAAACTCATAGTCATATTGTTCATTGCCACTATATTATTAATATTTTAGTTATTAACTAGCCTAGCAAATTTTCACTAGGTTGCTGTCACAATTTGCAAATTAAATGAGCAAAACAGATAAAAACTATTCTCTAAATAGTTATATATTGATCGCAAAAAAAGCCAGCTACAAGAATATAGATGACTTTACTTGTTGTTTTATTCTTTAAAATACCATTAGAGGTTATTTGCCTGTTATTTATACTTAAAATGTGTATATCCGTTTTTTCACTTATATTCAAAACAGTGCTGGTACGGAAAGGATGTAATTTATGCTGATGGCTGGTAGAATAGGGCTCTTAATAGTCTAATATAATTCAGATACATGGGACACGAGCGAAAACAGTATACTTAGTTCATTATGCGAGATTGACATCATATCGGATTTATAGTGGATAAACTATAATATGCCGTCAGCAATTCAGACGATGTAATCAAAGCGCCTTTTTAACGAAAGTTAACGCTAACTAACGAAAAAAATTCCAAGCAGACTCGAAACCCTCTAAAAGACTACCTATAATGTATTTGATCTTACCGCATCGCCCATTATTGCATAAGGGCTATGTAGAACTATTAAATTATATTTAAGCCTTATCATTAACGACAACCAAAAGGAATGCCCTACTACAATGTCAAAAATTATTTATACAAAGACTGACGAAGCCCCAGCGCTAGCGACCCTATCATTCTTGCCTATTGTTGAAGCTTTTACGCAAACCGCAGGAATCTCTATTGAAACTGCTGATATCTCTCTAGCTGGGCGAATTATTGCCTTATTCTCAGAGTTTTTACCTGAAGAACAACGTATCCCTAGCGCATTCGTAGCGTTAAGTGAATTGGTAAAAAAACCTAGAGCAAATATTATTAAATTGCCTAACATTAGTGCTTCTATCCCGCAGTTAAAAGCGGCGATTAAAGAGTTGCAAGATAAGGGTTATGACTTACCTGATTATCCTGATCACCCAGAAACGGATGAAGAAAAAGACGCTCGTGTTCGCTATGACAAAATCAAAGGCAGTGCTATAAACCCTGTTTTGCGTGAAGGTAACTCTGATAGACGCGCTCCAAAAGCAGTTAAGGCTTTTGCAAGAAGTCATCCGCATTCAATGGGCGCGTGGAGTGCTGATTCTAAGTCTCATGTGGCTACTATGGACCATGGCGACTTTGCGGATACTGAAAAATCAGTGACGATCGATAAGGCGACTGATTACCGTATCGAGTTTACCGCCGATGATGGCAGCGTTACCGAGTTGAAAGCCCCAGCGCCGCTACTAGCCGGTGAAGTAATCGATGCGGCTATATTGAGTCATGATGCGTTAACTGAGTTTTTTGATGAGCAAATACAAGACGCCAAAAAGTCTGGTGTCTTATTTTCATTACATCTAAAAGCCACCATGATGAAGGTTTCTGATCCCATTATTTTTGGTGAAGCGGTAAAGGTTTTCTTTAAAGAGCTATTCGCTAAGCATGGTGATACTTTTAAAGAGCTGGACGTCAATGTCAATAACGGCTTTAGTAACCTACTCGCGAAGTTAGATGAGCTACCTGAAGAAAAGCGCAAAGAGATAGAAGCTGACATTCAGAGCATCTACGAGAGTAACCCAGATCTTGCCATGGTTAATTCAGACAAAGGCATTACTAACTTGCATGTGCCCAGTGATGTGATTGTCGATGCATCAATGCCGGCGATGATTCGCAGTTCAGGTAAAATGTGGGGCGCTGATAATGAGCTACACGATACCAAAGCCGTTATCCCTGACAGTAGCTACGCTAGCATCTATGATGAAACCATAAAGTTCTCTAAAGAACACGGTGCGTTTGATCCAACTACAATGGGGTCAGTACCTAACGTTGGCCTGATGGCTCAACAAGCTGAAGAATATGGCTCGCATGATAAAACATTTCTAATACCAGCTGCTGGTAAAGTTCAAGTTCTTGATAGCGACGACAATGTGTTGACCGAGCATGCGGTAAAAGCAGAAGATATCTGGCGTATGAATCAGGCAAAAGACGCACCGATTCAGGACTGGGTTAAATTAGCCGTGACTCGTGCCCGTGCGAGCAATATTCCCACTATTTTCTGGTTAGATAAAGATCGTCCACACCACGCAGAACTGATCAAAAAAGTCGAGCATTATCTAAAAGATCATGATACCAGTGGTTTAGATATTCGTATCATGTCAGTTAGAGACGCCACTCGTTTTACCTTAGAGCGCTTAAAAGAAGGCAAAGACACCATCTCTGTCACCGGTAACGTACTGCGTGATTACCTAACTGATTTATTCCCAATTTTAGAGCTAGGTACCAGTGCAAAAATGCTCTCAATCGTCCCACTCATGAATGGTGGTGGCTTATTTGAGACGGGTGCGGGTGGTTCAGCTCCTAAGCACGTTCAGCAGCTTATAGAGGAAAATCACTTACGTTGGGACTCATTAGGTGAGTTTTTAGCATTGGCGGTATCTTTGGAACATTTAGCAGAGCACGACGACAATGCCAAAGCACAAATATTGGCGGATACACTTGATACGGCGACCGAAAAACTGTTATTGAATAACAAATCGCCATCACGTAAAACTGGTGAGTTAGATAACCGTGGTAGTCACTTCTATCTAGCAATGTACTGGGCTCAAGAGCTGGCTGAACAAAATGACAATAGCGAGCTAAAAGCGAAATTTGCGCCACTTGCCCAAAAACTAGCCAGCAATGAAGACGCGATTGTTAAAGAGCTGAATGACGTTCAAGGCAAACCGGTAGATATCAATGGCTACTACTTTTTCGATGAAGCATTAGCCAAGAAAGTGATGCGTCCAAGCAAGTTACTCAATGACGCTATAGATTCATTGTAGAATCGTTGTATCTGTGCTTAAGCAGCTAAGTTTAGAACATTGGGCTTAAGCGACTTTGCACCTTAAAGCTTTTTAAGCTTAAACAAAAAACACCTCAACGGTCTAAGACTATTGGGGTGTTTTTTATTTCAAAAACTGCCAACCCTAATGAACAGATAGTAATGCTCTGTCACAATGATGTTGTATAAACAAGAGTCCTGTCCTTGTTGTTATCTGAGGGCTAATGCTAAAATTATCCCCTAGCTGTTCATAAACCTTAAGCTAAAAATTTGGCTAAGCACTTGTATTATCTTTCACTTTCATCTGGTGTGAAACATAGCTTTGATTTACTAGCAGCTATCATCAGCGCCTATTTGCAGCAGTATCCCTTTGTAAGTCGAGTTATAATATAAGTTATCAGACACGTCTTATTATTCATTGTAACCAAGAAGAATACACTCCTCTCATGTCAAAAATTATATATACAAAAACTGACCAAGCCCCAGCGCTTGCGACTCTATCGTTCTTGCCTATTGTCAACGCTTTTACCTATACGACAGGCACTGCTATTAAAGCCACTGATATATCCATAGCGCAAGAGGCCGTATAATTATGGAAAAAATCACGACGGCTAGGGGACTGCTTTTTATCTTTGTCTGCGTTGGAGCCTTGTGGTATGCGCTCATTAGCTTTTTGCCCGACAACACTTGGCGCGCTGGTTTCACCATTGGCATGACTTTTCTGTTTAGCGGGGTTTTTCTTTGGTCCCTGTTTAGTACTTTGCAACGTATTTATGGCGACGACGGCAATCTGTGGAAAGAGCTGGCGATGACGGTGCTCAACGCATTTTTATTTTTGCTGACGTTCGCAGCGGTTTACCAGAAAATTGGTATCGTGGACACCACGCTCGACGGTAATCCGATCACGTATGATTTCTGGAATTGCTGCTACTATTCAGTAATCACTTTTACGTCCACGGGTTATGGCGATTTCAGGCCACAAGGTATCGGGCGCGTGTTGGCGAGCGTACATTCGCTGATCGGCTATCTGGTGCTGGGTCTGCTGGCTTCAACCAGCATGTCAGTTGTCAAATGGACGGCGAATAACAGTGGTGTAGATCGAGGCGGCAAAGATTGAGGCTGCGAAGATTGAAAAGGGAACAAGGGCTGAAACCACAGTTCCCGATGACGAAGTCCACCTAGAAATCGTCAGCCTACATAAAATTTGAGCGCTTAAGAGCTATTTGTAACTCCTGCTGTCGATTAATCTATAACCTTAGGTAAAGCGTGTACTGTGCGTATGAAGCTATTAGCTGAAAACGATACTACAAAGATTTTAAAGCCAAAATGCTTTATTGGACAAAGATGGTCTCTACCGTACTTTTTATTCATTTAGGAAACTCTGTTTTATGTCGAGCTCTAGCCTTATCTTATTTAACAAACCTTATGGGGTACAAAGCCAGTTTCGAGAGGATGATGATAATGCTCATACCACGCTTGCACCTTATTTTACCGATAAGTCGCTACGAGTCGCCGGTAGATTGGATGCCACCTCAGAAGGGTTATTGATTTTAACTAGTGATGGACGAGTGAATAAGGCCATTACTCAACCACCAAAGAGCAATGACTTTCATAAAGCCTCAAGCAAACAAGGCAAGACTTATTTAGTGCAAGTGGAAGGCTTAGTAACGTCGGTACAATTAACAGAACTGGCTCGCGGTGTCATATTAAAAGACGGCAAAACCTTACCAGCGTCAGCCTTAATGGTTAATGAAGCCGATTTGCCCATCGTACTCTGGCAACGTGATCCGCCTATCCGCGAACGCAAAAATGTACCGACCTCATGGCTGATGCTGACTATTTATGAAGGTAAGAACCGTCAAGTTCGGCGCATGACTGCGCATGTCGGTCTACCGTGTTTGCGCCTTATTCGTTGGTCAGTGGCAGGGTTTGAGTTAGGGACACTTACCGTTGGAGAGCTTGTGCGCATTCATCTCAATGCGGAACGCTGTCAGCAGTTGGGGATTACCATTTAAACTGTTTCACTTGGCCCTTATTTATTTGGTACTTAGTAAGTTTCATTAGTACACTAAACTCAGTTACGAAGCTTCAAACACTGTGTCTCAAACGAGTAAGGTTTCTTTGTTAAAATTCAACACCTTATTATGCGCGTGTAATGGGTTATATGCGCATGATGAGTTTTGCTAGCTTATCATTTAGCTCTTTTAAGTTAAGGATATATCATGACTGCTTCTTATCGTTTTGCCCTTCTTACCGCCAGTGTAGCCGCTACCCTTGCGCTTAGCGCTTGTCAACCTACTCCTGAGGATAATACTGAGGCAACACCAACAGAAGATGTCATACTGACGCCGATTGAAGCGCCTGAGGGTGATACTAGTGCAGATATAGAGGCACACGCAGACACTGATATGGCTGATGAGGGGGTGATGTCCGATATGCTGAAGGACTATACCAAGTCAATGACTAAGATGCACGATGAGATGATGATTGGCATGAACTATAATGATCCGGATACAGCATTTGCTAAAAGCATGCTGGGACATCATCGTGGGGCGATAGATATGGCAAAAACTGAGCTGAAGTATGGCACCGATGCCGCCATGCTTAAGCTGGCGCAAGAGATTATCGACTCTCAGCAACTTGAGATCGATACCATGAGAAAATGGCTTGCAAGCCACCTTGACTCCGCCAATCCAAAGCCTGAAACCCTAGCCATGCAGCAAGCCTTTGCCAAGGGGAAGGACACAATGCATAGTAAAATGATGGTTGGCATCGCAGATCCTGTACCGGATATGGCATTTGCTCGTGGTATGTTACCGCTTCATGTAGGCGCAGTTGATATGGCGATGGTACAGCTCAAATATGGTAAAGATGAAGAGATGCGTAAGCTGGCACAAGAGATTATTGATGCCCAGCAGCCTGAAATTGAGTTGATGCAAGATTGGATTGCTATGAATGGGGCAGATGAGACTAGTATTAATGAGACGGGTACTGCTGACGCTCAAGACGGTTTACAGACACCAGTAGCGCCTGTTAATGAAGACAAACCTGCTGCTTAAACCGCAGTTACCTTAGCCAAAGTTCAACGTAACTGTTAATGAAAGCTATAGCTTAGATTAATCTTAATAAAAAGCTCTTTGCCAAACATAATCGTTCAGCAAAGGGCTTTTTCAGCGCTTATTTATTAATAAAATATAACCGTTGCTCGCCTTTAATCTTAATAACGCGTCATAACATCAAGCCAAGTTTGCCATGCCGGCGCAGTCGTTTTATTATTTGGAGTATTCTCTGATAGGTTGTCAAATTTGGCCAAGCGCAAGCTTACTTTATGCGGGTATGATTGATTCCTACTGACCTGTTTTTTAGCCTCAGTAGAACTGGTATCGATATCTGTATTAGCGCTGACACTAGTATCCGCATTAGGCGCTACGCTGACACATATCAGCTCATCGCGGCGAAATAGATGACAGTCAATATCATGCTGGGTAGTGGTTAAAGTAGCCAATTGCTTAGTGTCCGCCTTAATACCATCAAGGGCGACAATCACATCATTGGCTGATATGCCGGCTTTAGCAGACGGGCTACCACGCTGTACCCGATTCACTTTAAGCCCAGCTGGTGTCTCACTACAGCTCATACCCCAAGGAACATTTTTATCAGCGGTTTCTTTGTTATCAGCATGGATTTTAATGCCATTAACGGTGAGCAGTTTTTCAATGGGTAGCTCCTCTACCCCATTGACATAACGACTCTCAAAATCATCCCAGTCTGCTTCTGGCATAAACTGACTAATTACCGCGCCCATATCGGCACTACTGATACCAATGCGTTGATTATCATTTTGCTTGGCTTGAGTATAAAACGCCTTGACCACATCGAACAAGCGATAGCGACCGGCACTTTTTTGCAATAAGGTTAAGTCCAAACATAACGCTACCAGTGCCCCTTTATTATAATAACTAATCCCCGCGTTACCAGTATTTTCATCACTACGGTATAGTTTAATCCAAGCATCAAAACTTGACTCAGCGACACTTTGATGGGCTCGGCCATGCGTTTGGTAATAACGGTTTATTTGCTCAGCTAACAAGGTTAGATAACTTGGTTTATCGATCACACCGGAAGCTTGTAGCATAAAGTCATCAATGTACGAGGTAAAGCCTTCAAACACCCATAGCAGCGGGGTGAAGGCTTCTTTACGCAAATCAACCTCGAGCATCACATCGGGGCGCACGGTTTTGACCCACCACGCATGAAAATACTCATGGCTACACAAGCCTAAAAAACGCTGATAACCAGCACTTGGTAATTCAGGCTCATCAGTACGGGGTAAATCTCGGCGCGGGGTAATCAAGCTGGTCGAGTTGATATGTTCCAAACCACCATAATCTTGACCGCTGGCATAAGTCATAAAAGTGTAGTCATTAAACGGCGCATCGCCCAACCAGCTCAGATAAGTCTGACAAATCTGAGTCACATCTTGCTGTAAGCGTCCCATATTAGCGCTATGCTTGCCAGCAATAAAAAAGCGATGGCTCAGGGTCTGATGTGCATCATTTTGAATGATAAAATCAAACTTCTCTTGGATAGCAATCTCAAACGGATGATCAATCAGCTGATAATAATCGTCCGCTTGTAGACCATAGCCCTGTTGGTTGTCGCCATATTCACTAATACTTTGCAAATGACTGGCTTCAAGTCCACACGCCAGCATCGCATTGCTTGCCTCTTTATCTGCCAAAAATGCTGCTGGTACGATTAAGCTTACCTGTACAGGCGACTGTTCCTGCCCTTCAACTGCCAATGCTAATGAGGTAAAGTTACCGTACAGGCGCTGCTGATCGACATAAGCGGTACGTACTGATAAGTCATAACAATACACCTCATAAGAGACATTTAATGTTTGTCCTGCCTCAGCTTTTGGGAGCTGCCACGTATGTTTATCAATCTTTTGGGCACGATAGGATTCAGTGGGTGCATTATCGTCTTCTAATAAGTTTCCTTCTATTAAACGATAATGCACCGCCGTGATATGACGAGCAAATTCACGCATCAAATAACTGCCCGGAATCCATGCCGGTAACCAAAGCTGCGGCGCATCCATACCAGCAGTAAAGGTAAGCGTCACATCCACCAGATGCTCATTAAAGCGCACAAAATCGAGCCGGTAATTAATATCAGTAGTCGTCGCTACATCGTTTGTTTGGGATTTAGTCATGGTCAATTCTTATCATTGTATTTATCATTATGGTAGAAGTCCTAGGGCAAAAACGCAACTGGCAAACCATGAATAATCAATAACTGCCGTACTATCGTCTTAAAATGGCCATTTTTCTAATAATTAATATATTAATTGGCAATTTTTATGGTTTTTACCTTGAAAGTTATAACTGCCATCTCAATTAAAGATGCTAACTGTTAAAGTTACTCAAATAAACTGATGATAATTGACTAATGACATGGCTTTTTGGCTGGCTAATTGGCTTTTTGAGGTTTATTGCAACCGTATTTAAATTTTTATATAAATATATTTAGGATAATTTATGACTACTATCGCAAAAGATACCGCCGTCAAATTCAACTACACTCTAAAAGACGACGAAGGCAACGTACTTGACCAATCTCCAGAAGGTCAGCCACTTGCTTATTTGCATGGCCATAGCAACATCATTCCAGGTCTTGAGCAGCAATTAGAAGGCAAATCTGCTGGCGAAACAGTCAATGCAGTCGTTGAGCCTGCTGATGGCTACGGCGAATACCAAGAGCAAGCGGTACAACACGTACCACGTGATAACTTCCAAGGCGTTGATGATATCCAGCCTGGTATGCAATTTCAATCAGAAGCTGGCGGCCAAGTAATGTTAGTAACGGTTACTGACGTCAATGATGATGAAGTAATTGTTGATGCCAACCATCCATTAGCAGGCAAGCGTCTGACTTTCGATGTTGAAATCCAAGAAGTACGCGCAGCTACTGAAGACGAACTAAACCATGGTCACGTCCATGGTGCCGGCGGCGTTGATCACTAATTTATTGATTACTAAGCCGTTTAACACTAACTTTTACGCAATCGTATTATTGATTGTTAGCAAGAGTTTAGTGGCTAAGTTGATAAGACTGAACGGCTAAACCCAAAAAGGCCAGTAGCACTCATTGTCTACTGGCCTTTTTTTATGGCATAAATTCATGATGGCTTAAATTTATAATGAAACCTTTATACGATTATTATACGACTATTTGATTCAATTATAGTAAAAGTTATAAAGTCCAGATACAACAAAGCCGTGTAGTGACCAGCACTACACGGCTTTTATTACTAACTATCCTTGTTAATATAACAACTTACCTAATCCCGAAGTGAGTTATTATTAACAGGCATCCAGCCTTATCATCCATGATGAGCAATCAATCCCTGAAACAATCTATAAGCCATTTTTAAATACCAATCCCTAGTATCAATAAATAGTATCGTTAGACCGTGCAGTGAGTACATAATCGCAGATTTACCCTTGCTTAGTAAGAGGCTATAGCGTCATTGCATGTAAGCATATGCTTACGTTAAACTCTCGGCTGCTTATTCTCTACGGTATCAGTACTTAACGTCTATAACTTATCTTGAGGACTGACACTAACTTTCGGTTCAGCGCTCAGCATCAGATAAGCGGCCTCATTAATATAAGCTTCATCCTCTGGCAGTTGCGGGCGCTCACGTGCTTTCATTTTGCTACGTTCTTCGAACTTGGCATCCATTGCCGCCTGATACGTATTCCAATTGGAATAAAGGGTCTCACCAGTAGCTTTTAGACGTTGATTTTCGGCTTCTAATGAACGCTTTTCAACCAGCTTCATTTTGGCACGACGACTGTTGATATCAAGGTTGATTGGGGTTTTTCCATCTTCCATATCGCGAATCATATTAAGCGCTGATAAGTAGACAAATTGTGGGTTTTTCTGCTGGCGGATCTTGGACTGCTGGTTCAGTGTCGCTAGCGTATTAGCAGTAAATTTACCTTCGGGCTTATAAGGCGCGGTCTTAATAGTGTCCCAAGGTAGCGCTTTTTTCTGAGCGCGCTCACCAAAGGTGGCATCATCATAGATATTGACCAACTTGACATCAGGAACAACACCTTTATTTTGCGTACTACCGCCGGTGATACGGTAAAATTTGCGTTGGGTCAATGTTGCTGAACCCAGTGCTAAGTTGTCCAGCTGGATTTGTGCCGAACCTTTACCAGTAGTGGTGTTACCGACGACCAGTCCACGACCATAATCCTGTATGGCGGCAGCAAAAATCTCACTAGCAGACGCAGAAGCTAGATTGGTCAAGACGACCACCTTGCCTTTATACAATTGCTGACCACCATCGTCATCGCGGTAAACTTGAACATTGCCGCGATTATCACGGATTTGTACTAGGGGGCCACTCTTAATAAATAAACCAAGCATTTTGGCCACTTCATCTAATGATCCGCCAGGGTTATTACGCAAATCAACCACTAGACCATCGATATTTTGTTTGTTTAATTCTTTTAGAGCGCGCTCAGTATCAATGCTGACACTGCGATACTCTTCGCCATTACGGCGCGCACGATAGTTCAGATAAAAGCTTGGAATCTCAAGCACACCTATGCGTTTTGGGCTCGCATCGATATTAGGACGCTGGATTTCAACCACTCGCTGGGTGACGCCAGATTCTTCTTGCTCGATAACATCACGCACTACAGTCACCGTACGGGCACTGGCGTC
This sequence comes from Psychrobacter urativorans, assembly GCF_904846675.1. Lineage (GTDB taxonomy): Bacteria > Pseudomonadota > Gammaproteobacteria > Pseudomonadales > Moraxellaceae > Psychrobacter > Psychrobacter urativorans_B. Next base: position 82,506 of record NZ_CAJHBT010000007.1, on the reverse strand, counting down.
TGGGGTATTAGGCTGACGTACCTTTAGGGTAACTGAGGTACCGCGCTTACCGCGAATCAGGCCAACAATTTCACGTGTTGACCAACCCACTACGTCAACCATCGTCTTGCCGTCTTTGGCAATACCAACAATTAAGTCATTAGGTTTGATTTGTCCCCCTTTTGACGCCGGACCACCATCGACTAAGGTCACAATACGCGTATAGTTTGGGTCTTTGCGATCAGGACGGATAGAAACGCCAATCCCTTCTAACTGTAAGCTTGACTGACTTTGCAGCTCAGCCGCTTGAATAGGCGCATAATAGTTACTGTGCGGATCATAAGTGAGCATGGCCGTATTTAATACTGTCTCCATAATCTCATCGTCTTTAAACCGCTGCATCTGTCCTTGCTGACGGGACAAACGCTCGAGCAAAATCTCACTTGGCGTACGCTTATCATCACGCACCAAGTCTTGACCACGAGTGATATCCGGATTGTCTAAGAATACTTTTTCTTTGGCTTTTTCGTCTTCTTGGCCTAAGGTGATGCTTATCAACTGGAACTTTAACTGCCGTACCCAATAGTCACGCTGGGATTTTTTGGTCTTAAAATGACCCAATTTTTCGCGGTCAAGAATAATGGTCTCTTTACTGGTCAAATCGATTTCAGATTTAAGCATTTTTGTAGACATCTCAAAATACTCATGGGAGCGCTTGCGATAACGCTCAAAGATATCCACTCCTGCGGATAAATCGCCACGTTTTAGGCGATTACCAAACTCGCTACCGTATTTCTCTTTAAACTCATCAACATCAGATTGCAAAAATAAAGTGTGATTCGGATCAAGGTTGTCGATATACATCGATAGGATTTCATTGCCCATCTTACTATCAAGCGGCTGGTTTAAATAATGGCTGCGGTCTAATAATGCCGCAACCTGCCGGGCAGTCAGTTGTTGTTCAGGGGTCTGCACGAAGCCATCAGTATCGGGGTTTGCCACCGCAGTACCATAGCTTTGCGTAAGAATAAGTCCAGCGACGCCCACTGACGCCACACTGAGTAACCACTGCGCGGGTTGTTTTTTCATCGTATACACCTAATTGTTGTCAGTTGTGCTCTTAATTTATGATCTTAACTCATGGTTTTAAGTTACAGATAAATATCTAACTATAGTTGCTTGCGGTCTGTCTTTAATAAGATTATAAAGTTAATTTTTATCGCTATAATTATAATAGTTGATAAGTAGGAACTTTAATAACTATGGTTAATAGCCACGACATTTATCTCAGCTTGCCGTAAATAGCGACACATGCCGCCGATAGTCGGTTATTAAAAGGCCGTTAATATTAGCACGGTTATTTATACCGCACTGTCTCAAACTGTATAAACAATCTTACACGCTACGCCTACACATACCAAACTTTCTGTCATACTTATTATGATTCATTACGGGATAGCTGGTTATGAATGAGCCGCTCCCTTATTAACTAGTGATTGAGCAAACCCACTCGCTGAATCAACTGCCAAGTTATGCTCAACGACCAATAGCTGACATAATAGGATTATGGTCACGAAGTAAGACTGAATTTATTTATGGTCTTCGTTTGCCAATCAAGCTCACCCGATAGCAGTGTATAACACTATAAGGAACATGCAATGTATGGCGTCTTAATGATTGATATTGGTAGTACCGCACTGACAGCTGAAGATGTCAGCTTAATCAAGCAAGCACAAGTTGGCGGAGTAATACTCTTTGCACGCAACGTAGCAGATGCCGCTCAAGTTCGCGAGCTATGCGACGAAATTCGCTATCATAACCCTGATATCCTCATCGGTGTCGACCAAGAAGGTGGACGGGTAGCAAGACTGCGCAAGGGTTTTACTAAGCTACCAGCAATGGGCAAGCTTGGTGAGCTATTCTCTCATGACCCCAATCGGGCGCTGACTTGCGCCTATGATTGTGGCTATCTGATGGCGACTGAAGTATTAGCAGTTGGGATAGATCTGAGCTTTGCACCAGTCCTTGATACTAATGGTTTAAGCCAAGTTATTGGTGATCGCAGCTTTCATAAAGACCCGCAAGTTATTGTCGCTCTAGCTTCTCAGTTGATGCGAGGGATGAAAGCTGCCGGCATGGCCACAACCGGTAAGCATTTTCCCGGTCATGGTGCTATTGCCCCAGACTCGCATGTGGCAGAAGCCATCGATGATCGCAGCTTAGATGAGATTATGAACAGCGATATGCAGCCCTTTATACAGACGCTACCATGGCTTGATGCTTTGATGCCGGCACACGTTATTTTTTCACAAGTGGATAATAAACCTGCGGGGTTTTCCAAAATTTGGCTACAAGATATTTTAAGAAAACAGCTAAAGTTCGACGGCGTATTATTCTCTGATGACTTGTCCATGGCAGGCGCACAAGCGGCAGGTGACATTAGCGCACGCGTAAATGCCGCTATTAAAGCTGGCTGCGATATAGCGCTGGTATGCAATGATAGAATTGCCGCTCACGAAGCGGCCGAAGCAGCGCAAGACTTACCTTATCCCAATCAAAGTCGCATCAAAACTATGCGCGGAAAAATTCCAATGTGGCAAGGTAATCTGCAGTCGACATGCCAGCAGTTCGAGCATTGGCAGCAAGCCAAAGACAATGTTATGCAAAATTTTTTTAACCCTCTATCCGAGACATTGCTAACTGATACCAGTGTTAAGCCGAAAGATTCTAATATTGATAAAGAAGACCCTACTGCGTATAAATAGTAGGGTCTTCTAGACGATAATAACTGATATATTGCAATAACTCATATACTTCAATACGCATAAAAAAACCGCACCTTATCAAAGATGCGGTCTTTTATTAGATACGATTTATTTAAGCTTTAATCAAATAAACATTTTATAGATTATTCGCTTTTGGGTCAAGTTCAGTACCACGACTAGGATCGTCCAAATCTGGTAGCAAATCATCATTGTTACTGTCTGTAGGATTCAAGTCTGGATCAAACTTGTTGTTAGCAGCTGGAATCGAGCTTCTAGGCGCTGGCGTAGCCATGTCAGTCGATGTACGATCATCGCTGTCTGGCATTATGTCATCATTATCGCTATCTAATGGGTTCAAATCAGGATCAGATGAGTTTCCACCACCAAGCGTCGCGATATTAGCACCTTCATTATTCATAGCAGACTCGTCATAAACAGTAAACTCGATACGACGGTTACGGAAACGGCCCTGTTCAGTTGAATTATCCGCGATAGGGTCAGTCTCACCCATACCTTTAGTCATCAATTTACTAGCATCGGCGCCTTGTGACACCATATAGTCTTTCATGGACTGAGCACGTTCTTGTGATAACTTCATATTGTAGTCGGCACTAGCAGTTTTATCAGTATGACCGATAATCATCAGCTCCATCTCTGGAACTTGTTCCATCAGTTTTACAGCACGATCAAGGAACTGCTTGTTCTCGTCAGGAATAATTGCTTTATCTACTTGGAAGTTAACAACTTGTAAACTAAGCGCACGAGCAACATCGCGTGGGTCTGGATTGTCACCAAGATTATTCATAGCAGTATCTGTAGCCACTAAACTGTCATCAATCTCTTTTTGTATATCTAATGGACCTTCTGCGACAACATTCATTCCTGGCGCCGCTGCTTGGATATCAGCTACTAATTGCTGAAGCGCTGCGTCATCAGGAGCATTAACGACGATTTCATCATCTTTAATGATCATGCTAGCGTTGGGAACGTTCTTGATGATAGGTAAGATAGAAGCAAGCTGGGCTGCTGCTGGCATGTTCATCGCGAAGTTATCGTCGACATCAGCGCGGCACTTACTGGCTTCATCACCAAAGGTGGTATTCATAGCATTCATGACTGTAGTTTGAAGTGCTTCATCACCGACATTCATGCGGCAAGCATATAGCGTATTGGCTTCTTCACCAGTAGCAATACGTAGCGATGCAGGCTCAACAGCGGACGCTACAGCGGTTTGATTGTCACTGTCAACACCTTGTTCTTGTGTGGCAGCTGGCGTAGCGACAGGTTCAGGATTGTCTTGGCAACCTCTGAGTAAAGCCCAAGCCAATGCCCCTAAAATAATCAGACCAATGATCGGCAACAACGCTTTCATGAAGCCGCTTTTTTCTTCTACTTCTTCATGATGTAGCGGTGCCATACTTGTGGTGTCAGAAATACGCTCTCCCGCAGGAGCTGCAGCGACCATCCCAGCAGGAACAACAGTACTTGCCCATGCAGGAATATGATGCTGATAATTAGCTTTATTATCATTTAAGAATTGTGGTACAGGCGTGGTACCCGCGAGGCTTTTAATCTCATGATAGGCTAAAGGAGCCGCCATCGTCACCAGACCGCGCGCTGCAGTGGCGTCTACATTATGTTCGGCAGCAAGTTCGCGTGAGATGCTATCGCGTTGGCTACTCTCAGTCCATACCCGATCATAAAAACCTTGGTCGTCCTGAGCAATATTTTCATTAGCAAAACGGCTATGAGTGTCCTTGTCCGCTAAACGCGCGGCAAAAATAGCATAAAACTGTTCAAGTAAATTTTTCTTAGCGGGGGTGCTGTCATCTCCAAGTACTGCTGGGCTGACCGTTCGGGTTAAATGACTGATAATATCCATAATATACTTCCTCCGATTATAATTGTTTGATTCTTATCCTTAATGTCTTATTAATTACAGTTTGCAGTAAGTAATAAATAAGGACAAGAAGGTATTACTTATTTTATAAAACTGGTCGATTTAGTAAGATTAATAGGTTTTATAACAAACGCCACTTAGTAACTTCTATCACAAAACTGCCTAACGAAACTACTTAATGAGACTATGATTCAAATACTAATAACTTCCGTGAAGATTACGATGCGTTTAATATATTTATATTATTAATATTTTTAGTTCTTATGTTTCGATAAGTATAGATAAAAACTAGTGGTAAAAATACTAGGGTCTTATACCTCTAATTGATTGCCTGCTAATCAAGCTATCTAACTTACTCATTATAAAAGCAATTGGTCGTCCATCACAACAAACCTGCTGTTGTGTAAATGATACGGTAGGTAATGTTTCAGTTGCAACACGTAACCACAGCTGCTTTATACTACGAATGAATAACATAATAGCTAAACATGATGAATAAAATTTATGAGTGGGCATTATAAGTACAATATCTTTTGTTGTAAGAGCTGCTTACTTTTGAATAAATACAGTTTGTTTGATAATAAATATAGAAAATCAAATCAAGTGATCACTCATAAACTCAATATAGACAGGTGTGACACTTAACAATGCCAATTTAACTAAGCTTCATTCATAAAACCCAGCTGGTTGAATGAAGCCAAGCTAATGAAACGATATCGGACTACATGATATCTTATTATTAACGTTCGCTATTTTCTATAAGTAGTACAAAATAGATCTTGGCCTCGATACCGCTACTGGGTTATTGGACGCCCACCTTGGGCAGGCTCTGAAATGATGGTGTTATTAGCAATGGCGTCCACTTCAGCTTGCGACATCTGTCTTGGATTTTGGGTAGGCTGATTATTTTGTGATTGATTATTATTAATATTATTGCTACTGCCGTTATTGCCATTATTAAGACTACTTTGCGGTTGTGGTGGCGGCGGTGTTTCAAAATTGCTGTTATTGCTAGCAAGTGGCGGATTGGGCTGATTGGTAATCATATTATTATTACTGGTAATGGGGGCACTGCCGTTGTTTGGCATAGCGCCATTATTATTGTAATTCTCATTGTTATAGTCGTCGTTATTATAGTTACCATTATTATTATAAGTTTCGTCGTAAGTATTGGCGGGCGGCTGCGCGTTGGTAGCAGGTATGGCGGAGGTAATATTCATCGCTGGTACTAAAGTATGCATTTCAATAAGTAGATTCTGTAATAACATCTCATCCGGCCCCTCTATGCTCATACTGTCATTTTGCAGTTGCAAGCGCGAGAATGGGGCGGTTCTCATCAGGGTCAAAACATTGGGTAGCGTTTCTATATTTATATTCGCCAGCGTAGTAGCAACCTCTTGTTGCACGGTCAACTCACAGATATTGGCCTGCTCACCAAAGCTCGAATTCAGTGCTCGCCTGAGTGCTGCCTCCAAACTCGCATCACCGACGGTTGCCGAACAGCTATATAAGTTACCGTCGTTATCAACGACCACAATCAATTGCGCTGGGTTCAATACTTGTACCGGTGCGACTGCTTCAATTTCTGGTGTGGTTACGACAGGAGCGATAGCGATTGGCTCTACCGGTTCTACTTCGTTGGGTTTGATAACGAACGCCCAAAATAGGACAATCGCACCCAAGGCCAACGCTAACAGTGATAGACGTATCAATAAATCATTGCGCTGGTTACGGCGGCGTACCTCTCCTATACCCTCAATGGTTCGGCTCTCAGGTGAGCGATAGTCTGAAGGGTTGGCATGGATAGCACCCGTGGTATCGGTATTAGTAGTATTGATAGTATCATCTGCGGTTACTTGCCCATCCCTGCCTTCGACAATCACTGGCACTCCATCAGCGCCGAGTATTTGCCCAGCAGCGGCCGTTACATTAGGCACTTTGCTGTTATCATAAATAAGCGCATCAGATACTAGTGCGGGTTCTTCTACCACTACCGCCACAACAGGCGATATAACAGCTGACGTCCAAACTGGTAAATACTGACGAATAATTGGCTGTTGCACTTGCAAAAATGCCGGTAAAAACTGACCATTCGCCAAGTTTCTAAGCTCTTGATACGCTAAAGGGGCGGCGTTTATCAACAGCTGCCCCGTTTCGGTCTCAGCTATATGGTGGGTCGTTGCCAGCTCTTGAATCAATAAATGACGCTGACTGGGCTGTTCCCAAAGCTGCTCAAACAATGGGCTGCTAGTGACTGCCGGTTCCATGTGACTGGTGGGATCATTACGTTGTAGCTGAGTGTACACTTCCGGTTCTGCCAAACGTGTGACCAAAATCGCATAAAATTGCTCAAGTAAGCTAACGTGCGCCACGCTACTATTAGTGCCTAATACCGCAGGAGTCACTATTTTTTCGAGTTGATCAATAACGTTCATAAATACGGCCTTTACCGGCGTTAATTATAAAAGCAAAAATTTTGCAAAATGGTTAAAAAATTAAAACTAATCACCATGATTAACCTTGCTGATGAGTAAATAAAGCAGTGCACAAGTCAATCACAAAAAATGCTTAAGGTATATATACTTAATGCATTAAATTCGGCCTTAATAGAACTTAATTTGTATGGGTATGTAAATTCTATTGATGCATGATTGTGGTTTGACTTTAATGTATCTAAGATAATAGATAAACACTCCCGCAGCGTTTACGCTACTATTTATCTAAAATTTTAATTTAGCTGTTATTTTAATTAACAGCTACTGTGTTAATAACTATTATTTATGAGCTGTTATTCAGCTGTAATCATTAGGTTTTTAATGCCTTTATCTATCAGACTTGGCTTGAGGATTATTCTTTGTTGAACCACACGACCCTTATTATTATTATCACAGTTATCGTGAGCTTATTGGCGTGGCAAAATAAGGCGCTGTTCAACCGGTTAATTTTCTATCCGCCAGCTGTCGCCGGTGGTCAATGGGATCGCTTTGTGACCCATGGCTTTATTCATGCCGATAGCATGCACTTGCTGTTTAATATGTTTACCTTATACTTCTTTGGTCGTGCTATTGAAGGATTATATCGGCAGTTCTTGGGCGGTTATGGCTTTGTGGTCTTTTACGTGTTGGCCATTATTATTGCAATGATTCCAAGCTACATTAAGAATAAAAACAGCGCTAGCTATTTAAGCCTCGGTGCATCGGGCGGTGTCTCGGCAGTGCTATTTGCCTTTATTTTATTAGCGCCGTGGGAGACCCTTTATTTGTTTGCCATTGTTCCTATTCCCGCAATATTATTTGCAGTGGCTTATGTGGCGTATAGTATCTATGCCAATAAGCGTGGTGGCTCGAATATTAACCATATGGCACATTTATGGGGCGGAGCGTTCGGGATTATCGCAACTATTGTATTGCAACCGCAAGTCCTGCCACACTTTATTAATGCACTATTATCACCCAGCTTCTAGAAGGTACTTTTTTAAGCACTTTCTAAATTTGATAACAACTTATAATTTTTGATGACAACTTATGATTATAGATATTATTGGTGATATTCACGGTTATGCTGATAAGTTAACCGGCCTGCTGAAACAATTAGGCTATGTCCATAATGGTAAGTGTTTTATGCCACCAGACGGACATCGGGCGTTATTCATTGGCGATTTAATTGATCGCGGCTTACAGCAATTGGCGACCCTTGAGATTGTTTTTGCGATGCTCGATGCAGGAGTTGCTGAGGCTGTTATGGGCAATCATGAATACAATGCGCTGGCCTTTGCCACCCTTGACCCACATCATAACAATAGCCAGCCTGCGCGTTATTTACGCTCGCATAATGAGGTGCATGTGCGCCAACATAAGGCGTTTTTGGCTGAAATTCCGTTTGGCTCAGAAGCGCATCAATATTGGCTACGGCGCTTTTATGAGATTCCATTATGGCTTGAGACTGACTATGGTTGTTTTGTCCATGCTTGCTGGGATGTGGATAGCATGGCAGTGCTACAGCCTTTACTAACGGCTGATAACTGTCTGACGCCTGAAGTGCTTATCATGACTGCCCAGAAAAACTCTCCACCTCATGAAGCGTTAGAGCGCGTGCTAAAAGGGGTGGAAACTGCCTTACCTGAAGGCATGGTGATGGTTGATAAAGATGGCGCTGAACGCTCGCAAGTTCGGGTACGCTGGTGGCTGGACGATTTAAATACGAGACCAATTCACGAAATTGCTCGTGCACCCAGCTCAGGAATGGCGCAAATTCCAAAAGATGCTATGGCTGAAAATATCGACTTTGCCTTAAAAACCTATAAGCCCGTGTTTGTTGGTCATTATTGGCTCACAGGAAACCCTGAACCGCTCAGTATTCAAGTAATATGTACTGATTATTCAGCCGCGGTTGATAGTGGCTACTTGACTTGCTATCAACTAGATACTTCTGAACCTCTGCCCCTCAATGCCGCTAACTTTGTACAATATCGCCACGATTAAGCCCCAGCTATTGGAGCATTGAGCAAGCTCATTTGTAAGCACAATAATAAGCTACGAAGGAAACTTGGCTTTACGGCGATGGTAAAATTTTTGTATGATGGTCTTTTTAAGGATATTGAATCATGAGCTCCGCACCTACTGGACAACCTGAACCTATCACTTCTCCTACCGGTAAACCAAAGGTCGGTATCATTATGGGCTCGCAGTCTGATTGGGCAACCATGCATGTTGCAGCGCAATTACTGGCCGACTTCGATATCGCTTTTGAATGCGAAGTGGTGTCTGCGCATCGAACGCCCGATAGATTATTTGACTATGCTAAAGGCGCAAAAGACAGCGGCCTGCAAGTCATCATCGCAGGGGCTGGCGGCGCGGCGCATTTGCCAGGAATGTGCGCCAGTCAAACCCCACTGCCAGTATTAGGCGTGCCGGTAAAATCCTCAATGCTGAGCGGCTGGGATAGTTTACTATCTATCGTACAAATGCCTAAAGGCATCGCTGTCGGCACATTAGCTATTGGATCAGCAGGTGCTTATAACGCTGCCCTCCTCGCTATTCAAATATTAGCGTTGCACGACAATTTAATTGCTACTCAGCTTCACAATCTGCGCGAAGACCAAACCAAAACTATTCTAGCCAGCCCAACGCCTGGTATCGTTAATTATTGATAATTAAATACAAGCCGTGCAAATGACAATTTTTTATTAATATAACTATTATTTCAGCGCAGACAGTTTTAATTTAAACCTTCTTAACTTGATATTTCTTAACAGATAGGTTTTACTAAATACGAGGTGCATACAATGCACCTTTTCCTATTTTAACGCCTCTTACAATTGCACAAATCGCAACTTTCCAAATTGTATTTGTTCAAATGACTCAATTTGTATTTGTTCAAATGACTCAATCCATTGCCAACTCAAAGAGCCCGCCATGACTACAGCCAACGCTTATCCTATTACCCAAACCATTCGTACTATCGGTATCTTAGGCGGTGGTCAACTCGGTATGATGCTCGCCGAAGCCGCCCTGCCACTCGGCTATCAATGTGTATTTTTAGAAGACAATGTCAGTTGCCCCGCCAGTCTTTACGGCCGCGTATTTAGTAGCACGCAGTTAGATGGTTTCATTGCCGCCGCCGACGTGTTTACCTTAGAGTTTGAAAACACCCCAACCGCAACCGTTAAGCAGCTGGCTAAGTTGTCCCAGTCAAACGTAAAAAGTACAGGCACAAAAAGTACCGACAGCAAACAAGGAATGTTTCCACCGCCCATCGCCCTTGAGATTGCCCAAGACCGCTTAAAAGAAAAGCAGATGTTTAATGAGTTAGATATTGCCACTGTACCTTTTATCGCAGTCAGTACGCAGGCCGAACTCCAGCAGGCTTGCGAGACTTTAGGCTTGCCTATCGTCCTCAAAACCAGTCGCGGTGGTTATGATGGCAAAGGTCAATTTATCATCTGCGAGGACAGTGATATCAAAGCGGCATGGCAAAACCTAAAAGATGCCGTCGGTGGTAAAGGCAGTCTGACCACAACGCCTGCACCATTAATTGCCGAAGGTTTTATTAACTTCAACCGAGAAGTGTCTATCATTGCGGCGCGTGCACAAGACGGTACGGTACGCTGTTATGATTTGGTTGAAAACCATCACTATCATGGTATCCTTGCTAAGACCCAAGCGCCATCGGTGGGTACCAGTCATTTATTCCAGCAAGCACGAGAGGCGATAACCACAGTGATGAATCGTCTCGATTACGTCGGCGTCATGGCCTTAGAGCTGTTCGTGACTAAAGACGCCCGCGGGAATGACTATTTGCTAGCCAATGAGATCGCTCCGCGAGTGCACAACTCAGGACATTGGAGTATTGAAGGTGCGATTACCAGTCAATTTGAGAACCATATTCGTGCCGTAGTAGGACTGCCATTAGGCGATACCGACAACGTCCACCCCTCCATTATGATCAATGTCTTGGGACAATATCCTGATATCAGCGCGGTGCTTGCTATCGATGGCATACATTATCATAGCTATCATAAGGAAGAGCGTAACGACCGTAAAATCGCGCATATTACCTTAATGCCTAATGATGTGGCTGATTTAGAATCTGCGTTGGCAAAGCTGATTGCGGTGTTACCTAACAAGGTTGGTCTCGATAAAACAAGCACAGCGATAGACATTGATGTCTCTAAGCTTGATAGCACAGGCGATGCTGCAAGCCAAAACGCTGAAGAAGTTGAAGCTGAACTTAATACTGCAAAGGAAACAGCATCTTCAACACCTGCTACAAACAGCAAGGCCAAACAAGATAGCAATCATAAGGCAAAGAAATAATGCAAATTTGGGTTGATGCTGATGCCGTGCCACTGATTGCTAAAGACTTGATTATCAAGACTGCTGAGCGTACACAAACGGTGGCGATATTCGTCGCCAATCAACCGATTAAGCTGCGTAAGTCGCCGTTATTGATCATGACCGTAGTACCCCAAGGCTTTGATAAGGCCGATGATTATATCGTTGAGCATATTCAAGCGGGTGATTTGGCCATCACTAGTGATATTCCATTGGCCAATGATATTCTGGATAAAGGCGGTAAAGTATTAACCACCCGCGGTGTTATTTATGATAAAAACAATATCAAACAAAAGCTGAATATGCGCGACTTTATGGATACCATGCGCGGTACTGGCGTGTTAGAGCTACAGCAGATGAGTGGGCAAAAACCTTATGGTGACCGTGATAAAAAAGCTTTTGCCGATGGCCTCAATAGCCTTGTACGTTGATAGTTAGTTTTTGAAGTCTTTCTTGCAAAGCTTATACACTCTGCAACTAAACATCATCTAAGTCGCACGCTTCATAACCTAGTAGCTGTCCTATTATTGTTATCGTATGTTCAATCGTTAACTATCAATTATCAAGAATGATAGTTGCAAACATCGAAAACACATTAATAATAATAGGAAACATGATGAAAATTTTAGTGATTGGCGCAAGTGGTCGTGTCGGCAGTGATTTGGTTGAGAAGCTATTAGCGGTTAACCATCAAGTCATCGGTACTACCCGTCAGGACAAACAGTTATTTGATGCAGATAATTATTCGCAATTGAATTTAGATATTACTGCTGATAAAGATGACATTCAAAGTCAAATGGATGACGATATCGATGCTGTTTATTTTGTGGCGGGTTCTGGCGGTAAAGAAGTGTTAGAAGTCGATTTGCATGGTGCAGTCAAAACTATGCAAGCGGCGCAAGATAAAGGTATTACCCGTTATATTATGCTGAGCACCGTATTCTCACTGGATACCAAAAAATGGGACAACTCTGCCATTGCTGATCTAAAAGGTTATTACATCGGCAAACATTATGCAGACGAATGGCTGGTTAATGACAGTACGCTTAATTATACCCTCGTACAAGCCGGCGCATTAAAAGAGCGTGCGGGCACGGGTAAAATTACGGTCAATAGTCCTGAGGCTGGTGAAAATGCCATTGCGGATGTGGCAGCGACCTTAGTAGCGGTATTAAGTGCTGATAGTGCTAGTAAGAAAGTCTTTCACATTCAAAATGGTGAGACACCAATTAAAGAAGCAGTCGCAGACTTATAAGGAAGCGGTTGCCAACTTATTATATAGGGAAGTTTCCCTAACAGTTTTTAGTTAAAGAAAAAGCGGACAAGTTAATAAGCTTGTCCGCTTTTTTATTGCAGCTTGTATTATAAAGTAATTTATAGCACAGGCTGCAAAACAAGCTATCAGGCTAAACCGCTGGGAAAGGTAATCACCTCTTGCACAGATATTACTCCTGCAATCACCATAAGTAGCCTATCGATACCAACGGCGATACCGCTACAAGGGGGCAGGTCATCACAAGCAGCAAGCAAGTGTTCATCAATGGGCATTGGTGCTAGATTATGGCGGCGACGTAATACATTGTCTTGCTCAAAGCGCTGTCGTAATGCCTGTCCATCGGCCAGCTCATCATAAGCGTTGGCAATCTCAATACCATCGATATAGAGCTCAAAGCGCTTAGCGACCAGATTACCGTCCTTATCAAGGGCGGTTTTTGCTAATGCAGCAGTGGCAGGTGGATAATCAATAATTAATGTCGGCAAGTCATGACCTAAATTAGGCTCCACAGCATGACTGAATAATAAATCTAGCCAGCTTTGACGGCTGTCTTCTTTATCACCATTAAAGCCTTCTTCTATGCCAAAATCAAACCCTGTCAAACCTTTATCTACAGCCACCGCCTGTAGCGCATCAATACTGGCTGTCAGTGGATGAATACCCACAAAGTCCATAAAGGCATCGATATAACGATAATGGTTCGTCACTAACGGATAGCCATATAACACTTCTAATAGCGCACCTAGCTCGTTTGCAAGCTCAGTTAAGCTATAATGCGGCTGATACCATTCCAGCATCGTAAATTCAATATTATGCCGAGACCCTATCTCGTTATCACGGAATACTGGACAAATCTGATAGATGGCTACTTGCCAATCAGCCAGCACCCGCTTCATAGCAAATTCAGGAGAGGTATGCAGATAGTAAGTTGTCGGCTTATCTTGATAAGTTACTTGCGCACTAACTGATTGTAAGAAGGTATCCGTATTGCCAGCTTGCGACAGTAGTGGCGTCTGTACTTCTAATACTTGTCGCATAGCAAAGAACTGGCGAATATCACGCAGCATTTTTGCACGCTTACGCGCCATCGTTAGGCTCATTGTTGGCGCGTACGACACTCCATTAAGATAGGGTTTAAAGGCATTATTATCTTGAGTCATATCACTCTACATATCTTGTCTATTACAAACTATTATCAAGCAGTCATTAAAATTGCCATTCACGGCGCAAATGATAATCGCGACGCAATTGGTCAAAATCTGCCCCACTAACCTGTCCGTCAGTTACTTTTGCACGTAGCAATTTATCATCTTGCATGATGTCATAAAACTTAATCAGCCTATCCGGATATTCCTTGAGCTCAGACCATAAATACATATTGACCGGTAACAAGTTATGCATAGATTGCGCAGGCGTTACGTCAAATTCTTCACATAACGCATCATAGACCATTTGCGTACCGCGTAGCTTACCCTCTAAAGTGTAACCAGCAATATGCGGGGTGGCAATGGTCAGTTTCGACAATAACTGCTCAGCGATTTGTGGTTCATGTTCGAAGACATCAAGTACCACTTGCCGTGCAGTTTGGTCTATATTCACCTCTAAAGCTGTGGCATCAACAACCGGACCACGGGCGCTATTAATTAATAACGTATCGGCTGGCATTGCATCTAACGCAGCCACACCGATCAAATGCCGCGTTGGGTAAGCGCTACTGTTCCGTCCTTCTGCATTGGTTAACGGAACATGTAAACTAATAGCATCGCTTTGGCTAATGACCTCATCGAAGCTGGCATTATTAAACGTTGATGCTGGCAATAACGGATCATAACCAAGTACCTGCCAGCCCAAATCAGCGGCGTATTGTGCCAATGTGCTGCCAATATTACCCAGTCCGATAATGCCTAAAACTAAAGGCTGCTGCCAATATCGCGGACGCAAGGTTAAAATTGCTGCGAGTACATATTGCGCGACTGAATGCTTGCTACAACCAGCGGCATTAGCAAAAGTGATATTGCGCTCAGATAAATAGGCTTGATCAACGTGGTCAGTGCCGATGGTGGCAGATCCAACAAAGCGTACACTCTGATTATCTATTAATAATTCAGCATTAACGGGGGTTACAGAACGTATTAATAGCACGTCTGGCTGCAATTCGGAGAGCAGTTGGGCAGTGATATCGCGCCCTGCTACGGTGACAATATTGACGGCCTGCGCCGTGTCTTGTCCGAGCGTCTGCGCATTAAAAAACTCATCAAGGCTGGCAATATTACTGTCAGCGATAATAGTCAGCGTACGCCCTGCTTTTATATCTTTAGAATTATTATTTCTGGTAAGTAGACCGCTGTTAAAGGCATTGACGTCAGTCATATTAGGCATGGTTGAGCACCTCACTTGGTAGGAGTTTATATTTATTATAATAGTTAATAAGTACGGGGATGCAAGTAATTCTAACCTATTACGAGGTTAGCGGCCGTCTTCGGCACGATTAACCTCTGTGCTGTCATCAGAATCTAGAGTGTTGTCGGAAACTGGCGGCTGAACTTGATTGTCGGTTAATAGCACTTTTTTTGGGGCAAAAACCTCACCCTTATGTTGCGAGATCCATTCGCGCCAGACCGCAAGCCCAATAGCCAATACCACAGGCCCAATGAATAGGCCAACGAAGCCAAACGCTGTGAGACCACCAAGTACGCCAATAAAAATAATAATAAACGGAATCTTGGTAGCACCACTAATGACCATAGGTCGAATCAAATTATCTACCCAACTAATTACCAACATGCCCCATAATGCAAGTCCAATCCCCTCTGTCGTATGACCTTGACTCAGTAGCCAAATAGAGACCGCTCCCCATGCAAACGGCGCCCCAAAGGGTATCAACGCCACCACAAAGGTCACCATAGTCAATAGAATAGGACTCGGTGCGCCGGAGAAATAATAACCAACCCCTGCAAATAATGCCTGCGCTAATGCCGCCAGTCCAATGCCATACACCACCGCACGCATTGTCGTACCCACTGAATCAATATAACCATCGATACGGTTACCGATGATATTGCGTAGTGCTTGGCGGATTTGACGAATTAGGCTGGTGCCATCACGATAAAAGAAAAACAGCGTCATTAGCGCCATCCCAAGCTTCGCCAAGTTACTGAACACCACATCCAATGCCACCTTGCCATAATATAAGTGTGACTGAATCCACGCACGAACTACTTCAAGCGTGCCTTCAGGATTTTCATTGATTTGCGATAGAATGTCTTTGACTTGCCGACCGACGATGGGCAAATCTTTAATAGAGTCGGGCACGTCCACGTAGCCCATTTTAACGCGATAAATCAAGTTAGTAATGAGGCCTAGCGCTTCTTGCTGCAAAACAAAGAGGCCAATAACGAGTGGCACTCCAATAATTAAAGCAATGCTTACCGTCATAATAGCCGCACTAAAGCTCGAACTGAGTCTTACCTTTTTATGAAAAAACGTATAAATTGGAAAGGTAACATAAGCCAAAATCGCCGCCCACAAAGCCGGTATTATGAAAAACCGTCCCACTTGAAAACATAAAATAAATAATACAACTAATAGGCTAATCGCCAGCAAGCGCTGAATAATAAACTCTTTTGTCCAGTCTTCCATCATAGCTTGTTAACCAACCATTGATAGCAAAGACGAGAGTGCTTTTGCTATAAAATTTATAAATATAGGGGCATCAATAACATAAAACAGTCAAACCCTACCATTCCTGCCATTATAGACGCTAGCTAGTTAGAAAGGCCTAACCGTTAACATCAATTATGCAATAAGATATAACAAATAAATAATACTATGTTGTAATTTTTACTTACAATTTTATTTAGCTCGAACCCTGTGTTAATAAGCTTAGACTCAGCCCTTCGAAGTGAGTGAGTGCTTTTTTTCTTAACTATTTGAACTGGCCAGTGAGGCGAGTAAAACACCGCTGCGTTCTCGTTGACTTAATAATTAATGTTATACTAATGGTATTATTTTGCATTTTTGAATGTCATTAGACATATTTTTAATCCTAATTTGAATACGTAGCTCAAACAAGATTTTAGCGGCCGTGTTGCTGCGGAATATTATCGCCTACACGTTTTCTAGATTTAACGTTCAACACTGTGGTTTATATTAATAACCTAATAACTTAATTGAAAACTCAACTTAATTATACAAACAACTTAATTGGACACCTGCTTTCGATTCATCGTGCATAGTCATGTTTGAACGACAATCCAGCGTTATCCACCAAATTTTAAATGATATATTGATAGGAACAATAACAATGTCAAAAGACAATGATACTTCTAATATTACTGTGACCAATGATGTGAGCGTGTCTCCTGATACCGTTACTTTTGCCTTAGCTCAATCGCACTTTTTAGTGGGCGATATCGCAGCTAACGTCGAAAAAATGCGCACGCTTGCCCTGCAAGCCCGTGCTCAAGGCACTGATGTCATCATCTTTCCGGAGTTGGCTTTATTAGGCTATCCACCGCAAGATTTATTGTTGCGCCCAAGTTTATCTGGTCGCGTCAAAAGCGCTCTATCCACTCTAAGCGATATCGAAGATATTGTCATGATTGTCGGTTATCCGCATGTCGATCATCACGGCACCTTTAACTCAGCGGCTATCCTGCATAACGGTCATCAAAAAGGCTTTTATCATAAGCAGTATCTACCCAATTACGGAGTATTTGATGAGCGCCGCTACTTCGATAAAGGTCGCAATCAAGTTTTATTTGACTATAAAGGCATTACCATTGGTCTACTCATCTGTGAAGATTTATGGGAAAAGAACCTCATTTCTGAGCTAAAACAGCAAGGCGCTGACCTTATCATTAGCTTAAATGCTTCGCCGTTTGAATTGAAAAAACAAGACGCGCGCAAGACTATGCTGGTAAAGCGTAGCCATGAGAACAAGTTACCGATTATTTATGTGAACGCAGTAGGCGGACAAGATGACCTGGTATTTGATGGGGGCTCGATGGCGGTACAGGCTGACGGTACTATCGCTCATGAAGCATCACGCTTTATGACTCAGCTTATGCTTGCCAGCTTAAACGTCGATACCTTTAAATTTAATGCTCAAGTTAAAGCGCCCCTGACATTAAGCCGTGAATCAGAGATGTACCAAGCGCTAGTCGTCGGCTTGCGTGATTATGTCAAGTATTCAGGATTTACCGGTGTTATTGTCGGCCTGTCCGGTGGTATTGATTCAGCGTTAACCTTATGTATCGCTGTCGATGCACTGGGCGCAGACAAAGTTTATGCCGTAATGATGCCATACGAATATACGTCGAAAATCAGTTTAGAAGACGCACAGGCGCAAGCACGCCGGTTGAATGTTTCTTATACGGTTTGCCCTATTTTTGACGCGGTCGAAGGTATTCGTCATACGCTAGCGCCTCTATTTAACAAGTCGCCGGCGGACACTACTGAAGAGAATATCCAAGCGCGCGCACGCGGCGTTATCTTAATGGCCTTGTCTAATAAGTTCGGACACTTGGTCATCACCACGGGTAACAAATCAGAGCTGGCCGTCGGTTATTCAACCCTTTATGGCGATATGGCTGGTGGTTTTGACGTGCTAAAAGACGTCTACAAGTCGCAGGTCTATGACTTGGCCAACTATCGCAACCGTTTAGAGGACACGCCTGTTATTCCTGAGCGCGTCATCACCCGTCCGCCATCTGCTGAGCTGCGTCCGGATCAAATTGACCAAGATAGCTTGCCAAATTATGACGTTCTCGATGGTATCCTCACTTTATATGTCGATGAAGACTTGGGCTATAAGGACATCATCGATAAAGGCTTCGATGCCCAGGTGGTCGCCAAAATCATCACTATGGTCGATAAGAGCGAACACAAACGCCGTCAAGCACCAATCGGTACCAAGATTAGCCATAAAGCCTTTGGTCGTGAGCGCCGTTATCCCTTGGTTAATAAATGGTCAATAAAAGGCTAAGCGTTAACGCCTGAACTAATTCCTTAAGCTTATCTCTTATCGTCACTTTTACTATCAGCTGGGTGCTTATTTACCCAGCTTTTTTATTATCAGAATTTTATCATTAGAAAATTGAATTTAATGAATTATTCTAAATTACCTACCTTAACCACCCTATCTTAACGGTCGCCCTGACCAGTTCCTATCCGAGTATTTCATGAGCTTGCTAACCGCCAGTGTGTTTATTTTTATCTTAATTGCGTTAAGTGCCGTAGTGTCAAGCTCCGAGCTGGCGCTTGCCTCAGCTCGTAAAATCAAGCTTCAAGTAATGGCAAAATCTGGTGAAGTACGTGCGCTTGACGTACTTAATATGCAAGAACAGCCCGGTAGCTTTATTACTGTGGTACAAATTGCGCTCAATGCAGTGGCAATCCTAGCAGGGGTCATCGGTGAATCGGCAATCAGTCCCTATCTAGAGCAATTATTTGGTCATGAAGCGTTGGCATCCATCCTATCCTTTATTATCGTGACCAGCGTGTTTGTGCTGTTCGCTGATTTGATGCCCAAGCGTTTGGCAATGTCGAATGCTGAAGCCATTGCAGTAAAAATGGTACGACCGATGATTTTTTTAATTTTTATATTTAAACCTATTATTTGGGTATTTGATGGGGCAGCAAACTCCCTCTTTAAGTTAATAGGCATCTCTACCGTACGCCAAGATGAGATGACATCAGAAGACATTTATGCGGTTATGGACGCAGGTGCGGAGGCCGGCGTCATTAAGCATCAAGAGCATCACTTGATTGAAAATATCTTTGAGATGCAAGAGCGCACGGTGACTTCAGTCATGAATCCGCGCGAAAATATTGTTTATTTTGATACCAAAGCCAGCACTGAACAGGTGGTCGCGGTGATGATTCGTCAACCGCATAATAAGTTTTTAGTTTGTAGCGGTGAAGATTTGGAGCATATTATCGGTTATGTGGAATCGCGCAGCTTTTTGGCTTCCGTACTTGAGCAGCAACAGGTTTGCCTGACTGACAAGGCGCTACTCAAATCAGCGTTATTTATACCCGATACTTTGTCATTGTTCGAGGTGTTAGAAACTTTCAAATCTAATGGTGCAGACTTTGCCGTTATCGTTAATGAATATGCGCTGGTGGTGGGCGTCATTACCCTCAAAGACGTGATGAGTATCGTTATGGGCGAGCTGGTAACCTTAGAGGAGCAGCCCATTGTTCAACGTACCGATGACTCATGGCTGATTGATGGCATGACCCCTATTGAAGATGTGATTCGTGCACTCGGTATTGTTAATCTGCCTCATAGTGAAAACTACGAGACTATTAGCGGTTTTATGATGTTTATGCTCCGCAAAATTCCAAAAAAAACAGACAGTATTAAATATGCCTGTTATCACTTTGAGATTCTTGCGACCGACAATCTTAAAATCAATCAATTGCTAGTGACTAAATTTATAGATGCGGCTTAAAAATACGATTACTCACGTGCCCCAAATATTGCCGTACCCACGCGCACCATAGTCGAACCGTTGGCAATCGCGTCTGCCATATCATCACTCATGCCCATGCTCAGGGTGTCCCATGCTAACAATTCTGGATGCTGCTGTTTGATACTCTCAAATAGCTGCTGCGTTCGCGCAAAGGCATCAGTATCGTCTTTGGCCGGGATAATCATCAAGCCGCGCAGTTGCAGACGCTCATAGCTTTTAGCAGTGCCAATAAGCTCTGACAACTCTTCTGGACGGCAACCTGACTTGCTATTCTCATCATCAATATTAATCTGAATAAGTACATTAAGCGGTGCCATATTGTCTGGGCGCTGATCATTGAGACGCTTAGCAATAATATCGCGCTCAAGGGTCTGCACCCAATCAAAATGCTCAGCAATATCGCGAGTTTTATTACGCTGAATACTACCAATATAATGCCAAACAATCTCCTCGCCTTCAGGCTGATTTTTTAAAGTGGCAATTTTTTCAATCGCTTCTTGCAGGTAATTTTCACCAAAATCACGCTGGCCCTGTTTGGCTAATGTGGCCACCATTTCGGCCGGTTTGGTTTTTGATACTGCTAGCAAAGTCACGTTATCCGTTGCCTCATGCCCAGCTTGCTTGCTTGCCTGTACAACTTGCTGACACACCTGTTGCCAGTTATCCGTTAAAAGAGTGCTATCCATATTATTCTCATTATCTTGATTGTGATTAAGAAGAGTATATAAAAACACTATTTATAAAAAACTCAGAATAAACAATGTGATTGATTTGGAAATCTAGATAAACTTAACCGTTAGTCGGCTATTTTTACATTTAATTTATATCGTTGATGGTTAAATAAGAATAGTATTGTTATCATATTGTTACATTATTTAATGTATGCTGCCAGTGCCAGTATTCATTGTAATGAAAGCAGCCAAACACAATAGTATACCTGCCTATTCAATAATCTAATTTTGTGATTTGTGCTTCTTACTCGTATTGATTGAGTTTTGACTGATAGGAATACCCGACCATGGCTGAAAAAAGCACCTTAAGTATTGAAGATTTGCTGCGTTTTACTGTCAAGCATAAAGCATCAGATTTACATATTTCTGCTGGCATGCCAGCGATGATTCGGGTCGATGGCGAGATGACGCGCATTAACATGCCAGCTATGACCCATCAGGTGGTACATCAGCTGATATACGACATCATGAATGATAGACAGCGCTCCGACTTTGAGGAGTTTTTTGAGACCGACTTTTCATTTGAAATTCCGAATTTAGCACGTTTTCGGGTCAATGCCTTTAACCAAAATCGTGGTGCGGGTGCAGTCTTTCGTATTATTCCATCCAAAGTTTTAACTCTAGAAGATTTAGGTATGGGTGAAGTATTTAAACGCGTCTCGAACTTTAAACGCGGGGTGGTATTAGTGACTGGTCCGACAGGTTCAGGAAAGTCAACCACACTAGCGGCGATGGTCGATTATATCAACGAGACTCGTAAAGAACATATCCTAACGATTGAAGATCCTATTGAGTTTGTCCACGAATCAAAAAAAAGCCTGATCAACCAGCGCGAGGTTCACCGAGATACTTTGGGATTTGAGCCGGCACTTCGCTCTGCCTTGCGCGAAGATCCAGACGTTATTTTAGTCGGTGAGCTACGTGACCTCGAGACCATCCGCTTGGCCTTAACCGCTGCTGAAACGGGACATTTGGTATTCGGCACCTTGCATACCAGCTCAGCGGCCAAGACTATTGACCGCGTGATTGACGTGTTCCCTGCTGCCGAAAAAGATATGATCCGCGCGATGTTATCTGAGTCGCTACAAGCCGTGATTTCCCAAAGCCTGTTACGTAAACAAACAGGGGGCCGTGTTGCTGCGCATGAGATTATGTTGGGCACGCCAGCGATTCGCAACTTGATACGCGAAAATAAAATCGCCCAGATGTATTCATCGATTCAGACTGGGTCCAGCGACGGTATGATCACCCTCGATCAGTCACTCAAAAACTTGGTGACCAAAGGCACGATCAGTAAAGACGTGGCGCGCCCATATGCCAAACAGCCTGAGGCTTTTATCTAAAAGCGATTGCTGGTTTTTAATAAGCGTTGGTTAAGTTTAAAAAACATTCATCCCCTTCCTCAATAACAGTATGTATTTTATATTAGGTACGCTATGGACTTTGATAAGCTACTACAACTGATGATAAAAAATAACGGCTCTGATTTATTTATCACCGCTGATGTGGCCCCCTCAATGAAGGTGAATGGCACTATTCGTCCGGTTGGAAAAACACCGCTAACGGCTGAACAAACAATGATGCTGGTCAAAAGCGTGATGACCGAAAATCAAAAGCAAGAGTTCAAAGAGACCAACGAATGTCAATTTGCTATTACTGATAATGCCCAGCAAGCGCGTTTTCGTGTCAGTGCTTTTATGCAGCGCGATATGGCAGGAATGATTTTACGAAAAATCGAAAATAAAATCCCTACCGTCGAGGAGCTGCGCCTGCCGCCTTCATTGAAAGAGCTGGCCATGAAAAAGCGCGGTATCATTCTACTGGTAGGCGCTACTGGTACGGGTAAGTCCACTACCCTTGCCGCCATGGTCGGCTACCGCAATCAAAACTCACATGGACACATCATTACTATCGAAGATCCCATTGAGTTTGTGCATCAGCATCACGGCTGTATCGTCACCCAGCGTGAGGTTGGCATCGATACCTTAACGTTCGAGGCCGGTCTAAAAAATACCTTGCGCCAAGCACCAGATGTCATCTTAATCGGAGAGATTCGTAACCGTGAAGTCATGAGTTACGCCATTCAATATGCTGAAACTGGGCATTTGGTGTTTGCCACCTTGCATGCCAATAACGCAAACCAAGCCGTTGATCGTATCATTCACTTTTTTGAGTCTGATCGTCACAATCAGTTGTTTATGGATTTATCGCTGAATCTGCAAGCCATTATCGCCCAGCAGCTTATTCCAACCCCTGACGGCAAAAGTCGCCGTGCCGCTATCGAGATTTTATTAAACTCGCAGCTGATAAGTGACTATATTCGTAAAGGTGAAATTCACGAGATTAAAGAGGTCATGACGCGCTCACGTGATAGCGGCATGCAAACCTTTGATCAGGCGCTATTTGATTTATATGAAAATGGTGACATCACGTATCAAGACGCCATCAGTCATGCTGACTCGCCGAATGACTTGCGCCTCAAAATCAAACTTAGCATTAAAAATAGCACCCAAAATCTAGATGAAGGGGCTGATGGCTTGTCATTAGACATCAACTAGAAAAGCACTAATAAAGTCATAATATAAAAACACAACATAAAAAACAGCGCTTATAATGAGTGCTGTTTTTTGTTTATCAAATCTACTAAGGGGCGGTTAATAAATAACTGAATATAATTAGCCCCTACTAAAAATAGCTATCAATAATTGACTGTCAACTAGCAAAAACTTACTTAGCACTATCTTTGCAGTCTTGATTATTACAAATACCGAAAAGCACCAATGAATGGCCCGAGAGTTTAAAGCCGTGTTCTTTAGCGACTTTAAGCTGTTCTTTCTCGATGGTCTCATTATGAAACTCGATAATCTTGCCACAAACATCACAGACCAGATGGTCATGATGCTCTTCTTGTGCAATCTCGAACACCGATAAATTATTTTCAAAATTATGACGCTCAACGATGCCTGCTTGCTCAAATTGAGTCAGCACACGATATACGGTCGCTAAGCCCACATCTTCACCTTGCTCAATCAGTGCTTTATATACTTCCTCAGCACTCATATGATGCAGCTCTGCACTCTCAAGCAGCTCTAAAATCTTAATACGCGGTAAAGTCACTTTCAAACCCGCTTTACGTAAATCTTGATTGGTAAAAGAAGCCATGATATTCCTTTTGACTATTGAAGTCTTAGCAAATAAAAACACAAAAAAGTGAGGTTAATAAGGGTTGTGAATTCATTATTATTGAATTTTTAAAATATTAGCAGTGATAAATGGGGGAAATATCACATCAATAATAAACTAACACATACCAATTATTTTAATGCAAGTCTATGAATTTACACTATAAATCATAACGCATATCGGGCGCTGTTTGGTAAATAATGTCGTAAGTAGTAGGCAATGAGCAGTAAATGACGTATCATTTATCGGTGATTGCCGGTAAGACTTGCATTAGCTGCACTTAGCCGCGCCTAACCCATTTCTTATGAGTCATCTTACCATGATAAAGCCGTTAACCTTGCGTCCTCTTAGTCGCCGTCCGCTTAGCTATACTCGCACTTTACGCACGCTTATGATTACTGCAACCCTAGGCGCATCTGTCGCTATGTCTGGTTGCTCGTTGCTTAGTGTCTATAAGATTGATTTGCCACAAGGGACCCCCATTACTCAAACGCAAGCGCAAAAGTTGCAAGTGGGTATGAACCAAAACCAAGTCCTTTATATCTTGGGTAGCCCAGCTATTAGAGACACGCTTGAACCCAATCGTTGGGACTATATCTATGACTATCAAGCGGGTACTGAAGGTCGCCGTAAAGGTATCGCCGATGTCAAAAATGCCAGTCAGCATCTAATAATCTATTTTGATGCTAATGGCGTGGTGACTCGTATTGAAGGTCTTGAGTCGCTACCTGTCTCTTAAGATAACAAAAGTAACGGCTCATTGAGACTCAAACAGTACCATTACTTCGTGAAAGTAACGGCTCATTGAATGTTACTTTGTGAGTGCTGAATTTTCGTCCGACAACATTGTTAACGATACTTCATTATTAATTATATTTTACTTTTTTGGTGCTTTTACTTTTGCGCTGAGACATAGGATCAGCGCTTAAGCTACGATAGACTTCAATGCGATCGAGCGGCTGCAGCAGATAGTTAAGCGGCTGTTTTTGCGCGTAGATACCGACATGCCATAGCTTAGCTTTAGGGTTAGCGATATCAGCAACTTGCGCACACCATTCTGCTAAATCAGGAAACTGAGTCAACCAGCCCGCCTGCTCTAGTGCCTGGTATAAAGTTGTACCAGCAGCCACTTGCAGGGTTAAATAGTGCTGGCGCTGCGCATCTTCAGCGTACGCCAAATGGACAGTCATCAGCTCAACCACTGCATCACCCAGCCTATTAATGCTAAAATCAATGCCAAAGGCACAATCAGTCGAATGGCTATCCGCCATAAATTGTATAGCGCTTCATTGCCGAAGTTTAACGACTTACGCAAATGACTGATTTTCATGCGCCAGCCTACAAAAACTGATAACAACAACACCGCGACACTGCTAATAATTACCAATATCCCAACCAGCCACGTGGTCGGTATCGCAATTACCAATATCAGACCTATTACTAAGGTTAGTACCAAGCTAATCAAAAGACCAAATTTATGCGCCAATTGCTGAGCACTATAATGCAGTAAATAACTGGCGACAAATAACACCCCGAACCAATATAACAGCTGGCCAATAGGCGGCAACGTTAAGCCGCTGATAAATAATGCCACCATGCCAACCAGTAGTTGCAGTATCCAAATCGGTAATACCAGTTTAGTAGCGCGGTAGCTATTAAGCTTACTAGCGCCGCTGGATGTGCGTGAGTTCGGTGTATTATGCTGACTGCTGTCAACAGCGGTGGTAGCTTGTTTGGTTATTAAATGCTGACCGAACCAGTACAGACCGGTACCCGCGCCAACGCTCACTAATGCCAAGGCTACGGCACGTGCCCACTCGCTTAAACTGATACCAGTCATCGCAAAATCAATACGCGGTAAACCGCCAGCCAAACCCATTGCCAGACCTATGACCATAAGCCCTAAGCCAATCGGTAACGGGGCAACGCCCAATAAACTAAGCAATACCGCGATGACCATGAGACCTGCCGCAACCGCAAAACTAGGCACAGCAGGGACACTATCAAGCGCCGTTAAAGCGGATAATATACCGCTGCTCGCCCCTGATATGACCAAAGCGGCAATAACTATCGCTACAAGCGCCGCCAACCAACCAAAACTGCGCCACAACGGACTGGCATCGGCCTCGCGAGTTAGCTTTTGCATGCCTGCCAATGGCGCTTCAGTGCTGCGATAGGCCAGTGCTATCTCAGCATAAATGACCGGAAGCGATACCACCACCATAGCTAATAACCAGAGTAACCAGAAGTCAATCTCGCCAATGGAAGCAGGCGCAAACCACCGAAACAGTAATAGCGGCAATAAAGCTGCCATAAAATAAGATGCATAGCGGATCATCATAATCTCAATCCAAAAATCTAAGGTAAATAATAAAAATAACAACAATAGCTTTCATAAAGACTATAGAGGTTATGCAGCTATAAAAAAACCCCGAGAACGGGGTTTAATAGCGAATCATAAGTCCGCAGATAGGGTAATAAGCCCAGCATAGTGTCTTATTACCCTATCTGTTTAATGAATAGCGCTAAGATAATCTGACAAAATACGAATATCACGATCTGATAGTCTCGATGCTACCGTTTGCATCATTCCCATTTCGCCTTCTTTATCCGCATCATTGATACGTTTTTGATCATCACTATCGATATCATCCTCACGACCAGCGGCACGGAACAATTTAAGCTGGGTTGCGATATATAGAGAATGTTGACCACCTAGACGCGGAAATGCGGCCCAAGTATTACCCGCTGCATCTGGACCATGACAGCCTGCGCAACCAATCACTCCACGCGACTTATCACCACCTAAAAATAGCTTAGTGGCTTCTTGAGTGGTCGCAGGATTACCAAAGCCAACGCCCCAAGGCGCTTGCTCAGCATAATAACCTGACACGTTGGCAAGGTCTTGCTGTGATAGATTCGCCACTTGTGATTGCATAATACCGTTTTTACGATAGCCTGATTTAAAATTGACCAGTTGTTTATACAGATATTTGACGTTTTGACCACCCACATTGGGCTGGGATGGGACGATACTCACCCCGTCGACACCATGACAGGCGGCACAGACCGTTTCAGCGATTTGTTTACCTGCATTAGCATCATATTCAGGAACAGTGATAGCAGCTTGTACGCTGAAACTTGCAACACATAAGCTGGCGGCAGCGATTAACTTTTTCATGGATACAGATCCTACTAACTCGACGTAAGCATTATTGAGATTGATTGTAACTTAGAGTAGTTATACTAATAAGACACCCGATATGTATCAACCTATTATTGGGCGAGGTAAACCATATCATTTGAGGTCTTAATCACAATCCGCCTGAAAGCACTTACTAACATCAGGGTTTATTTGCGATTATTATAGCAAGACTTTATAGAATTTGCCTACTTAATCATAGCACCTAGCGGTTTTTCTACTTACATCGGGGCATAACGTCTGTGATAATAAAAAAAAGCGCATGAATTGGGTCAGACTTGCGCTTTATCTTGGCTTTCTAAGCTGCTCGTTTTAAGATTTTCATTTTAAGTGATCGTTCGCTGTCATTGTTTATAGCTGTTATTGACTCATATAGTCGATAAGCTTGCGATAATCGTCATCGTCACACTCATCACATAATCCGCCAGCTGGCATCTGAATCATGCCACCTTTGACCGAATTAATTAATGTTGGCAAGCCCTTTTGTTCTATGAGCTGATGCCATCGGGTGCTATCCCCTTTTTTGACGGCATTCAGCGCGCCACTATCGTGACAAGCGGCACAAGAGTTACTATAAATGGTTGAAATATCAGCAGCGACGGCATTACCCATCATTGCGGTACACAGTATCAATGTGGCGACACTGCCACCCAAAGCGCGTCCTGCCCTGGCAGCAACTGAAATTATTGAGCGCATAAGACATCTCCTTTAATTTACCTTGGTTTGATTGACTGTAGATAGCACAGTCAGGCGACACTATTATTTCTAATATCATCTTGAATACCAGCTCAACTAAAATTGTAACAATATATGTCATATTAATATAGGTGCATCCGGTTTAGCTTTCGTAAACCAAAATAAGCGTATGACTAATTTTCGCTAAGCTCAGCGGCACTTTAGTGTTATGCTGTCATTAATATGATGCTAGTGCTGATTATTTCAACAGATAGTACAAAACTAGGTGGGACATAAGGTAATATATTTTACCTTTAAAACTCTAAAGCTAGCTGTAGTTAGGGCTATTGCTTCATAACTATCTATTTAAATTGCCGCAAGTAGTTGGGTCCAGTATCTGGATTTATTTTACAATTTTTTGAATGTTAATGAGTCATTTATGAGCACCCCGTTTAAAGATGTCGCCGCCGAGCATGCGGCGTTTAATACCAAGGCCCGTCAGCGTATTCAGCAAACTGAATTTATGACCTCAGCGCCTACCTTTCGCCTATGCCCTCCTGATGAAGGGTTTGAGGTGGCATTTGCCGGACGCTCGAATGCGGGTAAATCCTCAGCTATTAATGCGCTGACCAATCAGCGGCAACTGGCACGTTCGTCAAAAACGCCTGGTCGCACGCAGATGATTAACTTTTTTAGTATTGGGGACACCGATAGACGGCTAGTCGATTTGCCGGGCTACGGTTATGCTGCCGTGCCGCTTGAGATGAAAAAAGAGTGGCAAGTGGAGCTAGAAGAATATTTGGTATCACGATCAAGCCTTGCAGGTTTGGTGCTACTGACTGATATTCGCCATCCATTAAAATTCTTCGATGAACAAATGCTACATTGGGCCAAAGAAGGCGAGCTGCCAGTCCATATTTTGCTGACCAAAGCTGACAAGCTCAAATATGGTGCTTCTAAAAACGCCCTACTCAATACCCGCCAAGCGCTCAAAAAGTTAGGCTTAAACTGCACTATTCAGTTATTTTCAGCGCTCAAAAAAGAAGGGCTTGATGAGCTGGCTGGGGTGATGGGAAACTGGTACGAATATAAACATGGCGAAGAAGAAGCTGTTACTGATCAAATTAGTGCTGAAGTAGCAGATTTTGAGCAGGAAGATGATGGTCAAGAAAAATCTGAACAAAGTGCTGAGCAAGCTGGTACTAAAGACACAGCCGCTGAACAGAAAGATGCTGAATAAATAGTGCTCGTAATAAGAAAAAGGGATTTATCATCAATAGCGATAAATCCCTTTTTCTTTGCTTTTTTTTTGATAAATTTATTTAATCAATGTTTCTTAGGTCACTTTATGGAATGTGGTGTTTACTTAGCACATAATAGTTTGGCCAACGCTTGCGGGGCTCCCACCTGATAAGTAGGCTGTTGCGCGCTAAGCTCTGAGCTAGCTGCGGTGCCGTAATCAACCGCAATACTGGTCATACCCAGCTTATTCGCCATTTGAATATCGTAAATGCTGTCACCAATATATACCGCATCAGCAATGTCCTGCTGCGCATATTCCAAAATATCAACAAGCATCTGTGGATTGGGCTTAGAGCCGGATTCATCGGCACAGCGTGTGATAACAAAATAATCATGACTGTCAGATACATCCAATACCCGATCAAGACCCCGTCGTTTTTTACCTGTTGCGACCGCCAGCTGTTTGCCTTGACTTTTTAAGGTTTGCAGCATGTTTTCTATATCATCAAAAAACGGCGTACGGTGACTATTAGGAATATAGTAATCGATATAGCTTTGTTGAATCGCCAGCTTTTGCTCGGCAGTCGCGATGGGATATAAAATATCGATCCCTGTCAGTAGACTCAACCCAATGATATCTTTTACCGCCTTATCAGTGGTAACAAAACCATGTGCCTCGCCAGCAACGTGCATGGACTCAACGATTAAACCGATTGAGTCCATCAAGGTGCCATCCCAATCAAAGATAATCAGTGTTTTATCCGCTAAGTTAAATTCAGCGGATAATAAGGCTGAATTATTGGTATTTGACTGACTCATAGATTGACCTTAGCGTATGACCTTTAAACAGGAGCCGTTATTAATGATAATGATATCAGGGCAAGCAACTTAGCTTATACTTTTGGCAACTCAGCATCTGTTGGTAATAAGCCTGCGATATCTTCTGGTAGCGGCGCGATAATCAGCTCATAGCCTGGGATATCTAAGCGCCACGCATGTAGACACAGACGATGAACGCCTGATTTATCATGCACATTATATTTATCATCACCTAGAATAGCATGACCAATATGGGCTAAATGTACCCGTATTTGATGGGTGCGTCCGGTCAGCGGTTTGGCTTCTATCAGACTTACCATTTGATTGGCAATCATAAAACGGCTATGTACCACAATATCGGTCTGGCTTTCTTTGGCTTGAGGGTCTTTGGCATCCACCTTGACGCGGCGTTCACCACTAGCCAGTGTGTAGCGTAGTAATGGCGCATCAATACGCTGCTCATTAAGCGCAGGTTGACCTTTTGCTAAGCATAGATAATGCTTTTGGATGGTCTTGTCTATCAGATGCTGCTGTAAGGCTTTAAGCGTTGAGCGCTTCTTAGAAATCATGAGCAGCCCTGAAGTATCTTTATCAATACGGTGTATCAGCTCTAGGTATTTTTTACCTGTCACTTCACGCATTGCTTCAATTACCCCAAAATCCAGCCCACTGCCGCCATGAACGGCAATGCCTGAAGGCTTGTTAAGCACTATTAGGCCGTCATCTTCATAAACCACCCGTGCCAGTAAACTTTTGGCAAACTCGGTACTGATAATCGGTTTTTCGCGGGTTGCCAGCTGTACAGGAGCAATGCGCACCACATCGTCACGGTGCACTCGATCATGAGCTTTACAACGCTTATTATTGACTCGAATCTCATCTGAGCGAATCATCTTGTAAATATGGGCTTTTGGCAAGCCTTTTAGACGATTAAGTAAGAAATTGTCTAAGCGCTGATCGTGCTGATGGCGCGTTACTTCCAGATAATTGACCTTCTCAAAGTTACTAATCTCATCATCAGCGCTTTGCGGACGAGTTTTACTATTAAAGATGCCAGGGGCTTCATGGGTCGGTGCGTCGTCGGTCATTTTGGAGTTTGTCATTTTTAGTTAGGTATTTACACAAAGATTTGTTATAGTTTAGCATGTTGAGCGTCAATTGCGCATAGGTCACGGCAATAATCCTCATTGTCTTAGATAGCCAATCGCCATCTTTACTACTGGTTAGTAACGAGGCGCATGCTATATACCGTGATAAGATTGGACGTTTCATCTAATTTTTAGGGTAAGATGCTTGATAACAACAAGCACCGCGCCCAATTAATGGTATTAACAACACATATACTCGTATTGATAACATTGGTATAAAGACCAATTTATTGAACGACAACAGCACACAATTTACTCATTTAACGCATGACCACGACTTGATTTGCAATTTTTTTTGCAACGTTAATGGACACGTGCAGTTGAGCAAGTGATAACAGCTTGATGTTAAGAATGTACCGTTGCCTGACTACTGGTGGTCAAACAGATAATGATCTTTAAGCAACACCAACGATACCGCGCTGATGAGCCGGTCACTATTCTGTTTGCCAAGTACGCCCCGCTGAATGGCAGTGCAGCAACACACTAACGAAAGATCACACTGATATTAACGATATTTAAAAAACACAATGATAAATAAGTAAAAAAGCTCAACCTTAATAGCCCGACTTTAATAAATAATAGCTTGTTCACTTGCCTTGGCTTTATATTAACTTTCATAACGCCAGGGTTATAACAGTATTAATATTGCCACTATGGATTAGCCTTACAAGCATGGCCTACTCATTAATATATGCTAACAACTTATATTGATGGCACGCTGAAAAATATCAGCCTAATAGCTGAACGATAAATATTAACAAGGGTTTGAATGCTTAGGTTTTAACGCCTAGCCATGATACTTATTGTTATAAAGATCATAAGATAAACGATTGCAGCCTTACAATCTGTATTGGGGTTAACTATATTGGTCTTAAAAGATCGTTTCAGCAATGCATTTAGGCTTTAGGCAATATTAATGAGCAACCGTTATCGAAGCGAGCCATTACATATAGCTATTTTGGTTTTTTTATCTGTCCTGTTTTAAATATCCTATAATATCTTTAGCTAATTTTAATATTAGCCGCTCTTGTTTCTGCCCCCATAAAAATCACTTTGTCGTTGTTATGCGTACTCATAGGATATTGATATGAAACGCATTTTAATTAACGCCACTCAAAACGAAGAAGTTCGTGTTGCCCTCTGTAAAGGCAATCATCTGTACGATTTCGATTTAGAAAACCGTACTCGCGAACAAAAAAAATCAAACATTTATAAAGGCCACGTTACCCGTGTCGAGCCGTCGCTTGAAGCAGTATTCGTCGAATATGGCTCACAACGTCAAGGTTTTTTACCTATTCGTGAGATTTCTGCTGAATATCTCAGTGGCAACCCACGTGATGAAAACATCAAAAAACTCATCAAAGAAGGCGATGAGCTTATAGTCCAAGTCGAAAAAGAAGAACGCGGCAATAAAGGCGCTGCCCTATCGACTTATGTATCGCTAGCCGGTCGTTATTTAGTCTTGATGCCAAACAACCCTCGTGGTGGCGGTATCTCACGACAAATCTCCGGCAAACTTCGTGAAGACATGAAACGCATGCTGGGTAATTTAGATTTACCAAAAGGTATGAGTGTCATTATTCGTACCGCTGGCATTGGTAAAACTCAAGAAGACTTGCAACACGATTTGAACCATTTGCTTAATATCTGGCAAGCCATTCAAGAACAAAATCAAAAATATCCGTCACCGCGTCTCGTCCATCAAGAAGCAGGCGTTGTCACGCGCGCGGTGCGCGATTATCTACGTGATGATATTGCTGAGATTTGGATTGATAACGAAAATGCTTATATCGAAGCAGCCGGCTTTATTGATGCAGTGATGCCCACACAGGCAGACAAGCTACGTAAATATACTGATTACGAGCCTATGTTTGCGCGCTTTAACATCGAAAAACAAATTGAAACTGCCTACCAACGTGAAGTGCGCTTGCCTTCTGGCGGCGCAATCGTCATTGACCAAACAGAAGCCTTGGTCTCTATCGACATTAACTCTGCCAAATCTACTAAAGGCTCGGATGTTGCCGAAACTGCTTATCATACTAACTTAGAAGCGGCTGATGAGATTGCGCGCCAGCTACGTCTGCGTGATATGGGTGGTTTGGTTGTCATTGATTTCATTGATATGAATGACAACAAGCATCAAAAGGAAGTGGAAAAACGGCTAGTCGACGCTACCAAATATGACCGTGCCCGCGTACAGTTTGGCGATATCTCTAAATTTGGTTTGATGGAGATGAGCCGTCAGCGCCTACGTCCGTCACTAGAAGAATCTACTGGCTATATTTGCCCTCGTTGTCATGGCAACGGTATGATTCGTGATTTGCGCTCATTATCGTTATCAATTATGCGCGAAATTGAACAAATCGCTCTAAAAGAACGTCAAGGTGAAGTACAAGCAGAAGTACCGACTGATATCGCTGCATTCTTACTGAATGAAAAACGCGACAGCTTGGTCTATCTTGAGCAAGACAGTGGCACACGTATCACCATCTTACCGCATGCCCATTTAGAGTCGCCCAACTTTAAATTGCACTTTAACCGTGATGGTTTTGCACCATCAAGTTATGAGCGCATTACCGATACTCAGCAACAAGAACATAGTGGTTTAGGTTATGACGTTGATTGGCAAACGGCCGAAAAAGAACGCCCTGAGCAACAACCTACGCGCCAACCACGTAAAGCGCCTGATAGTGCCAATAGTAGTAGCAGCACGCAAAGTGCTAATCAACCAAACCAGCAAAACGCTAACCAAAATAACAACAGCGTCAGCCATAGTAATGAGCACCGCAATCAAAATAGCCATAATCAGAACAATCCTAATAAAAATGGTAATGAGCCGACGTCATCGACTCGAGCAGTACAGAATGACGCTACTCAAAATAATCCGGCTCAAAGCGCGACTAATCAAAACAGCACTAATGAAAATAGTGGTGCCCAAAACAACAATGCCCAAAATGTACAGTCTGCCTCTTCTCCAGTAGTAGCGCAATCTCCTGCTGCCGCCCAGCCGCAAGCGGTTGCTTGGTTGTCCAATCTTTTTACTCAAGCTCCACAAGCACAAACCACAGCAGGCTTTAGCAGCCATGATGCCGCTGAAGCGATTGAGGCTTTAGTAAATACGGGCGCACAAAGCTTAGGCTCATTTGGTCAAGTTGATAATAGTGTCTTGGATAATACTGCTGTCACTGGCGCGCAAACGTCAGCAGCACCGCAAACCAGCCAGCCAGCAGCTGTACAGAAAGAGGACAGCCAACAATCAGATAGTAATACCAATCGTCAGCAAAACCGTCGTCATAATAATACTAATAACAATACTGCTGGTAGCAACAGTGTCGATAGCAATACTACTGACGATAACAATGCCGACGATAGAAGAAGACGCAAGACGCGCAAATCAAGATCAGCAAAGCCGCATCAGAGAAAAGATCAGCGCGATGAGACAGTTAATGATGATAGCAATGATGACAAGTCGTCTGATAACCAAGATAAGCGCGATAGCGATAACAGACGTAGTAACAACGATCGCAACCGTAACAATCGTCAAGATAATCGTCAGGACAGTAGCCCTAACAACAGCGAGCGTAACGACGCTTCTCAGAGCGACACTCAAGCTGCTGCTACTACTAACCAAGCCGATGAGCAAACACGTAGCAAACGTAAGCCACACAGCCAACGTAGCTCACGCGGTAAGCTTGAACGCAATGATACCTTGACGGCGGACAGTAGTGCAAAGCAACAACAGGCGCAAGCCGATGCAAGTCAAACAGCTGCTAGTAACGATAAAGACCAAGCTAACGCTCGTCGCCAGCAAGACCCTAACGAGGTGACGTTACATGTCAACGAAGCACACGCCAAGCTCAAAGTACCCGAAGTGGTTCATCTGTCTTTAGATGACAGTAAATCTGAAAAAACAGTAGCTAAGCCAGCTGATGAACAAATCACTCAGCGTAACCTAGCTACAGATGACGCCACGAAGAAAAGTGGAGAGCAGCACTCAGCCCAGCAGAGTGAAAACAAACCAGCAGCAGAGACGACGCCTCAATCTATAAATCAGACGTCGGCTGATAGCACTGCTATTGATACTACTGTTAATTCTGCTGAGGATGAAGTGTCGTCTTCTAACGCTTTTGAAGTCGGTAGCGCGAACAACAGCGATACTGATAGCCAAACTGAAAAAAAAACTGTCAGCCAAAACGTCAGTTCAGCTACAGTTAGTAAATTAATTGTAGATAATCAGCAATCATCTGCGACCGACTCGGGCATTCGAGAGCCAATAGCCGCCAAAAATGTCACAGCTAGCGAGTCGACAGATAATACCGAGAATCAAAAAGCTGGTATTGACGCTGCTACAGTGACTGCTGAAATTAAAGCGACTCGTACTGAAAGCAATAGCACCGAAAGCGCTAACGTCGAAAATGTTAACGTCGAAGAAAGTAGTGCTAGAGATGGCAATACCGTGCTAGAGCTTACCCGCGAGGCGTTGTTTGCTAAGCGTTATGTGACTGCCAATAAGTTCGGTCAGGCCAGTAATGACCCACGCGTTGTTCGTGATCAGCAGTCACAACCACAAGTGACACCAGCGGTAGCAATCACTGAGCTCGTCATTCAACAAACTGTTGCAAATGCTCCCGCTATTCGTGGTACGGTTGGCGAATTCATTCACGCTACCCTTGCTGATGCGCAAAGCCGTTTAGCAGATAATGGCGTGATTCGCAGCTTTATTGACGCCATCGCTGTCCACACTCAGCAAGCGCAATCTGCTGATGTTGAAAATGATGTTAATGACGATAGCAATATAATTGAAGCTAGCGAGGTTAAAGGAAGCAATGCTAGTGATAGCAGCTTTGACTTTAGCAACTATGGCTATCAACCGTTAGCGGCAGATTATCTAACCCGCTTTAAGGCAATGACCCAAGCGGTCAGTCAGTTTGCAGCCACGCAAGGTAAAACAGCGGTCGAACCACGCGCCATTGGCAAACGTGCCAGCAATGACCCACGCGGACAGCATCCTGACTATCAAGCGCCAGCGGCGCTAGAGGCAACTGCGATCAGCGAATCTACTACCGCGCCAAGCCCAGACGCTGAGTCTGATTCTCGTTATGGAAGCGCTAACGCTGAAGAAGTGAGTGACATTGTTAATAGCGACCTTGTTAATACTGATGTAACTCAATCTGAAACCGTAGCTACTGACAGTCAAGCTGAAAGCCATAAAGTTGACGCTCATGACGTTGAAGCCAACGAGTTGACTGGAGAGAGGCAAGCAGACGAGATCAGCGCTGAAAGCGAGCAATTGCTACAAGCGGATCAAGTTTATCTAGATAACATACAGCTTGATAGCAGTGAGCTAAGCGATGCCGAGCTTGATGAAGCAGAAGCAATGGACAGCGAGACGGTAAATGCAGAATCTATCAAAGATAACAGCCAAGCCGGTAAATCAAAAACCACCATTGCCAGTTATAAAAATATGATTGAGAGTGTTGCTGAGCAGTTGCTGCAACAAACCGGTACCTTTAATTTAACCACCCCAAAGGTTCCTAAATCGCGCAGTCGTAAACCAAAAACTGAGCTCAAAAAACCAACGCAAGCTGAAAATGTAGAAACAGATGACTCTGATAATGAGAGTTAAGCTTTAATGCTGAAGTTGAGTACTAGTTTTGAAGCTGAGTGTTAACACTAAAAATGATATTAACACTCAAGTTTTTAGATAGTAAAAGCCCCAAGGTTGTTAGCAACTTTGGGGCTTTTTTATGCTTAATAAATACTGTTTTTTTAACGGAGCTTATATTAATAATCCAATCAATGAGCTGTAGAGCCATTATTGCCGCGTAATTTACCGATGACCGTAATAATAGCGACCAAAATTACGCCGATAATTAAACCGCCCAAGCCATTTAGTAGCATGGTTGTTAAACTCTCGAATACACCAGTCAAATGCGCCAAGTCCTCAACTTCATGATGCAGGAAATCTATACCATGTACCAAAATACCACCGCCAACTAAGAACATGGCTATTGTGCCAGCGATAGACAAAAACTTCATCAATTTAGGCGCGGCCGCTAACAAGAACGAACCTATTTTTTGTTTGTTATTGCCTGGTTTCTTCATCAAATAGAGACCTAAGTCATCCATTCTAACAATAGCAGCGACCAGACCATAGACACCAACCGTAATAGCAACCGCAATAATAGCCAGCACTAAGCTTTTTTCTAGTAGTGTTGCCCCCGCTGCTGACCCCAACGCAATGACGATAATTTCTGCTGAGAGAATAAAGTCTGTACGCACGGCCCCTTTGATTTTTTCTTTTTCAAAAGCGACCAAATCGACGTTCTCATCAGCGTTGGCTTCTCGGCGGGCATTTTGTTCCTCATCATGTGGTAACAGCTGCGGCCAAAACTTATGAATGACTTTTTCGGCCCCTTCATAGGCTAAAAATAAACCGCCACACATTAATAAAAGAGTGACCAAGGGCGGATAAATAGTACTAATGAGCAGCGCTGCCGGTACTAGAATAAGCTTATTAACGAATGAGCCTTTTGCTACCGCCCAAACCACTGGTAGCTCACGATCTGCCTTAACGCCTGTAACTTGCTCGGCGTTAAGGGCTAAATCATCACCCAATACGCCAGCTGTTTTTTTTGCGGCCACTTTCGTCATGACAGAAACGTCATCTAATATCACGCTGATATCATCGAGTAACGTTAATAAACTGGCACCTGCCATACGCGCTCCTTAGATTAAATTCGCTTAAATAAATATATACAAAATGGATTATAAAAATCTACTTATTAAATGGTTAAACAAACAGCAGTAATAATGATGCTGTTATTAGCAGTAGCCTACCTAGTCAGCCTATGATATGACATGGCATAAATGTATCTTGTTTTTAATGACTTAGCCCTCGTTACCAGACCTTTATTTAAAATAGCTAGCTGCTAGCTTTTGGCGGTTATTTACAAAATTATGCTAAGATAGGGCGCTTTTGAGCTTTTTAAAACCCATTACCTTTATCAGGTGATGATTGCAGCTTATTTCCATCGCATGCCTTGGTCTTATCAACAGTCACTTTAAGCTTTATATTAAATCTTTATCATCAACACACGATTAGGCGCGCCTGCCTATAGGAAACGTTATATGTCCTTTCTCCCTTTTTCTACCGCTACCGTTACGGGTCAACGCTTCTCTCACAACACTCTATCTCGCGGCTTAATAAGTGCGTTATTAATCATTGTGGCGGCTGGATGCTCGAATAATGCTGCTGATGCGACCAGCAATACCGCTATCGTTAATAGCGCACAAGCCAAAACCAGCACTACGGCAGATGCTAATAGTGATGCGACCGTGGTCAAAGCGCTACAAGACAATCTACAAGCGTCGGGTATTGAAGAAAATATTATTTCCGCTGTGTCCACTGATATGGATGGTATTTATTGGGTGACGGCTGAAGGATTGCCCGCGTTTTTTACTGATAAAGCAGGCAAGCATATTATTCAGGGGCAAATTATTGCCGTTGGACAGGGTGAGCCAGTTGATATCAGTGGTGCACTGGTAGCTCGTACCGCGCAAGAAGCGCTAAAAGCAGTCGATAAAAAGGACATGATTATTTATCCAGCAAAGGGACAAACCAAATCTGTCGTTTACTCGTTTACCGATGCTGACTGCCCTTATTGCACTAAGCTGCATGAAGAAATGGACGAGATCAATGCCCTAGGGATTGAGGTGCGTTATTTGGCATGGCCTCGTAGTGAACAAAGTGTGCCAAAAATGGAAGCGATTTGGTGTAGTAAAGACCGAGTTACCGCGATGAACCAAGCAAAATCAGGCGCAAATGTGACCGCTGCTAATTGTAATAGTCCAGTACGAGCGCAAATGGCATTGGGTGCCAGACTTGGCGTGCGCGGAACGCCAGCCATCTTTACTGAGTCCGGCCAACAAGTTGGCGGTTATCTGCCGGCGGCGCAATTGGCACAAGCCGTGGCCGCAGCGCAATAATCATCGTTAAGTCATAAGCATTAGCGGCTATAGCATGACGTAGACGCCGCTAATGCTTGTCGATATGATAGGATAAAGGCTAACAGCTTTGTAAGCATGAGAGCTGTATAAGAATAATGACCTTATAAGTAAGACCATACTATAAATAAGACATCTATATTCATACTATCAGCTCATAAAAACATAGATTCATAAACATCATAAGTTCATCAATAACATCAAGTCGGCTGCAATATATATTAAGCAGCCCGCTGTTAATTCGCTATTATAAGTTAAGATAATAGCCGCCTATAGACACCCCCTTTCCCATTCATCTATTTAACCTCTTGAGGATACTGTGAGTAAATCCATCAAACTAGCGATACTTGGCCTAGGTACTGTCGGTACTGGCGTGGTCAATCTAATCAATGATAATTCAGACGAGCTTAAACGTCGCAGTGGACGCGATATCATTATTACCGAAGTCGGTACCCGCCGTCATCGTGATGATATCGACCCCAGTATTGTCCAAAATAGCGATCTAATGGCCACTGCTGCCAGTGATAATGTCGATATCGTCATCGAGGTTATTGGCGGTACTACCCTTGCCAAAGACCTCATCATGCACGCCATCAAACACGGCAAGCATGTTGTGACCGCCAATAAAGCGCTACTGGCTGAGCATGGCAATGAAATTTTTGCACTAGCTGAAGCCAATAACGTGCACGTGGCCTATGAAGCGGCAGTAGCTGGCGGTATTCCGATTATTAAAGTCATGCGTGAAGCGCTTGCCGCC
The DNA here is from genome assembly GCF_904846675.1 of Psychrobacter urativorans. Taxonomy (GTDB): domain Bacteria; phylum Pseudomonadota; class Gammaproteobacteria; order Pseudomonadales; family Moraxellaceae; genus Psychrobacter; species Psychrobacter urativorans_B. The sequence continues at coordinate 42,511 of NZ_CAJHBT010000007.1, read as the reverse complement.
AATAAAGTAGATTGGCTGGCGGGTATCATTAATGGTACGGGCAACTTTATCATGTCTGAGATGCGAGATACCGGTCGTCCATTTGCGGATGTGCTAAAAGAGGCGCAAGACTTGGGCTACGCTGAAGCTGACCCCACCTTTGATGTAGAAGGTATTGATGCTGCGCATAAGCTGGCGTTACTTGCCTCTATCGCCTTTGGTATTCCGCTACAGTTTGACAAGGTATATTGTGAAGGTATCACTGATATTACTTTACAAGATGTCAATTATGCCGAAGAGCTGGGCTACCGCATCAAGCATGTAGGCTTTGCCGTTCGTCGTACCAGTGAAAAAGATGAAGAGGGTATTGAGCTGCGCGTACATCCAACCTTAATTCCGCAAGATACGTTATTAGCCAATGTGAATGGTGTCAAAAACGCGGTGTTGGTTGACTCGCATCCGCTTGGACAAACCTTATATTACGGTGATGGTGCTGGTGCCGGTGCGACTGCTTCTGCCGTGATGGCCGATGTCATGGATTTAGTACGCGTAATAGGTACAGATAATTCTAGTCAGCATGGCCATCATGTGCCACACTTATCTTTTATGCCTGAGCAGTTATCTGACACGCCGATATTACGCGCCGAGCAAATGATTACCGGTTATTATCTACGGGTACATGCTTTTGACAATCCAGGCGTATTAGCCGATATAACCCGTATCCTAAGTGAGGCTGGCATTAATATTGATGCGATTCTACAAAAGCCTGCGCATAAAGTCGGGCAAGTACCTATTATAATCTTGACCCTGCCAGTGGTCGAAAACCAGATGAATTTAGCGATTGAGAAAATTGAAAAGCTTGATTCCATTACTGACAGAGTAGTCCGTATTCGCTTAGATGAGCTGGCATAGCAGTCGATATATCGACACGCTTCTTTTTTGATAACTTGCTTATTGACTAACTGGTGTGCATTATAATAGTAGCTATCTTTCATGAAAACTTGGTATAACAGGTTATTGCCTTAGCCTGACAACTTGAACATCAAGATGCTAATTTTAAATCAAAATATGCAGAATAAGGAGAATCACGATGTCGAATGATGCGATTGTAATTGTTAATGGTGCGCGTACGCCCATGGGTGGCTTTCAGGGCGCATTAAAAGATGTGAGCGCCACCAACTTAGGCGCAGCGGCTATCAAAGCAGCGGTGGCCCGCGCCGGTGTTAGTGCGGATAGCATTGATGAAGTCATCATGGGCTGTGTCCTAACTGCTGGACTCGGTCAAGGCCCAGCTCGTCAAGCCATGCGCGAAGCAGGTCTGCCAGATGCTACTGGGGCAGTGACTATTAATAAGCTGTGTGGCTCTGGTCTAAAAGCCATAATGCAAGCCCATGATGGTATTAAAGCAGGCAGCTTCAATGTGGCAGTAGCAGGCGGTATGGAATCTATGACCAATGCGCCCTACATTATGCCAGGTGCGCGTAGTGGCTACCGTATGGGCCATAAAGAAGTCAAAGACCATATGTTTCTAGACGGTCTCGAAGATGCCGAAACTGGTAAGCTAATGGGACAGTTTGCCCAAGAGACGGCCGATGAAAAAGGCTATACCCGTGAGCAGATGGATGAATTTGCTATTGAATCGCTTAACCGCGCCCTAACCGCTATAAAAGATGGTCATTTCGAAAATGAAATCACACCAGTAACTTTTGAGACTCGTAAAGGCGAAAAAACCGTCGAGACGGACGAAGAACCGGCACTTGCTAATGCCGAGCGTATCCCAACCTTACGCCCAGCCTTTGCTAAAGACGGCACCATTACTGCGGCCAATGCCAGCTCAATCTCAGATGGCGCAGCGGCAGTCGTTGTGATGAAAGAGTCCCAAGCCAAGTCTGAAGGTCTAGACTACCAAGCGCGGATTATCGCTACCGCTTCCAAATCACGGCATCCCAGTGAGTTTACGATTGCCCCGATTGGTGCGATTGAGAACGTACTTGCTAACGCCGGCTGGTCAGTAGCGGATGTGGACTTGTGGGAGATTAATGAAGCGTTTGCCATGGTCACAATGGCAGCGATGGATGAGCTCGATATCGACCATGCTAAGGTCAACATCGAAGGCGGCGCTTGTGCGCTTGGTCATCCCGTCGGCTGTTCCGGCGCACGCATTGTCGTTACCCTAATTAATTCCTTACAGCGTACCGGTGGTAAAAAAGGCATCGCAACCTTATGTATCGGTGGCGGCGAAGCCGTTGCTATCGCTATTGAACTGCCGTAACGCTCAACCTGGTGATTTCTAGCTTATAGTTCTAACTTATACTGAGAGCTAGTCGAGTATAAGTTGATACTAATCTGCCATCACTTAGCCGCAATTTATTGTATCTACTACCGCATCGGTCACACGCCATGCGGTTTTTTTGTGTCCAAAACATCTAAACAGGCAAAATATGACCCCTACTGTAAAAAAGCGTTAACTTTTACCAGTCGCATGTTATAGCACTTACAGCCTATTACACGCAATTACGTCCGAAGCACACTTTGCTACCTTGCTCATATATCTCATTTAAAAATGGGGTGTTACGATAATTACAAGTTGAGTCAGCGGCGATTAATTATAATTTATTGTTTATATGACGGATTATATTTTCTTAGTCGCAATAGTAAAAGCAATTAGAAAAATCAGATCACTATAGCCGTTACTAATGCCATTAACAGTATTAATAACAATTATGACTTAACGACAGATGTATAACTAGCGTTACTGTTTAACGCTGTTATTTTGAGTATCACTTTTAACCATTAATTATTATTTATTTAATAACCATTTACTCATATAAAAGGAAGACGATAATGAGCCAACTAATCCGTTTACAAGACATTCAAGCAACTCACCGCGACTTAATCGGTGATGACTATTATGACCCTACTGGCAAAACTGCTTATGGTGTTGACGAAGATAAAATCGGTAAAATCGAAGGTGCATTGGTAGAAGATACTACTGGTCGTATCCGTTATTTAATCGTTGATGCAGGCGGCTGGTTCAGCTCAAAAGAAGTATTAGTACCAGCAGGTCTCGCTCGTATCGTTGGTGATGACGTATTCTTTGATAGCTTAACTAAGTCACAAGTTGATGCCATGGAAGTGTATGACCATGACTATCAATACAGCTACAAAGAACAGCACGAAAAAGACCGTAAAGCATTCGTTGCAGACACTATTCCTACTGAAGAGCGTATGGAAATTAAAGATACGGCCTACGATGCACCGAACACACTGGAGCTACTAGAAGAACGTCTAACAGTAAATAAAGACCGTATCGTCGCAGGTCTAGTGAAAGTTGGTAAGCATGTCGTTACTGAAGAGCGTAATGTCGATGTAGATCTTGAAGAAGAACATGCTAATATCGAACGTACTAACGTAGACCGCCCAACAGACCGCCGTATCGGTGATGCTGATGTTAACGGTAACGAGACTATTGAAGTTGAACTAGAAGCAGAACGTGCTCGTGTTGGTAAAGAGACTTATGTCGCAGAAGAAGTGAGCGTCGGTAAAACAACCGAACGTCGTACTGAAACTGTCGCTGAGACTATCCAACGTGAAGAGCTTGATATCGACCGTGATGGTAACGTTGTCGATAATCAAGGCAAACGTGTAGACCGTGATGATATCTCTGCCGAAGATGTACGCCGCGCTCGTGGTATGTAATACGCTGACCTGTTGCTACTTTATATAAATATAAAAGCAATACAGATAAGCAGCTGAGTCTTTTGACTTAGCAAATTAAGGCCAGAGCCCGTCTCTGGTCTTTTTTTATGTCAAGCTAAAACTTAATGTAGAGTATGATGATAAACTTAAACGCCTATTCTGCTTTCCTAAACTTCTTGAGCAATAAGGAATATACTCATGAGCACTAATAATAACAATACTGATAGTAATGCTGTTAATAGCAACGGTAGTAATGGAAAATCTATTAACGACCAGAACACTAATGCTTCTTTATCACCCGCGCATACTTCCAAAATAGAAGACCATACTGCTGATAATAAACTGCCAGCACCCAGCGACATATCAGCGGTTACTGATAAAGCAGCAGCAATCAATGGGCGTGATGGTAAGAGGTATTTAGAGTTACTAGAAGAGCGTCCGGTAGTCAACAAAGAGCGCTTAGATGTGGGTAAAGTCACAGTGAGCAAGCATTCACGTACTAAGACTATTGAGGTACCAATCGAGCTGGTTGAAGAATATATCACCATACAAACAGACTACTATGATGCCGACAGTCAAGATATGTTATCAGGTAGTTATGATGACAAAGACATCTTGCGTCATGTTGAGCCCACATTAGACAATAGAGCAGTGGTCACTATCAATGGCAAGCAAGTTGAAATTGGTGATGTCCCTGTCGAGATTGTTATCTCACGCCAAGTCGCCAACATCACTAAGGATACTTACGTCATCCAAGAGGTTGATGTGAATAAAACCACTCATACTCATACCGATAGCATTCAGGTTGAGCTAGAGCATGAAGAGCTAGATGTAAAAGAAGAAGGCTTTTTGGAGCATGAAACTGGACGCAGTCGTAAAGGATAATATTAGGACTGAATTGAGAGCAATCTAGTAAGATATAAAAAAAGCAACGTTCACGTTGCTTTTTTTATATCTGTTATGAAAGGCTCACTATAAATAGCTGTCTTTATCCTGTTACATAATAATAGTGATCGTTGATAATAGTCACCGTCAATAATAGTACCGCTTATTCTGTTTTCTTACACTCATACGTATTTACATTGCTCTCATCTGCACCAGCCATCCGCATCACACCTGTTTCACGTGCTCCATGAGCAACACGCCACTGGGTAAAGCCTTCACCGCCATCTATCGCAGTCGCAACGTTATATACTTCAGGGTTACTACCGTCGTTGGTTTTGGTCAAAGTTACTGTACCCATATCCGTACCAATAACCACTTGGTCGTCTTCATCTGTATAAGTTGCTTCGACTTTTAGCTCAGGCGAACATAAATAAGTTAACTGGCTCACACCGGTATTGACGGTCGCGATAGTGTCATCCTGCACTTCGTTGACGGTCGCATCCTCTATAGCTACCACGGTATCATTAGGATCGGCTGGTTCAGCTGACATCGGTACTGCCTGTTCTTCAGCAATATTATCTTCTAAGCTTTGTTCTGGTTCTTGCTGCTGTTGACAGGCGCTCATGCTAATAGCCGCCGCTAGTAGGCCGGTAATAAAGGCGGACGTACGTAAATGCCCTAAATTCATAACACTCTCCTAAATTGGTATGGTAAATACTATAGCGTGTCCGTATATTTACGCCTATGTTGAATTTGTAAACACAAGCAAAAAATACTGGGCGATATATTATATATTGTCTACGCTTGAACCTTCTTTATCATAATTATACTAAATTATCTTTACTTATAACGCATTTTTTATGCTAAATCTAGAGTATATCAGCTATAGAAGGACATAAAAATACCCATAGCTGCTGACAGCTATGGGCATCTGCTATTTATCTTAGCTACTGCTCATATAAATACTGCTATAAAGATTAAACCAATAAAAGTCAGATTAACGGCTAAATCCTACCGTGGCATTGCTTATATTTAAGAGCTGATCCACACGGACAAGGTGCATTTCGACTGATATTCATACCAGCGTAAGGATTCGGTTCAGCGTCAGTATTGCTGCTGTCATTATTATCGTTAATGTTATTAGCATTTACGCCTATATTAGCGCCTGCTGTTACCCCGCCGCTCAAGTTGACTCGCATTTGACCATTGGCGCGCGCGCCCTGATTTTGATCACGAGCGCTTGGGGCCGGTTGTGATTCACCTGCTAAGTTTGCCACATCACTATGCTCAAACTGCATTTGCATCTGCGCCGCATCTTCGCGTTGCTGCGCCTCTAATGCCTCAAGCTCTTCTTTGGTTGGGACATGCACACGTGACAAGTCTTGTACGGTCTCAGACTTAATCGCCCCTAACATCATTTGGAATAACTCAAACGACTCACGCTTATATTCCTGCTCAGGGTTCTTTTGGGCATAACCGCGCAAGTGGATGCCCTTACGCAGCTGATCCATTTGCGTTAAATGGTCTTTCCAATGTTTATCTAAACTTTGTAGCATAAAGTGCCGCTCAAGCTGGGCAGCGCTTTGTTCACCCATTTGCGCGCGTCGACCATGATAATGCTCAAGTGCAGTATTGATAATCTTAGTGCGCAGTCCTTCTTCATCCAGACGACGGTCTTCATCTAGCCAATCATTAATCGGCATATACAGCTTAAATTCGTTCTCTAGCTCATCCTCCAGCCCATCAATGTTCCATTGATCATCGACAGAGCCTGGCGGAATAAATTGATGAATCATGGCGGTATAGACTTCATTATGCATGACTTCCAGCGCTTCTAACAAGTCCATATCATCGAGCAAGTCGTCACGCTGACCATAGATAACTTTACGCTGCTCATTGGCCACGTCATCATATTTTAGCAAGTTTTTACGCGCATCAAAGTCGCGGCTCTCAACTTTACCCTGCGCATTTTCGATCGATTTTGAGACCATTTTATGCTCAATGGCTTCATCTTCTGTGAGTCCCATGGTACGCATCATATTAACCACGCGGTCACCGGCGAAGATACGCATCAAGTCATCTTCTAATGATAAGAAGAAACGCGACATGCCGGGGTCACCTTGACGACCAGCACGACCCCGCAGCTGATTATCAATCCGGCGCGATTCATGACGCTCAGAGCCAACAATATGTAAGCCGCCCGCATCGACTACTTGGTCATGCTTCACTTGCCATTGGGCTTTTAGGCGCTGCATTTCTTCCGGACTAACGGATTCTATGTCTTCAATAAATGACTGCCAGTTACCGCCCAAGATAATATCGGTACCACGACCCGCCATGTTAGTAGCAATAGTCACCGCTTTGGGGCTACCGGCCTGCGCGATAATATCGGCCTCACGCTCATGCTGCTTGGCGTTCAAGACATTGTGCTTAATGCCTTCTTGATCAAGCAGATAGGACAACTCTTCACTGGCCTCAATCGTTGCCGTACCAACCAGTACCGGCGCGCCTTTGGCTTGTATCTCTTTAATCTCGCGGATAATCCCTTTATATTTACCCAACTTGGTTAAGAAAATCTGGTCATTCTTATCTGTCCGAGCAATCGGCTCATGAGTTGGAATCACGATCACATCTAAATCATAAGTCGATTTAAATTCTGCCGCTTCGGTATCCGCTGTACCGGTCATACCGGACAATTTGTCATAAAGACGGAAAAAGTTCTGAAAAGTCGTGGTCGCTAGCGTTTGGTTTTCAGCTTGAATATCGACGTTTTCTTTGGCTTCTACGGCTTGGTGCAGACCTTCTGACCAGCGGCGACCGGGCATGGTACGACCAGTGCTTTCATCAACGATGACCACTTCGCCTTCATCAACGATATAATGTACGTTTTTGACAAAGACATGATGAGCGCGAATAGCGGCTTGCACGTGAGCCAATAGTGGCAGACGACTTGGGCTATATAGGCTTTCGTTTTCGCCCAGCTCGCCAACTTCGATTAAGAAACGCTCGATTTTCTCATAGCCTTTTTCACTAATCTCAATCTGGCGGTTTTTTTCATCAATCCAAAAATCTTCTTCTTCATTATTCTTATTGGCTTCTTCATCTTTTGAGCGTATTAGCACCGGAATAATGGTGTCAATTATGGCGTACATCCGTGACGAATCTTCAGCTTGCCCTGAGATAATCAGTGGCGTCCGTGCTTCATCGATAAGAATAGAGTCAATCTCGTCAATGATACAGAAGTTCAGCGAGCGTTGCTTTTTTTCGGCTAGGCTAAAGACCATATTATCGCGCAGATAATCAAAGCCGTATTCGTTATTGGTACCGTAAGTGATGTCCGCTTGATACGCGTCAACCTTATCTTGCCCCGGCTGTTGCGAATAAATAACCCCAACGGTCAGTCCCAAAAAGTTAAACAGTGGACGGTTCAAATCCGCATCACGGGCGGCCAAATAATCGTTGACGGTGACGAGATGCACGCCTTTAGCGCTAATAGCATTCAGATAAATCGCTAGTGTCGCCATTAAGGTTTTACCCTCACCGGTCTTCATTTCAGCGATTTTGCCTTCATGCAAAGTAATACCACCAATCAGCTGCACGTCATAGTGGCGCATGCCAGTAATACGAAGTGAGGCTTCGCGGCAGACCGCGAACGCTTCGGGCAGTAGCGCATCTAAGCTCTCGCCGTTTTGGAAACGATCTTTAAACTCTTGCGTCTTTTGTTGCAATTGCTCATCAGACAGGGCTTGCACGCCAGCCTCTTGCGCATTAATTTTGGTGACCACCTTACGCATACGCTTAAGTTCACGGTCATTTTTGGTGCCAACCACACTGCCTACAATCTTTGATAACATAATTTTTAACCTATGGAAGTATTCGATAATCAGCACAAAGTCATTAAAGGCTCGCCTGCCACCCTTTTATCACCCGACTAAGTACTACCTAATCAAGTATACCCAATTAAGTGTGTCGTCATTATATATGGTTATCGTGCTGATGGATACAAGGGCAACTAGCAGATATTTGCCCGCGTCAAATCACGGTTAGTCATGGTAAAATGACGGTATAAAACCAGCAAAATAAGAGACTGTGCATGACTGTTAAGCCCTCTATTCAAAACCAATCTATCGCTGAACCACACACCGCTAACGTCTTAAATATAGGTGACGCTGTCTACGATTTGGCCGATCATACGCCGATGATGGTGCAATACCTGACTATGAAAGCAAACTATCCGCAGGCTTTATTGCTGTACCGGATGGGCGATTTTTATGAGCTGTTCTTTGACGATGCCAAGCGTGCCGCGGAGCTTTTAGACATTACCCTCACGCGACGTGGTACGGATAAAGCGGGCAATACGATTGCGATGGCAGGAGTCCCCTTTCATGCAGCGGATGGTTATATGGCGCGGCTGATTGCTGCTGGTCAAACTGTCGTCGTGTGTGAGCAAATTGACGAATCAGCTGATGGCAATATTCCAGTTATGGGTGAGAGAAGTAAGAAGGATAACGGTTTTAAAAACGACAACCAGATTAAAGGCAGCAGCAAAGCCAAACCTGCCACTATCATGCGCCGTGAAGTGGTCAAAACTCTCACTGCCGGCACGATTACTGACGATGCACTGATTGCGCCCAATCATACGCCTACGGTAGTTGCTATTGATATTGCTAATCCTAAAGCTAACAGCAATCAGCCCCTGCAAGCGGCGGTCAGTCAAATGGACTTAGCAGCTGGAACCTTAACAACGCAAACGCTAAGCGCTGCGACTGCTGACACCGAAAACCTACAAGCGCAAATGCTCACCGTCTTAGCACGGTTTGCGCCTAGTGAATGTATCGTCAGTGAAACCTTTAATGATAACAGCCGCGAGGATTGGCTGCTGTGGCTTCGTAGTCACCTCGACTGTCCGATTATAGAAGTGGCAGCAAACGATTTTCACCGTGACCATGCCGCAGCGACTTTATGCCAGCAGTTTGAGGTACAGCGCCTTGATGGGTTAGGGATTGCAGATGCGCCACTTGGTCAATCCAGCTGTGCGGCGCTGATCCATTACGCCCGTCAAACCCAGCAGCGTCATGTGCCGCAAGTAAACCAACTGATTGTCGAAAACAATGATGACTATCTCATTATTGATGCCAATAGTCAGCAAAATCTTGAATTGTTCAGCCCCGTTAGCGCCAATGGTACGTCATTAATATCGGTGCTGAATCATTGCAAAACCCCAATGGGAAAGCGCCTATTAATCCAGCAAATGAAGCGTCCGCTGCGGCAACATGCACGCATCAATCAACGTTTAGACGCGATATCTAGTTTATCATGTGGTCTACTAAAATTAGATGATTCGACAAGTAATGTAGATAATAATTTAGTCACCAATTTAAATAACAACTTGGTTGAACGCCTACGCGAAACTCTGAATACCATCGGTGATATTGAACGTATCACTAGCCGTATTGGCCTGATGAGCGCCAAGCCACGTGACTTACGTAAATTGGCTGATGGCATTGCCAGTAGCAGCCAGTTAACTGCCCTACTCACTCAAGCAGGGATTCATTCTGAACACGCAGGCTTATTACCGATGCTCATGCAACAATTACCCGCGCAATTACCAGCTGTGCAAATGGTGGCGGAGCTGATTGAACGCGCTATTATCGAGGAGCCGCCCGCTCATATTCGTGATGGCGGTATGCTGGCCGCAGGATTCGATGAGGATTTGGATCGCCTGACGCATTTGCACGATAATATTCAAGCGACCCTCGATGAGATGGCAGAGCGTACCCGCCAAGCGCACCAATTACCCAGTCTAAAAATAGGCTTTAATAAGGTCAGCGGCTTTTATTTTGAATTGCCCAAAACGCAGGCTAAAAACGCGCCCAGCCACTTTATCCGTCGGCAAACGCTCAAAAACAGCGAACGCTTTATCACTGATGAGCTAAAAGAAGTCGAGACCGAATATCTAAGCGCCCAGACCTTAGCCTTAGCACGCGAAAAGCAACTCTATCAACAAATCCTGACTACTCTGAGCAGCCACTTAGCAGAACTGCAACAACTGAGCGCCGCTATCGCGCAACTCGATGTGTTAAGCAATTGGGCACAGCTCGCAGTTACTTATAACTGGCAGCGTCCAGTGATGACCAATGACTTAATAAACAACGGCTCAGATAATGAGAAATTAGCCAATAAAAATGCTGGCAAACAACAGCAAATCAGTTTTCAAAATCAAACCAGCATCGATATTAACGCCGGTCGGCACGTGGTGGTAGAAGCCGCTCTCAATCCCACTCATAATAGCGATGCTCACAACAACGCCAGCCACAATAGCGCTTTTGTCGCCAATGACTGTCAGCTCGGTAGCAGCGAACACCCTGAACGATTAATGATTATTACTGGGCCTAATATGGGTGGCAAATCCACCTATATGCGCCAAACCGCGCTAATTGTTCTACTCGCGCATTGCGGCAGCTTCGTGCCAGCAACTCAGGCGATAATCGGTGATATCGACCGTATCTTTACCCGAATTGGCTCCGCCGATGACTTGGCAGGGGGTAAATCGACCTTTATGGTGGAGATGATAGAGACCGCCAATATTTTGAATCTTGCTACGGACAAATCATTGGTACTGATGGATGAAGTCGGACGCGGAACGTCGACCACTGACGGGCTGGCGATTGCACATGCTTGTGTCAATCGGCTGCTTGAGATTGGCTGCCTGACCTTATTTGCCACTCATTATTTTGAGCTGACCCAATTGGCAAACACGCCTCATGGTGTTAATAGCGAGATTAATAACGCTAACGATAGCGGCATCCGTAACGTCCACGTCGCAGCAAGCGATATCGACGGACAATTATTGCTACTACATCAAATCCGAGAAGGCGCCGCAAGCTCTAGCTTTGGGTTACATGTGGCAAAGATGGCAGGTATTCCCACCCAAGTACTCAATGATGCCAAACGCTATCTAATTGACACGCTAGCTACTGATAAAGTAAAAACGCCTGATGTCAAAAATGACTTAGCTAAGTCAGGAAAGGATGAACGTCAGCCCCGCACTCATGATAGAGTGACTAGCGCTACGGCTCATACTAGCGTTCAGAGTAATAGCTCAGACTATAATCAACAATCAAAACAACTGCTTAGCGTCTATGATAAGCTAAATAACATTGATCCTGACAGCTTAACGCCCAAGCAAGCCTTAGACACGCTCTATAATCTTAAACACCTCATTAATGAGTAAAGGGGTTTGTTTAATCATCGTAAAGGCGCTAAAATAGCCCTTATTTTTAATCAAATGCTTTTTTAGCCATTTTACTTATTCATACGCCGAATCAACCACAGGTAGCCATCAATATGACCTTTGTCGTTACAGATAACTGCATCCTTTGCAAACACACCGACTGTGTGGAAGTCTGCCCGGTGGACTGCTTTTATGAAGGGCCCAACTTCCTCGTCATCGATCCTGATGAGTGCATCGACTGCGCGCTATGCGAGCCTGAATGCCCTGCTAATGCGATATTCTCCGAGGACGAAGTGCCTAAAGGGCAAGAAATCTATATCGGACTCAACGAAGAATTGGCACAAAAGTGGCCGAACATTACGGAGATGAAAGACAGTCTGCCGGACTCTGAAAAGTGGGATGGCGTTGAAGGTAAATTGCAGTATTTAGAGAAGTAGATATTAATTTAATATATTTGTTAAATTCGTAGGCTGTGGCTTTTAGCCCAGCCTTTTTATTTATCTAAAACCTTTGATGTGAGCAAGTAGATGCAACTCGTCGATAAGCAGCAGATTATTGATTATGTCGCAGCTGAATTTAGCCTAGTGGACAGTCAAACCTTGCAGCATCTTCATCAAGGTGGTTTGAATAACACTAAAGGTCGTGACTATGAAAACTACTTTCAGCTTCATAAAGCCTTTGAGATAGCAGCTCAGGACAGTTGTGACTTTGATAAGCAAATACTAGGTATGCAGGTCATTGGTTTTGTCGATGATATCTGCCATATCGACGGCGATCAACAAATTAAATATAACTATCAAGCCAAAAATTCATCGGGTGCCGCCGCTGATTGGACGAATGATATCAGTGAGAGATTCAGAAAACAAAGAGCCATTGATAATGATTGCTTCAAAATAAGCCAAACTAAAAACCGTTTACTGGTTTCTGATCTGACGAAAGCGCTAAAAAATCTAAAAAAGATACCTGATGACTTAAAGGGTCTGGATTCCTGTGAGTATTTTGAATATCACCAAACACTCGTTGAACTCGTCTATAATACCCCACTTTTAAACCACATAAAAAAACTTATAAATAGTAGCAATAACTCTGATATCGATTATGCTGCCAAACTGATTTTGGGTGTCCTGCAAGCCAATCAGTATAAGTCCGTGGCAGACATATTTTCTCAAGCACAGGCAGAAGCCTACCCTAATCCATTCATCAAGTTTCGCCCTGCTCCCAAAACAGACAGTATCCCAGTATGGCTGCAACAAATTCTAACGAATCCTTCTCATCATCTCGCGTATCGTTTAGAATATAACAAACTAACAATAACCCTAAACATTGGGCTTACTATTGCCGTGGATATTGACTCAATCAATGAAATACCCACTGAGCAAGCGGATAAAGTTAACAATATTCAAGATTTGGTAAGATTGTTTATGCTCGTTGCTGCTCAAGACCTTGAAAAAGACTCGAACTCCTCTAACAGTGGAGAGGTACAAAATGGATATGAATAACCGCACGTATACTCCTTTGGCGACGCTAGCAGCCAAACGCCATCTGCAGGGTTTATTGGACAGTGTCGATAATCCTGATACTTATTGTGAGCATATGATAGCACTCGGTAAATTATTGGCCGCTACTATTGTACCCTCGCTTCATCACCAAACTACTCATCACCATACTAAAGTGGATACGCTTATCATCTCGACTGCTGAAGATGCTGACTTTTTGCAACATGGTGTCGCAACGGAGCTAAACAACCAAGGTATTACTAGTAAGCTTGCTGTTTTTTGGAATAATCATTACCAGCTTGCTGACCATTCTAGTGTGGCACCCATTGTCCATAAATTTATTCAATCGGGATATGAGTCTGCAACAGACATTGTCATCGTTAAATCTATCATGTCAGGCAGTTGTGTGGTGCGCACCAACCTGATTGAAATGTTAGGCACTATACAAAATATTGATAATATCTTTATATTAGCCCCTGTCGCTCATAAATATTCAGAAGAGAAGCTAAGGGCTGAGTTCCCTATTGATATATCGCAAAAATTTAAGTTTAACTGTTTTGCGATAGATAATAAGCGCAGTAAGGCAGGAGAAGTTATTCCCGGTATTGGTGGTTCAGTCTATGAGCTCCTAGGACTTACCGATCAGCCTGTGCTCACCGCTTATATGCCGCATGTAGTAGAAAAACTGACCTTTGCAGATATTTAATCATGGTTGGTGGGACAAGAGATGTTGAATGAGCTCAACGCAAAAGTGGCCGAACATCACTGAGATGACTGGAGGCTTGCCAGAAGCCGAAAAGTGGGATGGTGTTGAAGGTAAGATTCAGTATTTAGAGAGGTAGAGCACCCTGTTAACTAAAGCTAGCTTAATATAGATATACTGAGTTAACAAAAAGCCACCTAATAGCGATATGCTGTTAGGTGGCTTTTTTACTTATCTATTATTGTAATAAGTGATAACTTTACTGACAATCTTTTGGTAAATACGCTTTCGCAATACCCGTTGAAGCTCGACATTGCCACGCGCTATCTGCGGTACGGTCAAGACTAAGTGTTTGTCCTTGCGCATAAGCTAAATTTTGAATAGTGCAAGTTATTGCATCTATAGTTATTCCACTGGCAGCAGGTTTAGTAACGCTAAACTGACAATATTTGGTTTGCGCTGGTATATTAAGACCGCTAGGAGAAAATCCTGACACGCCAGCCCCTTCATTAATTAATATCTGATAGGGCAGACGAAACTGATTAACTTCCTGATAAATAGTGATGAGCTGTGTTTGTCTAACCTGTGTCTGATAGCTGACTACGGCTATGGATGCCAAAATGCCAATTACAGCGATAACTATCATTAGCTCTATTAAGGTAAAGCCAGACTGAGTCGTAAGCTGATGTTTGGACATTGGTAACATGATGGTAACGAAGCTCAGAGGTGATAATCTATTAATGCACGTGGCATGCCATTATAGTTTTCTAGACATAAAAAAGCCAAACATGACGTTTGGCTTTTTGGTAATACGTAGCGTGTTCAAATTTTGAACTGGACTAAAAGCCCAGCCTACGCTTGCTACTATTATTAAGCTTAGCTTTCATCTACTTCACAAGCACCAGAAACTAACTCTGCAGGAACATCTGTATCGCAGCTCCATTTGCCTTTTGTACCATCATATGTGAATGTTACTACCTTTTCTCTAAGCTTCTGGCTTACACCCTCTTTTTTGAATGAGTATGTGGCTGCTGCCGTGTTGCCATCATCGCCAGTGGCACCGCCAACAAAAGCATCGTAACTTATAGTGCCATACTCGCCAATTAAGTTTGCACCTAGTGGGTTAATACCATCTACACCATCACCTTTACCTTCACCTGACTCTGCTTCTTCTTCTGTAACGCCATCATAGCTTTTACCTTGGTCTACTCTCTCTTGGATAGCAGATTTCATGCCTGAAAGCATTACTTGTGACTCAGAGAACTGTGAACGGGCAATATAATTCTGATACTGAGGAATAGCAATCGCAGCCAAGATACCAATAATGGCAACCACGATCATGAGTTCGATTAGGGTAAAACCTTTTTGAGCGTTCATAAACATTCCTTTGGGATAGGGTGATGACAGATTATTTTGCTATGTAGCATTAGCAACTGTCTATCAATTATTAATAGTGTGGGTGTCAGTCAAAATTTAATTTGCTGATTGTCTTATTATAGTTGTTGCAGGTTGCGTGCCAACTTTTTATAGTTAGTGAGTGATTTGGCAGCAAATAAGCATTATCACCTTTATCTTAACAGTTTTATTAGTGGTTAAGATTCTAAATACTAACGCCTTGTAGTTTTGTACCGCATTTATATATCTTAAAATTTATAGTTAGAGCTTACTAGAGATTTATTAAGGTGACTAATTTTGTTCATTTCCTAATGTTACGGTTAACTTACCGATAATTGTCACTTTAAGACACTTATACGCGCACATTGTAAGTTTGGGTGACGTTTTTTGTCACATAACCTTTCAAGTAGTCAAAATTCGGTAATTTTAGGTTAATTCCAATCATTTCCCATGCTACAAACTTCTCCTCGACATTTAATACCTTGATAGTCAAGACTGAGGTCGCCATCGGCAGCCATTTGAGTGCCCGTTTTGGGCATGGCAGTGATTTTCCATTTATCAGTCAGTGGATCGTTGGGGTCAATAGTGACCTCATATAGTGCATCACCTTTAGGATATCCTACTGCAAAATCTGTAATAACATCATCACTAATAGCAGGATAGCTCCCTTGTGCCAGTTTGCGACTTTCGATTTCAGTAGCGATATTATGCATCTCACTCATCATATCAGTACGCTTGGACTTGATGACGTATTGCTGATAGCTGGGATAGGCAATGGCGGCAACTATACCAATGATAGCGACCACGATCATCAGCTCAATAAGGCTAAAGCCACGCTGGGGTGCTGATAAGCTCATTGATTTATCCGCTATCGATTTATCCAATATTACGGTCATTACCAGTCCTCCTGTCCAATACCGCAGTCGACATCTTCAATCTTGACTTTGCTACTTTTACAACGCATGCCTGTACTGGTCATCATGATGTTATGCGCGCCTTTGGTCACGCCGGTGGTATTGGGTTCAGCGAGCATTTTCCATGTGCGTCCGATGCCACTGTCAACAGTTTTATTTGATACCAAGCTATTAATAGATTCTGTTATATCACCATCAACAAGCGTAATTTTATAACGATAGTTAGTTTCATCGCTGCCGCTGGGAACATAGATGGTTTTATTAACGGGGTCATCATCATAAGCATAGGTCGCTGTGCTGCCATTAACGAGCTGCGGCTTAAAACCTTTATAAGTCAGTGCTGATGCACGCCAACGCTCGAGCTGAATTTGTAGTTGCATCATCTTGGCTTGAGTCTCACGCTCAGCGTTCATCACTACGTAACGGCGATAGCTGGGAATGGCGATAGCGGCAAGTATGGCGATAATAGAGACAATAACCATCATCTCTATTAGGGTAAAGCCAAGACTACTGGCTCTACCCTCACATTTCACAACTTGATTTGTTTTGCTGCTATCTAAAGTGTGCATCAGTTACCCTCATACCACTGGGTAGGCTTGAGTACGAAGCGATCGCGGAACAATAAGTCTGCCATTGAGCCGTCACCGTTTGCAGTTGTAACACCCGCGTAATCATCACCTGGTTGCGGCACTGCTGTAGGTTTGGACGGCGCTTTGCCTTTGTCAGTACCACCTTCACCATAGTCCACGCGGTTGCCCGCAAGAATCCGCTCGCTGAGGGTGCGCGTGCCGAGCAAAACAGTGGTATTTAGGTTGTCTTTGTTCACTGCGCCAAGGCTTAGTTCTTGGATACCCTCACCTGCTGAGACAAAACCGCCAGTACCTGTAGTAGAGCTTTCATCCATGCAAACGCCGTATGGCAAGCAGTACAGCTGATTTTCTGAGCCGCCGAGCGTTTGCGCATCACAAATGCTCTTTTCGCCATAAGACATATTAGGGTCATATACCGACATATAGAGATAGTTGTTAATCACACGGTAGTCGCCTACAGCTTTAACATTTAGGACTTTTTCAAAACCGGCAAAGCGGGTTAAGGGGTAATACCAACCATGTTTTTCTTTATTTATCATGGATTGGGTTAATGCCAGTTTTGCATCTTTGGTATTCGCAGTCAGCTTAGCACCACCAAGCTCAACTAGATGACCAAATTCGGTTAAATCTTTAATCGTTAGCTTCATTTTGTCATCTAAAATATCAGCTTGGGTCACATCCCTATCAATAATGCCATAGACTCTATTTGCCTGATCAATATTGGTACGGTGCTTAGATAATGGTGAGCTGCGATCCCCTGAGGCAATATTCACTAGTGCAAAGAGGTTATTGCTATTGTCTTGATAAAAGCTGACTACCGGACGGTTATAAAAGCGATACGCTAGAGCAGTTGTAGCGCTCTCTTTTTTGGAGGCATCTAAGATACGAACGACGCGTACGTTTTTGAAGGGTTCGGCAGGTTTATTAATTTCGCCCTTTTTGTTAATAAAGTCAGCACGGAAGACATTACCGCCTAAATCAGCAAAATACAGATGATCGAATAAACCATCATTATCACGGTCAAGGGCGGTGACACCAGCGACGATACTGTGGTTTTGAGGGTTATTCCACGACCATATATGTTCTCCGGTTTTGGCATCAGCGATATAAATAGAGCTGCCTTTTGTTGTTGTGTCTGTTGTTGGTAAGGGTGTTGGAGCAAACTGCGGATCTTCATAGCCCATATCATAGCCACCCCCGAAGATGATGACGTCCTTATATTTACTGTCGCTTGAAGTCGAGTTCATGACACGGGCAGTAGTGACAGTGTTCCAGATTTGTCCAACATTGTTGTAGTCTGTTCCGGTATTCGTTTCTTGTTTACCGTTTTTATTCTGATGTAACTTCGGCGTATCATAAGCGGTGTCAGGCGTGATGCTAAACAGAATTTTAGGCGTATTCTTATCCGCTAAGTCTAAACCATACAGACCCTCACCACCCATGCGGAAGCCACCATAAGCGGCGAGCGGTAAGAAGTTACTGGTGTTTGTTTGATCGTTTTCATCGCTAGATTTAGGTTTATATAATGAAACCTTACGCGTTCTTTCATCACCTTTTCCACTAGCATTATAGCGATATTTTGCGCTGACCAACCACGGCGCATCGACGCCAAAAGCAAGCTCGCCCATAGCTCCCTGTACAAGCGCCTCAGGTTGCTTACGAAACATCTCTTGCAACACGAGCGCCCACTGCTCGCGTCCTGTTTTGGCATCGACCATGTGTAAGGCTCCATCCATCGTACCAAATAGCAGATAATCATCGCGCCTATCTGAGGTGACGTTTCCTGCCGCATCGACCTCAGCGCTATAAGAGACGAGCGCAGGCTTTGAATGCACCACCCCGCCCACTTGGCGGATGGGCGACTCTGGCAAGTAGTTCTGCATTCTAAACTCATAAATCAACGTCTGGTCATCTGTCTCATAAGGGATGGTATAGCCCAAAAAGTTGAGTAATAAGCGTTTGGACTGTAGAAGCGTTCGTCCATTTTGACCATATACAGCGTCATTCACAATAGGAAAACCAAAAGGTTTGCCGCTGTCCTCAACACCAATTTTTACCACACCGTCAGAGATAGCAGCACCTTCAGAGCCGACATAGTTTTCGACAAACACGTTGCGCGTACTGGCAGGAGACTGCGTATTTGGCGCGATAAGCTGGGCATAAAATCCGCCGGTATGTACCGCATTGTTGCCTGAGCTGAGATAAGACGACTGCCATAGATCTGGCGCAGCACCATTTAACGCACCGCTTTTATCGTTATATAAGCGAGTACCACCTCTACCATATAACGTGCCATTTTTGGTGTCGTATTTTTTTAGGTTGCCCGGCCATACCCTATAATTGTCACCCACTTTTGGCTCAAGCATTGGCAAATAGGCATAAGGCAAGGTGGCGCTGGTTTGATAAGGGTCATCGGGCACACTGATGGTACCCGCTGGAATGGTGTTAATCGTTTGATTCAAGTCCGTAATGAATTTTTGCACACTACTGGCAATATCAAGTGAGGTCTCAGCGTAAAAGAAACCACCGTGACCATATTCAGGGCCGCCCCACTTACAGGCATTCTTGGCATCTAAATTAGTGGCTTTATCACAATCATAGGTATCATCAGGCTTTTTGGGAATACCCGCAAATGAGGAGCCAAAACCTGCCACTGCCGTTCTGATACTAGCGCCAGATGGGTTTTTTGTAGGATCATACAAGCGCTTGGCATACTCACCGATATATTCCCAACCTCCGGTCTCACCAGGAAATAAATCAGATTGTAACAATGGAGAGATCAGTTTGTCGTCGGCATCAATGTTATCTATACTAATTCCATCTATGTTTAAAGAGCGACCCATAATCTTACTAGCCATGGCGTCTTTGGTCGAGTTGGGCGCGCCATCGGTTAAGAAGTAAATACCATTACTATCGCAACTCTCTTTACTACTGCCCTTGATATAGGTTTTATTGCTAAAATCTACAATTTCTTTATCATTTACATCGTCTCTCTTATAATATCTCAAACTTCCTACCATATTATCCTTGCCATCAACCAACTGAAACGGATTAACTCGGTAAGATACCAGTCCTATGATATTATCCCTATATCCCCATACCGTTCCGACAACAGGTTCAATATCGAGAGGCTCTTGCGCGACTTTTTGCCAACCACCATAGCGCCAACCGACAGGAAGCTTGGTATAGGCTTCCCATCTGTTAGATATAGTCACGTTAGCACCTACTTTAGAGTCAAGTATTATCTTCGAATCGAAGTCAGCTTTATTAGTAATTTTATGCCAACCCCCTTGACCGTTTGGTCTATATATACCCCCTTTGATTAATGTTGCAAGATTATTACTATAGTTATTTTCATACCCAGGCCAGTTGTTATCACACTCTCTTACTGTTGCACCAATCGCAGTTGCAGGACTTTTGGTACCGAGCACCGCACAAACAAAATACACTTGCTCATCTGAATTAACATTTCTCTGCTTAACCATATAGCCATCATAGAGAATTTCAATCTTACTGATGTTAGCTTCACGGCTATCATAGCCTGTGCCTGTACCCATCATGTACGCGCCCGCTTCAGCATACGCATGAGCGGTGGGTGTACCACTCGATGATTTGATTACGTTTGGATAACTGTTACTGGATAGCTTAAGATTAGCATTCGTAGTGCCGTCTTCATTAGTCGTCGTATCAAGCGATTTAATATCAGCCAAAGCTCTGGCAATTTTTCGGCGCTGGGCAATAGTCAGCGGTGCCGAGGGTACCAGTATGCGACCAGAGTGACCATCAACCAGCTTATTAGTAGATGTACCAATATTTATATCCGTCTTAGTAGAAAAATGCCCAAGTCCCATATAGACCTTATTACTGATTTGCTCACTTGCTAACAGTGGCAATAGTGCATCTTTTAGGCGTGATAAACGGTCTAATTCTGTCACGCCATTTTTTGTACAGCCGCGAACGTAATATCCGATCGTCTGACCACCAATCACCACACTTTTCTTAATAGAAGTTCTACCGCCCGTTGAGTCATCAGTGAGGTTATATGCCCACTCATAAATACTATTAGTACTTGATCGATTACTTTGATACTCCGCCACTGGAACGCGCGCACATAGTGGTGTGTCCACATCCCCTGGGCTACCGTATTCATTATCTTTAGGCAACACCAGTGAGCTGATACCCATCGAGCCTGAGGTATCTATCATCATCATAAGGTTAGTACGGGCAGTGGCAGCTGGCTGATAGATACTTAAGTCGCCCATCTTGCTCACCACACCTTGTTCATCGACAGCCGCTTGTGACATGGTCATACACATCATAGTCATGACCACTGCGCTCAAGCTTGAAGTGCGCCACCGTGCTTTACTCGATTGCTGCGCATGAGTGCCACTAGCCGCCACTGTTGGCGTATGATAACGATTGAGCTTCTTAATTTTCATAATGTTATCTCTTTAGGACGGCTATGATAGACGCGATGGTATAAATAGAATAACGGTAATAAAGTGACCGAGCAGATGTTATACAACGGGTATCGGTTTTTGAGCGCTTTATTAACTATATATCTGATACAGATCAACAAATATCAGCTGTCTTTACACAGCTGACTTGAACTCTTGTCATTAGTGCCTTTACCAAAAAAGTTACAAAACTCCCCATTTTGAATATTGGCCACATCAACTTGCTCGACGAGCATTTTATTAGGAACATTATTATCGGTCATACATTTAGACACACTATCAGCACTATCAATTGCTGCCGACGCGTCTTTTTGAAAGCACTCTTGAATATTCTTAGTCTTGGCATTGCCATAAGAAGGCAACACTGAGGTTGAGTAAATCTCGAAGGTATGCATTTTTGTCGTTTTGGCTTCAGTATCTGAGCCTAAGGTCATATGCCCAAAAGCTCTAGCGCCAGCAGCTTTACTGACGTTTTTGACCATCACTTGGGTCATGGTGGTATTTCGGGCGCTGGTATAGTCGCCGGTGGCTTCAGGGTCACAGTAGCCTTCGTTATTACTAACAAGCATACCAGTATTACGACGTATCACGGCATTGTCTATATTAAAGAAGCCCGCGCGTGGACGATAACAGAAGTCAATAATGTCTTCGTTCGCACTGTCATTGAGAATATAATATCCAAAAATGCCGGTAAAGCTCATAATTTGTTTATGTTCCTCACTGATAGGATCACCGTTGACCGACATCTCAATCTTATTATTGACACTATCTGACGATTGCAATAGCACAGTATTGATCTGATCACTGGTCGCAAGCTTTAAATCGGTCGTGCTATTACGTACCGCAATAACCCCAACGAGCATAATCAATACTAAAAACAGCAATACCACAATCAATACCGCGCCGCGCTGATCGGATGCTACTGAAGGATGCGCGTGAGGTCTATTGATATTCATGGCTAACTACCTTTATTAATATGCATCAGCAACAAATGCGAAATTGGTCATACTCACTCTAATGACGACTGTTTATAGCTTATGTGACGCTAGTTTCAATGATATTCATGATACGGGCATTACGCAATAATATATTAGATTCATAAACACGGCGTAGATATTTAGGCGCATCATCTTGTTCTTTTAACTCCTGTTCAGTGCCAAACATATCAAATTCATTAGGACTCGCATCTGGGCTGTTAGCCGTACTTCTGGCCAATATGGCAATCCTGATATTGGTAATAGAGGGCTTTGTACCTGTTAGCGACATATAATCTGATACCGTCATATCTGCATAAGTTAATATACCGCTGGTGTCATCAGTTTGCTGAACGCCTAAGCGAATATTAAACTGATCTATGTTTTCGATAATGGTGGTGCCACTACCCATAAAATCTTTGAGCACACCATCGTTTGTTATACGGCCAGCGTCACAGTTAAGATTGAGGTTTTTTCTGGCTTTATTTTTGCCAGTCTTAACACTACTTTCCTTTATAAAGTAGCGGGTAATCACATGTGCGTCGGGCTCAATATCTTTACCTTCACAGTCGTAAAGCGTGCGACCTGTGGTATTGATATATTGAATGGTCAGCTGATCACTTGGCTGGTCGGTATTACTTAGACCACTATTTTCGGAGCTTGTATTATAACTGCGAGTCAAGTAGCTCGCACCCAAACTACCTTTTACCATAACATTAAACAATTCTGACGAGCTTGATGCGGCTACTCTTTGAAAGTCTGCTCTTTGAAAGTCTGCTCTTTGAAAGCTTGCTCTTTGAAAGTCTGCTCTTTGAAAGTTTCTAGCATTGTAAGAGCTTTTATTCCCTATTTGTGCGGCTTCTTCTCTTTTCTTAGCGGCTTCTTCTCTTTTCTTAGCTGCCTCTGCCCTCTTCTCTTCCAATTCTGCTATTTTATCAGCTACTTCTGCTTGTTTTTTCCGAACTTCTTTTTGTGTTCCTTCTTTTTCTTTTTCTCTAACTTCTTTTTCTTTTTCTCTAACTTCTTTTTCTTTTTCTAGAACTTCCTTATCTTTTTCTTTCGCTTTTTTTTCTAACTTCTTCGCATCTCCTTCTAACTTTTTCTTTTTTTCCTTATCTGCTTCACTAATGTTGCCATTGCCATCGCCTTCACCATCGCCTTCACCATCGCCTTCACCATCGCCTTCACCATCACCATCACCATCGCCATCGCCTTCACCATCGCCATCGCCAGCGCCACCACCATCGCCATCGCCACTGACGTATTCACCGGCAGTCAGTACAATGCCGCCCAAAGCAGTGCTATCGTTAATAGCTACCCCGTTATTACCCAGATTGGCCAGCCGTATTTGCTGCTCAATAGACTGTAGTCCAAATACCGCTTTGTCCTGAATCTCAGAGCCTGCTGTCTGGATACGATCCACACGCTGACTGGTCAAAAACACTTGCATAACGGCAGCCGATATTAGCAGACCCAATACCAGTGATATCATCATCTCGATAAGGGTGAAGCCATACTGGTCTATGAGGTCCTGCGGGATGTTATCTTTCATTAGTACGCCTCCACGATGACACAAGTGCTGCCACTGTTATAGATGCCATCAGTATTGGCACAAGCATCAGTGCTTGCACTCATTTCTGGCAGTGTGTCACCCCAAGCAGCAATGACGCATTTAATTTTAGAAAATTCTGGAATACTCTCATTACTAGGACATTTGTCCATTTTTATTTTAATGTCATACTCATTCAATTTAGCCACTGCATTATTTGATTCTTTTACCGCAAATTGTGCAGAAGTGCAGCTGTTACTTAACGATTGACAGCTGTCAACAGCCGTGGTGCTTGAATCAGCAGCATTAACAGCATCCTTGTAAGTATCGAGCTCGCCGGCATTGGCACGCATGTTTTCTGCCAGACCGCGCACGACGCTCAGTGCTTGCGTACGCACTAAGCTCTCGTCGGTGGCGCTTATCGCCCGCAGCTGTAAAGCGCTAAAACCCAATACGGCAACCGATAATAGTAAGACCGCGACCAGCACTTCTACCAGTCCGACACCGCGTTGTTTGAACCGATACATTAGCACTTCCCTCCAAGCTGACTGGTGATATTCGCTACGGCACTGACCATGATTTGCCTAGGGCTGGCGACGCTATTGCTATCGCAAATAGTGTAAATTTTCTCATCAGCAGTTTTGTTGGGTTTAAAATCTATCTTGCTATTAGCCGCACTTATTATGCTTTTAGTATCATACTGATAAGTCGCAACTACGCTTGATTCTGGGTCGGTGATACTAATAGTGCCCGGAGTCATACTACTGTTTTTATAGGTCAACGACATTACTTGCCGGCGAATCACGCTTTCAACTTTGGCTTCTTTTAGCGCATTATTCAGGGTAGCTGTCGTTGATTTTACTCGCTGGTTGGCAAGCTGAGTGCTGATATTGGGGGCGGCGATACTCACGATGATCGCGAGAACGGCGATAGTCACCATCAGCTCAATCAGGGTAAATCCTGAGCTGCTCGCAAGTTGCGGGTATGACGAACTATTTATAGATGCGTTCACATCACTATCCTATTGCTGACTACTGCCAATTTTACATGAGAGAAATAAAGGCCTTTATCACTATTACCATTCATAAATAAAACATTTGTCTCTAAACAATTTATTACTAATATAATAGTAATAGCATGCAATTTTCATTCCATTATATTTATATAATTATGTATATTTTCAGCGTGCAAGCTATTAAATATAGGAACCTAGTTGAGAAATATGTTTAAAATTATTTAAAAGTCTTCTTTAAAGGCTGCTGACTTAAAGAGCTCACCATCAAAACGATCTAGTATTTTTCAATATACAAAAAATTGTGCTTAAACTCGGAACGTCAGCCCCATCATGACGTGAGGATATTTAAGATAGGGTCATGGTTATTTTAGACGAGTACTACTTATGATAAGAGCTGCCATGCGCAAGGGCGTAGGCAGTAATCTGATAAGAATTAGCGCTGGAAGTATGCGCGTTGGGACCGATGGGAGATTGGCTGGTGACAGCGCTTTCCATCACGGATTGAGGGAGCAGCGTACGTGCCAACGCTTGCAGACTGGCGCCAGTAGTAGCCACATCATCGAATAATAATAACCGTTTGACCGGCGGTGGCTCGGTAAGGGTAAAGGCATTATCAAGATTAGTAAGGCGTTCAGCACGACTCAAACCTTGTTGACTGACCGTATTGTCAATACGCTGTATTCCATACCATAGTGGAATTTGCCAGTGCTGCGATAAATAAGCGGATAGAACGGTCACAGGATCGAAGCCACGCCTCATTAACCGACTGGAGGTGGTAGGCATGGGAACAATAACGCTGTTGGCGGCATGACAGCTCTGAGGACGGGGTAATTGACGCACGGCATGTACCAGTAGTGGCAGCCTGGTCATATCTTCATGGTGCTTAAAGGCGCGAATGGCTTGCCGGATAGGATAGTCATAATAGCTCGCCGCTTGAATAGATAGCGATGACCCTGCGGCTATATCAACTATAAAAGGCGTGGGTAGCCACATGATAAGATCATGACAGCGCGAACATAACAGCCCCTTATTTAAACGTCTACTTACTGATGACAGCAGACCCTTAGCCGGCAGATCGACCCGATTTGTAGATGATGCCGACCGTTGCTGCTCACTGCGGTAGATACGGCAGAGCTGACAGCAATTATTAAAATACTCTGCCAACCATAAGCCGCTTTGATAAGGGGCTAAACGCTGCATGTGCTACGTACCATAAATAACCACCATAAACAGCTGTCATGA
Organism: Psychrobacter urativorans; assembly: GCF_904846675.1. Lineage (GTDB taxonomy): Bacteria > Pseudomonadota > Gammaproteobacteria > Pseudomonadales > Moraxellaceae > Psychrobacter > Psychrobacter urativorans_B. The sequence goes on along the minus strand of NZ_CAJHBT010000007.1, from coordinate 16,379 downwards.
GCGACTACCATAAAAGATGCCTCAGCTTAAAACCCTTTCCAATCATTGAGCACTATCCCAACACCAATCGCTGTATTCTCGTAGTTATAGTCAATAATAGACTCGCCATAACCTTGGAACAGTTGTACATAGCCATTGACATTTTTCGTCAATGGATAGACATAGTCAATTTGCGCGGCGCCTCTATTGGTCTTAGTGTTATAGCGCAAGGTACCACTTAGGCTCTTCTGATTGGGTAGATCATAAAGGAAAGTTACATCGCCATGACCCATAAAGTCTTCAATATCTGGATTGTCATCCTGATCCTCATTTTCATTTTTTATTCGCGTCCATATACGCGGTACAATCGAGAACTTGCCCCATTCAGCACCGCCCATCAGATAAGCACGATTCCATGAGCGCGATACAGGATCTGACTTACCATTTGAATGGTGTATTGCCCCTGCCCCTAGCATTCGCAGGCGTCCACCAAACGGTAGGTTGGCCGTGACGGGCTGCGTTATGAAAACCTCCGGCTGATAGTCAGTAGCCCGAAATGGCCGTGAATTGTCCTCATTATAAGACTGCCAATGCGACTGCTGAGTATAACCAAACCACATATCGGCGCTAGTACCAAATAAATCCTCAGCAACTTTGGTCTTGAAAGATAACTGGAATTTTAGCTCCGTATTACGTATTTCATTAGAAGTAAAAGACTCTTTTTCTTGCGACGGTGTCTCTGGACTCAAGTTAGGGTCAACCGTATAAAATAAAGGGAGTATATAGTTAGGGTTATGGGGTCTTACTGTCCACGTACCGCGCTCACTGTTTTTGTCCAAATCATAGGTTAGACTTAGCGGTGTATATTTTTCGATATCCGTTTGCGTGACACCGACATCTTCTAACACTTGTGCTTCTCTCTCAGTCAGTCCAATCGTGTCTAGGCTATCGTTAGATACCGACTGGTTAGACGCTGACTGATTAGTAAGTAGTCCAGCAGTATCGGCATCTTCTTCTGCAAGTATGACTTGTGGCTTGCCTGTTACCGTAGTTTTGAAGGTCTTTGCTATATCTAACGGTTGTTTTGTCATGGTATAGCTTGGTATCGTACCTTGCTGGGCCACTTGATCAAAGCAGGCCAAACGCGCGGCACTACTTTGTACTTGGGTACATTCAACAAACAGCTTCGCCTTCATTGTCACAAAATCTGTATCGGTCAGTTTACTATCATCAACCGTTACTTTGGCGGGTTGTAAACGCTTATAAACCACTTTTGGCGAGTTATCAGTAGCGCCTACGCTAATATTTTCTACTGGTAGCTCATTATATACTGGGTTATTATTGGCGGCTTGTACTTGCACACTACCACCAATTAGCACTAGTCCAATAGCAAGGCTTAGGGAAGTAGGAACACCTTGGTAGGGAACGCTTTGACGCAATGAGAGAATATGAGCAAACATAGATGTCCTTTATCTTACCGGCATTGCAGCCAGCAGAGTATCTTGGGTAACTGAGGCAATAATTGATGTAACCGTTGACTTAAACGTTAATATAAAAATTAACAGACATACAGGTATTAAAAGCAGCAATAGCCAATTAGTATCGCTGCTCTATAAATGTTACTTTATTGTAATGAAAATACACGTCCGTTACTAGTAATGATTGAGCATTCAATCGTAACGCACACCGCCACTTTCAATCCAGCCACCTTGATGACGGGCGGCTGGATCATGGTGCGTCCAGTGTACTAGTCCACCTTTATTATTATAAACGTACTCACCATAAAAGCTCAACGCTGTACCCCGCGACACGTCAGCAACCCGTGGGGCTAAATCAATATTATGCACCAATAATAAGGTCTGCTTGGGGCTGACTCCATCGAGCTCAATGAGTATTTTTTGGTGGCGGCTGCCTTTATTATCATCGGGCAAGGCTTTAATAATAGTACCGCAACCCTTAACCTGCCTGTCTGATTGCTTTGATTTAAAAGCCTTTACTACCAAGTCATTTTGACAGCTATGAGCAGTAACGCTCGTTGCTATTGTTTGATCGGCTGGCGCATCAGCCACGCCTTCAATATAGGTGGGTGCAATATCAGAAAATGCATCGTCAGCCGCAGATAACGACCCGTTTGGTTGGCAACCACTTAGCAAAACTATAGCGGCAAGTAAGCTTGTTGTTAAGTATCGAGCCTGCTTTACAAACGCGTTTGAGCTTTCAAAAATATTCATAATAATAAGGGTAATCTTCTTTAAGGCGTTATAGAGAGGGTTGGGTAAAAATAAACGAGCCAGCAACTGTTATATAACAGCGCTGACTCGTTGATAAGACTTAAAGTTATTAAGGCGTTTTAATTTTGCGTTATTTATTCAGCGCCGTCAATGTCTGTTCAAACTCTTCACGGCCGATTTCACCGACTTGTTTATTGACCAGTTGACCGTCTTGATAATAGAGCAACGTTGGTGGCCCGAATAACTTATAACGGGCTAAGATGGCTTTAGAATCGGCAGTAGTGTCTGTAATATCTAAACGCACCAACTGCCAGCCTTGCATTTGTGCAGGACGATTATGGAATAAGTTCTTGTCCATAATACGGCACTCAACACACCAATCGGCTGTTAAATCAACCAGCACTTTAGGATTTGCAGCGGTAATAGCATCCAGCTCTGCTAGCGTAGTGATCTTCTCATCAGATACATTATTGACATTCGTAGCCTGACCGCCCATAGATTGTCCACCTATAGACTGAATAGACATTGGGGCGGCACTTAATGATGCTAACGGATGCAGACTGTCATCATTGCCCAATGCTGCACCAATAATTAGGGTAGCGGCCCAAATACCAGCCACTAGACCAAGTGCTTGAGTTAGCATCCGGCCTTTGCCCAACCAGCTCCATGCCCACGTCGCCACAACCATAAACCATAGCGCCCATACCAATAACATGACCGGCGATATAAAGACACGCTCAATCAATAATAAGGCCACAGCAAACAGCAATAACGCAAAGCCTTGCTTGACCCAGTTCATCCACTCGCCAGCTTTGGGCATGATACTACCTTGGGTGGCACCGATTAAAATAAGTGGCGCTGATAAACCAAAGCCCAGCATAAATAATGCCGCAAAACCCAATAGCGGACTACCGATGGTCGAGACTGCAAGCAGTGCTCCAAATAATGGTGCAGAGACGCAAGGTGACACAACTAACGCGGATAAGAACCCAGCTGCCAAGCTGCCACCTGCGCTACCCATTTTACTATCACCGGCTTGGCTTAAGCCTTGCATCTTACTGGTAATAAAACGCGGTAAGCGGATGGAAAATACACCGAGCATATAAAGCGCTAATAATACAAAAATTATAGCAAAGCTAATCAAGATAATTGGGTTTTGTAGCCAGCCGATAATACCTAATGACTCACCGAATACCGCAATCACTGCCCCCAGAATACCGTAAGCAATAGATACCCCTATCGCGTAACTGGTGGTTAAAATGACGCCTTTTTTGACCGTTGGATTTTGTTGATGGGCGACAATATTGGCAACGATAGGCAGCATCGGGAGCACACAAGGGGTAAATGCCAGTCCCAAACCTGCTAAGAATAATAAAACCAATGCCAGCCAAGGATGCTTGGCTAAGCCAAACGGATCGCTCTCCTCCAGATTGTTAGCAGCAACATCACCATTAGTAACATTAGCAGCATTAGTACTTATCACACTGCTGTCTGCACCAGAAATCGTATTGGTAGCACTTATATCGGTACTTTCTGAATCAGTGCTTTCTGAATCCTTGCTATCTAAAGAGCCGTCACCTACTAAAGTACCGTCAGAATCACTGCCCTGTTGCAGCGGTTGCTCAGCATCGGTAGTCGTATCAGCACCAGTTATTGTGTTTACGGCATTGTCAGCAGTATTGGTGTTTTTTTGTTCAGAGTTAGCAGTGGCTGTTGCTTTTGCAGCATCTGTTTTTGAATTGCTACTGGCATTGGTATTACTAGCAGCATTAACAGGCGCTGTCGCTGCTTTTTGCGGAGTAGCTGCAATATTAACCGTAGTTTTAATCTTTTCAGGTGGATAACAGAGGCCAGCCTTTGCACAGCCCTGCCAGCCAATAACCACGGCACCATTGCTGACACTTTTGCCACTACTAGTGCTCAGAGTCGTGGTCGCTACCATATTTGCTTGATCGAATACCGGTACACGTCCAAAGGTTGGATCATCAATTGAGACTGGCGACTGACTAAACGTAAACGGCGCGGCGCTCACCCCAGCAGGCAAATCTAATTTGATGCGGTCTTTATAGACATAATGTTCAGGCGTGATATCAAAGTTAATCGATAAACGCGTGCCATTGGCGACAGCTTTTGTCGTACTGCCGACCTGAAAGGCTTGATCTACGGGTAAAAACTTCTTTTGCGCGCCGCTTTGATCACTGCTAAATAAATCACCCAAACCGGCCGCTTGAGTCGTCATTGTCGTGGCAGTCAGTCCTGTAACCAGCGAGGTGCTGGCTACTGCCAGCGCCAAGAGATAGGACTTTTTGGAGTTGGTTTTTGTGGTTAACGATGATTTTTTTGTCGGCGTCTTTATAGACATGAAGGGCTACCTTTTATTACTAACATTTAAACAGACTTGCTAATGCAACAGGCTCATCTAGGGTCGGCGTTATATCTGTACCTTTATGATGCTTATACTTTTTGTACTTTTTATTACGGCCTACTCAATAACTATTTACGGGTTGCCGCAACGTTAACCGTGGTTTTAATTTTTTCGGGCGGGTAACAGAGTCCTGCTTTAGCACAACCTTGCCAGCCAATAACGACTGCTGCATTTTTTATAGGCTTGCCATTCGTAGATGTCAAAGTTGTGGTTGCTACCACATTTCTTTGAGTAAATACGGGCACTTTACCAAAAGTTGGATCATTAATTGAAACCGGAGACTGACTAAAAGTAAAAGGCGTAGCTCTCACACCTTTAGGAAAACTTAAAGTAAGCTGGTCTTTGTAAACATAATGACCTGGAGTTATATCGAAATTGATCGAAAAGCGGGTACCTGTAGACGTAGCTTTACTACTGCTACTCACTTGAAAGGCTTGATCGACTGATAAAAACTTCGATGCGCTGCTTTGGCTATTACCAAACAAGTCATTCAAACCAGCGGCTTGCCCTGTCATTGAGGTTGCCATCAGTCCTGTAAATAACGAGATACTGGCTAAGGCAAGTGCAAAGATATGAGACTTTTTAGAGGTCGATTTGCTTGTCAATTTATTTGATGCTGATAGAGTTAATGGTGTCTTAATGGACATAAATGGCTACCTTGTTGTTATTAACTTATTATTAACGTTTACACAGACTCAGCTGCTAATGGGTTTATTAATACGGCAAACTTACCTAACAACAGTGTTACAGCTTTCTTTCTATTTAAATTTATTTTTGTATTATGACTTTATATCAGAGCTTTTTTATGATGTTTATTACTTAGCATTCAATAGGTTTTTTATACCAAGCGTTCATAAAGGGTACTGAGCGTTCATAAAAAATATCAACCAATAAGGCCTTATTGGTTGATATTTATAAACTAGTTGATGGCAGCTTGATTAATGGAGGTGGAAATAAATATTTGAACACTCATCCTTTATGCATCCAGCTACCGGTAACCTGTTTGATAGCCCTATTACTATTAGTCATTAAACATAGCACTATAGCTGAGCATAGATATCAGCGTCTTGACCCTCGCCACCTTGCTGACCATCAGCCCCAAGCGAAAATAAATCATAAAGCTGACCTTCGCTACCAGGGGCAACATACTGCATCTCGTTCTCCCAACCATCCGTTGGGTAGCCCCCTTTAATATAGCCACCTTCAGGATAATTTTTAGCATCAGTAGGCGGCGTGGTTAGAGCGTCTAACCCTTGTGCCGTGGTCGGATAACGCGAATTATCAATCTTATACATATCTAGCGCGTTAGAGACTGTTGCTAGCGCGGTCTCCGTCGTTTTTACTCGGGCTTTATCGCTTTGTCCCACCACTTTGGGTACCACCAAACCAGCAAGAATAGCCAAAATAACAATCACTACCATAATCTCAATCAAGGTAAAGCCGGACTGTTTGCGCCCGTATATTGGCCTTTGGTGACTATCAGTTAATGGCTTCAGGGCTGTACGCTGTATAGGGTACGGACTCATCATATCTGCTCGGGCTTTAATGTTCATAATCTTAGCATTCATAGTCATAGGGAGGTCGTCACTGTTAGGTGTTAGTGCTAAATATAGATGTTTAAACCTAGATACTTAGACATGGATACTTGAATATAGACATCAGGGTTAAATAATAATTACTATAGACCATGGTTTTATATTTATCCACCATTGCCCGTAGATTATTACACGGTGATTATCGGTCTATATATATTTAAACAAGCTTCTTCACCTAATCTTTAATAGCCCCTACATAACTTTTTACAAAACCTTCTATAGACACTGACATAATCTCGGTTAGCCCTTAGTGCTCTAGTTTAATCGCAGCGTACTACCCTATTGTTGTCACTTTATTACCAATTGGTCATTAAGGAATAATAAAGTTGCGCAAACAGGGTTAATGCTAGCAGGCGCTTGCATCCAAGAACACTCTTAGTAGCGGATACTATATCCCAACTATTAGATAGCTGATAGTAAAATCAGCAGTTCGACATCAACATACAACAGTAAGTAAAACTTAAAAAACCTAAAAATAGGTTAAGTTTTAGTAATGGATTAGAGTTAATGATAAAGTGAGTTTAACGGACAAAAAATGAGAGGGAAACTTGAAAAATAAAGACTGGGGAAGGCTTCAGTGACAATATAAACATTTGAGCCGTATTGAACATTAGAAAATTAAAACTAACTCGCCAAATCATTCATATTAACAATTGGTAGCATCACTGCCATTACAATAATCATTACCACCACGCCCATCAATACCAGCATTAAGGGCTCTAACAATGACAGCAAGGTACTGATAAAGTTAGTCGCCTCCGCTTCTTGCATGGTGGCAGCACGGGTAAGCATACTTTCAAGCTCACCAGAGTTCTCGCCACTTTTAATCATTTGTACCATCATTGGTGGAAAATAGCGTGATTTATCGAGCTGACTGGACAAACTTGCGCCTTCGGTAACCCTATCGGCCGCATGAATGATGGTTTGCTTGATGCGTAGATTGGTGGTGACCGCTGCACCGATATGTAACGCTTCAATTAATGGAACGCCTGAGCGCACCAATATCGCAAGGGTGCTGGCAAAGCGTGCGGCATTAAGACCTTTAGAGAGGCGCGCGAGTATTGGTAATCTGAGTACAATGCTATCAATCGTAAACTTGCCGGCCTGCGTTTGTGCAAAGCGGTAGAATAAAAACGCAATACCTGCCAATACCAGCAGCATTAACCACCACCACTGGGTAATCATGTTTGATAAGGCTAGCACCACTTGGGTAATCAGCGGTAGCGCCTGCTCAGACTGCTCAAACACCTTAACAATCTTCGGCACCACAAAGCTCATCAGCCCCATAATAACCGCCACTGCCATCACCATTAGTACAATAGGATAGACCATTGCCCCTTGGATTTTTTTTTGTAGCGCAAAGCGATTTTCGGTGTAATCAGCCAGCTGATTGAGGATTAAATCTAAATGCCCCGACTTTTCACCAGCAGCAATAGTGGCGATATACAGTGGCGGAAAGCTGGTGGCTTGTTGTAAGGCACGCGCTAAACTCAAGCCTTCTAACACATGCGAGCGCACGGCAAGCATCAAGGACTTAATGTGGGTTTTTGGCGACTGTTTGGCGACTGCCGCCAGCGTTTCCTCAAGCGGAATGCCCGCGGCGAGTAGTACAGAAAGCTGACGGGTTAATAATGCCAGCTCGTACGCAGAAGGTTTTTTGTAGCGGCTGTTATGCTGACTTTGTCTAGCATTAGTGGCATTGACCGCGCTGACCTCAACTGGCGTCCAGCGTTTATCACGCAGCTGCTGGCGCACTTGCCGTGCAGAATCACCCTCTAACAGCCCTTTTTTAACCGCACCTTGGTCATCAAGTGCTTTATAATGATAAGCGGGCATAGCGTTAGATATCCTAGGGCGACAATTCGTATAAACACAAGCTCAGCATTATAAACGTAAAAATATCATATTAAAAAATTAGCAAGATTAAAACAGCGGCGTTGAGTCATTACTCTCCGGCATCATCCCTTGTAACAGCAAAACATCCAAATGCTGTTGCTGTAATTTTTTATCGAAGTCGTTGACCTCAGTGATAAGCATTCTTTCGATACGCTTATCAGACGCATAGACACTTAGACGGGCACAGATAACAGCCAACTGATAGATGCGCTTTTTACAATAACCATCAAGACCTTGTAGCAAGCGCACCATATGCGGCGTTTCAAGACTGGCGTAGTCATAACCATCAACTACTTGTTCGCCAAGCGCGGTGACGCCATAGCTGATAGACAAGTGCGCGCAGAAGTAACAGCTGAATAAATAGCCGACCACATGACCAATATAATATCCGCGATCATAGGTAAAGCTACTGACTCCAAAATGGCCAAGCACATAGCTGTTGAGACTGGCTTGGTCAGATATCGGCTTGGAGTGTTTCAACTTACCAACCGTAGGTAAGCGTAGTGGATTGTGGCCATCTTGAACCGTAAGTTGCCAGCCTGCTGGCTGCTGGGCCGGCATATGATGCACAATATCACCGATAATATCATCGACCACATGCAGCTGCTGCCATAACCGCTCTAGAGCTTCGGTATCGAGCAAGCCGCGTTTATCGAGCTGCTCTGCGAGCAGATACTGCTGATATTCCACAAACTGCGGTTTTAGCGTTTGCACTAAATAAGTCGGTCGCGTAGCAGCAGTCGCCATATATAATAACCGCGTACGCTCATGCTGCACGCGATACAGTTCCACGCGTTGGGTCGCAACACTCATCTCACTGGTATCGTTAATAGAAGGTAACTCAGAAGTAGGAGACTCAGCAACCGGTAAAACGAATAACGCTAATAGCTCAGATTTCTCCAGCATCTTTGGCAAGCTAGTTTTAGAGTTATCATCATTCTGTTGTCGCTCAGAATTAGGCCGTTTGGACTGCTGTTGTTTAGAAGAGTTAGTTTGACTGCCGGTAACATCTCCGGCGGACGCAAGCGAGTCTTGTGTGCTACTCGGCTTGGCATTTGATGTAAAGGTCGGTTGGGTCATAGCATACCATCACCAGTAAAAAATAAATGTCGTTCCAGTTATTTAATTAATGTTTAATTAACATTTAACTGACGGGCACAGTAGGCGGATAAAACAGACGGCTGTGCTCATACGACTTACTGCTCTATAGTACCTGAACCCACTCTGATTGTCAGCTTTGCTACTGCTAAAATATGGCTATCAGCAAGCCTTTATTGAACGCGTGTCTTTTTTTGATACTGCTGCCGGTAGGCTTTTGGCGACACTCCATGGACACGCTTGAACGCTTGGCTAAAGGTAGAGTCTGACGCATAGCCCACCAGTTCACTGATACGGCTAATACTGTTTTGTTGTAAGCGCAAATAACGCGCTGCCAGACGCAAACGGTAATCTATCAAATAGGTCAGGGGCGGCACACCCACAATGTCTTTAAAGCGTTGCGCGAAGCTTGAGCGCGACATGCCTGCCACTTCAGCCAATTTATGAATCGTCCAGTTGTAATTTGGCTTATCGTGCATCACTGCCAGCGCCTTTGCTAAATAGGGATCCTTCAATGCCTGTAGCCAGTTGTCTGTCGCATCCGGCAAGCTTTCAATATAAGTACGCAGACACTCAATCATCATGATACTTGCCCAATGATTAATCACCGCCGTCTTACCCATACGCTCGTATTCAGACTCTAGCGCTAGCAGCTTGATCACCACATCAATGAACTCAGAACGACTTTCGGGTAACGCCTGAATTTCAGGCAAAATTGACGGCAACACGGATAACAGTGGCCGAATCATCTCTTTATCATATTGGCATTCGATCAATATCAAGCACGAGTTTGACTCGCCTATGTCATCATCGTCATTAAGCGTAATCGCATGTTCTTTACAATTAAGCAGCTTGTCATCTAGGGCTTTGGCATTGTCACTATTATAGTCTGTAGCATAAGACACATGCTGATAGGTATTAGGAATCATAATCATATCACCGGCATGCGCTTGGCGTAAGCTGCCGTTCACATTAATACAAAAGCTACCCGATACCACTACATAGAATAAAAGAGTATCCCTTCGAGTGATTGAATATGACCAATTACCCGAGCCTTGTAGACAATAATATTTTGTTTCACATAAATGCACGTTTTCTAATAACATGCTAAGTGCATCCATAAATTCCATCCTTAATAACTTATGGCGAGTTAGCCAAACGTAGCAAAGTAAACCACCTAATAGACATTACACAAGACAAATCGCTTCTCGTGGACTACGGGGGAGAATATGCGTACGCTAAACATATCCTAACCTTAGATTACTGAAAGCAAAAGGGGTTCATATCTTATAAACATATATGACATTAACTATACTCGGGTCAATCATCCTATTTTATTAAACACTATCATTTTTAATCCATAAATTATTTAAAATAACTAATAATCTATTTAAAGATAATTAATAAAATTTAGTGTACGCTAAAGAATTTGTCTATATATGACTAAATAAAATTTAGAATGCGTCAGACATTCTAATAGAGCTTAGTAAAAAGAGTATAAATAAATAAGAATACTAGAGACTAGCAAGAGATTTAATTGCTTGGAGTGTGTATATAAAGAGTAGACGATAAAGTCAAAATTTAGGCATAAAAAAACGCCAGAAATGGCGAGAGGTTTTTTAAGATAAGAATTCTTTTAATATAAGAGGTTATAAAGATATATATAAAGGATTATACAGAATAAAATATGGGGCGACTGATGGGACTCGAACCCACGACAACCGAGATCACAACCCGGGGCTCTACCAACTGAGCTACAACCGCCATAACTGTTGCCTATGAAAGGCAAGTTTTGCAGGCTAAATGGTGCGCCTGGCAGGGCTCGAACCTGCGACCACCTACTTAGAAGGCAGGTGCTCTATCCTGCTGAGCTACAGGCGCTCTTATAGGACATTTCATATATTTTGGTAAGTTAATAACAAGATAAACTAAACCATTATACATAAAAAAAAGCCTGTAAGGCTTTTGAAATAGATGGTCGGAGTGATAGGATTCGAACCTACGACCCTCTGGTCCCAAACCAGATGCGCTACCAAACTGCGCCACACTCCGATGTATTCTATTATCACGATAACTTGTTAATTAATCAATTTTTGCATTGCTGCTAGATGATTAACTTCCTTGCTATCGAGGTGCATATATTAAGAGATAAAGCATGTTGTGTCAACACTTATTTTTAATATATTTGCACTTTCTTTGAAAAACCACGCTAAATGAGGAGGTTTAGCTGATTGTTATATTTAACGAGTAAAATACCAGTTATCAGCTACCTCGCCTTTCGCGATTTGGCTTATCTTAACATTGTTAAACCCTTCATCCTATAATTTTATTACTATTTAGCAGGCAGACTATTTATTGACCCCGTCAGCACATTGAAAGGCATCAACCACAACCCCGCATGCTGATTGTGCTTATTGTCGTAATGATGTTCTATCTGTTTAAGCATGACAGGTTGACGCGTACTGCCAGCCACCGGATAGATTAGCCATACTTGCTCTGCTTGATAGGCTTGCGCGTAACTGGTCAACTGGTAGGCATCACTGGCGCTGATCGCAGCTGCATTTGATAAGTGCTTCCATTTAATATCAATGACATGGCTGACAGCTTTGTTTTTAGATTTAGGATTCTCCGCATCCAGCTGATAAACCAACAAATCCGGCTGGATAGACAGACAAGTCTGCCCAGCTTCATCGCGTAGCCAAATATCACGCGGTTGACACAAAGTCTGATATAACGGCTGGGAGTTTTCATCACGCTGATCAAATAGCGCAGTAATTCGCTGACTTGCCCACTGCTCAAAAGCTTGATTCATATTAATTAGTAAGCATAGCCGCAGCTGCGCGGGACTTGCTATGGGCACTTGAGTGTTCAGTCCATTACCAGAACTAACGCTCGCTTGTTGCCCTTGCAATAGCCAATAAGCGACATCTACCAGTTGCTGAGCGCTTTGCAACTGCTGCCGCGTTAACGGCTGCGTGCGTAGCTGACGTTTTGCAACTAAATACAATGGTGTTAATTGCTGCAACTCATGATGACTCAGTGCTGTCACCTGCTGCCACGCTAGCAGTGATTTGGAAACTAAAGGCGTAGGCAATAATGGCTCTAGTAACGGCTTAATTAATAATAAAGCACTTTTAATAAAGCGATTATTAAGCATATCTTTACTCAGCGTACTGACTTCACTGATAAACTTATGCGGCTGATGATGATTACGGCGCAGTTGCTCTTTGACCAGCAGCTTGCCCTGTAGCATCGATTGATTGTGGACCTGAGTCTGATAATGACTACTAGGCTGATAACTGGCCAATAGCTGCAAGAATTGCTCGACTAGCCACTGTGATAATGGCGGGGTTTGCTTGGATAAGGGTATTAAGTCTGGGCTGAGCTGGCCTAGATTTTGAGTATGTGGCAGCTTGCTATTATTATCGCTAAAGCCGCTGGTCAAATCTGACAGCATTTGCTGTACCCATTGGCGTGTTAGCGATATATCATCGTGTTGGTATGGTCTATGGTTTTGATTACTAGCAATAGCTTTGGGTAATATCTCAAGGGTCATGCTACTTGGTAGAATAATAATGCCAATATAATGCCCGACTTTTAGCTGCCACTGGCCACGCTGGCGCTTAATGCTAAAGACTGCAAACTCTTGCGCCACCAACCAAGCAAAGTCGGTAGCGTAGATGAAGTCATTTACCGTCAAGCGTTGATGCTCAAATACAGTGATAATTGAATCTTTAAGCGTGCTCATTGTTATATTATTAACCGAGTTCTTTAACTTATTATTTAGCATGTAATCTATTGCTTCACACTCTTATCAATACAAGCGCTGATATATGGCAGGCTGCGCGAATTCACCAATCTTAGCGATTAAATTCGGGTTAATCACGTAACCACTGCTGCTCATTGCTTGACCTAACAATGCATTTTGACTGTTAAACATTTGATGTTGATTCTGATTTTGATTAAGTTCGGCTTGAGCCTCCTGAATGAACTGCGCGCTAAGGGGCTGCGCTTCATCATTAAATAAATATTGCAAGAGTTGCACATTGCCGCCAGCAGCCTGTGCCAATTGGGGAATAATTTGTTCAATCAACGCCGTCTGTAATTGTACTAAATTGCGCACCGAAAATAAAAATGCATGTCCCAATTGTGCCTCTTGTCCTAAGCTTTGGATGATACGATTATTTAAGCCGGTTAACAGCTTTGCCAAATCTATAGTTGTTGTCGTATCACTTTTTATTTGTCCACTTTTTTCTTGACTACTTCCTGTTTGTCCGATTCCTGCTCGACCGCTTTTTATTTTTTCGAACACATTAATTATTGATAATAATTCAGGTTGCGGTGGACAATCAATAAAGCGAAAACGCCGGCGCAAGGCCATATCCAGTGGCGCTAAAGAATGGTCTTGGGTGTTCATAGTGGCATAAATATCGACGTTGGCAGGAACGCTAAATGGTCGCCCAGAATAAGCCAAATCCACCTGCATTGCCTGCGCTTGCCCACTACGCTTATCCGGCTCAATCAAGCTTAGCAGCTCACCAAATACTCTCGACACGTTAGCACGGTTAATCTCATCAATCAGCATTGCATAACGCTGCTCAGGGTCGCGGGCGGCACGCTGGCATAGCTGTAAGAACGCGCCATCTTGAATATCGTAGCGCATCTGACCATTTTGACTGCCTTGCCCTGTCGTGCTTAGCACTGGCCTGATACCTTCAACAAACTCCTCATAGCCATAGGCTTGATGAAAGCTAACCATACTAAAACGCTGCTTACTAAAACGCTGATTGTGTAGCGGTTTATCATTTATAGGCTGATTATCGCGCTGTGCTTGCCGGAACTCTGCCAGCTGCTCTGACAACTCTGCCAGTAACTCATAACTTGATGGTAATAAATACCACGCCCCGCTCTCATCTTTATCAAAATAAGCTTGGCCGGTGCGTTTACTATAAGCCACCGTTGAGGACTCTATCGGACTGTGCATCTGTAACACAGACCATGCGGTATTACTTAAATTTTTATCGCGCTCATTGTGTACCGCTTTTGCCATAAAAAATTCATGGGCTAAAATTTCGGGCACCTTTGCTAAATCCTGTTGCTCAGCTTGTAAGTCTAACAATATCAAGCACACCACTTCACGCCAGTTTAAGTTGTATACCAATTGCTTTAGCAGCGCATCCTTGTCCACTACAGGTAAATAATCGGTATAATTTTTAGCGATTTGTAGTAGCTGGTAAGTTTTACCCGTGCCCGCGATACCCGTATAAATAATATTGGTAGGGGAGTTGGCGGTAAAGTCAGGCATAGTGGGGTTTGGTATAGTAAGGTCTGGCATAAGGCAACTCAGCATTAAAAGCGCTTGATAAATAGGCGACTATTTACCAAATAATAATTAAAAAGACTAAAAAATCAATAACAATGAAATACTAAAAAGAGCATAAAACAGGCCGTAAAATAAGAGGGAAAAGTCAGTCAAACTATAGTCACCGCACTTTTGGTTACGTTACTGCTATTTTAGGGTAGTGGTAGTTTGTGATTATAATAGAAGGACAATAGCGGTTAATGCTAGCATGACTTAATAGTTTGTCATCGTTAAATGCACAATGATGCTAATAAATATTATAATAATCATGTGATTAGTATTAAATAATGATTATATTGTCTAAACAGCCCAACTTGAGGAATCTCGTATGTCAGGATTATTAAAAAAAATACCCACCAAGCTGCCTGCTAAATTGCCAGCCAAGATATCTGACGCCATGATTCCCCAAAAGGACGCGCCAAGCAGCACACTTAAGGCCGTAAACAATCAATTTACCAAGTTATTATCAGTCACTAAATACTTACCTACTGGCGCACGCTCAGCGATTTTATCCAAAGCTTTTGGCAAGGTTGTACCCTATGTTGGTACCACCGGCGTCTATTACGAAACCGTAGAACCTAATAAAGTAGTGGTCAGCTTGAACAATAACAAAGCGGTACAAAACCACATTGGCTCTATTCATGCGGTTGCTGTTACCCTACTTGCTGAGACCGCAACCGGCTTTATATTAGGCTTAAACTTGCCTTCTGATCGGGTACTTTTGGTTAAATCTTACTCGGTCGATTTTTATCGCCCGCTCAAAAAAGGTCAAGTCGCGGCGATAGCTACCTTATCTGATGAGCAGCGTTTAGATATTTTAAATACCCCTAAAGGTGAAATGGTCATCCCTTGTATTATCGATGACCGCGAGTCTGGTAGCGAGCGTCAGCCTATCACTATTGAGATGATATGGGCATGGATACCCAAATCTGAGCTAGAAGCGCGCCGGCAAGGTAAAGAGAACAACAAAGATAACAATCAAAGTAAAGAGAGCAACCAAAATCAAGCCGCTGAAACAGCAGGTACTGATGCGGTTATTGAGGCCGAAACAAACAAAACCAATTCTTAAAAAAACTAAACCTTAGCATAACAACCAAGCCGTTGACGCAAATTAGCTAACAATTTACGTCAGCAATAATGCGACACCTTATGCGTCATATAAAATGCACGAATCATAAAATACTTTTTAATAACCTTTAATAAAAATATGGAAAGCACTATGTCTACTCATACTAAAAATCTTACCGCCACTTTATCATCCGTTTTGTTGGCAGGCGCCTGCTCCTTGGCATTGTCGATGAGCGCTACGGCAGCTCCGGTTGCGGCGCATACCGCAGTCAGTAAATCGGCACCTATTTTTTATGGTGATGGCGGTGAATATCCCTTCTCTAATGCGGTACGCGTTGGCGATACCTTATATATGTCAGGACAAATTGGCTTTAAAGACGACAAATTAGTCAAAGGCGGTATCAAAGCTGAAACCAAGCAAGCATTGGATAATATCCAAACCATCTTATTGCAGTACGGTTATAAAAAGTCAGACATCATCAAATGTAGTGCTATGCTCACTGATATGGACGACTTTGGCGACTTTAACAAAGTCTATCAGACCGAGCTGGCTAAACCGTATCCAGTACGCTCGGCCTTTGGGGTTGCAGAATTAGCAGCCGGTGCTAGCGTTGAAGTTGAATGTATCGCTGCTAAATAATTGGATAGACTAGGGTCTGTATAGAATTAGGGAATAGTTGAAAAAAATAAGCAACGCCTTAAACTCTTGTTTACCACAACAAAGA
>NZ_CAJHBT010000006.1 GCF_904846675.1 Psychrobacter urativorans | reverse complement strand
CCAACCTGACGTGATAGCAAGATATGCTCACGGGTTTGTGGCATTGGGCCATCGGTCGCTGATACGACTAGAATAGCACCGTCCATTTGCGCGGCACCGGTGATCATGTTTTTAACATAATCAGCGTGACCTGGGCAGTCGACGTGAGCGTAATGACGAGTTTCGGTGTCATATTCTACGTGGCTGGTGTTGATGGTGATGCCACGTGCTTTTTCTTCAGGGGCGCTATCAATTGCTGCGTAGCCTTTGGCTTCGCCGCCTGAGGTTTTAGCGGCTACGGTTGCGATAGCAGCTGTAAGGGTGGTTTTACCATGGTCAACGTGTCCGATGGTGCCGACGTTGACGTGTGGCTTGTTGCGTTCAAACTTGGCCTTTGCCATGGGGTATTCCTCTTTATTGGTGAATCTTCATTAATCAAAGATCGGTAAATAGCTGTTTGACGGCTTATGACAGAATTAAAACCATCAAACCGTTGACGCTATGGTTTATCTACTGAAAATTTCGATGTTTATTAAAGATTGTTACTTATTAATCATTACTTGTCTTAGATACTCTATATGGGTACTGTACTAATTTTTTCAATCTATTTACTAGGTAAAATCATTGCAATACTCAATAATTAACATTCTGACAGCACTAAAAGGCAACACCTCAGTGTTACCTTTTAGTTATTCTCTACTGAGTCATTATTATGTTTTTCAATATCGGCGCAGAACTTTATAAAATTATCGGATATAATTAGTAGTTAATTAATCAGTAACCAAGATAGTCATCACTAATTATTGGACAGTATCGTCATATAACAAACAGGCCACACAAACTTAAATAATAAATGGAGCTCATATTGAGAATTGAACTCAAGACCTCTCCCTTACCAAGGGAGTGCTCTACCGCTGAGCTATATGAGCGTATTTTAGACAACCTTTCGGTTATATAAAAAAATATCACGAAACAGCGAAATAACTGACTGTCGTGATGAGGTATTCATTACTATTTGTTGCGATTAGTGCCATATATATGGAGCGGGTGGCGGGAATCGAACCCGCGTCATTAGCTTGGAAGGCTAAGGTGTTACCATTATACCACACCCGCAATAACTCTATCTGAACCTAACCTATTCGATATAAAAACGATAGTCTCAGTATAGAGTATACTCGATGCTATGACAAACTTTAGAAATATATGGTGGTGGGAGAAGGATTCGAACCTTCGAAGCTTTCGCGACAGATTTACAGTCTGTTGGGTTTGACCGCTCCCCAATCCCACCTTAGGTTGCTTTTAATAAAATTTACTTTTAGTTCAAATATTTTCAAAATAAAGCAATTCTATAAAAAGCTACTTTGAGAGAGATGGTGCCGACTGCCGGGTTCGAACTGGCGACCTACGCATTACAAGTGCGTTGCTCTACCAACTGAGCTAAGTCGGCTTGTTCTCTCAAAGAGGGGCTCATTCTACCAAATATTTTAGAAAACACAACCCCTATCCGAAAATTTTTAGCATTTATTTAATAATAATTTTTAAGCATTTGATTGTATTGCTATTTTTATTATTAAGAATTATGGCTATTTCAATACAGTGTACTTATACAACTGTAGTATCAAAAGAAATTAGCGAATACGCAAGCCATCGCAGGCCATTTTCACCGCTTTAACCAATGCCAAGGCTTTTTTGTTGGTTTCATCCCACTCAGCTTCTGGCACTGAATCAGCGACCACTCCGGCTCCAGCTTGGATATGAATCTTGCCTCGACGCATGACTGCGGTGCGAATCGCAATAGCGGTATCCATATTGCCATGCCAGCCTAGATAGCCAACTGAGCCACCAAAAACAGTTCGGCGTACCGGTTCGACTTCGTCAATAATTTGCATAGCACGGATTTTGGACGCGCCTGACAAGGTTCCTGCAGGGAAAGTCGCACAAAATACATCCAATGCATCTTTATCAGGCAAGATAGTGCCCTCAACGTTGGATGCGATATGCATGACTTGTGAGTAGCGCTCAATAAACATCTTTTCAGTGACTTTAACACTGCCGTATTCACAGACACGGCCAATGTCATTGCGCCCAAGATCAATGAGCATTAAGTGTTCAGCGATTTCTTTGTTATCGGAAAGCAATTCTTTCTCTAATGCCAAGTCCTCAGCTTCATCTTGTCCACGTTTACGAGTGCCTGCTAGCGGACGAACAGTTACTTTACCGTTTTCGATACGCGATAATATCTCAGGAGAGGCGCCAATAATATCAAAGCGTTTGTGGTCATCGAGGGTATAGCCGTGAACTAGAAACAGATAAGGCGATGGGTTTAAAAAACGTAATGCACGGTAAACAGCCAGTGAGTCGCCGGTATAATCCGCCGTCAAACGCTGCGCAGGAACCACCTGCATTACATCTCCCGCTAAAATATACTCTTTAATTTTACTGACATCGTCGCAGTATTTCTCTTTGCCGGTTTGCGATTTAAACTTCGGGGTCGGCATAATCGGCGCACTTAAATCTGGCATTTCTGCTAATTTATCTTCGATTTTCTCCAGCTCACGAATAGCAGCCCCATAGCCATCTTCATCATTACAATCAGCATAAACGATAATGGATAAGGTGTTTTCTAGATTATCAAACACAATCACACTCATCGACAGCATCAACCACATATCAGGTAGTGACATCGGATTGGGCGCATCTGACAAGCCAACGCTAGGCTCGATAACACGTACCATATCATAGCCAAAATAGCCTATCAGTCCGCCACTAAAGCTCGGCAAAGCTGGCATATCATCTGACGTTGGCATCTTATAACCTGCCATCAGCTTACGGAGGTAACCAAAGGGATCAGCCACCGCATCGATATCAATATGGTCATCTTTTTTAATAGTCATCATGCCATCAGCATATTGCAATATTAAATCGCTGCCCAATCCAATCATCGAATATCGCGCCCAACGCTCGCCGCCGACTACCGATTCAAAAAGATAGGCTGAACCACTCAAATCGCGTACTTTAGAAAACACCGAAACCGGCGTTTGCGCGTCCATCAGACGTTTTTTAATGAGCGGCGCGTGGCTAAAACCTCGGTCTTTAAAGTCTTGATATTCTTCAAAAGTCATCATAATAAGCAGTCTCTTAGCACCCTGTTGGCAAAAGATGAGAATGGTAAATACAATAGGACAAACACAATAAAATGGAATTTATAATAAAGTTGGCAAGTTGAAACTAAGTAAAAAAACAGCCATCACTTAACCTGCCAGTATAACAAAACTGGCAGGTCTTATTAGTAATTAGGGATACTGGATAGTTTGTAAATCTGTTTAGTTACAGCTATTAATAGTCAGATATTACAATAACAACTGACTACTAAGGTTATAAATTTTAGCTCATAACTCAAACTAATAATCGACGATTAAGCACCGCCCATATTGAATAACCATAATGCCAATCCGACAATAATGATGGCAATAAATACCCAAATAAACCAACCGCCACTGGGTTTCTTCTCTACATGACCGGCATTAGCCGTATTATTAAGAGCCTGATCCATCGCGTTATTACCTTCAGTACCAAGATCGCGTGGCTGGCCTAAATTGGCGGTTCCTGAGAATTGAGCAGTGGCGGCTTGTTTGGCACGTAGCACATCGGGGTCAGCTTCTTCTTGCAGCGCAGTCTTGGTAGTTTTGTCTTGTTCTAGACTGACTGTTGGTTCTTGTTGAGCAGTTGGCTCTGTTGCTAGGGGCTCATTAACAACTGGTTCTGTCACTAGTGGCTCTTCATTTGGAGTCTCTTTATACAGAGACTCTGTGTTTAACATCTTTTTATTTAGCGACTCTTCAGAAGTATGGTTGGAAGTATCATTGGACATCACTGTATCCTGCTCAGCGGCCGTACTTGGCTTAGGTATTGCTGCTACTGTCGGTGCTACTACGCTAGGTTCTAATGTATCAGGTGTCGACTTATCAGGGGACAAGGTATCAGACACATCTGAGCTACCAGCGGTAGAAGACAACACTTCTGATATCATCGTTTCTTTTTGCACGGGATCTTCTACTTTAGTATCCGATACCACAGTTTCTGATATTGGCTCATCTACCATATTTTCTGGAATGTTATTTTCTAAAACAGTTGCTTCTACGACCACTGGCTCTACTGGCGCATCAATAGCTGGTTCAACAATCTCAGCGTCCACTACTTCAGCATCGATAACGTCACTATCTATAGCTTCTGCATCAACGACTGCAGTAGGCAATACATCAATAGTCGCCGCTTCTAAGTCAGCTACAGGCTCATCAGCCTTAACTGGCTGCTCTACGTCACCAGCAGTGTCTGTCACACTATTTTTAACACTATCTTTCACAGGAGCTTCAGTAGCGTGTATAGCGGCATCTGTGTCAGCTTCTATTGGTGTCGCCACTTGAAAAGTAAAGCTGGCAAAGCCAACGGTATCATCAGCTTTAAGATGCTCAGATTTATTACCCTCAATCCGTTCCTCATTAACAAAGGTACCGTTCGATGAGTTTAAATCTTTTAGATATAACTTACCGTTTAAGACACTCAGTAACGCATGATTGCGTGATACTTGCTTGCTGCCCAGCACCACATCATTATCACTACCGCGCCCGACTGACAAACTGTCGCTTACGGTCAACGACAAGTCACCAAGCGCCTCTGTAAGCGCATTGAGTTGCCAAGTAACAGCTTCTGAGCTGCTTGCAGTTGTAACGGTATCAGTGTTTTTGATATTAGCAGCGTCTGTTCCTGCCGTTGTCATGTCCTTCTCATCTAAATTGCTCACTATAATATCGCTCCTTATTATTGAATATTTATTTAACAGTTATTATCAAAATAGTCTTTAGTATTAAAATTACTTAGCGCTCACATCACTTATTACCTTTATGCAAGCCGTGAAATCCAGCCTTTATGTTTTTATCTTAGCAGTTTTACCAAATGATATGAGTATATCGTCTCTTCTATATAGCCACTTAGGGATAAAATGGGGTTTGATTATGCCGTTCAGTTGCGTTTCCCATCATCGCGCCAGTAATCGTAATAGGTACGGTCTCAGTAGGTTTGCTATTAACAACTAGATTATCAATACGGGCATTGGTTGCTTTATTTATCCAGTCATGATTGGTTGTAAGGTACTTGACCTCAATCTCTGGACAGTTTTGGCGCTCACTACAACTGCCTTGTACCGTTTTGGGCAGCTCATAATCGAGAAAGTCTCTGGCCGAAATAAACGTGCTGGCATTGGCTGAGAAGCTGGCGGTCATACCGATCAATACGGCACTTGCAAGTACAGAACATAAGCGCGAATAATTAAACCTAGCACTTGCCTGCTGGCTTACGAGGGGTTTACGGGTAGTGGATTGATTCAATATCGGCACATATCCTCTCTAATAAACACACGGCATCTACTGATATTCTACCGTAACCACTGCGGGGTATTGTTGGAACACTGTTTGCCTTTTTGAAGCGCTGCTTTACTTAAGTTAAGTGATTTTAGTTAAATGATTGTAGAGTGCTATCTATAATCAATGCGAGTTATTGATAATAAACGAGGGCCAATAAAAAAGACACGGCCCGCGTGTCTTTTCAAAGAAATGTAAATATCATGGATTAACTATATTAATGCTCGCGAGTATTACTAAAAGTAACTTCCGGATAGCGCTCTTGCATCAGCTGCAAGTTCACCCGTGAAGGAGCCAAATAAGTCAGATAACCGCCGCCATCAATTGACAGTTGGTCATGAGCTTTACGTTTAAACTTTGCGAGTGCCACTTCATCATCACAGTGAATCCAGCGTACGGTGGCGATAGATACTGGCTCAAAGGTACACTGTACTTTGTACTCTTCTTTAAGCCGGTGCGCGACCACTTCAAACTGGAGCACCCCCACCGCACCTAAGACTAAATCGTTATTAATCTGCGGCATAAATACCTGCGTTGCGCCCTCTTCACTCAACTGCTGCAGGCCTTTTTGTAAGGCTTTCGATTTGAGTGGGTCTCTTAACACCACCCGACGAAATAGCTCAGGGGCAAAATGCGGAATACCGGTAAAGTTTAACTCTTCGCCTTCAGTAAAACTGTCACCAATAGAGATAGTTCCATGGTTATGTAAACCAATAATATCACCCGGATAGGCTTCTTCTAGCGCTTCACGGTCTCCCGCTAAAAAGGTCAAAGCATCAGCAATACGTACGGTTTTCTCCAAACGAACATGCTTCATTTTCATGCCTTTCTCGTACTTACCTGAGCACACGCGCAAGAAGGCAATGCGGTCACGATGACGCGGATCCATGTTGGCCTGAATCTTAAATACAAAGCCAGTAAAGTCAGTTTCGGTAGCGGCAACTTCCCGCTCATTAGCAGGATGCGCTTTGGGAGGCGGCGCATATTTCACCAACGTATCAAGCACCATATTAACGCCAAAGTTACCGAGCGCAGTACCAAACAATACTGGCGTCATCTCGCCCGCTAAGAACTCTTCAACGCTAAAGTCTTCCAGCGCCATTTGTACCAGCTCAAGAGACTCTTCAAAAGCAGCAAACATCAACGCACCCAAGCGTTCGCGAATATCAGGATAATCATAGCCGTCACGGGTTTCGACATCGACAATCTCGCCACCGTGACCTTTTTGATAGAAGTAGGTTTTATTTTCGGTTAAATGATAAACACCGATGAAGTCTTGCCCCATACCAATCGGCCACGTTAAAGGAATACACTTAATTTTTAGTACCGCTTCAATTTCACTGAGCAAATCGAGCGGTTCACGGATTTGGCGATCTAGTTTATTCACAAACGAGATAATCGGCGTATCACGCATCCGGCACACTTCCATCAGCTTGATGGTACGTTCCTCGACGCCTTTTGCACCATCAACCATCATGAGCGCGCTATCCACGGCGGTCAAAGTTCGATAAGTATCTTCACTAAAGTCCGCGTGGCCCGGGGTATCAAGCAGATTGACTATATGCTCTTGATACGGAAACTGCATGACGGAGGTAGTAATAGAGATGCCCCGTTCTTGTTCCATGCTCATCCAATCCGAGGTCGCGTGACGGTCAGTTTTGCGACCTTTAACCTCGCCTGCGACCTGAATCGCTTGACCCCATAGCAGTAGCTTTTCGGTCATGGTGGTTTTACCAGCATCGGGATGCGAGATGATGGCAAAGGTGCGGCGTTGGGCAACCTCACGGGCAAGCTTAGTTGCTGAGAGCTTGGGTGCTGAAAGTTTGGTATCTGCGCTCATAATGAATAACTTATCGTTAAATTTGGGAAGAAAATAGCAAGATAATAGTAGTGATACAACAAAGGTTATGACAGATTTCGATGCGCATATTGTAGCGGATTTATGGTCAAGATGCTATTTATGCCTATTTCGTAACTGCTTCAGTCGTACTATTTACAGGCTTAGACCATAGGCTCGATATTACACAGAAAAAACGATTAAACAAGAATCACTACCTACTTTACTTACTTTATGAAAGCTTTACACAGACGAAGAAAACTAACCTCAGACGATTTCCTCCGTCAAAAAACAACCAACCTTAACAAGGTGCTTGAAATTAACGTCATAAAGCTATCACTATCAATCAATTATTGTTGGTATAAAACAACTAAATTAGGTGTTCTATACTCTATACCAAACTATCGTATGACTGACTCATGCTTCCTTATGGTAGTTATAGTAGGAGGAACTGATGATACTTTATTTAATTGCTTGAAAATACTATTGGGCCGTGTCAGCTGACTATTTTTCCATATTGAATAATCCAGTAAATTGTATCTAATTTGTACTGTGTTTTTCTGTATTGTATCTATCTTTTATATAGCAGTAGCACTTTAAACAGAATGGCCAACTCTCACATAAGTCTTCCCTTATGTGAGTTATACACACTTTTGATGTGGATATTCTATCTCACCTTGTTATGACGAAATAATTTTATTACAGAATAGCAACTAATTAAGCGTTGGGTTTTTGAAGCCCTCTATTTGATATTCACAATATGAGACGCTAGCATATATTGTGCGATCGAGTATCGATAACGCTTTGATGAGAGAACGGATAATGTTCGTATCGTTGTAACTATTATACATAGAGCTTATTAGGCTGCTTTTAAGGTGTTGCGCCTTTTAAGGTATTACAACAGCGAATGTGCCTCACCTCAAGAGACACTTAACGAAGAGGGAGTATATTTTGGAATTCACGGTCGGAACCCTTGTCCTTGTGAGTTTTGCAGTGTCATTGGTGGCGCTTGTTTTTCTCATCTGGACGATTTCACGCAGCGAGATGCGTTTTACACAGGCGGATGCACTCACTATTTTTGAGGCCGAAGATCGGGCCGAAACGCCTGATGATCCGAGCACTCATGCAGAACAAACAGAATCACCGCACGGACGAGACGGCGAAAGCTTTTTCCCTAAAAACACTCGGCGCATTATCCTTTTCGTGTTTGCCACCGCGACCTTATGGCTGATTATCGGTAGCACCTTTGGCCTGATTGCCTCTTTAAAACTACACATTCCCGATTGGCTAAACGGCTCTGCAGCCCTGACTTTTGGGCGCATGCGAACCATTCATTTGAACCTTGTTATCTACGGATGGCTTTCCCTTGGATTGATGGGGCTTGCACTTTGGCTACTTCCAACAATCTTTGCAACACGTCTGCGATTGCCCTCCCTTGCGCTCGCCGGAGCCGTTTTAATGAACGTCGCAGTCGGTGCAGGTGCGTGGGCAATCGGCATCGGCTGGACCGACGGGCTGGAATGGTTAGAGATTCCGTGGCAGATTGACATATTCATCGCGCTCGCAGTATTTATGTTTGTGATTCCGTTGATAGTAACGGCAAAGCACCGAAAGGTGAAGCATATCTACGTTACTGGGTGGTATTACCTAGCGGCAATGGTCTGGTTTCCGATATTGTTTATTGTGGCAAACATTCCGGGGTTACATGTCGGCGTGCAACAGGCAACCGTAAACTGGTGGTATGCTCATAACGTGCTAGGTCTGTGGCTCACGCCGCTAGGTGTCGGTGCTGCTTATTATCTGCTGCCACGGATTATTGGTAAGCCGATCTATTCCTATAGCCTTTCACTAATAGGCTTCTGGGCACTGGCGCTTTTTTACAGTCAGGTTGGGATACACCATCTGATCGGCGGGCCCGTGCCGACATGGGTAGTGACACTTTCAATTGTTCAATCCATCATGATGTTTGTTCCAGTAATCGCTGTCGCTATTAACCAGCATCCGCTGTGGCTTAACAATCTAGACGTATTTCGTGCCAGTATTCCGTTGAGGTTCGTGGCTATCGGGGCGCTTATGTATACGGCTGCGTCCTTTCAAGGCTCGCTCCAAGCATTGCGGGCTGTTAACTCAGTAACGCATTTTACTCATTATACGGTTGGTCATGCGCACCTGGGTGTCTATGCGTTTGTGACCTTCGTACTTTTTGGCGGCATTTATTATGTGACGCCCCGTCTTGTGGGTCGTGTTTGGCCATTTCCTGCGCTCATCGTTGCACACTGGTGGCTGGTTGTCATCGGATTCACTATTTATTTCGTTTCACTCAGCTTGGGCGGCTGGCTGCAAGGGCAGGCAATGCTTGATCCCGCCCGCGACTTTATGGAGAGTATGGAGCTGACCGTGCCCTACCTTACAGGCCGCTCTGTCGGCGGATCCTTGATGGTGCTTGGACATTTCGCTTTTGCGGCCAATATGATTGCGATCCTTGTAGGCCGAGGTGTTGAATGGAAAGCAGGCCCTGGATTGATCGAGAGTCAGGAAAGCACACAACCGAACCAGAACCAGTGAGGAGACCAAAATGAACCGTGTTATGCCCCTTATGTTACTCGTTGCGGCTATTCTGGCTTTTGCGACTGTATTCCTTGTCATCCTGCCTGGCGACGAAATTCGCTCGGCAGCAGCCACGCCCGGTCTCGAGCCTTATACTGAGAGCGAACTACGCGGACGGGAGACCTATGTAGATCTCGGTTGCGTATATTGCCACAGTCAGCAGCCACGTGCACCCGAG
This sequence comes from Psychrobacter urativorans, assembly GCF_904846675.1. Classification (GTDB taxonomy): domain Bacteria; phylum Pseudomonadota; class Gammaproteobacteria; order Pseudomonadales; family Moraxellaceae; genus Psychrobacter; species Psychrobacter urativorans_B. The sequence continues at coordinate 114,986 of NZ_CAJHBT010000006.1, read as the reverse complement.
CAGGGACCTGATGTCCAACGCGGATGGGGCCGTCCTTCCACTGCTTCAGACTACGCCTATGACACGCCCCATCTTTTAGGCACTATGCGCACCGGACCAGACCTGCTCAACATCGGCGCACGAATGCCCAGCCGTGACTGGCATCTGACCCATCTCTATCAGCCGCGTGCAATCCACCCGACCTCAATCATGCCAAGTTACCCCTTCTTATTTGAGACCAAAACAGAGGCTGAAGCGAGCGATGTTGTGGTGCGACTTCCTGTCGAGAATCGCCCAGCAGGTAAGGTCGTTGTAGCGCGGCCCGAAGCGCTTGATCTTGTAGACTACCTCGTCAGCCTTGATCGGACTTATCCCGTCGCTAACCCTGAATTACGCGACAATGGTTATTCAGAAGACAGGGGGATGGAAAAATGAAACGACCCAAGAATAAATTTACCAAGGATTTTGGATCGGCTGCGCGTAACATCGATGATGATTTCAAACCTACCGAACCCAAAAACCCAGTACCCTGGCCGTTCATTGCGATAGCCATCGCGCTTGCTATATCCGGCGGAGTGACGCTTTATTTTGATGCGCAGGCAACTGAAGACGGTAAAGACGCACAACTGGTACGAGCTGCAGAGGATAAAGGAGTCTCATCCGCCGATGCGAACACTGCCGAAATACGAGAGGCTGAAGGCGAGCTTTTGGCTGCACAGGGCGCAGCGCTTTTTGGAACCTATTGCGCGACCTGCCACCAGGCGAACGGATCGGGTGTACGGAACGCGATTCCTCCGCTTGACGGGTCACCGTACGTCGTAGCCAATGCAGAGGTACCAACTGCGATCCTACTACGTGGCATCACAGGTCTCATTGAGGTCAAAGGCGAAACCTATGACGGACGGATGCCCACCTTTCACGCGACCCTCGAAAATGAGGAGATTGCCCTTATCCTGACTCATATCCGTAGCAAATGGTCAAACAAAGCTGATGCAGTTTCATCAAACCAAGTTGCAGCCGTCCGCAAAGCGCTTGAAAGCAAGATTGATTACCCGTGGCAAGGAGGGTTCGAACTCCACAATGCTTTTGACATAGAATACACAGCGGTTGCTGAGAACCAGGCAAAGGCCCAAATGGCAGTGCCTGATCAAGCTGAAGAAGCTCAGGAGGAAACACAATGAAAATGGTTGTATCAATAATTCTTATTGCCATTTCAAGTGCTCTTTTAGTTGCTCTTTTAATCGCTCTGACTGGAACCACCCAAAAAGAACCTACAGAGGATGGAGCGATGATCGACTGGCGAGCAGCAGAAAGCTATGGAGCCGCTGCGGCAAAAGCCGACCCAAAAAGCGTCATGGCTCTGATCGATGGGAGTGGAGAGTCTGCCGATGCATCTTGGTCCTGTGCTTCTTGTCATGGAGACACCGGCCAAGGCGCTCAGAACATTCCCCGCTTGGCTGGCGTGTCAGCGGGCTATCTCGTAAAGCAGCTGCACGATTATCAGAGCGGTGCACGTATCAATGACAACATGCAATATGTCGTATCAACGCTGACAGATGAGGAAATGGCTGCACTTGGCACCTATTATGCCGCGCTTAAGACAGCTCCTTCGGCTACAGCTTCTCTCGGTGGCAACCTAGAGCGCGGCCGAGAACTGACGCTGGCTGGCGATTGGACAGTTGACCTGCCATCCTGCTTCTCGTGTCACGGACCGCTCGGATGGGGCGTTGGGGAAACTTTCCCCGCGATCGCGGGTCAACATCCCGCTTATACACACACACAACTTGCCGCTTGGAAAGAAGGGAATCGGGTCAACTCGCCGCTTGGTCTCATGCACTCTATAGCGCAGTCGCTTTCGGAACAAGATATGAGTGCAGTGTCGGACTATCTCGCGACGCTGCCACCACCGCAGTCCCGCAACCCCGATGCTGATTAGGAGGATCGAAAATGTCTGAAAAACAGTATGAAAAGGAAACGCGGAGCGGTAACGCCGTCCAACGCTGGCTTTACGCGGGGCTTGGCGCTTTGATCCTTGTGCTTGGAGGCGCTTATCTCTATCGAATAGATGCAGCAGCGTGGTTTCTCGGTACCGCCGAAGAAGTAGGCGACGCGCAGCAAGCCGGTGAACAGTCGCAGGAAGCACGCGAAACATTTCTCAAAACAAGCGATGAATTGGGTGAGCAGGATGAAAGTGTTGCAAAACTGAACATTCCGACGGATTCAGACGGCTTTTTTTTACCGCCCGCCGATAATGAGATTCCGGACGATGAATTTGGCGAATCAATCAGGCGTGGCCGCGAGATTTTCCTTAACCCAGGAGCGAACGCCACAGAGTTCGTGGGGAACTCGCTTGCTTGCGCGAACTGTCACCTCAACGCGGGAAGGGAGGCGAACTCCGCGCCTATGTGGGCAGCGGCTGGTATGTACCCGACCTATCGCGGCAAGAACGAGATGATTAATACTATGGAGGATCGGGTAAACGGCTGCTTTACTTATTCCATGAATGCCCCTGCAGGACCGGCTGGTGGCCCGCCGCCGTCAGGACATCAAATTTACAAAGATTTGGAAAGCTACTTTCACTGGCTAGCAACTGGTGCGCCGAATCGGGTCGACTTGCCAGGCTCCGGTTTCCCAGTACCGGACGAACCTGAGGCTGGTTACGATCCGGCACGGGGTAAAAAGGTATTCGAGACGCAATGCGCGGTTTGCCACGGTGACGAAGGCGAAGGACGGCAGGACATGAACGGCCGCTACGCGTTTCCGCCGCTATGGGGCCCGGACTCCTATAACTGGGGAGCTGGGATGCACCGGGTAAATACAGCTGCAGGATTTATTCATGCCAATATGCCATTGGGCAAGCCCTACTCGCTGAGCGCGCAAGAGGCGTGGGACGTTGCAGCTTACGTCAACAGCCACGAACGTCCGCCCGACCCACGTCAACCAGGAGAAATGAGCGTCGCAGAATCGGCTGAGCAATTCCACGATCATAAGGGCTATTATGGTCGTGAAGTCGGCGGCCGGATCATTGGTAAAGGTGTGAATGCTGACCACGCTAATGCCCCATCTGCCACGGGCATCGTTGTACCGGAGCAATAGTCAATGGATACTATGCCAGCATTCGATCCTGCCACACTGGACGGTCTAGATCGGGGTATAATCGGCATCGATGGGTTATGGTGCCCAAGTTGTGCAGCCGCAGTGAGCCGTGCAATGACCAAAGTCCCAGGTGTGACGAGCGCCGAGGTTTCCTTTGCCGGTGCATCCGTTGCGCTTTCATGGGACAAGGGTACCGACCTTAGTGCAGTGGCGCGCAAGGTTTCAGCTATGGGCTACCGCTTGACGCCGCCTGACACGGGCGACGGAATGGAAGATAGAATCGTCGCAGAAATGCGTCGGGTCGCCACTCGACTGGTAGTGGCAATTGTCTTCGGCATGTGGACTATGGTGCTGTCCATTTTACTCTACCTGAACCCTGATAACATAGCCGCCGGTGCAACGGGACGTGCGCTTGCCATGGCCGCCGGAGCGATGGCGCTGCCAGTCGTGGTCTGGGCCGGTGCACCTATTCTGCTGGCTGGCTGGCGGACGGCACGTGTAGGCGTACCAGGAATGGATAGCCTCGTCGGTCTGGGAGTCACAGGAGCCGTGATCGCATCAGTCTGGTCGCTTTCTGTAGGTCGATCGGAGGTGTGGTTTGATACAGCAGTAATGCTGGTTGTGCTTTTGACATTGGCACGTCTGGTGGAGATGGCGACACTGCGGCAGTCCAGCCGTGCTATTGCTGCCTTACGTACAGCATTGCCCGAAACAGCACGCCGTGTCGGCGATGATGGAAACGTGCACGAGGTTTTGGCCTCGGAGATTCGCGCGGGCGATCGCGTTCGGGTTGCAGCTGGTGAACGTGTACCACTCGACGGTCAACTGGTTGCCAGCGACAGTAGCTTTGATACCAGTATTATGACGGGTGAATCTGCGCCGCGCGCTATCATCAAAGGTGGCACAGTCGAAGCCGGTTTCGTCAACCTTTCACGCATGATTGAAGTTTCCGTTACCGCAGAGGTGGGCGTACGGCGGATCGATATTATGGGTGTCGACATTGCGAACGCACTGCACGCACGTCCAGAAATTCACCGGTTGGCAGATAGACTGGCACGGGTTATTGTACCGCTCGCAATTACGCTTGCTACCCTCACACTGCTTGTGGGGCTTACCATGGGTTTATCGGGAGAAGAAGCAAGCCTTCGAGCATTGTCTGTGTTAATTATCGCCTGCCCTTGTGCAGTAGCTATTGCTGCACCCGTCTCGCATTTGGCTGCAACCGGAGCGGCAGCGGCATCAGGTATCCATTTCCGGACACATGCAGCATCGGAAAGCCTCGGTGCGGTGCGGCGTGTACTTTTTGATAAAACAGGCACGCTGACCGAAGGTCGGCCAGTACTCCGAGAGCTGCAACTGCGCTCAGGGCTCGATCGCGCACGCTTATTAGCGTTTGTAGCAGCAGCTGAAAACGAGGTTATACATCCGGTAGCTCAGGCGCTACGACGAGCAGCGCAAGATCAAAAACTATTAACTGCAACAAAGTCTGAGCGGTTTGACGATGGGGTCAAAGCCACCGTTGATGCCACAGAGGTGATGGTCGGAAGTCGCGGCTTTCTTTTTCGTAATGGCATCACCCTACCTGAAGAAGAGCACGAGACAGGTTTGACTGCCGTTTATATGGCGACCGATGGCGAGTGGGCGGCTACATTTCTTCTTGGGGATACGCTACGTCCCGACGCAGCGTCAACGATTTCACAACTCAGAGCCTCCGGTCTTATACTCGGAATGGCAAGCGGTGATGCGCCCGCTCCTTGTGCGCATGTTGGGGCCATAGCCGGACTAAAACAAAATGAGATTCGCGCTGCCTGCACACCTGAGGATAAGGCAACACTCGTCGAGGCAGGACCAGGCCCGACTGCTTTCGTCGGGGATGGCGTTAACGACACACTTGCCATTGTGCGCGCTGATGTAGGTATAGCGGCTACTGATGCATCACCAGCGACGATAGCCCTAGCTGATGTGGTTATCGCAAAAGGTGGTATGACCGCGGTGGGTGAAGCGATAGCAATTTCTCAAAAATCTCGCCGCATACTGCGCCAAAACCTTGTGTTCTCTGTAACCTATAATGTCTTAGCGCTCGGTCTTGCAGTTGGCGGCACGGTACCGCCGCTCGCAGCAGCGGCCGCGATGGCAGCTAGTTCGTTGATGGTCATTGCAAACGCTGGACGCCTGCGTGCAGGTGTCGTCAAGAGTAAAGCCTCTGCTGAACAGAATGCCGAGGCCAAAGCCGGAACTACTGGCGAAACACTACCAAAATCGCGTACAAATTCGGCTACTAACGAAATCTATATCAAGGAAGTCGACGTATGAAAGCTAACCTTACTCTCCTGTAAATGAGTGATCTACACGGTTATCTCGCACCACACCTAGAATTGATATGGACGGCTTAAAGCCCTGAGTTCCCAAAATTAGGCGGCATGCGAGGATGCACCGCTTGAATCTAGCAGAACCTACAAGGTAGGATTCATTACTGCTTGAGGATTGCCCTTTCACCTTGACTGCAAAGAAGCAATATTATTAATGTTGAGTGACAAAGGTGTAGACTCTGCCCTCATAATGAATAACTTATCATTGAAATTTGGAAGGAAATAGCAGTAGATAGAATGCATTCTGAGGCGCGAATTTACGGTCAAGACACTATTCCCCTTTATTTTACAAATGCTTTATTGACACTGTCTATAGGCTCAATATTGTATAGAAGAAACTTATTTGATATTCCAAATATGATCAGCTAGCATTTATCATAATAACCTTTTTACCGAAAAGGCCGAGAATGTTCGTTTAAGGAGACGGTTATGCTGTTGGAAAAAATTAAAACACCGGGACTTTCGCACTTATCTTATCTAGTGGGATCAGGCGGTCAGGCTGCGGTGATTGATCCACGTCGCGACTGCGCGATTTACGTGGATAAAGCGCGTGCAGAAGGGTTAGAAATCACCCACATTTTCGAAACTCATCGCAATGAAGACTTAGTTTCCGGTGCGCCGATCCTAGCGAAAATTACTGGCGCAGTTGTGCTACACGGGCCGAACCCAGAAAGGCCCATTGTCTATGCCCAGACGGTGCGCGACGGCGATTGCTTCGCCATCGGCCAGCTTGAAATCCGCGTACTGGAAACGCCCGGCCACACCGACGATCACCTTGCTTATGCCGTGTTCGACACAGCCTATCCAGACAAAGCTGTCGGCGTATTCACCGGCGATGCGTTGTTCATAGGGGATGTCGGACGCACTGACTTCTACCCCGACCGACGCGAGGAGGTTGCAGGTCTGCCCTACGACTCGCTACGAAAGATCCTGGCGCTAGGCGATCAGGCTATTGTCTACCCCGCACACGGTGCTGGATCAGTCCTGCGGATCGAGCATGGCAGAGCGCGAATTTTCCACCGTCGACCATGAGAGATTGAACAACCCGCGTTTGCAAATTGCGGACCGCGACGCATTCATCCGCCTCAAGGTGAGCGAGAATCATTACCAGCCGCCCTATTTTCGGCTGATGGAGCGACTCAATATGGAGGGCGGCGAGGCGCCTCCAGCTGTCACCCGGCCGCGCAGCCTTTCGCTCCAGCAACTTAATAACTGCAACGCTGATCATCTAGTCGATATTCGTGAGCCGATGGCTTATGCTTCCAGTCATCTGCCTGGGGCGATGAGCCTACCCGTGGACATGATCTCCGCTTTTGCTGGATGGTTCTTCCGTGAAGGAAAAAGCTTGGCGCTGATCGCATCCGATAAGGAACAGCTTGCCACTGCCATGGAACATCTGGTACGAATCGCCCTCGACAATGTCTTGGGTGGCTATGTCGGCGTAGTCTCCGCTGCCAAGCAGGGGGAGGAAATGCAGCAAACCCCGATGATTGGCACAACTGAGGTTGAAAATCGCCTTAATGACACTAAAGGCTGGACACTACTCGACGTCCGCGACGCTGACGAACGGGCTACCACTGCGATCGAAGCGTCCCAGCACATCTATGTCGGCCATCTCAATGAACGTTGGCACGAACTCGACAGCAATCGCCACTATACGCCACTATACGCCAGTGGCGAACGGGCCACGATAGCGGCAGGATGGCTGGCAAGCCGAGGCTTCGATAAGCTCGACATTTATATTGGAGGAATGAGTGCATGGAAAGCAGCGCATGAATGATCCCGTGGACATGGTTCGTTTCTAAGACCAATGCTTCGTTTCGGACGGTTAGGTGTTCGGAGCCGAATCTGATCTTACTTTCTATTCAGTGGGCACCCGAGTGGCGACGGTAATGCAGTGGAAGGGAACCTAACAATAAAACGTATTTCGTTCAGAGAAACACTGGGCAGAAAGAGAGAATGCCTTGACATTCTAAGGTAAGAACGAACATCTGCCCAATCATACGTTGTGAACTCATTAAGCTCTACTTTCTCAACGATTATCTCAGAGTTTTTATCTTCTAGGTAGTTGATAACTGGCATGAGTCTAAAAGAACCGACATTAAAAGGATTTTTTGATGTTTTTTAATATTTTTAATAATAGCGTTTAATCTCTATTTCCAAAAAATCAGCCGCCACATCATTCACCAAGGTGCAATCGACGACGCCGCGAAGACTGTCCTCATTAGGTCGAGACTGGGTGCTATCAATGAAATCAGCATTATAAATACTGCCATCGTAATCTATACCATTAGACAAATATTCTGGATCATTATCGACCGCAAAGAACTTCACCTGTACTGCTTTATATTTATTACCTGAGCCAATATTGAGCGTGGTGGTACTAGATTGACGGTTATCACTAAACCGTTTTTCTGCGTTCTCAGTCCACTTACCAAGCGTCTGGTAGCCTGTTTTGTCTTTAGTACTAAAGATGAAAAATGAGCGGTCGCTGGTGGTTACTGGAATGTAGCACACTGAACCAGCTGGGAAGCTAAGATTGGTAGGGATTTTGGGGTAATTATTCAAATCAGTAAAAATGCCGCGACTGCTACCAAAGTTGTTGCTAGCAGTATAGTCGCGCGCATCAACACCTGATAAGGAAATTGTTCTATAAGTGGTCTCATAATTAAACTGCTTGTTGTTATTTTTCTCATAGACAGGACGTTTAACGGTGCGGCTATTCACTTCAATATTTTTATCTTCTAATGTACCGTCAAACTGGTTTGCCAGAACCACAGATGTCTCTAAATCATCGATATTTTGATTATTATAATTACCTACAATATTGGTCGATTTAACATCACGCTCGCCTGTGCGGTATCTGCTATCGATACGTACTACCGCTTCCCTATTGGTTTGACGATCAATACCTTTATCAAAACTACTGACTGTGAACTCATTACTACTACCTGAACCAAAAATAGCATTATCATCATCATTACAGCCAGCGAGCGTGATCGTTAGTAAGGAGAGACTGATAGGCACAAGTATCTGCTTGTTTATTTTTTTCATTAAGACGTATCCTTATTAACAAGGTATTCTGCTATTTATATTTACAGAGCGTTTTATGTATATTACACCAGTGTTGCTATAACTTATATATCGAGCTTGTACTACCCTTTGCCAACTGTAAGTCTTACTTACAAATCCATATCATACATTTACTACGGCTATATAGAGCTAAGCGCATGATTTGCTATGCTTAATGAGCTATTTAAAATTTAGTTATTAAAATTGATTATAAAAAATTCATAGAAAAGGACATGTTATGAAAACACTATATTCTACTACAGCAACGGTTACTGGCGGTCGTACAGGTAATGCCAGCCTTAAAGACAGCGATCTGACTATCAACATGGTAGCGCCCGGCTCTGGTGAAGAAGGCAATAATCCAGAACAACTGTTTGCAATGGGCTATGCGGCCTGCTTTGATGGGGCGCTAGCTGCGGTCAAACAAGCAGAAAAAGCAAAGTTTGACTCCACAACTGAAGTATCGGTAGAATTATTTAAAGGTGAAGGCCTCGATTTTCAATTAGCGGTCAAAATTCACGTTAGCGCTGAAAATACCGAACTATCAGCAGATGAGTTCCAAAAGCTGGTCGAAAAGGCTAATAAAGTGTGCCCGTATTCTAAAGCCACCCACGATAATATCGATAGCGAAGTGACTTCAGAAGTAAAATAATTAGAATTAGAAGTAAGCGCGCAAATAGATAAAAACGCTAAGCGCACTCTCGCTAAAAGCTATTTAAAAGAATCCAGCACACGCTGGGTTTTTTTATGGGCGGCACTTATAACTTGATTTTATTGGCGACATTTCAGCGATAACCCTCATAAGCATTGAGAAGTTCGGCAATCAGCAGTTTTATCGTTATAATGGGGGCATCTTTTTATCTGATACTTAATTTATCTGATACCTAATAATAAGTGACTTTTATGACCGAGAATGACCACAACTCCCATCTAGCCCTTGACCCAGATACCCTGCCCAGCTTTGATACTATGCCTAATGTGGCGACCATGGATACCAGCCATGTGGACAAAGACAAGCCACCATTTATCTTAGTCGATGGCTCTTATTATCTGTTTCGTACTTATCATGCCTTACCGCCGATGATAACCACACAAGGTCAACATACCAATGCCATTCGTGGCACGTTAAACGCACTGCTAAAAGTCATGCGTCGCTATCATCCGACCCATATGGCGGTCTGTTTTGATACCAAATCGCCCACTTTTCGCCATCATTTGTCTACAGATTATAAAGCGGCGCGCCCACCGATGGATATCGAGCTGTCCCAGCAAATTCCTTATCTGCATCGCTTAGTGACGGCCTTGGGTATTCCGCTACTGCGTATCGAAGGCGCAGAAGCCGATGATATCATTGGTACGCTTGCTCACCGCGCTGTTGAAAAGGGTCATCATGTCGTCATCTCAACCGGTGATAAAGATATGGCACAACTGGTCAATGACTGCGTGATTTTAGAAGATAGCTTCACAGGGAAAGTGACAGACAGCCAAGGGGTGGTCGATAAATTTGGTATCAACCCCAATCAGATGATTGATTTCCTAACCTTAATGGGCGATTCCTCTGACGGTATCAAAGGCGTGCCCGGTATTGGTAAAAAGACTGCCAAAGATTTACTTAATGAATATGGCACGATCGATAATATGTTGCAAAACCTCGCGACCATTAAAGGCCGCGGTGCAAAGAGTCTAATCGAACATGCCGATGAAATTCCACTCAATGCACAGCTTGCGACTATCGTTACCGATTTGGATATTGCTCACGATTGGAACGAGCTAAAAATCAATACTGACCCTTGTGCTCATATTGATGAGCTACGCAATATATACAGCGAGCTTGAATTTAAAAATGAGCTAGCATCCCTCGATCACCCCAATCATCCGGCTAATGGCCAAGGCTCACAAGGCGTTGCTGCCACTCAAGCAGACACCGAATCACAAGCGCAAATCGCTAAGTCGCTGCAATCAACCAAAATTGATAATATCAAAAACAGTAAAAATCATGATAAAGCCTGGCATACCATCTTGGATATGCCCGCCTTTGACAGCTTAGTTGCGCAGTTAGAGAACGCTCCGCACTTTGTTATCGATACTGAGACTACCAGTGTGTATTGGCGTCAAGCTGAATTGGTTGGATTGTCTTTTGCTACGCAGGCACACGAAGCTTATTATGTTCCCTTGACTCATAACTTGGAAGGCGATGAGCTAACGTCTAAACAACTTGATCGTGATACCGTATTAGCACGTCTAAAACCCATATTAGAAAATACAAATATAGGCAAAATCGGTCAACATCTTAAATATGATGCCCATATCTTAAGCCGTTATGATATTGACTTAGTAGGCAGCATTCATGATAAGCCTAACAACTGGGCAATGGATACCATGCTTGCCAGCTATGTGATTAATGCTGCTATTACTCGTCATGGCATGGATGACTTAGCACGGCATTATTTGCAGACCCAAACCATCAGCTTTGAAGATGTCGCCGATAAAGGCGCTAAACAAGTCAGCTTTGATCAAGTCGCTATTGATATTGCTAGTGATTACGCTTGTGAAGACGCCGATATTACTTATCAGCTGTTCGATATTTTTAGCAAAAAACTTGACGATGATGAAAATAATCAAAAATTGCTACATGAGTTAGAGATTCCAACGGCTGAGATATTGTGTCAAATGGAAGCTGAAGGTATTTTGATTAAGCGTCCATTTTTAAATGAATTATCCAAACGCTTTGATGAAGAAATTATAGCGCTAGAAGAACGTGCTTATAAAGTGGCAGGCGAAGCATTTAATTTGGGTTCTCCTAAGCAGCTCGGTGAAATGCTATTCGATAAGCTAGGCGTCATAGGTGGTAAAAAGACCAAGTCTGGTCAGTACTCAACCGGCGAAGCGGTATTGTCCAAGATTGACCATCCACTAGTCGATATCGTTTTAGAATATCGTGGTTTAGCGAAGCTTAAAAATACCTATACCGATGCGCTTGATAATGTTGCCGATTCTAAGACTGACCGTGTGCATACCAGTTATCATCAAGCATTGACCAGTACCGGCAGACTGTCATCAACAGATCCTAATTTGCAAAACATCCCTATTCGTACAACGACCGGTCGCCTAATTCGCCAAGCCTTTATCGCGCCAGAAGGGCGCGTTATTTTAGCTGCGGATTACTCGCAAATTGAATTGCGACTGATGGCACATTTTTCTGGTGATGAGAACCTGACTCGCGCCTTTAATGACGGTCTTGATATTCATACCGCTACCGCCGCTGAAGTATTGGGGAAAAGTGTCGAGGATGTCAGCGCCACCGAACGCCGTAATGCCAAAGCCATTAACTTTGGTCTGCTATATGGTATGAGCGCCTTTGGACTTGCCAAGCAATTACAGATGAGCCGCGGCGAGGCGCAAGAGTATATCGATATGTACTTTAATCGCTACCCCAGCGTTAAAGAATATATGATAAATACTCGTGCCAGCGCCCATGATAAAGGCTATGTCGAGACCATTTTAGGCCGTAAGCTTTATACCCCTGATATTAATCATAGCAATCGCATGGTCAAACAAGGTGCTGAACGCGCTGCCATTAACGCCCCGCTACAAGGCTCAGCGGCAGATATTATTAAACTGGCGATGATTGCCGTCGATAAGGTGTTACCAAAAGCCCAAGCGAAAATGCTACTACAAGTTCATGATGAATTGGTGTTCGAAGTCGATAGTGACCATGCTGACCAGATTAGCCAGCTGATTACCAATGCCATGCAAGAGGTATTATCAGTCACGGCAGCGGAAACAGGTTGGAACGTTGATTTTGCCGTACCATTATTAGTTGAGACTGATATTGGTAGCAATTGGGACGAGGCTCATTAGCCTTTAGAACTAAAAGAAACAAACCGATGTTAAGTTATTCTTTTCCCTAGGATAACTTATGGTTTAGAGTGAGCCACCGTGCTCACTTTTTTGTTTCTTATAATTATTTTATACTCATTTTTATATACGGAGAGATTACCATTTTTACTGAATATGGCATTATTGAAATTATCGGTAATATCCTCTTAATGGTGTGCTTGCTACTTTGCGCGCAGTATTCGATACAGAGTCGCGTCAAGCAAGGTCGTTATTTTTGGTTAGTCGCAGTCTTGATATTTTTTACGGTTATTCGTCGTGAGTTGAGCTACTTGTCTGACATATTAGTTCCAAGTGACTTTATGCTTCTGAGCCAATCTTATGATTGGTGGGAAGACATGGTGCTTTTGGGCATTTATATCATTGCTCTCGGCTTTTTGATCTATTCATGGCGTTATTTCTGGGCAGTTCTAAAACGTACTCCCGTATGGCTATACCTTGTCGTAGCCATGTTGGCGACACTACAATATATGGGGGAGCACGCTATTGTATTCCCTGAAACCTTTGGTCAGATGGTTGAGGAGCTAAGCGAGGATATAATTTATGCTATTGCTTTTATTTATTTGTGGACATTTAAATTAGCATATTTTGAAGCACAAGCACCGAGTAAGCTAGGTTTTGGGGTATCAACTGATAACAAGTGACACTGCAAACTGTAACTATTGCCCCGCGCCCTGCCTCAATCAGGTAAGCAGATACAAATGGATAACAGGAGGAGCTAACTCATCTCTCTTATTAATAGTCTTTTACTCATAGTTTGCTATACTAAAAAATAAAAGACCACGGTGCTAAATAAAGGCGTAGCTGAATGCTACCATCTGGCGTTGCACCTCAATTCAATCATTATTGATAACTATCAAGTGAGACATTATGAATATATTAATCACGGGCGCGTCACGCGGTATCGGTCTAGCAACTGCCAAGCGACTGCTGGCAAAAGGTCATAGCGTGGGTATTTTTGATATTGATACCGACGAGCTTGAGCGTGCGCTTAAGGACAAAGTCTTTAAAAAAGCGCTAAAGGATAAGCGTATCGTCCAAGGTCATCTCGATGTGACTGAGCCTGAGACATGGGATACTGCTATTGAGCATATGGTTGATAGATTTGGCGGCATTGATGTACTGATTAATAACGCTGGTATCTTGGTCAGTGGCACGCTACCAACGACTGATTTAGATAAGCAACTATCCTTGATTGATATCAACTGTAAAGGCGTACTCATTGGCTGTCATAAGCTAGCCCCTTATTTATCGGAGGCCAAAAATGGTAAAATCATCAATTTATCGTCAGCCTCTGCCATTTATGGTCAGTCTGAAGTAGCTCCTTATGCTGCCAGTAAGTTCTTTGTACGCGGCTTAACAGAAGGGCTAAATATTGAGTACGCTGAGCTGGGTATCAAGGTTATCGACGTGATGCCACTTTGGGTCAAGTCCGACATGACCAAAGATATAAATGTCACCAGTATCAATCGTTTAGGTATCAATCTGACGGTTGATGATGTCGCTAAAAAATTATGCAAACTGAGCTGTAGCCCTAATCGTAAGCTATCACGTACCCATTACCCTATCGGTATGCCAGCCAAAGTATTACAAAAGCTCTCACAAGTTTCGCCTGATCCAATTTTGCGCTGGGTTAATAGCAGAGTGGGAACGAAGTAAGTTCTGACACTGTGAGCGAAAGTAAATAATGAAAAAAAAGTAGCAGAAACAAACAGTATAAATGAAGAGTAATACTGTCTAATACAACACCCTAACTACGGCTGCCCTATACTGGTGGCCGTTTTTCTTATCTTAATCTTGAATGCGGTTATCAATCTTACATTTTTTGAACATCATGTGACACCTTACTACTATCTGTGGCCTCTAACTACTAGTAGTATCAATGATGATGAAAAAAATCAATAAACAGACTTTCTAATAGTTAGGCTCTGAACAAATAATCATACTCTGAACAAATAACTTAAAATTGTATTAACTTTTTCGGTTAGCACATCTTTTCTGGTTAGCACATATAGGTTGGTGCAGATTTATTCTAATAGCCTCAACTACGACTTTTTTAATCATTCAGAACCTAATAAAAACTAAGGAATACATCATGGACAATTCAAAAACCCCACTCCCTGAAGAGATGGATCGTATTGATGGCGACAATAACCAACAAGTCGATTTGGACAATCCTATGCTACACACCATCGACAATGATGATGTGATTGACAATAGCGCAGGATTTAGCAACTCAGAAGTAGGTACTGATGCCACTCAAGGTCTGACCCCAATGCATCGCCAAAATATCGATGAAGCAAGTGCTGAAAACCTATTAGTCCAAGACAATTTAGATGACAGCGATTATCCTACTATCGTTGATGTCGCGGATAAAGATGCGACTGAACACAGCGACATCGAAGATTTGTAGCTAAATGGCGACTTAAAATCAATGGCTAGAAACTGGCATTCAGCATGGCTTAAATAGTTATATTTAAACTGTTTTATCGCTTAAAAGACAAAAAAACACCGAACATTATGTTCGGTGTTTTTATCGGTATGAGAGATACAACTCGCCTGCCTACGCCCAACCATCAAGCGTGCCCGCCCAACCTTGTACCAATGGCGCGCTCATGGCTTCTAACAAATCAATATGAGCTTCATCAGCATTGAGTGCGGGAATATAATGATACTCTTTCCCGCCAGCATTAATGAAGTTCTCACGGTTTTCAATCGCCAATTCTTCTAGCGTCTCTAAACAATCCGCTGAGAATGCGGGGCTGAGAATCTGTACTGAGCTCACGCCAGACTTAGCCCACTCATCTAATATCACGTCGGTATAAGGCTTGACCCACTCTTGCTTACCGAAGCGTGACTGGAAGCTAATAATCCATTCATCCTCATGCAGTCCTAGCTCCTGCGCCACTTGTGCGGCAGTACATTTACAACGCCTAGGATACGGATCGCCTTTATCCATATACGGCTGCGGAATACCATGAAAACTAAACATTAACTTTTCAGGTTTGCCGTGAACCGCTTGAAAGCGGCGAATGCTGTCCGCGAGTGCTTTAATATAAAGTGGATGTGCGAAGTAATCTTTCACTATGGTGATGTTAGGCAAATTACGCTGCTTGAGCGTCCATTTGGTAATCGCATCATAGACCGCGCCCGTTGAAGTTGCTGAATACTGTGGAAATACGGGCAACATTACAAAGTGGTCGACGCCCTCGCCACGCAGCTTATCCATGACATCAGACAAACCTGGATTGCCATAGCTCATCGCAGAATGGACAGACACTCGAAACGGCTCAGCACGTTCAGCCAATCGCGGCTCTAGCATCGCTACTTGTTCATTTAGAATATTACGCATTGGCGAGTCGCCATCCCAAATACTGGCATAAGCCTTTGCCACACGCTTAGGACGACTGGGCAATACAAATAAATTAAGGATAATCGCCCATAAAAGTTTAGGAATCTCAATCACCCGTTGATCTGATAAAAACTGACGTAAATAACGCCGTACCGCAGGGGCAGTAGGTTCGTCAGGTGTACCAAGGTTAATCAATAAGACGGCAATACGTGGGGGCAGTTCAGGTTTCATAATGGCACATTTTATAAGTAGTTATTGGAAGGTATGGGGTAAAGAATTTTGGGCATTGTGTTTCTAGCAGTATTAAACCACTATTGACCGTTATTAAGCCATCATTAACAGTGCTTAATTTAAGCTCAACGATTCATGTTAATGATAGTGGTTGAACTATATCGACACAACCGCTGGTAGGCTAGTATTAGTGTAGCATTTTATCGTCTATATACGCAGTGCAAAAGCGGCTAATGGGTTATTAATATAAGCGCAAAAATAAACAGCGGGTATGGAGGTTGTGCTCATACGCGCATCGCCATACAATAGGCAGGCATAGCGTATCGGCATTTTGCCGTACTGCTTTTATTTTATTGATGACTGTCGTCTTGCGAGGTAGCTTTGAGAGCACGTCCTGATATTACCAGTGACCCATCCCACCCTGATTTACCTGCCCATCAAATTGGCTCAGTGGGCTCAGTGGGCTCAGTCGGAATAGTCACGCCCCAAACGTTTCACTTTGCTGAACCCTTGACCTTAGAGTGTAATCGCACCCTTCCCTCATTTGATTTGGTGGTAGAGACTTATGGCACTCTGAATGATGACAAATCAAACGCCATATTGATATGTCATGCCTTATCCGGCAGTCATCATGCAGCAGGCAGTCATCATGCGGATGATAAGAAATTAGGCTGGTGGGACAATATGATTGGCCCCAATAAATCCATTGATACCAATCGTTTCTTTGTGGTTTGCGTCAATAATATTGGCAGCTGTTTTGGCTCTACAGGCCCTACGACCATTAACCCAAATCGTACTGAAGACGACAATGCCACGCCACGCGCCTATGGCCCTGACTTTCCACTCGTCACGATTAAAGACTGGGTAAAGACCCAAGTGATGCTCTCAGACCGCTTAGGCATTGAGGTTTGGCATGCGATTGTTGGCGGCTCAATGGGCGGCATGCAAGCGCTACAATGGTCGGTTAATTATCCAAACCGGCTCAAACGCTGTGTGGTTATCGCCAGCGCGCCTAAACTATCAGCGCAAAATATTGCCTTTAATGAAGTGGCGCGGCAGTCAATTCTATCGGACCCTGACTTTAAAGACGGACGCTACCTACAAGCGGGCACTTATCCACGTCGCGGCTTAATATTGGCACGCATGGTTGGCCATATCACCTATCTCACTGACGATGCGATGAAGGCTAAATTTGGTCGCGATCTTAAGTCCGGCAAATTTATGTACGGCTATGACGTTGAGTTTCAGGTCGAAAGTTACTTGCGCTATCAAGGAGAACGCTTTAGCGAAAACTTCGATGCCAATACCTATCTGCTGATGACCAAAGCCTTAGATTACTTTGACCCTACTCGTGATTGCACTTTAGAACCTACATCAGACAAGAGATCTGATCATGAACGTTCTGCTAATAACTGTGATGACGCTGTAGCTACGAATGATAATTTCGATAAAGATTCAGATAATGATAATGCTCATAACGAGCTCAAAGCAACCTTTGCGCATACCCAGTGCCAATATTTAATCGTATCATTTACCACCGATTGGCGGTTTGCACCCGAGCGCTCAGAAGAAATCGTCGATGCCCTTATGGCAGCGGGCAAACCAGTCAGCTATATCAATGTCGATGCACCGCACGGTCACGATTCATTTTTATTCGATATTCCGCGCTATATGGGTGCTGTTAAAGGCTTTTTAACCGCGCCATTTATGACTAATAGCTGCACTGCAAAAGGAGAACGCTTGTGAGAATGGATCATCAGTTGGCTGAACGCTGGATCGCCCCGCAGTCACACGTGCTCGATTTGGGCTGTGGTAATGGCGAGCTCCTCGCTCATTTGCAACAGAAGCTGGGCGTCAGTGGTTATGGACTAGAAATTGACAGCGATAAGATTAATGAGGCCATTGGCAACGGCTTATCCATTATCGAGCAAGATCTCAATGATGGTCTCGGACGCTTTGCGGACAATAGCTTCGATACGGTAGTGATGGCGCGGGCCTTGCAAGCGGTCAAATCACCCGATACGTTACTGCTCGACATGCTAAGAGTAGGCCGTGAGGCGGTGATCACCTTCCCCAACTTTGCCCATTGGCAAAACCGCCTGCATCTGGGGCTAAAAGGCATGATGCCCGTTTCAGAGGCGCTGCCCTATGAGTGGTACAACACCCCTAATATTCATCTGTGTACCTTTAAGGACTTTGAAGAACTGTGCGCGCAGAATGATATTCATATTATTAATCGCTTTGCCGTTAGCGACTCTGATAAAGGTCATTCAGCACTGATGACCACCTTAATTCGGCAAGCGCCCAATCTATTAGCAGATGTTGCCATCTATCGTGTAACCATGAGCTCCTCTATATAAGCTTGCCAATCTTTAACCTCTTGTACTGGTTTTCTTACCGCTCAGTAACTATCTGATTTTGTTACAGACTATAAGTCGTAAATTGCTGTTAAGCCGCGTAATTAGTATTTGAGTTTCGTAAGTTTGAGTGGTAAGCTAGAAAAATAATGTTAACGATAGTGCCTTTGCTACCGTTTATCTATGGTGTTGGCATGAATTTGTATAATGGCTTTTGACCTAATTTTGTTACTAATAGTAATAAATAATATAGCAGCCCATCACGCAAACAGCCTCACTATTTTAAGAGTAAACACCTCTTTTAACACTAAATACATTACTCGTAGACAGATGTGACAACATGATGATTAACTCCATTAGTTGTTATCTTAATCACATCGCATAAAACCCTGCCTATCTACCGCCTGCTTTTGGAGCTGCCATGAAATTGTTAAAAGCCGCATTGTTTACCGCCTTATTCTCTTGTGCTGGTCTGGCCAATGCTGACTTGGTGGCGAATGTGCCACTAGATACCTCACGCTTTGAGCTGATGCCTGTTAGTGAGCTGACTGCTCGTGCCAATCAAGGTAGCGATCATGCGCAGTTCTACTTAGCCAAACGCTTACAAAAAGGTCAAGGTCTGGCTCAGAATACACAGCAAGCTGTCCAATGGTATACCCGCGCAGCAGAGCAAGGCGTTGCCCCCGCCCAGCTCAATCTCGCTATCATGTATCTACGCGGTGAAGGCGTGCAGCCCAACTTGCAGCAAGCACGCGGCTGGTTAGAAAAAGCAGCAATGCGCGGTGACAATCGTGCCAGTTATACTCTTGCCTTGTTAGATGAAAAACAAAAAAATCTAGTCGATGCTTATAAATGGTATGACTTAGCTGCTCGTGATGGCATGTTAGATGACAAAGTACGTAGCAAAGCACGTGGCAAAATCGGTCAATTGGCGCTTAACTTATCAAACTCAGATATCGTCAGGGCTCGTAGCCAAGCGGATCGCTGGTTTCAAAATAAATAAGTGATAGCTTCAGTCTTATGCTAATAAAAACCCAGCCGATTGCTGGGTTTTTATTGTTTGATATATCTATGTCACTGAGTATAGAAAACACCCAAAAAAGACCCAAAATTTGCTACACTGCGCCAGCATTTTGTCAATTCCACAATTACGCCAATGTTATGAATCCTTCTTTAAATAAAGAAACCTTTTAAAAAACACATTTTTAATAAACGATTGCACTAGGTTTACGACTTAGCCAGCAGGAGAACGTTATGAGTAGCACCCAACACAATACAGCAAATACGCCTAAAGCCTCAAAAACACCGAGCCACGCCAGCGAATACGATAACGTCACCAATAATATCGTGGTGGCTGCCCTTTATAAGTTCACGCGCTTTGCCGACTTTGAGCAGTATCGTGAGCTAATGTTGAATACCATGCTAGACAATGAAGTTAAAGGCACGTTATTAATCGCGGCTGAAGGCATTAATGGCACCATTTCTGGCACGCGCCACGGTATTGATAAGGTCCTTAATTATTTGCGTACTATTGAAGCGATTGGTAGCTTTGTATTTAAAGAATCTTATACTAATGAGCAGCCATTTTATCGCACTAAGGTCAAGCTTAAAAAAGAAATCGTCACGATGGGCGTGGAGAATATTGACCCGTTACAGTCGGTTGGACGCTATGTCAAACCTAGCGACTGGAATGCCCTTATCTCAGACCCTGACGTTATCCTAATCGATACCCGTAACGATTACGAAGTACAAATCGGCACCTTTAAAAATGCAGTCAATCCCAATACCGAAACCTTCCGCGAGTTCCCAGACTACGTGGCAAAAGAGCTGGACCCGAGCAAGCACAAAAAAGTAGCGATGTTCTGTACCGGTGGCATTCGCTGTGAAAAATCAACCGCCTTTATGCGTGAGCAAGGCTTTGATGAGGTTTATCATCTAGAAGGTGGTATCTTAAAATATCTAGAAGAAGTGCCTAGCGATGAATCCATGTGGGAAGGCGATTGCTTCGTTTTTGACAACCGCGTATCGGTCAATCACAACTTAGAAAAAGGCGAGTATGAGCAGTGCTTTGCTTGCCGTATGCCCATCACAGCAGCTGATATGAAGAGCAGCGCTTATATCAAAGGCGAGTCTTGCCCGCATTGTATTGACAAGGCAACGGACGAGCAAAAAGCACGTTTCCGTGAGCGTGAGTACCAAATGCAGCTCGCCAAAAAGCGCGGTGAAGTGCATATCGGTAGCGAAGTCATTGACGTAATTGAGAAGCGTAAAGCCGCTAAGATTGAAGCACGCCGCCGAGCTGATGCGGCTAATAAAGCCAAATCAGGTTAAGTTTTTAATTGCTTCTTATAAATATATTTTGACTGTAAAACTATCTGCCATAAAAAAATAGATGCTCAATGGAGTATCTCTTTTTTTATTCTAAAATTCAAAAACTAGGCTTTTTTACTAAGACTTAGCTACCACGGTAAGTGCTATAGCCATATGCTGATAAAGTGATTGGCACATGATAGTGCTTATCGCCTTCAACTTTGAAGTTCACTTCTACGTACGGGTAGAATGTTTCTACACCTTGAGTAGAAAAGTATGGAGAGGTTTCAAAGATAAGCTTGTAAGTACCGTCGTTGTCAATATTACCTTGGTTTGGCAAAAATTCACCAATACGACCATCATTACCCGTTTTTTGAGTATCAAGAAGTTTCCAGCTACCATTAACTTGCTTCATCAAACGTACATCAACGTTTGCCGCAGGTTTACCGGTACTGATATCTAAGATATGGCTTGATAATTGATAAGCGCTTTGGTCAGCAGCGTAACCAGCAGTTGCAGTCATGGCCAATACGCCACCAAGTGCGGCTGCTTTCATTATGTTCATTTTCATAAAGCGTCCCTTAATTTAGTTGATTTGTTAGATTTGGTTATTAATACAAGAGTTATATGTATATATTCTATACAGTTTTTACCGTTAAATGATTCATATATTATAAACCCGTCATTGATAAAACCAATATCTTTCTAATGGCCATACCTTTTTAATAGACAGTCTCTTAATTATTATTAGCAGTAATAATGGTCGAGTCAATAAACATAAATTAGGTTGTACATCAGAATCAATAAGAACTATTAACATCAATAACTGATTTGATAACGAACTTATCTATGTAGTATAACTTATCAAGTGCACTTTACAATGAAGGTGATGTTAACCTGTATACCTAAATGTATATGGAATGTAGTGACAGCAACATTAAGCTTACTCAAACGACAAAAAAATAGCAGACAATCTTATAAATTGTCTGCTACGACTTATAAGATAGGCTTGCTTCGTTCAAACCAAACACTATTTATAATTGACATCGGAATTATAGTATCAGCTTCTGTTAATAGCCTTTTGAAAAACACAGCTCATTAGAACTCTGTGTCTGAATCTTAGCTATATCAGTATTAATATAAGGTGCGAATACGAATAGTTTCTTTCACATCTTTGAGCTGGACAAGCGCCGCATCTGAGTCATGATAATCGACATCCATCATTAAATAACCAACACTGCCTTCAGTCATCAAGCTTTGTGCCAAAATATTGATATGGGACTCAGCAAACAGTCGGTTAATCTGTGACAGAACACCAGGAACGTTATGGTGAATGTGCAAGAGACGATGGGTGCCTTCTTTGAAGGGAATAGAAACTTCGGGGAAATTCACCGCCGTCACCGTATCGCCTTGGTCAGAATAACGAACGAATTTTTCTGCCACTTCTAACCCGATATTAGCCTGTGCTTCTTGGGTTGAACCACCAATGTGCGGCGTTAAGATGACGTTATCAAACTTACGTAATGGAGATTCAAACTCTTCATCAGCAGACTTCGGCTCTTTTGGGAATACGTCAACGGCAGCGCCCAACACTCTACCCGATTCAAGCGCAGCGGCTAAATCATCAATCTCAACACAAGTACCACGTGCCGCATTGATGAAGTAGCTGCCCTCTTTCATCTGTGCAAACTGCGCCGCTTTCATCATATAACGGGTGCTAGGTTCATCAGGCACATGCAAAGTCACGATATCAGCTTGTCCCAATAGCTCCTTTAGGCTGCTAACTTGGTGCGCATTACCCAATGGTAGTTTAGTGACCACATCATGATAGATGACTTTCATTCCGAAGCTTTCTGCTAACACTGATAGCTGTGAGCCGATAGAGCCGTAACCGACGATACCGATGGTTTTACCGCGCACTTCATGCGAATTCTTGGCCGACTTGCCCCAGCCGCCGCGATGGACAGTGGCATTTTTTTCAGGAATACCGCGATACAGCATAATGGCTTCTGCCAATACCAATTCTGCTACTGAACGCGTATTTGAAAACGGGGCATTAAAAACCGGAATACCTAACTCACGAGCTGCTTCAAGGTCGACTTGATTGGTACCAATACAAAAGCAACCAATGCCAATCAGCTTGTGCGCGTGCTCAAGCACAGCGCGAGTCAACTGAGTGCGTGAACGAATTCCGATAAAGTGAGCGTCTTTGATCTTCTCAATCAACTCATCTTCATCTAGCGCGTGGCTCAGATTCTCGATGTTTTGATAGCCCGCATTTTCTAAAACTTTTAGGGCATTCTCATGCAGACCTTCAAGCAATAAAAACCGGATTTTGTCTTTTTGTAATGATAGCGCCATGTGAGACCTTTCCTATAACTATTTGATAAATAGTCTGCGATGAATAAAACGGAATAATCCTTTTATCTTACACAATATCAAGCGCGGTTGTTAGAGGATACCCTTAAATAAATAGTTACTATTTTATACCATGATAGCCAGCTGAGCTTTACCGTTCCATCAGAGATGGGCTAGCAGTAGGATAATATTAACGGTAAACTACTTTATCACGTTACGTTTACTATCTGAGACCATCATGACTGAATCTACTATGGCAAATGATTACAGTGTCGCCGTCCAAGCAATCTTAAGCACCCTTATCGACGTACATCAATTTGATAGCTCTCAAATCAAGACGGATGGCGAAAGCTTAGAGCACTGGGGCAAAGATTGGACCAAGCATTTCGCGCCTGCGCCTGCCGCTATTGTCTTCCCAAAATCAACCGAGCAAGTTCAAGTGATTGTGCTACTGGCGAATGAGCACAATGTGGTGTTGACGCCAAGTGGCGGCCGTACAGGATTATCAGCGGGTGCAGTGGCAGCCAATGGCGAGATTGTTGTTAGTATGGATAAAATGAACCATATCGGTACTTTTTATCCGGCTGATCGGTTGGTAGAAATCGAGGCTGGCGTGGTCACCCAGCAGCTGCAACTGTTCGCTGAGTCCAAAGACCTATATTACCCTGTCGACTTTGCTTCCGCAGGCTCTAGTCAAATGGGTGGTAATATCGGCACCAATGCGGGTGGTATCAAAGTCATTCGTTATGGTATGACCCGCCAATGGATTATGGGGCTGACCGTAGTCACCGGTAAAGGCGATATATTGCAACTCAATCGCGGGATGGTCAAAAACGCCACTGGTTATGATTTACGTCAATTATTTATTGGCAGTGAGGGAACTTTAGGTTTGGTCACTCATGCGCAGATTAAACTTGAGCGCCTACCGCAGGACTTAACGGTCATGGTGCTAGGTATGGATAAATTTACTGACATTATGAATATACTCTCAGCCTTTCAAGCAAAAATTGACCTGACCGCTTTTGAATTCTTTGACAGCGTAGCGATTGATAAGTTGATGGCGCATGGACTAGTGCAAGAGCCGTTTGAATCGCGTACTAAGTTTTATACTTTGTTAGAATTTGAAGCGCCTTATGAGCCCATTATGGATAAGGCGATGGCAATTTTTGAGCACTGTATGGAACAAGGTTGGGTCGTCGATGGGGTCATGAGTCAAAGCATCGCGCAAGCTGAAGAACTCTGGAAACTACGCGAATATATATCTGAGACCATCTCAGTATTTACCCCTTATAAAAATGACGTCTCAGTGCTTATTACCCTTGTTCCTGATTTTATAGACGAGATTGACCACATTGTCAGCAGTAACTATCCCGACTTTGAGGTTTGTTGGTTCGGTCATATCGGCGATGGTAATTTGCATTTAAATATTCTTAAACCTGAAAACATGAGTAAATATAAGTTCTTTTCGGAATGTCAGGTGGTCAACCAATACGTTTTTGAAACGGTGCAAAAATATGGTGGCTCAGTATCTGCTGAACATGGCGTCGGCATGACCAAAAAGCCTTATCTACACTATAGCCGCAGTACAATTGAAATTGAATATTTAAAGGATGTCAAACAAGTCTTTGATCCTAATAACATTATGAATCGTGGCAAGATTTTTGATATGTAATAAGTGGCATTACCTATCAAAATTGAGTCAGAAAATTGCTTAAATCACTTTTTTGAATGAAAAAATGACGCCAGTATCACTACTGAGCGTCATTCTCTATTGCACTTCTTATAAGGTAAATGAAATTATAGGGTAAATAAAATATTATATTATAAAAACAGTAATATTATAGCGACGACAATCAACACGCTTAAGACGGCTTGTACCATTAAAAATGCCTGATGCGGTGCGACGATATGACTGACCATATTACCCAAGGCATTATAGGTAATGCCAGCCGCTTTGATATGCGGCGCCGTATCAAAGGTCTTAATAGTCTGTAAAAACTGCTCAGTTCGCTTAGATGACCACCCATGGGGCGCGAACGGTAAAAACGGTGACAGCTGAGTGGCTTGTTGCTTGGTCGCAGGTGACCACAGCCAGCGCTCCAAAAACAGCGACCGCATACGCCAATCAAAAAAGCTGCGGGTATCAATAGCCTGTACTAACAGAATATTTAAATTCTTATGCCGCTTATCGGTGAATATCCGCTGTTGTAGCGTTAACACTTGTACTTTGTTACCCTCAATACATTGTAAAAAATGGCCATTACCATAGCACAAAATGCCAGTAATATTATGCTGTTCATTATAAGCGCGGGCATGACCTTCAAGCTCAGCAAAAATCGACGTACTCAACCGACCCTTTAAAGTGAGGCTACTTACATATACCAGCTGTACCAGCGCCGTATCGTCTAGTTCTTCTAAAGTACTTACCGTATCAATATGACCTAAAGGCATAAAAAAAATAATCCTAATCAGCTGCCATTTTCAGCGGCGCAAAACCTAAATGAATAAGTATAAAATATTCAAGTTAACACGATAAAATTGGCGCCATCATAAAATGGCACTGCCAGTGCTCACAAAATCATAGCAAACGGTTACTACGTTGCACTTTTATTGCGCGCCAAGCTTGTTATCATAACAACCATAAGCAAAGATTTAGATCTTCTGCATAAACTAAGCGAGAAGTTAGGCGCTAGACGCGACAAACTATTGTAATGGCTGAAATATTGTAACCTTAATGTGACACTATTGATATCGTTTTAAGTCCACAACTTAGATGCTTATTACGGAATAGCTTGAAGTCTAGCAGCAGCTGTTACCGACCATAACCCCACTGATGATTTTTGCGTTTATAATACGGTTCTCTATACTTATTAGAGCTGATAACTTAAAGAAATCAACAGCAGCGATGCCCATCTAGCGCCATCACACCGCTAATACAGGATTACTATGAGCAAAATAGAAAAAATCGATGACTTTCATCTTACAATTGCTGAAATTAAGAAGAAAGACTATCCTCAATTAAAAGAATTAATGGATCGCGTTTATGCCAACTTGGGTGGGTCGTGGTCGAAAAACACCATTCACACCTTAATTGATGCTTTTCCAGAGGGGCAAATTGCTTTGTTTGATCATGATCAATTGATTGGTATGGTACTCTCGGTGCGGGTTGATTATGCTAGATTTTCTAATCCGCATACTTATGATGATCTCATTGGGCTAAAGGAAATTATCAAAGACAATCCCAAAGGTGATGCCATTTATGGGTTAGATGCCCTCATTGATCCTGAATATCGCGGTTATCGTCTTGGCCGCCGTCTTTATGACGCCCGTAAAGAGCTGTGCCGACAGTTGAACTTCCGCGCTATTCTTGCTGGCGGCCGGATTCCTAATTATTATAACCATAAAGACTTAACACCAGGCGAATATATTGATGCTGTTGAATCCCGTGAAATTCATGATTCAGCCTTGTCCTTTCAGCTATCCAATGGTTTTATTGTTAAGCGAATTTTGACCGCTTATTTACCTGATGACAAACAGTCTAAAGGCTTTGCAACCTTACTTGAGTGGGCAAATATTTATTACGAGCCGCAAGATTATAAGCCCAATACTCGTAAGTCTGAGGTTCGGATTGGCGGTATTCAGTGGCAGATGCGTGAGGTCGAATCTCCTGAAGAGCTACTGCAACAAGTCGAGTTTTTTGTTGATGTCATGGCCGATTACAACTCAGATTTTGCTTGCCTACCTGAGTTCTTTAATGCGCCCTTAATGGGACTATGCGAATCCACGGACCAAAACATTGCTATTCGCTTCTTAGCCGGTTATACCGAGTGGTTTAAAAATGAAGTCTCGCATTTAGCAGTCAGCTATAACGTCAATGTTATCGTGGGTTCTATGCCGCTGTTAGATGAAAACGACACCTTATATAACGTCAGTTATTTATGCCGTCGCGACGGTACCGTCGAGGAGCAACGCAAAATTCATATCACCCCGCATGAGCGTAGCGCGTGGGTCATTGAAGGCGGCGATCAAGTGCAAGTGTTCGATACCGATTCTGGACGAATTGGCATTTTAGTCTGCTACGATGTTGAGTTCCCAGAGCTGGCTCGTCTGCTGGCACTTGATGATATGGATATTTTGTTTGTACCCTTTTGGACGGATACCAAAAATGCCTATTTGCGCGTGCGTCACTGCGCCCAAGCGCGTGCTATAGAAAACGAATGCTATGTTATGGTGTGCGGCTCAGTCGGTAACTTGCCACAAGTTGAAAGCCTTGATATTCAATACGCGCAGTCCTCAGTTTTTTCGCCATCAGACTTTGCTTTTCCGCATGATGCTATTATGGCGGAAACCACTGCCAATACTGAAATGGTATTTTTCTCCGACGTCAATCTAGATAAGCTCACCCACGTCCGTAACGAAGGGTCAGTACACAATCTAATTGATCGCCGTGATGATTTATTCAGTCTTAAATGGAAGAAAAAAGCGAAAGTCTCCGCTAGTAAGCTAACTGATGAAGAACGCCGAGAAAATACTGGCAGTGTCCTCACTGGAGATCCGCTACAAGGTCATGCCCAAAAACCTTAAATGCATTGTGGATTCTCTACTAAGAAGTTCCTACTCTAATAGTAACTATTTTGATAAAACGGCTGATGATTCAGCCGTTTATTTTTATCTAAAAACTGATTAACCAAAGACAATACACTTAAAAAAGTAGATGCTATGACTATTGATAGTAATTCTAAAGCCAATATAGACAATCCTAATGACAACACCAGTGCTAAGCTAGAATTAAAAAAAAGCCCAATGCAAAAGCTGCTATCAGTGCTCAAGACCGTGCTGTTATATGGCATAGTGTTTGTCATTATTTATACCGCGATTAACTGGTGGCGTCAGCCGGTCATGCCAGCCAATCCACAGTTGCAACTGACTGATTACCAAGGGCAAATGGTTGATTTGGCAAGCCTCAGTGCAGATAAACCAACGCTGGTATATTTTTGGGGAACGTGGTGTCCGATATGCCGCACTACCTCACCAGCGGTGAACTCTCTTTCGGCCGCAGGAAGCTATCCAGTGGTCACTATCGCTATAAAGTCAGGTAGCGATCAAGAGCTACATAACTATCTAAACGAACATAACTATAACTTCACTACAGTCAATGATCAAGAGGGGGAAATTTTCGCTGATTGGCAAGGACAAGTCACCCCATCGTATGTGATTTTAAAAGACGGCGAGATGACCCAAGGATTAACGGGTATTCAACCGTTATGGTCACTTAAACTTAGATTGTGGCTGAGTTCAGTATGGTAGTGTTAGAACCAATATGTTGTAATAAAAAAAGCCTGCTAAGTGAAAATTTATACCAATAGTCATACTGGGATAAACAATCATTTCACAGGCTTCTAACAACATTAACTTTAGTTAGTATTGTTAGCTCTGATCACTTAAGCGTAAATCACCTAAGAATAGGCTACTTATTTAACGAGCTAAGCTCTTTGTAATCATAATCCAACGCTTCTGCAACTGCTTTATAGGTGACGTAACCTTTAGCAGTATTCACGCCTTTGGCGAGTGCTTCGTTGTCATTACAAGCTTTCTCAAAGCCTTTATTAGCCAGCGCAGTCACGTACGGTAAAGTAACGTTAGACAGTGCCATAGTTGAGGTGCGTGGGACGGCACCAGGAATATTCGCAACTGCGTAGTGAATAATGCCATGCTTGGTATAGGTAGGATTATCGTGAGTGGTCATATGGTCAGTAGTCTCAAACAGGCCACCTTGGTCAATGGCAATATCAATGACCACACCGCCATCACCCATTGACTTGATCATCTCCTCAGATACCAGTTTCGGTGTTGCTGCGCCCGGAATCAGTACCGCACCAATCACAAGGTCACTGTCTTTAACACTATCAGCAATGTTGGCTTTGGTTGACATCAATGTCTGTACACCGCTACCAAACATCTCAGACAGCTGCTTAAGACGTGTAGGATTTAGGTCTAAAATAGTCACGTCAGCACGAAGACCGATGGCTATTTTGGCCGCTTCAGTACCTGATACACCGCCACCAATAATGGTAACTTTGCCTCTTTGGACACCAGGCACGCCGCCAAGTAAGATACCTTTACCACCATAAAAAGACTGCAAGAACTGTGCGCCAATTTGCGTACTCATACGCCCTGCAATCTCACTCATGGGCGTTAATAACGGCAATGAATTGTCTGCTAATTGAACCGTCTCATAAGCAATCGCTGTCACCTTATTATCGACCAATACCTTGGCAAGTTTAGGCTCATTGGCCAAATGTAGATAAGTGAATAGCATCAGACCTTCGGTTAGATATGAATACTCTTCAGGTTGAGGTTCTTTGACTTTGACGACCAGCTCAACATCCCATACTTCTGCAGCGTTTTCAACGATGGTCGCGCCTGCCTCTTTATAATCAGCATCGGTGAACTGTGAACCGAGACCCGCATTGGTCTCAACATAAACGTCATGACCGCCATCAACTAAGGCACTAATGCCGCTTGGTGGCAAACCTACACGGTTTTCGTTATTTTTAACTTCCCTTGGGATACCTACTCTCATTATTGCTCCTTGCGTGGTTGTTGTTTTAGGTAAGACTTATAATTTAACTCTGAACTTATAATTTGGTTTTTAAATGTCAGTACAAATACGGTGAATAATTTTTAATCTATAAACAGAAACGTTAAACATTACTTATGGCTGTGACCGATAGGGTCAGCACGTTTAGGTACATCTATGATTATTGTTGTTGATATTAGTAATCAGTGCTTATTAATGACTGAAGTTACTAATCGATATTAATAAATAGTCAGGCAGCATTTATAATGCGCGCAATACCAAGGCAGCTTCATAATGCCAAAATAGTTATGGTTAAAGGTATGTGGTAGCTTGGCTACTAAAGATTACTGGGCGGCGCTATTGCAGGTAGTGTTATTAATCTGCTGATAGTGACGGCTTGGAAAATGGTATTAGAGTATCGCTGTTAGATGGTTACTGCTAATGGTCTTACTGAAGGTATTACCGTGTTGCGATGATAGTGATATCTTGAAAATATGTTTGTAAATGGACAATTTATCAATATGCTTGCTATACCTTATAGCACATCTAATATCACAGAGCTGACAATAACAGAGGTTATTCAACACTCTCTTGTGATGATAAGCGTTAACCCTCATTTAATGATAAGATAATGGTCAATAATAGCGCGGTTGTCATTTACTCTTAGTTTATAGCATAATTTATATGGCTGTAGCTAGTCATTATATTAAAAATATGATAATCAGATATAATGACTGCTATGGATTCATATAACTATTAAGACTACATAGTCTTTTATTAACAACTAATAAGTTAGCACAATATCGAACCGTTGTTAAGTACAGTTGTACATTTTTTTACTTAAATCCTACTTAAATATAGAGTCGGTGCTACAGCTCTTTTTACCCTACTCATTTTGTCATATAATAGCTTCGTTATAATTGCTTATTTTGGCCACTCATTTTTATAGACCGATTTTTTATCCTATATTTGTTCTATTGTTAATTTACTATTCATATCGATTTTTGCAAACCAAACACCCTTCTTCGAATCAAACTCTATCCTTCAAATAAAGAACCTTTCTATGACTGACAAACCTATGAATAAAGACGCTACTGATAAGCCCAGCTTTGATTATAAAGACACCCTTAACCTGGCCGATACCGTATTTCCAATGCGTGCCAATCTGGCCAAACGTGAGCCTGATTGGCTAAGCGCATGGGAGGTGGACGACGTCTATGGCAAGATTCGTCAGGCCCGCGTAGGCGCGCCTAAATATATTTTGCACGATGGCCCTCCCTATGCCAACGGTCAGATTCACTTAGGTCATGCCGTCAATAAGGTGTTGAAAGACATTATTGTAAAGTCCAAAACCTTGTCAGGATTTGATGCGCCTTATGTTCCCGGTTGGGACTGCCACGGTCTACCGATTGAGCAAAAGGTCGAAGCAAAAGTCGGTAAAGTCGGCCAAAAGGTTTCGGCAACAGAATTTCGTGGTCTCTGCCGCGAATATGCCAGTAGCCAAGTAGAGCTGCAAAAAGCAGACTTCAAACGTTTAGGTATTTTTGGGGATTGGGATAATCCTTATTTGACCATGAACTTCTCACAAGAAGCCAATATCGTGCGAGCACTGGCTAAAATCTATGATAACGGTCATGTCACGCGTGGTATGAAGCCGGTCAACTGGTGCTTGGACTGTAGCTCAGCATTGGCGGAAGCGGAAGTTGAATACCAAGACAAAGTCTCCGACGCGATTTATGTTAGCTTTGATGTATTAGATACCGAAAAGGTCGCGGCGTTCGCTGAGATAAAAGATAGCATTGCCGCAGTCATTTGGACGACAACACCTTGGACATTGCCTGCCAACCAAGCGATTGCCGTGCATCCTGAACATGACTATAGCGTGGTTGCTACTGAAAAGGGCAACTTGTTATTAGCCACTGACCTTATCGACACGGCGTTGACGGCACTAGAGTTAAGCAATCAAGGCGTACTCGCGACCGTAACAGGCCGCGAGCTTGAATGCCTGCATGCTCAGCATCCACTTATTGAAGACCGTCAAGTGCCATTAATCTTAGGCGACCATGTCACTACCGACAGTGGTAC
Source organism: Psychrobacter urativorans (assembly GCF_904846675.1). Classification (GTDB taxonomy): domain Bacteria; phylum Pseudomonadota; class Gammaproteobacteria; order Pseudomonadales; family Moraxellaceae; genus Psychrobacter; species Psychrobacter urativorans_B. Next base: position 83,300 of record NZ_CAJHBT010000006.1, on the reverse strand, counting down.
TGGTTTAGTACATACCGCACCCGGTCATGGTTTAGACGATTATATTGTCGGTCTTAAATATGACTTACCGGTTGAAAACCCAGTCAGCGGTACTGGCGTTTATTTAAGCACTGCGGCGGTATTCGCCGGTGAGCATATCTATAAAGCCAACCCAAAAATCATCGCGACTTTACATGAGAACGATCATCTACTGAGCCATACCAAAATTGAGCACAGCTATCCGCATTGCTGGCGTCATAAGTCCCCGATTATCTTTCGGGCGACGCCGCAGTGGTTTATTAATATGGAAGTTGAAGGCTTACGTGAGCGCGCACTCGCTGACATTCCATCAGTGAATTGGACACCAACATGGGGCAAAAATCGTATTGAATCTATGCTGAACGGTCGTCCAGATTGGTGTATTTCCCGTCAGCGTACCTGGGGCGTACCGATTGCGTTCTTTACCCATAAAGAAACGGGTGAGCTGCATCCTAATACCTTAGAGCTTATGGAAGTTGCTGCACAGCAAATCGCTGCTGGCGGTGTTGAAGCTTGGTTTGATGCCAGCTGTGAGGACTTCTTAGGTAGCGAGGCCGCTGATTATGATAAAGCGACGGATACTCTTGACGTGTGGTTTGACTCAGGGACGACGCATTTTACGGTACTTGAGCAGCGTGATGAATTAACCAATCCTGCAGATTTATATTTAGAAGGCTCCGACCAACATCGCGGTTGGTTCCAGACCTCATTGCTAACTTCTGAGGCGATGTATCAACGCCCGCCATTTAAGCAAGTCTTGACTCACGGTTTTGTGGTCGATGAAAATGGCCGCAAGATGAGTAAATCTCTTGGCAACATCATCACGCCGCAAGAAGAGATTAATAAAACTGGCGCGGACATGCTGCGTTTATGGATTGCTTCTAGCGACTATCGTTATGAGATGAATGCAGGTAAAACAGTATTCAAAGGCGCCATCGATATGTATCGCCGTATCCGTAATACCTTGCGCTTTTTATTGGCCAATACCGATGACTTTAATCCAACAACCGATAGCGTAGATATCAACAAATTGGTCAGCCTTGATAAATTCATCATTGAGCGTGCGCAAACGGTACAAGCACAAATCATCGATGCTTATGATGCGATGGACTTTCATCAAGTCACTCAGCACATTACTGCGTTTTGTTCGCAAGATTTAGGTGGATTTTATCTAGATATTATTAAAGATCGCCAGTACACCACGCAGACCGATGGCATGCCGCGCCGTTCAGCACAAACCGCCATTCATCATATCGCCCAAGCTTTGATTCGCTGGATTACGCCAATTTTATCTTTCACTGCGCAAGAAGCATGGGAAGTGCTGCACGGTACGGATGATGATTCTTCAGATAGTTATGTCTTTACCCAAAAGTGGTACGAGTTACCAGAATTTGAGCTGAGTGCCATTAGCTCTGATGACTGGCAGCGCATCATGACTGCCAAAGATATAGTCAATAAACATATCGAAACTGCCCGTGGCAACAAACTCATCAATGCGAATTTATCAGCAGATGTAATCCTTTATGCCGATGGCACGATGCATGACAGTTTGGCCAAATTAGGTGAAGAGCTGCGTTTTGTATTAATTACCAGTAGCGCAACCTTGCAGCCAATGAGTGCTGCGCCTGCTAATATTAATAAAAATAAGAATGAAGGTAAGAACGAAAATAACCCAGAAAATAGTATGGATGAATTAGCCGACTTAATCGTGGAGGTTAGCGCTGCCGATGGTACCAAATGTGTACGCTGCTGGCATGTTCGTGATGACATCGGTATCGATGACGCCCACCCAGAACTGTGCGCACGCTGTGTCATTAACGTGTTCGGTAACGGCGAGGTGCGTCACTATGCCTAACACGCCGCCTAACACGCGTGAGCGCCGTACCCACTATGACAAAGATAACAACGTTAAAACCGACTTAGACACTGTCAAAGATGATGAGCATTTGGATAAAAATCTAGGTGGGGAAGTAGTTGAGAAATCAACTGATACGTTGCTTGAAGAAGAAAGTAACGATAAAACTGACTTAGATATCGTCGAGGTTGATGAGCCGTTGGATAAAAAGCTAGTTGAGGAAGTAGATGAGAAGCCAGCTGATACTTCGCATGAAGAGGATAGCTCTGATGATAGACAAGAGGCGCCTAGACCTGCTCATGTGACGACTGGCAGCTCATCGACTCCTAAAGGTCGGTTAATCAAAACGCCTAAGCTTATTGCAAATGGCAAACGCGCCTTGGCATGGTATTTGCTATCTCTTATCGTACTTGGTCTTGATCAATGGACAAAATGGCTGGCGGAAACCAAGCTAAACTTTCAAGATCCAGTGCCAGTCGTAGAGCCGTTCCTCAATTGGACGCTAGCATATAACTATGGCGCAGCGTTTAGCTTTTTAGCAGATGCGGGCGGCTGGCAAAAGTGGTTTTTCTCCGGTCTTGCGCTCATTATGTCAATATTCTTAATCGGTTATCTTATCAAAGCCCCACGCCAAGCCAAGCTATTATCCGTAGGTCTGGCATTGGTACTTGGCGGTGCAATTGGTAACTTAATCGACCGTTTGCTGCATGGTCACGTTATCGACTTTATCCATATTCATAACGCTGATGTCTGGCATTATCCTATCTTTAATATTGCGGATATGAGTATTAGTATCGGTGTGGCTTTAATTATCATTGATATGTTATTTTTGGAAAAAAAGCGTAGTAGCTGATGTGAATTGGTATAAATTGGTGCAAATAAAAAACCCGTTATAGTATTCTATAGCGGGTTTTTTATTATTACCGAAAAACTTGAAGTCTGTAGGGTTAGAGAATCCGTAACCCGCCCTACGTATTATCTACAACAACCCTTCTAAATCCCCACCCGCTAAAATAAACAACAACCCTGCCAAGTTAATCACCACCGTCAGATAATATGTCATCCGAAACTCAGGCTTTTGTGACTTATGACGCAAATAAGTCTGAGCAACCATTGCCCCAACCCAGCCGCCGAGCGCACTTAAAATGTGTAAGGTCGATTCAGATGTACGCCATTCATCCCTTTGGGCAGCGGCTTTGTCTTTAGCATACATCATATAAGTTATTAGCCCTAATATTGCATACCAGCCGACCACTAGCCAGCTAAGTTTGTTCATAATTGCTAATAATATCAATACCGCATAAAACCCAACCCCAAGAAATAAACGTTTCTTTTGTCCAGCCTCAAAGTCTGATTGCTGTCTACGTTGTGAATTACGCTTACGAATCTGTTTGTTCTTTTGCGCCATCTGTTGCTGTACAAAGCCAAGCTCTTGTACTTGCTTCGCCTGAAGTCGACCTTGCTTGTCTGGAGCAGTGATAAAAACAACCTGCTCACCGACATTAGGCCGACGACGGGCTTTAAACTCACTCACATGAAAAAATACCGACTCGCCCGCCTCAGTTTCAATAAAGCCAAAGCCTTTGTCGTCTTGCCATTTTTTGATATGCCCTTGCTGTTTGGTTGTCATGATGTCCTCAAGCAATTATTCTATATTGCTCAACATGTTACACTATTTGAATAATATGGCTTAAATGAAACCACGGAAGTTACACTAATTGCGCTTATATCATTCATAAAATGGCTTATCATTTCTCATATTATTATTCAGGCACTGCCTCCTCAACCTCACCAATAGATGGCATTATAACCATGACCGAATCTCAGTTTATCAACCCTAATGAAGACACGCGCATTACTTACGGTAGCCTTATTAAGTTGCATTTTGAGGTCACACTTGAAAACGGTACTGTTATTGATTCAACTTTTAGCCGTGACGTACCAGTGTCCCTAACCATCGGTGATGAGAGTTTATTGCCTGGGTTTGAGCAAGTACTAATGAACCTGCGGGCTGGAGATACGCGCAGCGCGCACCTTGATCCTGAACAAGCTTTTGGCGAGTGGAATCCTGACAATATCCAAACATTCAGTCGTACCCAATTTGCACTGGTCGCTGATAATCCAGAGATTGGTATGTTGATTGAGTTTGAGGATAAAGGCAAAAACACCTTGCCCGGTACCATTAGCGCGATCGATGACGATGAGGTCGAAGTGGATTTTAATCATCCACTGGCAGGACAGTCGGTATTATTTAAAGTCCAAATATTTAAAGTTACCCCGCCTGGAGTCACCAGTGTGCAATTAATGTAATGGCTTAAATAAAGCTAATATTCAAATGCTGCTAAGACTTAAGTGCTGCTAATAACAGACCAAACCATTTTTAGAATAACGACTAGTATAAAACTATTTATTTAAGACTAAAAAGGAGATCCGCATGCAGTATAAAACGCTCCCGCAAATCAATGGGGAGGTCTCCAAACTTTGTCTGGGGACGATGACATGGGGACAGCAGAATACCCAAGAGGAGGCACATGCGCAGATGGATATGGCGCTGAGCGAAGGTGTGAACTTTTGGGATACGGCCGAGATGTACCCGTCACCACCGGATAAAGACAAACAGGGCGATACTGAGTGTTATATAGGCACTTGGTTTAGTAAAAATAAACAGCGCGATAAAGTCATACTCGCCAGCAAAATGTCACCGATGAGCTTTTTACGTGACGGGCAAAGCCGTTTTAATATCAAGCAAATCAGCAGTGCTATTGATGATAACTTGCAGCGTCTGCAGACCGATTATATTGACATCTATCAGCTACATTGGCCTGAACGGCAGTCCAACTTTTTTGGACAGCGTGGCTATGACAGCGACATGGCTGGACAATCGCTAGATGATTTGACCCCATTTTTAGAAACCATTCAGGCTTTAAACGATGAGATTAAAAAAGGTCGTATTCGTGCTTATGGGTTATCAAACGATACCCCGTGGGGCATTATGCGCTATCTGTGGGAGGCGGATAAAAACAACTTAATCGCACCAATTACTATCCAAAACCCATATAGTTTATTGAATCGTTTATACGAAGTCGGTTTGGCTGAGATATCCCATCGGGAAAATGTTGGGCTACTGGCTTATTCACCACTTGGCTTTGGGGTATTGTCTGGTAAATATCTCGATGGTAGACGTCCTGCCGGCGCACGTTTGACCGAATATGATCGCTATGAGCGTTATATTAATGAAGAAGCGAAGTTGGCAACTGCTCAATATGCCAAGATTGCCGCTGATGCAGGATTAGATATGGCGCAGATGGCCTTAGCCTTTGTCAGTTCACGCCCATTTGTCACTAGTACTATTATTGGTGCCACTAGTACTGAACAGTTAAAATCTAATATCGATAGCATCAATTTAACCTTAGATGCAGAGGTGTTAGAGGCTATCGAAGCGGTACATGCTACTCAGCCGAACCCATCGCCTTAAGCGCTTTAGTATAAAAGCTGCTTTCTTGAAAGCTGTATTGAATTAACACCATACAAAAAGGCGTCAATCGTTATGATTGACGCCTTTTTTATTATTCAACTTAGCTGTTTTTTATAACCAGCCCGATAGTTTATGGCACAGATTATAAAATGGATGCTGGTACATTAACAGGTGTAATTAATACCCGCGCATGCAACTCTGCTAGGCCATCTTGCATACGTTTTTGTAACAAATTGGTCAGCTCGCTTTTTGTATGACCGTTTGGATCTAATGGCTCAAGCGGCAATACATAGGCGGTCACATCTTTACTATCAAGCACGCGCTTAATGCTAGCTTTCATAGTCAGTTTGCCATAATAAGGCAGCTCCTCACTAAGGGTGCCGTCTTTATTGACGTAGCACAGCACCAATGGCTGAACCGGTACTTTAGCATCTATCGCTGCTTGCAACAGCACACCATGAATACGCTTAATCTTTTTGCCATCAGTGGTCGTGGCTTCTGGGAAGAATATCACCGAATAGCCTTCCGTCAAAAAGCTGGCTATCTGCGTGGCTACCGATCCCACATCTCCGGAACCACGCTGGATAAATAGCGTCCCTGCGGCATGAACCAGCTTACCAAATATTGGCCAATCGCCAATCTCAGCTTTTGATAAGAAAAAAGCAGGACTGACGCTACCCACTACCGGAATATCCATCCACGACACATGATTAGACACCCACAAACCATGATGCTGCGGTACGGGCTCGACCGGCACCACTTTGACTCCAAAGGAACCTGCCATCTTACGACAAAAGGTTTGGATATAGCGCGGTAGCTTTTCACGTGGTGGTTCCCGAAAAGCACCAATACGCTTTGCTGTGCGCATACCACCCGCAATAGTGGTGGTCATGCCAGCAATTTTCTTACCACGGCCTAATTGTTGTTTAAGCGAAAAGCCTGACTTAGAGTCGCGCATCTGTATCCCTCGCGGTTGAATATCTGTAAAAAACGCCATAAGTATAGCAAAATTCTACTAATCAGTGACGATTTGTTCACTCAGTTTCTGCTCATTGGTTTTAGCTTCCTGACCGTTATTATTCTTTATTTACATTTGCCTTATTTTATAACCTTAAGAAGTATTGTCTGCAAATCTCTATAGTCAATGCCGTAGCATTAATACCATACCCTTTAATAACAGCCTATCCATTAATAAAGGCTGTAACATAAAACTATCGCTAATTGCACGAACACCCTTTAATATCAAGTAATAAGGCCATATATAAGTTGTTAACTGAATGCTACTTTTATAATTAATTTACTTAATTGATAGGTGATACTCTTTGGAATATTTTGAAAGACATGAAGGTGGCGAGCGCGCCATTTTAGTACATTTAGACATCCGCCAAATGCAAGATCCTGATGATCTAGGCGAATTTGAGCTGTTAGCAGACTCAGCAGGCGCAGATCGTTTGGCGCTGGTAACCGGCTCGCGTCTACGACCTGATGCCAAATATTTCGTTGGTAGCGGTAAAGCGCAAGAGATCGCTGAATTGGTCAGTGAATATGATGCTGATATCGTCCTTTTTAATCACAGCTTATCCCCATCGCAAGAACGTAACCTTGAAGCACTGATTCAATGCCGCGTCCTCGACCGTACTGGTCTTATTTTAGATATTTTCGCTCAGCGTGCGCGTACCTATGAAGGTAAGCTGCAAGTAGAGCTCGCACAGCTCAACCATTTATCAACCCGCCTAGTACGGGGTTGGACGCATTTGGAACGCCAAAAAGGGGGTATCGGTCTTCGTGGCCCTGGTGAAACCCAGCTTGAAACTGACCGTCGCTTATTGCAAGTGCGCGTAACACAGCTTAAAACCAAACTTGATAAAGTAAGGCAAACCCGCGCCCAAGGTCGAGCAAGACGACAAAAGTCAGACGTACCTACTATCTCATTAGTCGGCTATACCAACGCCGGCAAATCGACATTATTTAATCGCTTAGTCGATGAGAATATTTACGCCGCTGATAAGCTATTTGCTACCTTGGACCCCACTTTACGGCGCTTGGATTGGCAAGGCGTTGGTCGAGTGGTTTTGGTCGATACCGTGGGTTTCGTACGTCACTTGCCCCATGAATTGGTCGAGTCCTTTCATGCCACTTTGGAGGAGACCCTAGAGGCTGACTTGCTATTGCACGTTATTGATTCCGCCAGTGAGGATATGCATGAGCAAATCCAAGCGGTCAAGGATGTGTTGGCTGAGATTGATAATGATGTGCCGGTCCTCAATATTTATAATAAAATTGATTTGACTGATGAGCCTGCACACATAGGTTATGCTAGCGAGGGCCAGCCCAATCGCGTTTATGTATCATCTAGAGACAATCTCGGTATGGAAGAGCTATCATTGGCGGTACAACAACTGCTGACCGGTACGCTAACTACCTTTGATTTGACCCTACCTTATAATGCTGGTCAGTTCAAAAATACCTTATATGAGCTGGGTGTTATCTTGGAAGAAAGTTATGACGATACGGGGCACGAGTGCTTAACCATTCGTCTGCCGAGCGATAGACTACAACAGCTATTAGGTCAATCAAATATCTCACCATTAGATGTATTGCCATTAGCCCAAGCAACACTATTATTGCCAATCTTAGAGCATTTTGAAAAAGGCGATAAAGATAAGAAAAACGATACAGATGAGGTTGAAGAACTACTAACCGATGATGGTTATTTAGCAGAATAAAGAATGGCTGATACTGAGGTTGATATTAGTTCTGAGAACGATACCAATACAGCAAGTTATCCCTAAGCCTAAATGGTAACTTTATTTAATGATGGATTGAGTGTACGAGCTGAACTTTGGCTAACGTATTCAATCCATTTTTTAATGTATTTTTCATTACCAATTAAATATATTTTTATATCAATAGCGCTTAAAACCTCAATTCGGTCCTAACTTTGCTATCAAATCTTACCCGAAAGTAGGTTTATTCGCTGCCCTATACGCTATATAATCAAAGAAAACGAGCGAACAAAGTCAACGTAAGTCTTTATTGATTGCTCTTTATTCTTTACTATCTATAATCAATACAATACTCTAAACCATGGCCTTCTGCGCTAATGACGTTACACCCTATCTTATAGGTTTATAAACTCTCTCACTGATTGTCAACTTGGCAAGGAATGCTTATGAAGCCTACCTATTCTTCCGAACTGCCATTATGGATTGCTTTAATATTGACGCTGATTATAGTCATTGTAGTGCGTGAATCAGCGGTCGTCGTTTGTGATTTATTGGGCATCGCAAAAGCGGCCAATGTGGTTGGTATGGTGGCGATGTTTTTGATTTTGATAACATGGCGACTAATTAAAGGCTTACCAAGCTGGCTGACTAAAGCGAGTAATATGTTATTGGTAGATAGCGGCTTTGCGTTTTTGCCAGTATCAGCTGGTGCAGGCATATTGCTCTTTGCCTTAGGCGATGAGCTTTGGGGCGTCATGCTAACCATGGCAATCAGTACACTGATACCTCTTTGGGGTCTAGGAATACTCGCCAACCACTGGTTGAGTAACACGGCTGATCCTGATGCTGATAATGTCTCTGAACAGAAGGGGTAGTCATGAGCTTTAGTAATGTGATTATTACCACCATCGCTGCGATATTATTAACGCTAGCGGCACACGTTTCTGCACGTATACTGGCGCGGCGGCTGCCGGGCCTGCCGATGGTCATCACCGCTATAGTATTGGTCATCGTATTTTTGTTTATTTTTCAGTGGGATTATAATAATTACTACAGCGTTGCCAAACCGATATTTGACTATCTCTTAGGTTACGTAACTGTGCTGCTTGCAATACCGCTTGCTGCCATGAATTTTAAAGGTCTACCCGTTAAGCGTCTGTCATTCATTGTATTGATTGCTAGTGTGGTTGGCGCATTATTACCGATGTCATTGGCTTATATGTTCTCACTCAGCCACGACACTATACTGGCGTTTGCCACGCGCTCAGTGACCACGCCGATTGGTCTGAGTGTGGCCAGTTTAATTAAAGCACCATTAGCGATGGCCAACCTAATTATTATTGTCTCCGGTCTAATAGGTGCAACTTTAGCACGATTCTTATTTCGCGGTATCAGTGACGATCGTGCAAAAGGTTTGGCATTAGGACTTGCAGCTCATGCTTTTGGTACGGTTGAAGCTTGGCAAATTAGTCCTACTGCTGGACGCTATGCGGCGTTTGGTTTGGCAGTTAATGGCCTACTCACTGCTGTTTGGGTGCCAATATTTATTAGTGCGACAGGTATTTAATTAAGCTTATTTAGCCTCATTTAATTATCCTTTATGACGCTAGCTAACATGAATAACAACTAACAGTTTTAGACTTAACCTTAGAACCAATGTCCTTAGCATTTTGATTTCTTTGAACTTTTTTACAATTAAAAAGTAGCTTTAGTAGTATTCCCAATTATTCTTGTGGGGCAAAAATTCATTTTATGCTATAGTAAGCCAGTATTATTTTTTGTATCTATTGTAAGTGGTTTCTTGTTAAATGTGATTTTTGTCGGGAAATGGCATTCATACAGACAATCACGATAACCGCTTTGATGCGCCTATAAGCAAAGCTATTTGCTATTATCCGATAAAAAGTGAACTCTCTATGATAAATATTGCCACCTTATTTAGTCGTTGCCTGTCTCCTATTTTATTAACCACTATTGCCCTATCTACGGTAGCTGTAAGCGCGCAAGCTGGTAATATGTACATATATAAAGATAAGGTCGGTCAAGTACTACTCACTAATGTCAATCCCAGCGGTAGTTTTGATAAGTTTACTAAAAAAGTAAAAACTACCTACTATAAAAACTCAAATAACTATGGTAGCAGTGTAGCTAGAAATTATGGTAATAGCGCTGCGAGTAATAGTGGTAGCCGCAATGCTTATGATTCCTATATTCGTGATTCATCAGCACGCCATGGCGTTGATCCTGGGCTATTAAAAGCCATGATGCATACAGAGTCGGCCTTTAATCCTAATGCCCGCTCCCCTGTTGGTGCCCAAGGTCTTATGCAATTGATGCCAGCGACGGCGCGGCGCTTTAAAGTCAGCAATGCATGGAATCCAGCCGAAAATATCGAAGGCTCAGCCAAATATATTGCTTGGCTCATGCGCCGCTTTAATAACAATGTAGAGTTTGCAGTAGCCGGTTATAACGCCGGTGAAGGTAACGTCGATAAGTATAAAGGTATACCGCCGTTCAAAGAAACGCGCAATTATGTTAAGAGAGTCATGAGCCGCTATAATAGTTTATATAAGAATGATTCAGCACTGTCTGGCAATACCATGAGCGCTAGCAATGCGAGTGTCGATGGCGGTGCGATGCAAACCGTCAGTTATGGCACTAGCAGCAATGGCAGTAGCGCCAGTTATGCCAATTCAGCTTACGCCGCCTTACGCTAATTTAGAGCACCTAAACCGAGCAGAAAATGCTTGAACGACAGACATAAAAAAGCCCGTTATTTACTTAACGGGCTTTTTTATGCTATAAAGATTCAATCAAGACTTACTTGTTAGCTGATGCTTGCGTAGCCGCAACTTCAGCCGCGAAGTCTTCTTGTTTTTTCTCAATACCTTCGCCGACTTCTAAACGTTTAAAGCCCAGCACTTTTACGCCTTCAGCTTTCAATACGTCACCGACCTTTTTGTCATTGTCCATAACGTATGGCTGACGTAGTAAAGTGACTTCGTCTAGGTACTTACGTAGGCCACCTTCAATCATTTTTTCAACGATGTTATCAGGTTTGCCAGATTCTTTTGCTTTGGCTTCGATAATGTCCTTTTCGCGTGCCAGTACATCAGCCGCTACGTCTTGATCATCTACTGCAACAGGGTTGAATGCAGCGATATGCATAGCGAGGTTTTTACCGGTGTCTGCATTGCCGCCTTCAAATGATACCACCACACCGATACGTAGACCGTGACGGTATGATGCGATGTTAGCGCCTTCAAGCGTTTCAACACGGCGGATCTGAATATTTTCACCGATTTTTTGAACCAAAGATACGCGAGCTTCTTCGACAGTTTGACCATCGCCATAAGGCAATTCAGCGATAGCAGCAACATCAGTCGTGTCGTTTTCTAGCGCAATATTAGCCACTTTTTCTGCAAAAGCGGTGAAGCTATCGTCTTTTGCTACAAAGTCAGTTTGGCAGTTAACTTCTAGTAGGAATGCCTTGTTATCACCTTGAGCGATAATGATAGCGCCATCAGCGGCAATATTACCCGCTTTTTTAGCTGCTTTTGCTTGACCCGACTTGCGTAGGTTGTCAATGGCAGTTTCGACATCACCATTTGATTCTTCTAAGGCTTTTTTACATTCCATCATGCCCAGACCAGTACGGTCACGCAATTCTTTTACCATTTTGGCAGATACTTTTACTTGTGTCATAAGAGTTACCTCAGTATTGTTACGTATAGGAGATGCTTAAATTTAGGAGATGCTTAAATTCTGTGTGACGTATTAACAAGAAGGCATGACGAGTAAAACTACATCATGCCTATTATCTGTTTATACTTGCTTACTAACGGTATATATGGATGCTGATAAGCCAACTATCAAGGCATCCTTTTTTATACCGTCAGTTGCTAACTCCTATAGATCAGCTTGTGCTTCGGCTGGTGCTTTTACCGCAGGGGCTTCTTCTGGCTGTTCGATAGCATCAGCTGGTGCTGCGTCTTCAGCAACAGGCGTTGGCTCTTTATCAGCAGCAACAGGCGCTTGCTCTTGATCAGCTTTGCCACTGGCTTGAGTCTGTGCATACTCTTTACCAGCGATAATCGCATCAGCCATAGCAGTCACATAAAGTGATACGGCGCGGATAGCATCGTCGTTGGCTGGAATGATGTAGTCAACGTTATCTGGGTTTGAGTTGGTATCGACGATACCGATAACTGGGATACCTAGATTTTTTGCTTCTTTAATGGCGATTGCTTCGTGATCCACGTCGACAACAAAGATAGCATCAGGTAGGCCGCCCATGTCTTTAATACCGCCTAGTGAACGCTCAAGTTTTTCCATATCGCGAGTACGCTCTAACGCTTCACGTTTAGTAAGCTTAGCAAAAGTACCGTCTTCTGCTTGTTTTTCAAGCTCTTTTAGACGATTGATTGACTGGCGTAGTGTTTTCCAGTTAGTCAACATACCACCTAACCAACGATGGTCAACGTAAGGCATACCAGCGCGGGAAGCTTGCTCACGTATGATACCGCTAGCAGCGCGTTTAGTACCAACGAACAATACTTGGTTTTTCTTGCTAGCTAGGCCGTTTACGTAGTTTAGCGCTTCGTTGAAGGCTTTTACGGTGTGCTCTAGATTGATAATATGAATTTTGTTACGCGCACCAAAGATATAAGGACCCATTTTTGGGTTCCAGAAACGTGTTTGGTGACCAAAGTGAGCGCCGGCTTGTAATAAGTCGCGCATTGATACTTGTGTTGGATTTTGATTAGCCATGTAAAATGTCCTGTTGGTTGGGTTATGCCTCCACATCACAAAAACTGCCTATTCAGCGACACGCATCTGCTAACGATCCAGGCTTTATTTACTAGCCTGAGACCGTACGGTTGCAAATTAATCAAGTCGCCGAACACCCAGCAATTTTTTGCCATGATGTGTGTGTCATTGGTTGGTTAAAATATATTAGAGCTATTATTTGAGTTTAGTTTTAAAATCAAAGCTTAAAACTAAGAAGTAAGTATAAACTAAATTATAGAAATAGCTGCGCTGTATTTTATCATAGAACGTATAGCAAGCTCTAGCGATTTGTTAGGGTATGTATAAGATTATTATGGAAAGCGCAAGTCATCGAGAACGGTTCTCGCTGCCTACTCTATCTATATATGGACAATAATGGATAAAACAAATGCTTTATTTAGCGCACACAAAAAAACGACATATAAACGTCGCTTTTTGTAGTCACATTTTTAGTTCCAAGTTATTAGCTTTACAGCAATGATTGCAAATTATTGACGTAAGATTAAGCAATACAAATACCAATGACTGCATGATGCCCGCGCCAACTGAACGGGGTGATATAACTATAACGCTCTTTTGGTAAATGAGAAGTGCTGGGGGCGCCATCAACAATCTTTGGCGGTGCGATAATGAAATCTGCGCCAAACTCAGTACGAGCATTACCTGAGATAGTATTGGCCATCTCGCCCAGTAAGTCTTTCATCATCGTAAGTGATGAGTCAGGCTCACCCATCACTTTGATGACTTCACGTAGCATGTTACTAGAGGCGCTGACATAAACGCAGCCATCCAGCGGCCCTGATATTTTAATAATACCGCTATAATCATAGCCTACTGCATTTCTGTTATTATGCAAATATGGCGTATCGATAGCTACTGGCGAGCTGTCAATCTGTAAAAAAAAGGTGCTGATTGAGCTTAAGAATACGCCTAACTTTTCTACTTTAACCATAATATTTTATTATCCATGCTCATCATTTGTGGGGCGGTATTTAATCTTGCAAACAAATTACAATTTCCCCGACTTGACCTTGCCACGTGACCGGGATGATAAAAGAACGCTCCTCTTTAGGTAAAATAATACTTTGCGGTGAGCCCTTAAATACCACTGGTACAGAAATATAAAAACCTGCCCCAAATTCTTTACGAGCATTGCCCGCGATAGTATTAGCGACCTCTCCGACCAGATCGACAAAGTTGTCTTCACCTTTATCAGTCTCCCCCATACTGTCTAGAATACGAGTTAATAATTCACGAGTCGCTGAAAAATATACCACCCCTTTTTGTGCCCCGGATATACCAATAACACCGGTATAATCATGAATTTTTGGCTGTTTGTTTTCTAACAAATAAGGGGTATCAACGATCAGCTCTTCATTAGCAAACTGCTGAAAGTAGTGGGTAATAATATTCAAAAAAATATGCAGCTTCTGTTCTTTCATAGTTTTTGTTCTTTTATAATTAAATCTACTTGGGTCGCTGCCTGATATTAGTCTTGCATGAGTTCTTGCAAAGCCTCTACAAGCTCTTCTGCTGAAAATGGTTTGCATAAAAACCCGCTAGCACCCAACGACAAGGCCTCAATGCCAGTAGACTTATCGGACAATGCCGACACTACCAAGATGCGTACATCAGGGTCAATGGCGATAATTTTTTCGATACATTCCAGGCCGTCCATTTGTGGCATGGTCAAATCCATAGTGATAACGTCTGGATGGTGAATATTGAACTTTTCAATAGCACTGACGCCACTGGTTGCGGTCGCAACTAACATAAACTGCCCTGAATCATACGCGCGCTGAATACGGTTGCGAATAATATTGGAGTCATCAACAATCATTAACTTATGCATAACTTATCTATTATCCTTAATTAAACGTTAGGTAAGGTAATGACAAAACGTGTCATTTTGCCAAGCTCGCTATTAACGTTGAGCTTACCGCCATGTTCTTGGACTTGAGCTTTGATAATATCCAAACCTACACCGCGACCACCATCTTCATCCGTAGAGTTTTTGGTCGAAAATCCTGATGAGAATAGCTGGTTTAGTAGCTCACGGCGATCAAGCTTGTCCGCTTCGTCGACACTAAAGCGGCCTTCACTGATTAGCTTGTCACGAATACCGTCGTAATCGATACCTTGTCCATCGTCTTGCAAAGTAATGATAAAGTTCTGATCTGTCCTTTGCATCTCAAGCCCAACGTTACCAATGACTGGCTTACCAGCTGCTTGACGGATAGTAGGCGTTTCAATACCGTGTACCACCGCATTACGTAACAGCTGGATACTGATTTCTTTAACTGCTGTTTTTAGGCGCTCTGGTATGGTAACTTGCGACAAGCTGCCACTATTTAGCTGTACCCGCTTACCCTGTCTGCTCGCAATATCTTGCGCAAAATCCTGATAGTAGGTTAATAGATTGTCATCAGTTCCACCGTTTAGATCAATAATATCATCGCCAAAATCAACGCTTACATCATTCATTGAGGGGTCTATCGCCTGATTTATGTTGCCCATTACTTCTGGAGCATTGTTATCTACTGCAATCGATGTCGATGATGGTGCTGTCGCACGGCTGATACGCACGCCTAAGGTTTCGATAGTATTCGATAGACTCAACAGATCATCCAAATGTACTGCTAATGGTAAGAAGTCATTACCCGATAGCTTGCCTTGATTTTGCAGCGCATTGAGCTTGTCTTCAGCATCAGAGGCAATTTTAGTAAAGCTATGCAATTTCAACGCTGATGCTTCACCTTTTAGACTGTGCATTTCTCGATAAATGGCATTGAGTTTGCCTTCAAGTTCAAATTGTGAACTGCCTGGATTTTTTAAAACATTATTCATTTTATCGATATGATTTTTGGTATTGCTAATAAATTCATTAATAATTTTTGGATTCACATTTAAGATGGTCGTTAACATCTCAATCTGCATGTCATTTTGCGTGCGTTCTTTCTCAAGACGCTGCTCTAAATAAACGGCATCTGAGACATCATTGACGTTTACTAAAATACGAGCAATATCTTTATTCTCATAAACCCGTGAGAACTTAAAGTCTAAAAAGCGGCTATCGCTGCCTTGCTCGCTTGAGGTGTTATGAAGCATAACTTTATGCAGTGGGTTAAGAGAATCAACTAGTTTTTCTTTGACGCGTGGATTATACAGCTGCTCAATAAACTGACGCGTGGTATTCAGGTCTTTATCTGAGATGCGTCCGCGCAGCACATTGGTAAAGTTCTCGCCAGCCAAATTATTGGTACCCATAATGTTAGTGAGTGCCCGTGAATGCTGCTGACCAATATTCAAGTCTTTATCAAGCAAGAACAGGCCTGTACTAACGGTTTCCATAATCTCTCGAGTTTCACGACGCGCCGTTATTAACTCTTCATCAGAGGATTTCAATCTACGGACGAAGTACAGTACAAACACGATAAAATATAAAATCGCAAATGAAATACCAAAGATTTGCAGGTTTCTCAAGAACCCAGCGCGTCTACCATTTTCATCACCTAAACTATTAGTAAGACCAGTGGCATTGTCATAAATACTTTGTGTCGCCTCTCCAAAGCTATTCTCCAAAGTGCTTACATCTAAAATTGACTCAGAGCTCACAAAGTTTAGCGCTGCGTTCTTATAGGGTGTCCACAGATTTAGGGTACTCTGAACGTACTCAACCTGATCAGGTTGAGTTGCAGGTTCATAAACATCTTCATCGCTACGAATCGTGACCTTACCACCCTCATTGAGAGTAGTCACTTCCTTATCAATATCTTCAGTTAACTCAGTTATTTTTTCTGCTTGCAACTCTAACGCCGGTATGGACTGTTGTTGCTCCCGCATGATATTAAGTAAATATACTTCTTGAGTTAACCTTGGAACATCGCTTCGAAGATTCGCACTCAAGGTAGTGCCCGCTCGCAAATCACGAATTTTAAGCGAGTTATAAATACTAGTGGCCAAAACCCCCGACGTTAGCAGTAAGAAGATGACAACAGAAACAATGATTGAGGTATAACGGTTTTTAGGAATTTCTAAATTCGGTGGTAACGGTGCATCCATAATCAACTTCCTTGTTCAATTAAAGAATAGAGATGAGGTTAGAAAATTCTGCATTATTGATAGCTTGCCTATTACTCGCCTTAATTGCCTTAAAATGAGACGGGCAGTATCATATTTGTTGTAGCAATCTTAATTACTGCTGTTGTATTTTTCGTCTTTTAAAAAAAACTTATAAAGCAACTTTAATAACTAAATATTAGCGATATTTGACGAATAAATTATTACTACAGACAATCAGATTAATGCTGACTTATTATAAGTCGACATTAATGAGCAGTCAGCAATAAAAGACTGGAGAGAAATAGGGTGTAATCGAAGGCAACAGATAAGTCTGGTGAGATTTATCGCGGTCGTGCTTAAGAGCAATAATTGTTTTTAGAGCTTATCTAGCATGACTTTAAGAACAGCGTTGAAGTACTTCATTAATAATCAAGGCAATATAAAAGCAAGTTATAATTACATTTTCATGAACTATTATTACATAATATTACATCGGATAATACTCAACTATTTTCATGAAAGCAATACTTATCTTCAAAACACCAGATAGAAATCAACTTATTTTTATTTTTTAATTCCAATAATTATATTAATACAAAACTTTAAATTGCTTATTATTTAATACTTTCTATTAATGCCATTAGTTTTTAGACCTTAATTTGTGCTAAAAAATAAAGTGAGATAAACATAGGTTAATGGTGTAAAAATGATATACGGAGACATAAATTTATTTAGCGAATACTCCAAAATTAAATGGGTAGTATTTGAGAAAAAAAGAGGGCGTATTGAATATTCAACACGCCCTCTTTTTTATTAATTAATTGGTTACTAAATCAATTGCTAGATTAATTACTGGCTAGATTAACTATTCAGCATCATCCAAATTTAAGTTACGGTCTATGCGCCAAATTAATAAACAACCTAAACTCATCAACACAAACATCGTGACCCCAAGCTTAAGCACAGGATTAACTGGGAATAGATTCAATAATACCCCACCGAAAATACCCACTGAAAACATCAGTGAGCCTTGTAGGGCACTTGCCATCCCAGCACGACGTTTTTGAAAGGCCAGCGCAATAGCAGTTGCGTTCGGTTGCGTTAAACCTAACCCAGAGATGCAAAAGAAGATACAGATTAAAACCAATGGCAACCAAGAATCGCTACCGAAGGTAAGTCCTAAAATAAATAAACCAGCTGAAGCAGTCACCTGCATCAACGCGCCAAACCGTAATAAACTTAGAATACGATAGTGATTGGTTAGCCATTGATTCAATTGAGTCAATGCCACAAAACCTACCGCGTTCATCCCAAATATCCAGCCAAAATGGGTCGATGAGATGCCATACGTATCCATTAATAACTCAGAGGCGGCGCTAATATAAACGAACATCGCCCCCATCAAGAAGCCACCGCCGATTGCCGGATAGTTAAAGGTCGGGTCTTTGAGCAGATCCCAATATTGACTGAGCACTTCTTTAGCGGGCCTAACGTTGCGGTTCTCCTCGGTAAGGGTCTCAAAGAAGAAGAATTTGGTTAATACCAGATTCAGCAGACCAAACGCTGCTAAAAACCAAAAAATAGAATGCCAACTAAAAAATCGCAGGAATAGTGCACCGAGCGATGGCGCTAATATGGGCGCTAAACCGATCACGAGCACCATAATAGAAAATGCTTTTGCGGTTTGCTTAGCGGTTAGACGATCTCGAATCGCAGCGCGAGTAACCACTGCTCCTACGCAAGCTCCGAGCGCTTGCAGCGTACGCCCTGCAAATAATACATATTCATTATTGGTCGTGGCACAAATCACTGAGGCAATCACATATAAGGTCATGCCAATATATAAGGGCTTGACCCGACCAACGCGGTCACTAAAGGGTCCATAGAACAGCTGCCCAAATACTAGACCTACAAAATAGGCAGGTACGGAGTTGGCAATAAAGGCAGTCGGTACATCGAAGCTGTCCGCCATTGCCGGCAGTGCTGGCAGATACATATCAATAGATAGTGGGCCAACGGCTACAATGAGCCCAAGCATCAGAATCCATGCAACGGGTAATTCTGCTGAGCGTACTCGATTTTGAGCAGTAGATGACTGGGACGGAGTAGATTTTGGAGCAGACATATTTCAGACCATTAATATGAGGTTATAACAGACAGTGTTATATCGTACTGCCTGCGGATATTTCAATAGAGATATGCAGTTCAGCAACCAGCTTTCATCTAAAAGCGTTAGCATTAACCAATCTAGAACGTATTGGTTTAGCGGAACTGCCGTTTTACAAACGTGGTGGCGCTTTGTTTGGCTTTTTTAAGGGCGAGCTTGCGATTACGACCGAGCATCAATTTTACTTGCCACATTTTTTCTTGATAAAGGGTCATTGCGGACTGCTGATACATGGCATTAATAACTCGCTTACTAGCCAGCACCGCATCGGGAGAGCGTTCTGCAAATTCAGCAGCAAGTATTTGTGCATGCTCTAACGGGGCATTGCTACAATGGCTCACGAGACCCAATTGCTTAGCGCATTCTCCATCAATAATACGAGCGCTCATCGCCAGCTCTTTTAGTACGTCTGCACGCACCACGCCCAGCGCCGATTGGGTGAGTCCCATATCTGGCACTAGGCCCCACTTGGCTTCCATAATTGACAGCTTACAATCGGGATGACTGATACGCACATCGCAAGCCAATGCCAGTTGTAATCCTGCGCCAAGACAGTGACCTTTTAACACCGAAATCGCGGGCACTGGCACATCACGCCAAACCAAACACACTCGTTGAAATAAACTTTGGCACGGTTTAATCAGCTCCCAAAAGGCATAGGCTTGGTTTTTGGGTTGATTCAAATCACCCAAATCAATACCGGCACAAAAGGTATTCTCAGTGCCGTTAATAATGACCGCCCGTAGTTTTTTATCCATGCTAACCTGTGTCGCAACTTTAATCAGCTCATGCATCATCTCAAGGTTCATGGCATTTTTTTTGTGCGGACGATTTAAGGTGATGGTTAAGATATTTTCGGTAACGCTGACTTGTAGCGTCTGATACTGATGAGTGGCAACAGCGTGCATGACGACAATCCTTAATAGCAAAAACAGTAGTAGGTGAATAGTAGGGCAGACAAATAACAATGACAACTATCGATAACTCATTAATCTTAGCAGGCTTACATCAACACTGCCCTATCAATAACTGACCATAAAGTTAGGAGCAGTTCCTCATAAATAAGTGTTATTGATAGCTAAACTCCTCCCTACTTCATCAACACCCTATTTTATGAAACAGCTACTTGTTAATACCATTAAATCATTTTCCATGTCATGTCATCTTCACTGAGACGATGGTAATTGAGCTGCGGATAAGGGCCCAAATCAAGCATCTGTAAATTGCTCAGCGCTAGCATTAAGGCGTCATAATGCGGTTTGAGCATTGCAAATTGTGCTGGCGTGGTGTGTTGACTGTTTAATAAGCATTTGTCTTCTAGGTTCTGACTGGCTTGTCGCAGTTGCGGTACACCGGTATAGCGGCTTGCGCCCAAAATACGATGGGAAATTTGACCCAGCTCACTGCGGTCATGTGCTTGCCATGCTTGGGTTAACGCCTCTTTTTCACTAGTAATGCTATCGAGCATCATAATAATAAGCGTGGCGGCCAAATCTGGTTTATTCGCTGAGCGCGTCAAGGCATCTTGCCAATCTAAAATATCTAAATCGTCTATAGCACTGATTTTTAAGCGGCTATCTGATAGAGGATAGTCTGACGATTGACTTTCCTCTTCAGTCATTGCCTCAATCCCTGAGTCTTGAGGTTGGTCTTGGTATTGCAAGCTTTTATAGCGTGGCTGAGTCGTGCGTTTAGGTTCACGCAGATAGTCGTCACGCGGCTTGATATCACGCATATAGTTATCACGGATTTTTTTGAGCGACAGCGGACGTGCCATATTTTTATCGGCTTGGCGTGCACTTGGCTTGGTACTAATCGCGACGCTAGTGCTGGAATCATGGCTTACATTATCAAGGGTATTGACTGCCGTACTTTCTGTTAACAGTTTTGGAAAGGCAAGCTTGTGATTTGAGTCGTCTTGAGCCAACGCATTTTGCGCAGCGTATTGTGATTGCGGCATAGTTTGTAGCATTTTCTGCGGCGTAGAATTAGTGGGTGCTGCTGTATTGGCCTGTGAGGTTGCCGTGCGCCCTAGCCATTTTTGTAGCACTTGTAGCAGTTGTGGCTGGCTAATGGGTTTACCGACATAGTCATCAATGCCGCTGGTGATTAATTTGTCACGCTCATCAGATAATCCATGCGCGGTTAAGGCAATGATAGGAATGCGCTTATCAGGGTTTTCGATTTTACGAATTTGCTCAGCAGCAGCGCGCCCTGACATGCGCGGCATTTGAATGTCCATAAAAATTAAGTCGATATCATCTTTATCACTATCATTTTTAGCATGCAGTTTTTTATCAGCATTGTTTTTATCATCGTTCAAGCTTTCGTTTTGTTCACTATTATTGCTACTGTTGCCAGAATTAGTAGCCGCTTTACTCACTTGTGCGCGGGCTTCTGCTTTAGAGATTTGAGTTTTATTCGATAAGTTTTGCGGAGTGGTTTTAGAGGTTTTTATATTTTTGGTTTGTTGTTTACTAATCAGCTCAATCGCATCAAAGCCACTATTAGCCGTAATGACGTTAATACCCAACTCACTAAGAAGCGCATCTAATACTAATAAATTGGGCAAGTGGTCATCAACCGCTAATACCGTCACCCCATTCCAGCGCGGCGCTTGATTCTGTACCGTTTGGCTTTTCTTTTGGGTGTCGAGCATGCCATACAGTTGGCGCTTATCTAATGGCTCATATAATATATTGGCTTGATAACGGTTGAGCAATGCTTGGTCAGCGGTAACTTGATAGCCAAAGACGGCAAGTTTCCCTTGATAATGCAAACGGATCTGTTTGAGCAGTGCCATCATGTCATCTTTAGTATCATTATCGACAATCACCCAATCCCAATAATTGCCGCGCTCTTTAAGCGATTCGAGGACCCCTGGCAAGGAGTTGGCTTGGGTTAAATGAATGGGCAAATTTTGCAGGCTGGCTTTGAGCACTTGACGGGACGCGGCATGGTTAATCCAAACCAATACATGAAACTCATCGGATGCGCTCGCTAGTGGCGCAAGCACCGGCAGCGCAATAGTTTGACCCGTTGCCGCTTCTAAGACGTCAACATGGGCGGGCATCCGAAACCAAAATGTCGCCCCTTGATTGGCAA
The DNA here is from genome assembly GCF_904846675.1 of Psychrobacter urativorans. Lineage (GTDB taxonomy): Bacteria > Pseudomonadota > Gammaproteobacteria > Pseudomonadales > Moraxellaceae > Psychrobacter > Psychrobacter urativorans_B. The sequence continues at coordinate 61,101 of NZ_CAJHBT010000006.1, read as the reverse complement.
TATTTTCTTGCGCATTATCATAAAAGCCAATATCACCGCCCATCAAGCGCGTCAATTGCTTGGATATCACTAAGCCTAATCCAGTACCACCATATTGACGGGTGATAGACGGATCACCTTGGCTAAAGCTCTGAAACAGCATTTTTTGATCGGCAAGAGAAATACCCTTACCGCTATCTTGGACGCTAATCATGAGATAATTATCTTGATAATCATCCAAGCTGACACGCACCACCACGTCCCCACTATCAGTGAATTTGATGGCATTACCGACAATATTGGTCAGCACTTGCTTAAGGCGTAAGGCATCGCCGTTGATACGCATCGGCACATCGTTATAAAATAATACCGCAACACGCAGACCTTTTTCTGCAGACACTGGCGAGAGCATATCGACAACATCATAAATAGTGTCATATAAATCAAACTCGTGACGGTCAAGTAACAATTTACCCGCTTCAATTTTGGAAAAATCAAGAACATCATTAACCAATGCCAATAAATGCGCGGAGGATTTACGAATGGTTTGCACGTATAAATCTTGTTCCGCGTTCAGCTCACCGTGACGCGCCAGCAAATTAATAAAACCGTCAATACTGTTCAGTGGCGTGCGCAGCTCATGGCTGATATTGGCCAAAAATGCTGACTTAGATTGGCTGGTTGAAATAGCCGCATCACGGGAGTTACGAATGGAGATATTTTGCATTTCCATCTCATCAAAAGCGAGGCGCAAGTCATCTTCGGTTTGTTCCGCGTGGTCTGTTAGTTCTTGAAAGCTTGAGTGCAGTCGCCGCAAAGTCTTGACCAAATCTTGCTGTAGTAAGTTCAGCTCGCCATCAGATTCCACCGGAATGGGCTTATATAAATTATCTACATGGGTTCGCTGTAGTTGCAGGCGTAGCTCATAAATAGGCGCAATCCAGCGCTTGGCGTAGATGTTTAGACTTAACAATAAAATTAAAATAGTCAATAGACCAGTAATCACTAGCGCCATAGCGATACGATAGCGGGCGATATATAATGGCTCATTGTCCATATCGACCAATAACCACAGCCGTTGCCCCTCAAACTCGCCCAATGCACTGCCATAAGCGGTACCGATAGGTGTGGCTTGCTGCGATAAAAAATTTTGCGTGGCATCTATCGTTGGCCAAGTTTCATTGACGCCGTAGCCCACTGTCGCTAGCACTTGATTGTTCTCATTGATGATGGCTATGCGCTGCACGTGCTGCTCAGATTGCATACGGCTGAGCTTATCGCGAATGGCCACCAGCGTCGCCATTGCCCCCTGTGGGGCAATATTAGAATTAGCACGGTTCTCATCAATGATTACCGTACTAGATGCCGTTGGTGTCTTTACCCCACCGAGCGCTCCTTCTGAGAGCACGGCACTGCTAAGTCTGCCACCACGGGCGCTAATATAGTGGTCGGAGTGCACCTGCGATATTGGCAACTGCGAATTCTTCACACTGGTTTCGAGCGCGGACTGACTGGCAGACGCCACGCCATTGACGATTTGCTCCGCTGTTTTTTCATTGTCTTTTAATTGTTGGCGCTCTTGCTCAAGCAATGCCGGAATCAGCTCAGTAACCATCGGTTTATAACGAATCAACACAGCCTCCGCTAAGGCTTTTTGCTCCGACTCACTGGCGCGCATAGTTTCATAAAACACCAACATACCACCGACTGCCGCCAAAACACAAATCGGCAAAAACACCAATATAATCAACTGATCATAGGCGCTGCTGGTATCAAAGCGTTTTTTGTATGCCATGCTAAATGTGAACTCCGTTGACGTTTTTGCCATATCATTTGTGCAAATGATACATGGCATCCAATACCGCTGTGGCTATATAGCTGGCATTCAGAATATTAAGGCTATTTTAGCAGTATTTATAAAGGTAAATGCTACCAATGTGCTTACTCATCCTTTTTTAAAATATTGTCCATTTACCAATAACTCTTGATGCCATCAGCGCAGGTAAAAACAAAATGATATAATGACGTAATTTTTATTTGCCTGTATTTATTTACCTCTATTTGATGCTAACAGCACCTCTTTAACCCTTACCTTATTATTGAAGATAACAACAAGGATGCCTTATGTCGTCTACCGCCATGACAAACGCTAACTTCATTACCCAAGCCACCGACCTTGCGGATTGCGTGGGTCAAACGCCCTTAGTCAGATTACAGCGCTTGCCTGAACAAGAGCAAATCACTAATGGAGCGCAATTACTTGCCAAATTGGAAGGCAATAATCCGGCAGGGTCGGTTAAAGACCGTCCAGCCTTTAATATGATTTATCAGGCCGAGCAGCGCGGCGATATTAAGCCCGGTGACACCTTAATTGAGGCGACCAGTGGCAATACTGGTATTGCGCTAGCCATGGTAGCTGCGATGCGCGGCTATCCTATCATCCTCTTGATGCCTACTAACTCTACTCAAGAGCGTAAAGACGCGATGGCCGCCTATGGCGCCACTTTAATTGAAGTCGATGAAGGTATGGAAGCGGCGCGCGACTTAGCGCTACAGATGCAAGCTGACGGCTTAGGCGTGGTGTTAGATCAGTTCAATAACCCAGATAATAAGCAAGCGCATTATCTCACCACTGGCCCTGAACTATGGCAGCAGACTGACGGTAAAATTACTCACTTTATCAGCTCTATGGGTACCACTGGCACTATTACCGGAGTGTCACAATATTTAAAAGAACAAAACCCAGCGGTACAAATTATCGGCTTGCAACCTGATGAAGAAGCCTCTATTGCTGGTATCCGCCGCTGGCCTGCCGCTTATATGCCTGGTATTTATGAGGCAGACTTAGTCGATGAAGTCATGGATATTGACCAGCATATTGCTGAAGTTTATATGCGTAAACTGGCCAAGACTGAAGGTGTTTTTGCCGGTGTCTCTTCAGGTGCTGCTGCGTGGGCAGCCGTACAGATTGCTAAAGCTAACCCTAACGCCGTGATTGCGTTTATTGTCTGCGACCGCGGCGACCGTTATTTATCAACGGGCTTATATAATGTTGATGACAGTGTTGCCGATGGTATTGATAGCAACGTTAACAACCTTGCTGATAACGTTAGCAAATAAGCCTTATAAATGGTAAATCAGGATAATGCTATGATTCATGCGCTACCTTACAATCCCGTACTGGTTTTCGATATCGAGACCGTTGCTGACATTGATGCTGCACGCCGCCTTTATCCACAATTAGCAGATTTAAATGAGGCTGATGCCCTGACTGCGCTGCAAGCGATACGTATCCAAGAGAGCGGACGCGATTTTATGCGCATACCGCTACAGCGCATTGTCTGTATCTCAGCATTTTACGTGCAAGGTGACAAAACCACGCTATTTTCGTTAAGCGCTGAGCATTTATCAGAACAAGAGATTTTGCGTAAGTTTTTCAAAGCATTCAGCGAGTTTCAAGACTTGCCGCAACTGGTTAGCTGGAATGGCTCAGGCTTCGATATTCCTGTGCTCATTTATCGCGCCATGCTTTATGATTTAAGTGTTCCATTGCTGTTCGAAGAAGGCGACCATATAAGGAATATGCGCTTTGATAATTATATCAATCGCTATCACAATCGCCATTTAGATTTGATGGATAGATTCAGTCAATACGGTGCCAGCCAGCGCCAATCTATGGATATTGTGGCAAGTCTCTACGGACTGCCCGGCAAGACTGATATTGATGGCAGTATGGTCGGCGACTTAGTGGCGCAGAAAGATTGGCAAACACTGACGATTTATTGTGAAAGCGATGTGCTCAATACTTGGCTCATCTACTTGCGCTGGCTGCGCTTGACTGGCAAATTATCCTCAGAGAGCTTTAATGCTTGGCAGCAGCAAACCCGCGATTATTTGGCACAGTTTGAGCCATCAGATGAGACGGATGATAGCAGCGTTCGCCATCAAGAATTTATTGCTGATTGGGCAGCCGCCGCTTTATAAATTCACACTGTATTTCTTATTTATTACTTACCTCTTTTTATTTCCATTATTTATCACTTATTGTTAAGGCAGGTTTATGCAACCCACCGACTCAAAGACTTCTGTAGCCCCTGAAGCTATTGCAAAAAATCATGAACAATCCGCTGATGCGCCTAACGCGCAAGGCAGCAAAACCATCACTACCCCGCCCAATAAGAAAAAGAACAAACCCTCCTCAAAGATACGCCGCCGTTTAAAAGATGCAGAACCGCTACCTTTTACCATTGATGGCTTATCGCATGATGGTCGCGGCGTTGCGGTCTATGGCAATGGCTGGAGCGAGGAAGACGGTCATACTGAGGAAAAGCATGGCAAAAAAGTATTTGTCAGCTTTGCGTTACCGGGTGAAAGTGTCGAGGTTAAACTCACCAATAGCCGCGCTAGCTTTGAAGAAGGCGATGCACTCACCGTTACCGCCAATCCGAATCCTGAGCGCGCGGTGCCACCTTGTCCGCACTTTGGCGTTTGTGGCGGTTGTAACTTGCAGCATTGGCAGCCGGATAGCCAGATTAACTTTAAGCAGTCAGTACTTGCTGAGATGCTAGTACACCAAGCGGATACAGCGCCCGATACTTGGCTGGATCCAGTGGTCGGTGATCGGCTTGGCTATCGTACCAAAGCTCGTCTTGGCGTGCGTTATGTGGCCAAAAAAGAAACCGCGCTGGTCGGCTTTCGTGAACGTTCAAGCAACTTTTTAGCTGAGCTCAATGAATGTCACATTTTAGACCCGCGTATTGGTTTTGAGATTGAAAACTTAAAAGCCCTTATCAGCTCGCTTGAAAGTCGCAGCAAAATCGCCCAGCTTGAATTAGCCATGGGTGAGTATCTACCGGAATTGCCTGATGGCAATCAACCGGTCGCGCTCATCGTGCGCAACTTAGAACCATTATCAGATTCTGATGTTGATAAGCTTAAAGTCTTTTTTGCCGCTCGCAACTGGCAGCTGTATTTGCAATCTAAAGGCGTTGATAGTATCGAGCGCATTGCTCTCACTGCCGATGATGACATGAGCCAACAGTTCGGCCGTCTATATTATCAACTGCCGGAATACGACTTAACCTATGAGTTTATTCCTACTGACTTTACTCAAGTCAACTTGTCGGTTAATCGTCAAATGACTAAGCTGGCCTGTGATTTGTTAGATTTAAAAGCTGGCGAGCGAGTGCTGGATTTATTCAGTGGCTTAGGCAACTTTAGTCTACCGCTGGCACGTTTGGTTGGCGAAACTGGTTCTGTAGTTGGGGTCGAGGGTAGCGAAGCCATGACCCTACGCGCAGCTGACAATGCTAAACGTAATGGCATCCATAATACTGAATTTTATAGCCAAGACTTGACTCACGACTGCACTGATAAACCGTGGGCCAACCAAGGTTTTGACGCGCTACTTATTGATCCGCCGCGTTCTGGGGCGTGGGAAATTATGCAGTATTTGCCGAAGTTTAATGCTGAGCGTATCGTTTACGTCTCATGTAATCCAGCAACCCTTGCGCGTGATACTAAAGCTTTGCTCGATCAAGGCTACCGTCTCACTCATGCTGGAGTGATGGACATGTTCTGTCATACTGGACACGTGGAATCAATTGCTCGTTTTGAAAAAATTGCCGCGAAGTAATTTTCGTATAAGTAGAATTTATATAACAGGGTTTGTGTAATAGTAACCGCGTTGTAGTAAGCTTATAAGAGTATAAATTATCAGCAAATACGAATGTCAAAACAATAACCCTTAATTAAATATTCGATTAAAGTTTATAAGTATTTAGTAGCGGTGTTACTCTTATAAGCACTATTATTACAGACTCTCGCTTGAATCGTGGTTTGAAAGTGACATAATAAGACAGTCAGTAATGGATAATTAACTGCGTCAACATAATAATAAACTGCAGACTGGACAATAATGAAACGTACACTGTTTCAAGGTAGCTAAGAGGAGCCGGCTATGGTAAAGATTCGTGAAGGGTTGCCGCTGATAGATGGTCAAACCACACAAGCGGATAGTGCAACATCAGCTGCGCAACTGGTTGCTAACCAACGCTCTCAACAATCTGCTAATAGCTACGCCCAAATACCGCTAGATATTAAGCAACAGCTGACCACCCATAAACTCCATACGACTTTTGACCGCTCAGTTGGACAGGTTTATCACAGCCACGATCATAATGACGACCCGACAATTGGCAATGAGTATTTAAATAACGTCATTTTAGATGAAGCGCAAATGCTCTCAGAGGATATTGAAGCGCTGGATTTAGATCATGCCAATATTGACGTTCCTGTTTGGCTTGATAATGTCGCTAAACGTATCGGACTGGAGTCAGTACCTAACCTCACTGTAGCTTGTGAATTTATCCGCAGCCGTATGAATACCAAGGAGTCTGAACGCTCAGGTGCTTATGTGACTGGCATCGGCATGACCGATATTCTGACTTATCTATATCAAGATGAAGATGCTTTAGTCGCAGCTATGTTATACCGCAGTGCGCGCAAATCTCTAATTAGCTTAGCTGATATTGAAAAAAACTTTGGCCCTGATATCTGTACTTTAATCAAAGATACCTTAGCAATGGGCAAGCTGTCAGATGTCATAGAGAGCAATAAGCGCTTGGAAGATCACCTTGCCAATAACAAGCGCGATCAGTTGTCCAATATTTATAGTATGCTTATTTCGGTCACTAACGATGTACGCGTCGTACTCATCAAACTGGCCGAACGTACTTTTGCCATGCGCGAATTATCCTTCTCAACCACTGAACGTCAACAGCGCGTGGCGCGCGAAGTGATGACCATTTATGCCCCAATTGCTCACCGTTTAGGTATTGCCCAGCTAAAATGGGAGCTAGAAGACTTAGCCTTTCGCTATCTTGCCCCCGAGCGCTATAAAGAGATTGCTAAGCTATTATCTGAAAAACGTAGCGAACGTGAAGCTTATATTCAGCGAGTACAAGACTTGCTCAATGAGTCCTTGGCCGATGCTGATATTAGTGCTGAGGTGTCAGGGCGGGTTAAGCATATTTACTCTATTTACCGAAAAATGAAGCTCAAAGGTTTATCATTTGATCAGCTTTATGACATCCGAGCGCTGCGAGTATTGGTCGATAGCCCATCGGACTGCTACCACGCTTTAGGACTGGTACACGGTTTATGGCGTTATATTCCTGAACAGTTCGATGACTATATCACCAATCCAAAACCAAACGGCTATCGCTCCTTACATACCGCTGTGATTGCCGAAAACAAATCGCTAGAAGTACAGATTCGCACCCAAGCCATGCACTTTGAAGCTGAGCTTGGTATGTGTGCGCATGTGAATTATAAAGAAGGGCTCAAAAACAAAAAAGACAACTATCTCAATCAAAGAATCAGCTCATTACGGCAACTGCTATCTATTAATAATGAGACCCGTAATCAAGCCAGAACAGCCCTGTCCGATGGTGAGGGTAGCGACGAGAATGACCTTATTGAATTAGAGGACGACGAGCAAACCGTCGATTTTGATGAGCTTGAGCGCATCTATATTTTTAGCCGTGACGGTGATATTACCGAGCTACCCAAAGGCGCAACGGTGCTCGATTTTGCCTACTATGTGCACACGCAAGTGGGCAACCACGCCCAAGCAGCACGGGTCAACCAGCGCTATGTACCTCTAACTTATCAACTCAAAACGGGTGAACAAGTTGAGATTATCACCAAAGCCTCACGCGAGCCCAATCGCGATTGGCTGGTTGCCTCACTAGGCTATATTTATACCAACCGCGCGCGCTCAAAGCTGCGCCAATGGTTCAATAAACAAGACCGCGATAAGAATATTGAGATCGGGCGGCAAATGCTCAGTAAAGAGCTTGAGCGCTTGTCCGTACATCCTAATAGTATTGATTTAAATGACTATCTCCATCTTTTTCATGTCAATAACACCGATGATATCGTAGTCGGCTTAGTGACAGGTGAGATTGGACTGCATCAACTAACTGGCCACATCTCGCGTCAGCTGCATTTGGAACCTGAAAAGGAAAAAGAAGAGTATGCACCGAGCGTTGATCCAAAAGCCACTGGTAAAATTGATGCCTACAAAATTTGTATTGACGGTCTAGATAATATCGAAATAAATATTGCTGGCTGCTGCCAACCTGTCCATGGCGAACCGATTTCTGGTTATATCACCTTGTCACGCGGGGTCAGTATTCACAACCGGGGTTGCCCTGAATATCTGCGACTGGTCGAGCGCGATCCTGAGCGCGAAATCAGTGCGGCTTGGAAGTCAAAATCTGGACACTCACAACCGGTAGATATCCACATTGAAGCTTATGATCGGCGCGGATTGCTGCGTGATTTGACCCAAATTATCGATAAAGAAAACGTTAATATCCGCAAGGTTGAAACTTTAAGCACCGATGATAATATTGCTTTTTTGAAGTTTCATATTGAAGTCTCGGGGCTGGCACACTTATCCAAGTTATTAGCCAAGCTTGAGCAGCAACCGGGAATTTTACATGCGCGCCGTGCCGTTGCTTAGCATTTTATTATTTAGTAATAGATTGTTTAACAATTAAAAGAACTGTCTTTAATAACAATAAGGTCATCATCAAAAACCACTATGCCTGAGTTACCTGAAGTCGAAACCACCAAAACCAGCCTGAAGCCTTTACTGGGTCAGCAAGTTAATGCTGTGCAAGTTTTTCAGCCAAAATTACGCTGGCAGATGCCATCTGATTTAGAAGACTTAGTCGGCTACACCCTGCATAGCGTAGAGCGTCGTGCAAAATATCTAATTATCACTTTTACCCAAGCCATAAATGAGCAAGCGCAGCAACAACTGCCTGCTCGTCAACTAATCATGCATCTAGGTATGTCAGGTAGCTTGCAACAGCATCCTTTCGGTACTGATAAGCGTAAGCACGATCATTTAATCATAACTTTTAGCGCTGCCGATTGCGTTAATAGCACAGCTACACAGTTGCACTATCATGACCCCAGACGTTTTGGGGCAGTATTATGGTATGAAGATTATAGTAGCAAACTCTTAGATCACTTGGGCCCTGAACCCTTATCACCAGACTTTACTGCTGATTATTTATACCATTTAATTCAGCGTACGGTTAAGGCAGATGACGCATCTGATAAAACCAGTAAAAAACGCCCTATTGCGCGTCCGATTAAATCAGTGATAATGGAGCAGAAAGTGGTGGTTGGCGTCGGCAATATCTACGCGACCGAAAGCTTATATCTGGCTGGCATTCATCCAGCCACCCCAGCACATCAGCTATCATACGATCAGATTTCGGTATTGGTTAAGCACATTAAGGATATTTTGCAAAAAGCAATTGTGCTTGGTGGCTCGACACTGCGTGACTTCACAATCGCCAGTGGTCAAACTGGCTATTTTCAGCAAACCTTAAATGTCTACGGTAAACAAGGCGAAAAATGTCCTCATTGCGACATGCCACTTGATAATATTAAACTCAACGGTCGCGCTAGTGTCTATTGTCCAAATTGCCAGCCACTACCGTAAAAGCTATATTAGAAAGCCCGAGTTATTTATTTTAACTAGTATCGATAGCAAGCTGGCTTTTTATCTGTAGACTAGGAAACACTTGTGCATTTGTGTTGCTTATCAACGCCCATCTTGCTTTAATGGTATTTATTACGACCATATTATAATTATTTCTTGCCGAAGAATTATCTCTATCGCTTATAATTTTTAAAATACTATTTTTAGGATACTGTTATGACAGTTAATTCCAACCCCAAGCTTACCGTAACGCATAAGTTTGCCACTGTAATGATAAGCATGAGCCTTATTATAGCGATGATGCAACCTGCTTCAGCCGCAATAGAGATTGATGAAACCGACTTTGGCCCCTCTTATAACACTATGGTCGTGGATACGGTCGCCGGTAAGCCGTTACAGCTGGTTACCGCAGTTGCTGGTACGATTGCTTATGTCGTCAGCCTACCCTTTTCATTGATCGGTGGCAACGCCGAACAAGCTCAGCAAAAGCTATTCGTTGAGCCTTGGGATGCCATGGCACGCTGTTTAGGTTGCACGGTTGCTGAAGACAGTTATTATAAATCACAAGTAGTTGATGACAATGTCGTGCGTATCGTCGTCGATCGTCCCTCAGAGATTCTAATTAATACCAATGATTATGTGATTGTCACGCCTTAGTTTTCACTCCTATAAGTACCCTTTAAAGAAAAGTCATTACAACATTTTTTAAAAAACCATCAGAACAATTTCGTTAATAAAATAGCATTTATATAAAAATAATCGCATAAAAAAAGGCTAACATCGCGTTAGCCTTTTTTATTTCAGTAACAAAGCTCATTGAGAATAAATATTAAGCACCTTTCTTACGACCGTGACGCTTACGCTCACTTTCAGTTAAGTAGCGCTTACGCAGACGAATAGATTTTGGTGTAACTTCAACCAACTCATCATCTTGAATAAACTCAAGCGCCTGCTCAAGGGTAAACTTAATCGCTGGCGTTAGAGTCAACGCTTCATCAGTACCACTAGCACGAACGTTGGTTAACTGTTTGGCTGTTGTTGGGTTAACGGCCATATCATCGTTGCGTGAGTTCAGACCAACAATCATACCTTCATACACTTCAAGCTGTGGCTCAGCAAACATCTTACCACGCTTTTGTAGGTTAAATAGTGCGAAGCCTAAGCAAACACCTTTTGCCATAGAAACTAGTACACCATTAGCACGGCCGCCAACATCACCAATCTTTTGTGGTCCATAATGCGAGAAGCTTGAGGTTAAGATACCAGTTCCTGAAGTCAAGGTTAAAAACTCAGAGCGGAAGCCAATGAGACCACGAGCTGGTATTGTCGCTTCAATACGCATGCGACCTTTACCATCAAGAATCATGTTGGTCATTTCACCCTTACGTAAACCAACCTGCTCCATGATTGGGCCTTGATGCTGCTCTTCAATATCAAAGATAACGTTTTCATACGGCTCTTGCAGCTTACCATCAACTTCTTTAACGATAACTTCTGGACCTGATACGCCAAGCTCATAGCCTTCGCGGCGCATGTTTTCGATTAACACAGATAGATGTAGCTCACCACGGCCCGATACTTTAAATTTCTCAGGTGACTCTGTGTCTTCTACACGCAATGCCACGTTATGAATCAGCTCACGCTCTAGACGTTCACGAATATTACGTGAGGTCACAAACTTACCTTCACGACCAGCAAACGGTGAGTTGTTTACTTGGAAATTCATCGATACTGTTGGCTCATCAACGGTCAACGCTGGCAAGGCTTCTACATGATTGGGATCACATATCGTGTCAGAAATGTTAAGCGCATCTACACCCGTAATACAGATAATATCACCTGCTTGAGCGTCTTCTACTTCAATACGATCAAGACCATGATAACCCATAATTTTTAATATACGACCATTACGTGTTTCGCCGTCTTTATCAATCACAGTCACTTGCGTGTTAGTAGATACTCTACCACGCTGAACACGACCAACACCAATAACACCAACAAAGCTATTATAATCTATGCTTGATATTTGCATGCGGAATGGAGCATCTGCATCAACCTGTGGTGGCTGCACAACATCTACAATGGTTTTGAATAATGGCGTCATATCATCAGCAAGATCATCTGCTTCCAAACCGGCAACACCATTCAGTGCAGAGGCATAAACAACTGGAAAATCTAGCTGTTCATCACTGGCACCAAGGTTGTCAAACAAATCAAAGATCTGATCCATTACCCAATCAGGACGTGCACCAGGACGATCAATTTTATTGATAACGACAATTGGTTTTAAGCCTTGTTCGAACGCTTTTTGAGTCACAAATCGGGTCTGTGGCATTGGTCCATCAACGGCATCAACGACTAAAAGCACGCAGTCAACCATTGACATAACACGTTCAACTTCACCACCAAAATCGGCGTGACCTGGGGTATCTACGATATTGATACGATACTCGGTATCATCAGATTTATCCGTCCATCTGATGGCTGTATTTTTAGCCAAAATGGTGATGCCACGCTCTTGCTCAATATCACCTGAATCCATTGCGCGTTCCGCAATATTGGCACGGTCGCCGAAAGTACCAGATTGATGTAATAACTTATCGACCAAAGTAGTTTTACCGTGATCAACGTGGGCAATGATTGCGATATTACGCAAATTTTTAATGTCGTTCGCCATATAAAATGCTCGTTTTGTCTTAATAAAATGCAGTAGCAGTAAGCGCCGCTGGATAAGCTTTCATCATCAATCAGCCAGATAGTTTATTCTGCTCTTAGACGCCTGCACAATGAGTGCATTGGGATAAGTAGTACAGTAGAAGTAAACATCTATACCGACACATCCATCTTACCGTTAGCCATGCTAGTGTACACCCTGTCAATTTACAAAGTGTTTGGGCGGCTAGTATAACATTATTGCATTACAAATTTATGCAATAACTTAATTTATCTGAGAGCTTTATTGAAAGTAATAAAAAAAGCCACCCCTAGAGGTGACTTTTTTTAATTTTACAGACTGGCTAATAAGTAATTAGGCAGCAACTATTTATTGAACATCCATATCTTTAGTTTGTTCAACAGTCATAGTTTTGTCACCAGTGATGATGGCATAAACACGACGGTTCATAGCGCGACCTTCTTCAGTGTTGTTATCAGCGATTGGCTTGTCATAACCGTAACCAACGGTTGATAGACGGTTTGGCGCGATACCAAATTCGTTGGTCAACATAGATTTCACAGCAACGGCGCGGGCTTCAGACAGACGTTGGTTATAACGTGCTGATGGACCAGTTTTAGAAGCATGACCTTCGACACGAGCCATAGAGTTAGGATACTCACGCATCTTCTCTGCTACCTTAGCAATCTCTGGCTGATATTGATTTTTGATAGCTGTTTTATCGTTATCAAAGAATACACGCAGTTCCATTTTTAGCTCATCAGTAATGTCTACTTGTAATGGGCAACCACGTTCATCAACTACTACGTTCATTGGAGTACCTGGGCACTCATCAATACTATCAGGTACGCCATCACCATCAGAATCAACATCAACTTCGTCAACAACAACAATTGGAACTACTGGCTCGCTAACTACTGGTGCTGCAGGCTCTACCATTGGCGGTACAGCAACTGTTGGTGCTAAATGGCCACCAAGTACAACTTCTAGACCGGCTAAAGCCATGCCTTCCCACCAGTCGTTATCAAAGTTATGAATCGCACGCGCTTCACCACGTAGGCTTAGTGCGTTATTGATACGATACATAGCACCTAGACCCAAGTTACCAATGGTATCTTTAGTACTGGTAATTTCATTACCCGCTGCATTTTCAATTTTAATTTTAGATTGACCAGCACCTACTAATACATATGGTTTGAACGCACTGTCAGTGTAACCAGTAAATTCTTCAGTACCGATCAAGAAGTTACCAGAAATCATTTGCTGTTCAGCGTCGAAAGAATCGTTTCCATCTTGGCGTATACCATCAGTATTTGAGACACCATATTCTACTTGGAACTGTGTAGAAGGTGTCAATTCGATACCTAACGCTGCACCAGTATACAGGCCATTCTCTTTATAATAACCATTGCCAGCGCCATCTCCCATTACGTCAATCTGATCCTCATCAGCGCCTTCGCTGTAATGATAACCTAATAATAATGGGCTGATAGTAACGCCGGCATTCGCTGCTAGTGGCGCAGCTGTTACGGCAAATAGGGCTAAAGCAATTTTATTCAATTTCATGGATTTCCTCCAAAGGATAATTTGAGTGATGCGTCAAGCATTACCGCTTCCTAAATGACCTAGAGAATAGGCATCTTTTTCGAATATATCATTATACAACAAAACTAATTAGGAAGTAGCTTAGCGACTATCAATCCAGTTTACAACTTTTTTCGTCACACAGCTACACATTATTACACGATAATGTAGTAACTGAAACACAATAACGAGCTAGAGTTACTAATCACTAACAAATGTTACTTTTATTGTCTTCATAACGTTAGTTGGCAATAAGTAGGTAATAAATAAATATTTTTCTTTAAAGGTATTTCTATTGTCTGGTCACAGTTTAATACAATTAATTTCATTTCTCCATTATTAAAACGAGTTATTCACTAATTGTAACAATTTATGACATTACACTTATATTTCCTCTATATATAGAATGGACATTTTTTTGCTATTGGGTCACTATAAACCTATAGTAATTTTACTAGTTTTTACTATTAACTGCCTTTAGTTAATAGTTTTTGATATTATCTATTTAGCACCTAAACTGATAATTGCAAAACACTTAAAAAACTACAATGAAACAATCAGGATGAATATCAAGCTGTAAAAAACTGCTTTATACCCGATAACTTTAGGGGTCTAATCCTCATCAATATAAACCAGACACCACATAATAACCATGGCTTTACATTAGTCGAATTAATCGTAACAGTAACGGTTATGGCTATTATTGTGGCTATCGCCGCACCATCTATATTGACTCAGTTAGCAAATATGGAAGCCAAGCGTATTAGGTACGGATTAATAAACACGCTTGCTCTTGCTAAAGCGGAAAGTTTTATTCAACGTCAAGATGTACTGGTCTGCTTATCTGATGCTAATGGCCATTGTGATAAAGACAGTGATAAAGCCTTACTATTGTTTATAGATAAGAACGATAACCAGCACTTTGATGCTGGTATTGATGAGCTATTAGAGAAACAACCATTAAACCCTAAATACGGCAAACTGCATTTACGAGCGGGTGGACGCAACTATGTGAGATTCGCTGGCGATAGCGGGAGGCCACGTGGTTTTTTTGGACATATTAAATATTGCCCAATCTCAACTTATAGCCATGCAATGTACCAAATATCCTTTAATCAGGTCGGTATCATCAAGTACAAACCCAACAGTGAGCATCCAACTGAATGCTAGCCTTAGTGCTCTGATGTTACATAGCTGCTTTCATCATAATGACCGCTTTTTCTAAGCCAACAAATACCGCATCCGCAATCAATGCATGACCAATATTAAGCTCATAAATACCTTCAATCTGGGCGATTGCATTAACATTCTCGCGGGTCAATCCGTGACCCGCATTAACTAACATATCACTATCTGCTTGCTGAGCGGTACTGACTGCTTGCCTAATACGCTCTAGCTCCGCATGCTGTCCATCCGTATTACTGACTAAGCCCATTTCCGCATAAGCACCAGTATGCAACTCAATAGCATCAGCTCGACAGGTAACGGCTGCTTTGATTTGTGTCTCTTCAGGGTCGATAAACAAAGATACTTTAATACCGGCAGCGTGTAGCTTGCTAATATAATCTGTCAGCTCTTCTGTCTGCCCTACAACGTTTAAACCGCCTTCGGTGGTCAACTCAGCACGCTTTTCTGGTACTAGACAAACCCAAAATGGTTGCACTTCACAGGCAATCGCTAGCATCTCCGTGGTCGCAGCCATCTCTAAATTTAATCGAGTGGTTAGCTGTTCAGCAATCTCGTAAACATCGGAATCCTGAATATGACGGCGGTCTTCACGTAGATGGATAGTGATGCCATCAGCGCCAGCTTGTTCACACAGTAAAGCTGCAGCAACCGGACTGGGATAAGCAACGCCACGGGCTTGACGTAAAGTTGCCACGTGGTCGACATTGACCCCTAATAAAGGTTTTTTGGAAGAAGATGGTGTAGCCATAGAAAATCCTTTTAATAATGATGCTGGTTTGACATGCTAGTAATTGGCATACAACTAGACACTCTTAGGTTTGAGCAAACCCAAATTGAGCTAGATAACATAGATTAAATAACATAAACTAGATAATTCGAACCTGGTAACTTAAGCCAGATAAACCAAACTAAATAAAGAGCTATGATTGATAACGCTGCTGCTGCTGCCAAAGTAGACGACTTTGTAACGGTTGATAATCAAGCAAATGGTCAATCAAGTGTCGATACAAACGTGACCAAGCTCCAAGCGTTACTTCAGTAATACCCAGTCGCGCCATTGCCACTAACTCACTACCCTTAAATACCGTCTGCACAGTAGCGTTCACTATATCATCGGCTGACACAATTGACACTAAGCCGACATCAGGTAAAAATCGATAAGTACAACCAGCATCAATATCGACGAGACTACTATCGTGGGCTAAAGAGATGGCAAAGCCTAACTGCTCAAATAAATGCTGCTCAAACTGCCGTAAACACAGGCGCAACTCTAACGCAGTTAATGGCTGCTTAAGCTGAAGTAAGCTATCTTGGTAATGTTGCCACAGTACTGGCATAGGGTCTTCGGTAGGCAGTAGTTTCCACAGGATCTCGTTAAGATATAATGCTGCATACTGTTGTTGGCCCCTAATCTGCTGATAACGTTGGGGCTCGTAGCTTTGTGGCAGCTCAGCGCTCTCAGAATCGAGTTCCAATGGCACTACATTGATTTGGCTGAAGGTTTTTAAATCGCGCTTGCCGGTTGCAAACAGTTGTAATGGCTCAAATAGCGGTGCGCCTTTTTTGCCAATACCATGTATCACCCCATGCTGCTCGGAAAACAAATAATACAGCGCACGCTTTTCTTGGTAAGAACGCTGATGTAATAGGTAACCGACTAACGCCTCATTACGCATAATATATTACCTCAGCACTGGCTTTTAATATCCCAGATATAAAATCAATTAGTAACCTAAACTAGTCAAAGCACGTTCATCATCAGACCAACCGCGTTTGACTTTCACCCATAAAGTAAGCATGACTTTTTTGTCAAATAGCTGCTCCATGTCTTTGCGGGCATCCGTACCCACTTGCTTGATACGTTGACCTTTGTCACCGATAACGATGGCTTTTTGACCATTACGCTCGACATAGATGGTCGCATCAATAAAAGTACAAGCTTTACGTGGACGACCTGTCTTAGGGTCAGTGTGCGCCGCCTCATCTTTAAAACCATCAATTTGAACTGTCAAATCATAAGGCACTTCATCACCAGCACTACGCATAATCTTTTCGCGAATAATTTCACTGGCCAAAAAGCGCTCAGAACGATCGGTGATTTGTTCCGTATCATAGATAGGTTCAGCAATAGGTAGATGTGAGGCAATCACTTCTTGCAAGCGGTCAAGGTTTTGATTTTTTAACGCCGAAACCGGTACGATATCAGCAAAATCAAAGCTATCACTAAAGGTCTCAATTAGCGGTAATAACGTGCCTTTGTCTTTTAGGGTATCGGCTTTATTAATAACCAGCACTACAGTTAGATTGGTATCGCCTAACTTTTGCAGTACTAGTAAGTCATCATCGCGCCACTGGTCTGAATCTACTACGAATAACACTAAATCAACATCAACTAATGCTGAGACTGCCGCTTTGTTCATGCGCTCATTGATGGCACGAACTTCATTACGATGAATACCGGGCGTATCAACAAATACTGCCTGCATCTCATCGTTAGATAAAATACCATGAATGCGGTGGCGAGTGGTTTGTGGTTTGCGCGAGGTGATGGAGAGCTTCTGACCGAGCAAATGGTTCATTAAGGTAGACTTGCCCACATTTGGACGCCCAACAATCGCCACATAACCGGTTTTAAAGTCATCAGCCATACGTACGTTAGCACTCGGTGCAAAGAAATCTTCAATAGCATTGTCGTTTTCAACAGTACTGTCATCAGTGCTATCGGTATCATTAAGCTCATCACTACTATCGTCTTGCACAGATTTTAGATTATCATTGATACTTCTAATAGGGTTCTTGATGGAGCTTTCGTTTTTATTTTCATTCATATTGTCAGTATTATCTTCGTGGTTGGATGGCAGGTCAGTACGATTGCTCATAGGGGAATCCTGTGGGTTTTTATAATAGTACTTATAAGTATTTATCAAACTAAATCTATACGGGTTTTTTAAGTGAATTTGGAAGCTTATGCAGCTGATTGATCATCAATTCTGCAGCTTTTTGCTCAGCGATACGTCGGCTTTCACCCGATTCGGTAATATTAGGGCAATTCATAATATTAACCTCACAGCGCACCACAAAAATTTGATAAGGAGCATTACCACGCGTTTCTACCAGCTCATAATGGGGCAGATCAAATTGCTTAGATTGCAGCCATTCTTGCAGACGGCTTTTGGCATCTTTGAGAGCTTTTTGCTCACTCACATTGTCAATTAAATCGCCATACCACGCCAATACACAGTCGCGCGTAACGTCCATATCTTTACAATCTAAATAGATAGCGCCTAGCAGGGATTCAACCGCATCCGCTAATATAGAGGCACGATTACGCCCGCCACCTTTACGCTCACCAATACCTAAAATCAGATGATTAGACAACTCTAAATTTTGGGCAATCGTCACCAGCGACTCTTGACGAACTAACGTTGCGCGCATACGCGTTAAGCGTCCTTCATTTTGGGTAGGATAACGATGATATAAGGCCTCGCCGACAATCATGCCAAGCAATGCGTCCCCTAAAAACTCTAAGCGCTCGTAGTTTTTTTTACTATCAAATGAGCGATGGGTAAGCGCCAACTTCGGTAAACTCAAATCTTTAAACTCATAGCCTAACTTGCGCGTCAACACTGCTAAGTGTTGGATAAATTCCGAGCTGACAAGAAGAGTGTCCTCAGCTGCACTATTTTTTTTGCGAGTAGGTATCGTTTGGGGCTGTTGTGAAGTTGATTTCATGCGGCGCTGTTGGTTATCCTGTTGGTATTACTAATGGGATGGAAGAAAAGGTTAAGAGCGCTTTATTTTTTTGCAGAAGACTTGGCGTCACCTTGTTTGATATCACCTTCAAAGCGACTAACAATATCAACGTTACCAAAAAAATTTTTGGTCTTTTCATATTTTTTATGAATAGCCAGTTGACCCGCTTTTTTGTTGGTAAAAGTGAATACTTCTTCGGCGCTAGTATCATAGTCAGCATTGATAGACAGCTGACGGTTGACGCGCTCAACGAAATTCTTTGCCGACTCGTTGCTGTTATTGGCTTCTTCGAGCTGAGCACTTAAGGTTTTGGTTAACTGGTAGTCACCAATTTGAGCCGGCACAATCGCGATGAGCAGCTTACCAGCAACGACGATAACGATCAGCAGCAAGGCGATACTGGTCGCGCTAGCACCGCGTTGTGACGACAAACTCGTTAACTGCTGCATTATGACGGTTCCTGATAACTCAATGGGCTAAGCATTCTATTTGAACAGTCACCACTTTATAACATCAGACTACATCACATCATAGCCGCCGCGCTATCACTAATATTAGCACAACAGCTAATCAATAGAACCATTACGCCCAAAGGTCGGTAAATTCAGACCAGGCGGCTTATGCATCCAAATATATACCGCTTTACCGGCTAAGTTATCATCAGGGACAAAGCCCCAAAAACGGCCGTCAGCACTGCGGTCGCGGTTATCACCCATCACAAAATACTGACCTTCAGGCACACTAATGCGCCACTCAGTACCCTCGGAGCTAACCACTTCTGGCGCTTGCTGCTGCAAGAATGGCGCATATTGCGAACTGTTCATGCCATTTAGATACCGAACTCTGTGCTCATGCTCGCCCTGAGTTTCTTGAAAATACTGTGCGTAATCTTCTTCTTGCTGGCCCATTTGTACTGCCTCAGCATCCGTTAGCACTTGCCCTGGTGCCACTTGTCCAGCACCATACAACTGCGAAGTCAGCTCAGGATTTGCATCAAAAGTAACCGCTTTGGTATCTACTGGCTTATCATTAATAGCAAGCTGGCCTTGGCTATAGCTGACGGTATCACCAGGCAAGCCAATGACGCGCTTAATATAATAAATGCTTGGATTTTCAGGATAGCGAAACACCATCACATCGCCATGTTCCGGCTTACCGGTATCTAATAACTTGTTATAGGTAAGTGGCAAGCGTACCCCATAAGCGTATTTATTTACGGCAATAAAATCGCCGGTATATAAAGTCGGCACCATAGAGGATGAGGGGATATTAAAGGGCTCAATCAAAAATGAGCGCACAATAAGCACCACTGCTAACACTGGGAAAAAGTCATAGGCCCAGCGTACTAGCAAGCTTTCTTTACCACGACCACGCGTTTTGCGCTGTTTAAGTGTCAGCTTATCTAATAGCCAAATAATACCTAGGGCTAAAGTTAATGGCACTAAAATTAAATTAAAATCAAAATCCATACTCAATTGCCTATTAACGAGCTGCTTATCCGACTATCTAGATTCATAAGACTGGCAATAACATTCTATTTATTAATACTCTAGTCTACCTGCAATACCGCTAAGAACGCTTCTTGTGGAATCTCTACGTTACCGACTTGCTTCATGCGCTTTTTACCGGCTTTTTGCTTAGACAATAGCTTTTTCTTACGGGAGATATCGCCACCGTAACACTTGGCTAATACGTCTTTACGCATGGCTTTAACCGTACTACGACCGATGATTTGACTACCGATAGCGGCTTGAATCGCCACATCAAACATCTGACGTGGAATCAACTCTTTCATCTTACCAACCAGCGCATTACCACGGTAACGAGATTGATCTTCGTGCACAATCATGGCTAAGGCATCGACCTTCTCACCGTTAATCAGCACGTCAACTTTAACCAATTTATCCACTTGATAACGCTCAAAGTTGTAATCGAGCGAGGCGAATCCACGTGAGACTGATTTTAGACGGTCGAAAAAATCCATCACCACCTCGCCCATCGGAATATCAAATATCAGCTGAACTTGTCTGCCCATAAAGCGCATATCGACTTGTACACCGCGGCGCTCAATACATAGGGTCATGACGTTGCCCAAGTAATCTTGTGGTACTAAAATCTGGCAGCGGGCTATGGGCTCACGAAACTCTTCAATATTATTAGGTTCAGGCAGTTTTGATGGATTATCAACATAAATAATCTCGCCGTCTTTCTTTACAATCTCATAAATCACTGAAGGTGCCGTAGAGATTAAATCCAAGTCATATTCACGTTCTAGGCGTTCTTGGATAATCTCCATATGCAGCATACCTAAAAAGCCGCAGCGGAAACCAAAACCGAGCGCATCTGAGGTGTCGGGCTCAAAGAATAATGAGGCATCATTAATTTGTAATTTTTGTAGCGCCTCACGAAACTTTTCAAAGTCAGTAGACTCAACGGGGAACATACCCGAATATACCTGCGGGGTGACTTGCTTAAACCCAGGGATACGCTCAACGTCAGGCGTACTGGCATGAGTAATGGTATCGCCTACGGGTGCACCGGCAATATCTTTAATACCAGCGATGATAAAGCCAACTTCACCAGCTTGCAAAATACCCGTATCTAAAGGCTTCGGTGTAAAAACACCAATCGAGCCTACCAGATGCGCCTCTTTGGTTGATTTGATATAAAGTTTGTCACCTTTACGTATAGTACCTTCACGCACGCGCACTAATGAGACTACGCCCAGATAGTTATCAAACCATGAGTCGATGATTAATGCTTGTAATGGCGCTTCACGGTCGCCTGTCGGCGCTGGGATAAATTCCACTAACGCTTCGAGCAGATGATCGACACCCAGACCGGACTTGGCTGACACGCGCGGGGCATCAATCGCTTCGATGCCGATAATGTCTTCAATTTCCTGAATGACACGCTCAGGCTCTACTTGTGGCAAGTCAATCTTATTAAGAACTGCCATCACTTCTAAGCCTTGATCGACCGCCGTATAACAGTTGGCCACCGATTGCGCTTCTACCCCTTGCGCGGCATCGACCACTAATAGCGCACCTTCACAAGCCGCTAATGAACGCGAAACCTCATAAGAGAAATCGACGTGCCCTGGCGTATCAATAAAGTTCAGCTGATAGCGTTCTCCATTAGGATGATCATAATACAGCGTCACCGACTGCGCTTTAATAGTGATGCCACGCTCGCGCTCGATATCCATGGAATCGAGTACTTGCGCCTGCATCTCGCGATCTTGCAGCGCGCCGCACATTTGAATAAAACGATCGGCAAGGGTCGATTTACCATGATCAATGTGGGCAATAATAGAAAAGTTACGAATATTGGCTAATGCAGTCACAAAGCGCCTACTAAATAAAAGGAATGGGATAGTGATAATTAAAACAGTAATTTAACAATGTTTTTAACAGTATTAATCTTCAAAACAATAATCAGCGATGCCTGTCAGCAAACCATCACCAAAAAGCGCGGATAACGCTCAGCAACGCACGCAGGCATGTGCAGGTATTCTAGCAGTTTTCTGCTGTAAAGTAAGGTGATTTCGTCAGCAAGCTTTTGATTTATAGATGAAGATAACTTGGCTTATTAATGAAGACGCCTTGGCTTTCAGTTATATGAAGAAGAAGGGGATAGATTAAAACCGATGAGAAAGTTTTAGAGAGCTCATTATTTAATAGGCAAAAAAAAACCAATCACAGAGGATTGGAATTTTAAATTTGAGCAACTGTATTTTCAATAACTAACAATAAATGGTGGCGATGAAGAGACTTGAACTCTTGACCTCACGATTATGAGTCATGCGCTCTAACCAGCTGAGCTACATCGCCATTTAAGGCTCGGTATTATGCCGAAGCAGGAGACAGACGTCAACCCTTAAGCAGAATTTTTTTGCAAATAAATGGTTTTTTATTAAAAATAAATCCATTTGTTAAAACAATGAACAATCATTACTGTTTTAACGCTTAAGTCTTGAAGCTTAAAATATTATAACTTGAAATCTTGTAAATTAAACTATAAAAGGTTTGGTAAACCGATAAGCCGGGTTCTGTCGTGGACAATCATTCCTCTAGGCGTATCATCGCTAATACGCTCAAGCAACCTACCCGCATCGAACGCGGGCCGCGCCATGCCGATGCCTATTTGGTCTTGCTACGCGTGGAGTTTACCATGCCGTGAACTGTTGCCAGCCACGCGGTGCGCTCTTACCGCACCCTTTCACCCTTACCGATGACATCTATGATGCCAAAGGCGGTCTACTCTCTGCTGCACTTGTCGTCAAGTTACCCTGCCCAGCCGTTAGCTGGCACGCTGCCCTATGTAGCCCGGACTTTCCTCCCCTGCTCAGTCTGTTGCCAGTGTGCAGCGGCGATTGCCTAGTCTACCAAGCGCGCTAGTATAGCAAAACTAATAGCGGCTGGGGAAGGTCTTTTTAGCTTATTTGCATTGATTAAATTTATTCGGCCTATTTCAATCAGTCAAGTGCAAAAGCTTATTAGAGAGCCAGGTTAAATAAAATCATGGAGCAAAATGAAATGACTATCTTTTATGGGTATTTTAAAAGGACTAGTGCTTGCAATCATCCCGCTAGTTAGCTTTTTTTTGGCGATAGTATTAGAATGGATCGTTTTTTAGATATGAGTAGTCATCTTTAGCAACTATGTTTAATAGTAAAGCTTAATAGTGAACTATTGACCAGTAATACGTTTGTATTTTGACATCAAATCGCTTTCGGTTTCGACATGATTAGGGTCATGAGGGATACAATCAACCGGACAAATCACCACGCATTGAGGTTCATCAAAATGCCCGATACATTCGGTACAGAGATCAGGGTCGATCACATAAATATCGTCGCCCTCAGAGATGGCATCATTCGGGCAGGCAGGCTCGCACACATCACAATTGATGCATTCATCCGTGATTAATAGCGCCATGAACTGCTCCTTATTTTTTAGGGTCAGCGGATATAATACGGGCATATATTTAGCCTATTTATCCATGCTGAGTAATTAAACGCTTAGCTATCTTTTGTCGTCAGCTTTTGCGTAAAGGCTTGCGCGACACAAGCTGGGACAAATTTAGTGACATCACCGCCAAGTTTGGCGATTTCGCGAATCATAGTCGATGAGATAAATGAGTAATTCTGTGAGGGGGTTAGAAATACCGCTTCAAAGTTTTCATCAAGCTCGCGGTTCATGTTGGCCAACTGAAACTCATATTCAAAGTCCGACATTGCACGCAGACCACGCAATACAGCGGTCGCATTCTTTTCACGCATAAAATCAACCAGTAGACCTTCGAAGCCGACCACCGATACTTGCGGTAAGTCAGCGAATACGGTCTCAACCAATGCTACGCGCTCCTCAAAGTCAAATAAAGGCTTTTTATGATGCCCTAAGGCAACGGCAATAACAACTTCGTCGAACAGTTTTACTGCACGCGTGACTAAATCAACATGACCATTAGTAATCGGGTCAAAAGTGCCAGGGTATAAAACTTTGGTATGTAAACGAGAGGAAGTTGTAGAAAGGCTCATAGCAGGGCTAATGTCGTCGGTAATGTTATTGCATATGCTAGCAAATTTTGTCTAAATTTGACACTTATCTGCTACATTTGTTATAACAGCCTACCTACATTTGCACTGGATGCTTTGTTACAATAGTCGGTTCGACTCATCCTTAATAAAAGATAAACAATTAGGATGAGGAATTATAGACGAGGACACCATGTCAAAAAAATCAAGAAAACCCGCAAATCAAATTTGTGCCAATAAAAAGGCGCGGCACGAGTACTTTATTGAAGAAACCTTTGAGGCAGGATTGGTACTACAAGGTTGGGAAGTCAAAGCCATTCGTTCCGGTAAAATGACGATTACTGAAGCCTATGTCATTTTCCGTAATGGGGAAGCTTTTCTTTTCGGCTCGCATATTCAGCCGCTACTCAGTAGCTCAACGCACGTCGACCCTGATAGCATTCGTACTCGTAAGCTGCTACTCAATCGCCGCGAAATCGAAAAGCTATTTGGGTCGGTCAATCAAAAGGGCTATTCCTGCGTACCGTTATCTTGTTATTGGAAGAATTCCCTAGTTAAATGCCAAATTGGGCTAGCATTAGGTAAAAAACAGCATGATAAACGCAAGACCTTAAAAGACCGTGATTGGGAACGTGACAAACAGCGTGGCTTTAAGCAGCATTTAGACTAAACATTTTGATTTAAAAGAAAACGAATTAGTTTATTAAAAAGTGGATGATTTAGCTGAATTTTTGGCTGAATCAACCGCTTTTTATTTTACTGTTTTATATTGAGTTAAACGGCTTCCTCATTTATTATAGCTCGTGTGTTACGACGAGCACGTTGTAATTGGCGAACGCCATGAGCAATTAGGAAAACAATACCTACCCAGATTAAACCATAGCTATATATCATTGCCGATTCAAACGGATTGCCCAATATTGTCACCGCTAAGATAAACAATAGCGCAGGTTCTAAATAACTCATCATGCCATAAACGTTAACCGGTAACATTTGACTGGCATCAACGTTGGTTTTCATCGCCAGCACACTCAGAATACCTAAGCCTGCCAGCATAGCGAGAAAAAATCCCGACCCTGATACCAGAGTTAAGCTACTGGGTGCTAAGAAGAATAGATAAGCCAACGCAAATGGCGCAAAAATAGTCAAATCAACGAGCAGTCCGGTCAGCGCACCAATCCCTTGCAGGCGACGTAAAATATAATACAGCGGATAAGTACCACATACCCATAAGGTCGCCCAAGATACACTTTGGGTGCGCACAATTTCACTACCCACACCTAACGCGGCAAACGCAACGGCTAACCATTGCAAACGGCTGAGCTTTTCACCGAATAAGACGCAACCGAACACCACCATCATGAGTGGGAATAAAAAATAACCCATCGCTGTTTGCACGCCTTGACCATTGACGGGTGCCCACATAAATAACCAAAACTGACTGAGAAATATCGGCGTTGGTAATAATAACCATGCCCATTGCTTAACTGAACCCAGCGTGCGCAGTTTGTCAATATGAAAGCCCAGTTGACCACTGATCAACAAATATCCAAACAGCGCCACCCACATCGCCAGCATCCGCCAGATGAATACTTGCGTGCCTGATAATGGGGCCAAAAAGCTACTGTACGCATAAAGTACACCAAACAAGACGTTGGACAATATCGCCAGCATAACGCCTAACATTAAGGTGCGTTGCTGCGCACTACCCGATGTCCAAACCGCTGGCAAGGGTATCCGTGACAAGGTGGATGCAAGCGTATTGGATAAAGTTGAGGTCGACATTCAGAACACCATAAAATTAGGTAAAGGGTAAAAAAGGTATGTCTCTTTTTTTGTTCCGCTTTAATTTTTAATTATGAACAGTTTAATTCTTGGCGGCTTATTGACTGACAGATAGCTTCTTATTGATAATATTTAGTTTATAGAGTCTGGGTGCAATATTATCTTTATATATCCATATTTTTGGTTTTATTTATCACAATTATGATTTTTATATAAACAATTTCTTGAATTTGACTATATAGTGATAATAGTCATAAATCTATATTAGATATTTCGTTTTTTCTTATGATACCTATTTTGTTAATTCAGGCGTTCAAGAGACCATATACCCATGAACCAGATTTTGGATGAGACCGATAAAGCCATTTTGAATTTACTGCAAGACGATGCGACGCTACCGCTAAAAACTGTTGCTGAACATGTTCATGTGTCTATCGCTACTGCTCAGCGCCGAATTCAAGCGCTGATAGATAATGGCGTGATTACCAAGCAAGTGGCTATCGTTAATCCTAACAAGGTGGGCTATGGGCTGACGGCAGTGGTAATGATAGAAATGGAACGCTCTAATACCTCAATGCAGCATCGATTTGAGCGTCTAATGAATGCGCAGCCGCAAGTGATGAGCTGCTATGAAGTCTCTGGCGACGTTGATTTTATGATAATGGTCAGTGCTAAGAATATGACTGATTATCATCAATTTACTCGCAGCACGCTGACTTACGAGAATAATGTGCGCAATTTTAAAAGTCAGTTTGTGATGAACTTTACCAAAAGTGGTACAAAAATTATGCTGGATTAACTCACGCTATCAATAACTTATCGCTAGCTGAAGTTAATTCATGTTAAGATGAGCGGTTTTAAGCAGCTATACGCTTAGCTGATATTAATAGCCAAATTCTTAGCCAACAGGTCCGCCCATGTCTGCCGATACCATCGCCCGCACCGCCTTTAAACAAGGCACTAAGCCTCTTTACGATTACGATAAACATTGGGCCAGCTGTTATGAGCCTGCGCCGTATCTACCGATGAGCCGCGCTGAAATGGATGCGTTAGGTTGGGATGCGTGCGATGTGATTATCATATCCGGCGACGCTTATGTCGATCATCCCAGCTTCGGTATGGCAATTATTGGGCGTTTATTGGAAGCCCAAGGCTTTCGCGTTGGTATCATTGCCCAGCCAGATTGGAGAAGCAAAGACGCCTTTATGGAGCTCGGTAAGCCGGTTTATGCTTACGGCGTGACTGCTGGCAACATGGACAGCATGATTAACCGCTACACCGCTGACCGTAAAATTCGTAGCGATGATGCTTATTCACCAGGTAACGTGGCGGACAAACGTCCTGACCGCGCTGCTATCGTCTATAGCCAGCGCTGCCGTGAAGCTTATCCCGATGTGCCTATTATTTTAGGTGGTATCGAAGGCAGCTTACGCCGTATCGCTCATTATGATTATTGGTCAGATAAAGTTCGCCGCAGTATCTTGCTCGATGCACGCGCTGATGTTTTATTGTATGGTAATGCCGAACGCGCCATTATCGATGTGGTGCATGGTCTATCAAAAGGCTATAGCTTTGAGCAAATGAGTAAGCTACGCGGAGCCGCCTATTTACTGACACCGACGCGTCGCCATTGGCAAGCAGATATGACCGAAGTCGCCAGTAATGACGTCGATACCGCCGGCCGCGTTGACCCGATTATTAATCCTTATGTGATGACCGAAGACGTTGACCAGTGCTCAATCGAACAAGACAAGCCTACCAACTCGCCGCTCGGACAATCCTTTTCGGCACAGTATCAAGGTTTTGTCGCTGAGCAAGTGACCAATAAAGTCATCAATGCTGAGCAAGTCGATGAAGATACGCAAATCGTGCAGCTGCGCGGCTTTGATAATACTAAGACGGACAAGCCCAAAACTGCTCTTAAACATAAGCTAAAAATGCCCGCGCGCGAAAAAACTGTGATTCGTTTGCCCGACTATGAACACGTTAAGTCTGATCCCGTATTATATGCTCATGCCAGCCGCATCTTACACCTTGAGACCAATCCCGGTAATGCCCGTGCCTTAGTCCAACGTCATACCAGCGGCGCCGGTAACTCATTTAGCTCAATTGACGTCTGGCTCAATCCGCCACCGATTCCGCTATCAACGGAAGAAATGGATTATGTATTTGACTTGCCTTATGCACGTCTGCCGCATCCAAGCTACGGCGATGCGCGTATCCCTGCTTATGACATGATTAAATTTTCGGTCAATATCATGCGCGGCTGTTTTGGTGGCTGTACTTTTTGCTCAATTACTGAGCACGAAGGACGCATTATTCAAAACCGCTCTGAAGAATCTATTTTGCGTGAAGTTGAAGCCATTCGTGATACCGCGCCTAGCTTCACTGGCGTCATCTCTGACCTTGGTGGCCCAACGGCGAATATGTATCGCCTCAGCTGTAAAGATGAGACCATCGAGAAGAATTGCCGCAAACCTTCTTGCGTTTATCCAGACGTTTGCGAAAACCTGATTACCGATCATAGCAATCTAACCAAGCTATACCGTAAAGCACGTGATATTAAAGGCGTGAAAAAAATCCTTATCGCCTCCGGTCTGCGCTATGATTTGGCGGTTAAAGACCCTGAATACGTTAAAGAGCTGGTCACTTATCATGTCGGTGGCTATCTAAAAATCGCTCCTGAGCATTCAGAAGAAAACGTACTGTCAAAAATGATGAAGCCTGGCATGGGCTCATACGACAAATTTAAAGCGATGTTTGAGCAGTTCAGCCAAGAAGCGGGTAAGGAACAATACCTTATCCCATACTTTATCGCCGCCCATCCGGGTACTAAAGATGAAGACATGATGAACCTTGCGCTGTGGCTCAAAAGCTATGGCTACCGTGCTGACCAAGTACAGGCCTTTTATCCCAGTCCGATGGCGACCGCGACGACTATGTATCATACCCATAAAGACCCGCTACATAAGGTTAACCGTACTGGGGGTGATATGGATATCGTCAAATCCGGCAAGCAGCGTAAATTGCATAAAGCATTCTTGCGTTATCATGATCCAAAGAACTGGGCATTATTGCGTGAGGCGCTTAAATCCATGGGCCGTGGCGACCTTATCGGTAAAAATCGTGGCTGTCTGATACCACCCTTTAACGCCAGTTTAGAAGGGCGCGATGCCAATCAGGACAGCTATCAATCGGCACGCAAAAAGAACAGCCGCGTGGGCAACGATTCTGCTAAGCGCCAAAATAATAACTCGGCGTCTACGTCCACAAAAAATACCTCGAATAAAAATAGCAAAAAAGTGAGCAAAGGCAACTTCCAAACCCAGCATACGGGACTGCCACCACGCAAAACTAAGTAAGCTAAGCCCATGAGCTAGGATAAATCAGCTCACATAAATAGCGTACATCAACCCTTAAGCTGTTGTACGCTTTTATTCAGCCTTTTTTTAGCTTAACTGAATAATTACATTAGTGAATAATTAAGTAACGAAGCTAACAGCTCATCAACAATTTCTAACATTGTTGAACTTCGGTTTTCGCTATCATGAACGTCATGCGTTTGACGCATTAATAACACCTGGTACAGACTTAATTTTTACACTTTTGGAGACCTTTATGAATACTTTACTTAAAATGGCTACTGCCCTACCAGCGCTTGCTTTACTGAGCGCGTGTGCGACCACTGCCCCTACTATGCCTAAAAATGAAGCAGCTGAAAGCGTGACTAAAGTTGCCTATGACCGTATGGCGCCAGCCCCTTATGCTTGTACTGATGATGGCGAAGTTTTAGTAAAACAGTCTGTTAATAAAGAACAAGTTACGCTTAATGCTACCTTGCCTAAAATCAAGTGGAACCAACAATCCGTTCTTTTAAATGGCGGCGTTACGGGTGATACGGCAAGCTATGTGAACGACGCAAACCCAGAAGTTACCTACGCATGGCACATGAAAGGCGATAGAGGTATCCTTGCTATGAAATGGAAAGACGGTAAAGAATACCAAGTAAACTGCCAAATATAAGTCGTTATTTTAATTAAAAAAACAGCCATTATAAAACTAATTATTATAAAAATGGCCATTAGTAAAGTGACAATATAAACAGTCAGTCTTTATAAGTATAAATAAAAACAGTCATCAAATGATGGCTGTTTTTTTGTGCGCGTTTTTTATGTCAAAGCACTCATTATAAAATCTATGCTAGCATTGTGGAATTAGATAGAGAATGATTGTAAAAGCTGTCAGAATACCCTTCAAATAGAGTCAAAACCATGTAAGCTGTCGCAATAGTAACGGTGATAAATAACCATCAGGGAGACACGTCAATGGCAAAGCGCCTAATAGGGATACTGATAATAAGTGCGGCGAGTGTGTGGGCGCTAACTGGCTGCGATAACAACGTGGACACTATCGACAGCACGTCTAAAGAGGTCACTGAGCAAACAACAACAACGACTCCCGAAAGCTCTAAAGACGGTATATCTGCTACGAAAGATAGCGCATTGGCTAACACCATCGACTGGTCGGCCATAGCGAGCGATGAGACCGCTGCCACCCTTGCCAACTATGATTACCCCTTTGCACTCGATAGCCAATCAGTCCACGCCTACGCCGACTACTTCAAGATCGACAATGTCAGCGCCCAGCATAATCTCACCGTCGGTATGGCCAGTAACGAAGCATTGTCCAAGGCATTAGATGCGGTTGGCACCAGCTACGTCTCCCATGAGCTTACCGATGGCGACAAGGTCGAGCTGATCATTCATACTACCCCTGATATCAGTGCTAGCCGCTATGATTATATCCTCGCTGATGACTTCGCTAAAGGGCTAATCTTGCCTATCGTTATTAAACCCGATGGTAAGAAAGGTGATGTTGAGGAGCATGGGGGTTCTTAGGTTAGGAAAATTGGAGTAATATTTTGATGAGTTTTTAAAGGACTTTGCAGATAGGTTGGCATAATTTATATTGTAAGGTACGCTAGGTGAAGTGCACCATATACCTATTACAATAAACGTAATATGAATTTAATATTAATAATATAAGTCAGTATAAATATATGAAAAATAAAAATGAAAAGATGTTTTTATTGTCTAAATTTGATGTGAACTCCATCGAACTCTTAGATATGAGATTTCTACCTCCTAAGATACTTGTACCAGATGATATTGAGGATTATAAATTTCTTTCTAGAAGCATTGAAGAAGTAGATATTAAAAAAAATAGGGTAAAGTTTCTAACTCCAAGTATGGTTGCTTTACAAATTAACATTGCAAATGAAGCTTTGAGGGAAGTTAAAGCTCTGAACAATAGAATTCAAAGTCTATATTCTGAACAAGATTTAAGTAGTGAATCTACGGGTGAATCATTAATAGGGCATACATTAGAAATCTATAGCTTTATTGAACATGCTCAAAAAGCTATCATATTCAGTTTTACTGCGTTAGAGACATTCATCAATTTATCAATCCCTCATGATTTTATATGGGAAAAACGCACTACAAGAAAAACCGAGGTCTACAATAAAGAACAAGTTGAAAGATATGTATCATGGAAAGAAAAAATAAACCTAGTAGTGACAGATATATATAAAGTGCCACAAATTAAGCAAATGGATTTTTGGTCAGATTTAATCGAGCTTTTAGATGTTAGAAATAGACTAATTCATATTAAAAGCTCAGATGATACAGAAGTGTTAACTGATCTGTTGAACAAAAATATTTTTAAAATCTGCTTCTCAAGTCAAGAATACATTAATTATATTTCTGAAAATGTGGTTGAAAACGATAATGTAAAAGCTAATGATATTGAAAAATTCCCAATCATTTCCAGTAAGAGAAAAATTGCTTTGTTTCAAAAAAATGTGGATAAGGTTTCACCAGTTTATATTCCTGAAGAATATAGATAGATACAAGAAGACGATGAAATTGACTACAACGCCATTTAATAGAACTACAAACATAATAAGGTGGGTTACGCATCCGCTAACCCACCCTACCATTCAAACTTATGAGTTTTCTAGCAAAGCCAAAAACTCTTCCTCACCTACAACCTTAACCCCTAACTTCTCCGCCTTAGCCATCTTCGAACCCGCCTTTTCTCCTGCCAGTAGCACCGTAGTTTTAGCAGAGATACTACCGGATACTTTTGCACCCAATGCTTGCAGTTTAGCCTTCGCCTCATCACGTGCCATACTTGCCAGCGCACCAGTGATAACCCACGTCTGCCCATCCAGCGGCAAATTAGCCGATACTTTCTGTTTCACCTTATCCCAATGCACACCTGCTTCACGTAGCGCAGTGATGACCTCGATATTGTGCGGTGCCCGGAAGAATTTATAGGCCAGCTCAGCAGTAATAGTACCCACATCAGGCGTTAGTAGCAGCGCCTCGATGTCGGCAGCCATGAGCACATCAAGGTCACCAAACTGCTGGGCGAGATTTTGGGCAGTCGTCTCACCCACTCCGCGAATACCGAGCGCATAGATAAAGCGAGCTAACGTCGTATGTTTACTGGCTTCAATGGCAGTAATGATATTTTGTACCGATTTTTCGCCTAATTTCTCAAGGGTAATCAGTGCCTCGTAGTGTTGATGCAACTGATAAATATCAGCGACCGTCTTGACCAGACCATGATTAAAAAAACCAATTAACCAGCGCTCGCCTAAGCCATCGATATCCATCGCACGGCGGGAGACAAAATGAATCAACGCTTCTTGTTGCTGGGCGGGACAAAATAGACCACCGGTACAGCGAGCTAGCGCTTCATCTTCGGGCAGAACTACGGGGGAATTGCATACCGGACAACAAGGTGGCAGAGTGACAGGCTCGCTATCAGCCGGACGTTGATCATGCCAAACCCGCGTAACTTTAGGAATAACATCACCGGCGCGGTGGACACTGACCATATCACCGGCGCGGACGTCTAAGCGTTGAATCTCACCGAAGTTATGTAGCGTGACATTACTGACGGTAACGCCGCCGACTTTTACCGGTTCTAACTTACCGACCGGAGTGATTTGTCCAGTACGTCCGACTTGCCATTCAATCGATTGCAAGCGCGTCATGACCGTTTCAGCGGGGAACTTATAGGCAGTCGCCCAGCGCGGTTCACGTGATAAAAAGCCCAATTGTTGCTGTAGCACCAAGCTATTGACCTTAATCACCGTCCCATCAATCTCAAACGGCAATGCGCCACGTTGCTCAATCACTGACTCATAATAAGCTTGGGCGGCACGTGGGTTTTGTACGATCTCAACTGCACTGACGGTAAAGCCGATATCTTTAATCCAAGCCAAGGCCGCGGATTGTGTATCGATAGTTTCCGGTAGCCCTTGATTGATTGAGTAGGCATAAAATGCTAATGGACGACTGGCTGCTACACTTGGATCAAGTTGGCGCAAACTACCAGCGGCCGCATTGCGTGGATTAGCAAAGGTTTTATTATCATTTTCTTCTGCAAGACGATTAAGGCGCTCAAATCCAGCTTTGGGCATTAAGACTTCACCGCGCACTTCTAATAGGGGAGTATCCGCCGCAGCCGCAAGCCATAACGGCAGATTGCGAATAGTTTTAGTATTTTGGGTAATGTCTTCGCCCGTTTGCCCATCACCGCGTGTCACCGCTTGCACAAACTGTCCGCGCTCATATTTAAGCGATACCGCTAGCCCGTCAAGTTTCAACTCCATCTCATATTCAGGATTCTGCTGAGCAACACTTAAACGGTCATTGACCCGGCGCATAAAATCGCGTAAATCATCGTATTCGAACACATTGCCGAGGGACAGCATCAGTGTGTCATGAGTTACTTGCGTAAATGCAGATAGTGGCACATCCCCGACTTGATTAATTGGGCTATCCGGCTGTACTAAATCGGGATAAGCTTCTTCAATCTTAATTAAAGATAGCCGCAACTGATCGTACTCGTTGTCTTCTAAAACTGGATTATCGAGCACGTAATAGGCATTATTATGAGTTTTGAGCGCATCGATAAGCACGCGCATCTGCGCGATGATAGCATCGTTAGATGTCGCGGTAGTTGTGGCAGAATTAAGATTTGATGGGTCAATATTTTGCGAAGTGGCTTGTGTAGAATTAATTTCTTGAGAGATAAGGCTTTGAAAGCTAGCTGGTTGAGAATCAGGCGGTAGAATGGGGTCAGTCATAGTCGGCGTCTTTGCTATTTAATATGCCGATATCATAACAAGTTTGATAGTAATTTTGCACGCATAGCTGGCGCAAATAACGTAATAGTTAATCTAAGACACATGTCGTTATTTGCGCCTTTCAGCCACCTTAATACTTCTTAGATTAACAAATAATGTAACTTTTAAAAGGTTACAATCTTTTATCTTTCTCACCTTGCTGTTTTAATCTTGATAATCACGGACTTGATTGCGCAGTTGCTGTCTATATTCAGAGGTAATCGGATCGTTATTTTCATCAAGCATTATGGCATCTAAGTCATTGGCCATCATATAGGCGATGCTCATCATGCCATCGAAGCTCGTTAGCGCGCGCGGGTGTGGCAGCGATAGGAATACCACCAAGCCGCTGTAAGTATTAGTCGCCACATTATGCGGATCAAAGGGCGCAATGCCATTTTCTGTGATGCCCATCATACTAAACCAGAGGATGCCGGTGCCGTCTTTTTGCTCATAGCGGTGAAACATATTCATCGCGCCAAAGCGCAAGCCGTACTTATCAATTAAAGTCAATAGGTCGCGCCCACGGATGACCCTTGGCGGACGGTCGGGGTCCTGATACGGCAAAATAGTAATATTAATATTGTCTTTGGCATTAATGAGTGGACCATTTTGTTCTTGGTCAGCCGGCTCTAGCAGATGTTGATCTAGTATCGGACTGTTATCGTTAAAGCTGGGCTCTTCTGCCGTATCAATGACGGGCATTAGATTGTCAGTAGCAGACATCAGGTTAGAGAAGGCGTCAGGCGCTTGCTCGTTATTAGTGGGTACATATTCATTATGGGCATCGCCGCGCAGCTCTTTTGTCAGTTGCCCAAATTCGGCATTATCTTCACGCTGTTGTTCAGCCTGCCAGCGTGCAAAGTCGGCAGCATCTACTTCGTTAACCCCATCACTGATCATACCGCCACTTTGGGTCAGCTGCGCATCGATATTGGTATGCGTATGAGTCAAGGGCTCATCTTCGATTACCGCATTTAGATAATCACGATTAGGGCCAATAGTCGTCTCGCCAGCGACAGTATCATCAAAGTCGGGCTGATCGACAATATTGCGCTCATGACGTGGAATAATTGGGATACCATTCTTATCATAATTGACCGCTACAGCGTCAGCGTTTCGGCGACGCTTTGAGCCACGAATAACCACAAACAGCCCTGCAAACACAATAAACGCAGCAATGACAAGCAATATAAACTGAATAGCGGTCATGAGAAATACATCCTAATATATGACAATAAGGGAGACGCAAAAGGGAATAAATGGCAATAGTCTAGCATGGCTGAACCATGCCGTCATCATATTGTAACTGTTTCGTCAGCGCTAATGACAGTCAATATGAGTGATCTTTTTTAGTTGGCTTTTTTAGTGGGTTTTACTGGTTATCAATCCTGCTATTAAAGCTAGCTATCGATATAGCGCACCGCTTCCTCTAAGGAGACACTAACCAAGGCTGAGATGCCTGCACTTGGCATGGTGATGCCTTTGAGCTCATCAGCTATCTGCATGGCGAGTTTATTATGACTGATAAAGATAAACTGCAAGTCGTCTGCCAGCTCCTGAATAAGGCTGGTAAAGCGCGCAACGTTGGCATCATCAAGTGGCGCATCAACCTCATCAAGCACACAAAATGGCGCAGGATGCTGTTTAAAAATAGCGAAAATCAAGCTCAGCGCGGTTAAGGTTTTCTCGCCGCCTGAAAGTACCGCAAGACGACTATTACGCTTGCCTTTAGGTTGCGCCATCAAGGTTAATCCTGCACGCCATTGTTCTGATTTTGGCGTACTAACAGGCATGTCATCCAAACTTAAGGTCAAGCTCGCATGACCACCACCGAAAACTTTGCCAAATAAATCTGCCATCTCAATATTAACCGCATCCAGCGTCTGCATAAATAGCGTCTTAGTGGTCTCATCAATAGACGCAATTGCCGCTTGTAAGGTATCCATGCTATTGGCAATATCTTCAGTCTGCTGCGCAAGTGGCTCCAGACGTTCGTTTACCGCATCCAGCTCGGCGACAGCAGCTAAATTAACCGCACCGATTTTATTGAGCTGTTGCTCAAGTTTGGTTTGCGCGGCTTGCAGTTCAACTATTTTATCTGGACGTACTCGGCGCTCATGGGTAACAAAGTCTGTTAATAAGCTTGAGATACTGATAGGTTGCTGCGGCGCTTGTCCGCTCTCTTTATTATTGCTATTCATTTTATGATAGTCAGCTAAAGCATCCTGTGCGTAATCACTAGCATCTTGCAGACGCTGTGCGCTCAGCGCCAGCTCAGTCGCTTGGCTAGCCAGTTTACTTTGCTGGGTTTGCAATTGAGTTTGCAATTCATCAAGTTCTGTCTGCTGCTGGCTGTATTCTTGCTTCAGTACAGTTAAGACGGTTTCGCGTTCCGTTAATAGCGTCTGCTGTTCATCACGGCCCGTTTGTGCCTTTCGCAATGCCGCTATTAAACTTGGCAATTGCTGTTGGTGATGCTCATAACTTATCCGCAGCTGTTGTTCGCTATGCACGGATTTATCTTGCTGCTCAGTTGCGCGCGCGAGACTACTCACGCTATGCTCTAAACGTATCTCGCTTTGCTGAATATTAAGCTGCAAGGTTTGCCACGCTTCATCATCCGCTTGACGGGCACGGCTCAGCTCATTACGTGCGGCTTGTAGCTGCTGCTGATTATCCTGTGCTTGCACTAATTTAGGGGTTAGCGTGTCCATGTCAGCTTGAATTTGCTGCTGTGCATTCTCTAACGATTTTTGTTCTTGCGCAAGTTCCTGCTGTTCTTGTTCAAGCACCACTTTATCAGAATTTAAGCGTTGCTCATCGGCTTGCAGACGTTCATATGCGGCTTGCTGGGTGGTTAATTGTTGCTGATAGCGATATTTATCATGGGTTAATTGCTGAGATTGAGCACGAGTTTCCTCTAAGCTTATCATTAATGCATCATAATCGCGCTGGTGTTGTTTGATTGTCTCCTGCTGCGTTTGTATTTGCGCCTCGTTGGTTTCGAGCAAGCTCTCTAACGTTTGTAAACGCGTGCGCTGAGTCAGACGTTGGGTTAGAAACTGACTATCAGTCTGGCTATCCTTTGCGCCAGCAAGTTTGCTTAGGTTTATCGTGCCACTG
Organism: Psychrobacter urativorans; assembly: GCF_904846675.1. Lineage (GTDB taxonomy): Bacteria > Pseudomonadota > Gammaproteobacteria > Pseudomonadales > Moraxellaceae > Psychrobacter > Psychrobacter urativorans_B. Next base: position 23,744 of record NZ_CAJHBT010000006.1, on the reverse strand, counting down.
CTACTGATTAACCAGCCGTCAATAGTCAATAATAATGCTGCTGGCGCTAGCACTTTTAAAATAGCAGTCAACTCTTCGATAACTTGTTCAGAGTTAATATCAGCTTGAGCAAGATATAAATAACACTGCTGCCATAAGGCCAATTCAGGTTTTGCAATCAGCTGCGCTAACGGTAAAATCTTATTAGCAAACTCTTCTGGTAAGTCGCTAATAAACGTATTTTTCTGAGTTAAATTTTTAGGGGCTGGCAACCATAAACTATGGCTTAATTCATTTTTTGAACGACTTGATTGGTTTTGATAAGCTAGCAAATCTGGCAAATAAGACTTCAGTGATTGCCATAAATTATCTGTATTTTTCTTACTACTATTTATATCACTATTATCATCAGCAACAGGCGCACTTGGTATCAACACATGACTATCAAGCCATAATGGCAATAAGCTATCCAGTTGTTGCGCATACTGTTGACCTTGCCTACTTAGCTCAATTTGCTCACGTAAGGTAGCGATAGGAAGTTTTTTAACACTATTTTCTGTTTGATTGGCTGCATCAGTAATTTGCTGTGGCGATTTTTTAGTTGGTTTAGGATGCAATATCTGATGTAAGGTATCGTATTCACCTGCCAGCAACGCATGTCGTTTTTCATGCTCTGCTAACTCACGTTGCTGGGTAGCTAAGTGCTGCTGTAAAGTACGCTCTTGCGGTTGCAGCTCAGATAGCCGCTCAGATACACTATCCTGTCGCCGTGCAATCTGCTGTAGCTCATTATTAAGCTCAGCTATTTGCGTAACAGAAGTTGTATTAGTTTCCGTATCAGTGCCACTGAGATTGAGGTTAATATTGGCGCTATTGGACTGCTGCAACTGCTCCCACAATACTTGCCAATTCTGCTGACGACGGGTCCATTTATCTTGACTGAGCTGCCAACGATTTTGTGATTGGTTATTAAGCGCTTGCTGCTGCTCCAGCGTACGGGCGTTCTCTTGCAGTCGCGACAGCTGGTTTTGCGCCTCATGCCATGCGCGCTGTAACGGCTGCTCGTCTTGTTTATGAGCTTCGCGCTGCGCTGTAAGCTCAGCTAGCTGTGGGCGCAAGGTGCTTAATTCATATTGCTGCTCAATCTCTTGCGCCTTTAGCTTATCTATCTCTACGATAGCCTGCTCACGCTGTTGTAACAAACTGGCGAGCTGCTGCTCAATTTGGCTAAATTGCGCTTGCCCATCGCCCAGTTGGTGCTCTGTCTGCTGGTAGCTGAGCTGCTGCTGATAATGTGCGCTTTGGGTGTCGTCTTTGAGCCACTGCTGTTGATTAATATGAGCAGTAAGCTTATCTTGCTTAACTTTAAGGGCTTCATAATTAACTTGCAGTTCAGTGACTGCGATAGCGCTGCGCCCATGTTCAACTTTATGCTGCTGCTGGGTATGCTTAGCTTGATATAATTGTTGAATAGCCAGTTGCTGTTTAATATCAGCCAAACTTGCCGTAATTTCTTTATAACGCTGCGCACTAGCCGCTTGTTTCGAAAGGGTCTTTTGTTGGCGTTCCATCTCGCTTTGCATATCGTGCAGGCGCGCCAAATTATCTTGGGTTTTCTCAAGCTTCTTTTGGGTTTCTTCGCGACGGGCTTGATAGCGTGAGACCCCTGCCGCCTCTTCAATAAATTCGCGCAGCTGCACGGGATTGGACTCCACAATACGCCCAATCATACCTTGCTCGATGACCGCATAACTGCGCGCACCCAATCCGGTGCCCAAAAACACATCGACCACATCGCGGCGACGGCAACGCGTGCCATTGATAAAGTAATCTGAGCGACCTTCCTTATTTACCTGCCGGCGGACAGACAGCTCTTGATATAAATTCAGCTCGTGGCGAATGCCGTTTTGCTCATCTTGGGTATGCTCAAAAGTCAGCTCGACACTGGCGACACTTTTGGCGGCCTTGTCTTGCGTTCCGGCAAAAATGACATCACTCATCGCCCCGCCACGTAGCTGCTTGGCAGAAGTTTCACCCAATACCCAACGAATGGCATCAATCACATTTGATTTGCCGCAGCCATTAGGCCCGACAATGGCGGTAACGCCACGAGGAAAGGTAAAAGTGGTTGAGTTAGCAAAGGACTTAAAGCCTGCCAATTTTAGAGATTTTAAGCGCATGGATAACCAGTGATATCAGCAAAAACAGGCGCCTATTTTACCTGAAATTGTGTGGTTTTTTTGGGGTTTATAAAAGCCAGTATTGTGGGTAGAAATATTTAATCTAAAGCTTCATCTGCTTTAACCAAGAATACAATAGTGGACGCTGTCATATGAAGAACATAGCTAACTAAGTACTCAGGTATATCTCTAATTTCATTGGCTGCACCGTGGCCTGCTAATTTATTACGTGCGGTAGGCACGCCTGAGGTTAAGGTATTTTTTAGGGATTTAAAATGCTGTTGCCAAAACTCAGGAACCAATCCTGATTGCATAATTCGTCCTGTAAGCTCATCAGCAGTAGCATTAGAGCTATACTCCCAGTTGTTTTTACTTAGAATAATCTTTAAAGTACTTTCATAAGCTTTTAGACAGTCTATTAGTGCTTCACTATAACGTTCATGGCGGTAATGCTCATGCGCTTTTAAAAACTCTTCTTGTGCGCCTTTATATACAGGATTACTCAATAATTGTAAAGCAGGTTTGACAGCTTCAGTATGAATAAGCTCGCAGTCTACTCTAATAACTTGTTTATCTTCGTATTGATATCCGACACCATGTTCACGAAAACGTTGGTTCAATTCATCTATCGCTTCTTTTAAATTAAATTTTTCGGTATATTCACTATGGAACATTTCAATTACTTGCATCATCAATTCAACAACGCTCAAGGCAATATCTGTTTCTATTGAAGATAGAAAGAAATTTGCAATTTTCGTAAAGTAGTTGGAACCAAGTGCATTCTTAGGTATAGGTAGCTCAAAAACCCCTAATTCTTTGATTAGAGCTTTATGCACATATTCTAAAAGTTCACGATTATCTTTATGTATTCTATGCTCATATCTATAATAGTCAGTATCTCCTTCTATTGTTTCACCCCAAATATGCACAATTTGAACTTTCAGTTTTTCTGGTAACTCTTCGTATTGATAAACATCAGAGTACTCACCTCGAAGCTTCTTTTGTCTTTTGAAAAACAAATCACTAATAGCCATTTCTAACCCTTTATTAATACTCAGATAGTATATTTTAGATTACAACACCCCAATACCACTCAGCAATAACTGCCCGCCAGCAAATAACAACAACACCCCAAAGGCGCGTTTGAGCATTAACGCTGGCAATTTGTACGCCAGCTTTGTGCCGACTTTTGCCATGATAAAGCTAACAACCGAGATCGTTAAAAATCCAGAAATATGCACAAAGCCTATTGTGCCCTCCGGTAGATTAGCCACGTCTTGACCAAACCAGGCAAAGCCCAGCGCCCCTGCGGCTGCAATCGGCAAACCACAAGCGGCAGCCGTACCCACTGACTGCTTCATCGTTAGCCCTGCCCAGTTCAAAAATGGCACCGTCAAACTACCGCCGCCAATACCAAAAATAGACGATGCCAAACCAATACCAGTACCTGCACCAAATTGGACACCAGTGGCCGGCAAGGGCTTACCCAACTGCTCTTTATTGGAAAAGAACAGCATTTTTATGGCCACTAATAAGGCTCCGACGCCAATAATGGCTTGTAATGCCTTACCATCAATTGACTCGGCAACACCTGCCCCTATCAGACTACCGATGACCAAACCTAAGCCCATCTTGCGCCAGACATCCCAACGGACGCCGCCACGTTTATTGTGCGCCGTCATTGAGCTGATTGATGTCACAATAATGGTCGCAAGGGAAGTACCAATAGCCAAATGGGTGACCACCTCAGGAGGGAAATGATAAGCGGTGAAAATCCACACCAAAGCGGGCACGATAATCATCCCGCCGCCCACACCAAACAAGCCGGCACAAACCCCAGCAAATGCGCCTGCAATTACGAACCATACATATAACATCATCCAGTTTACCTTGTGATATGATTAATTTTTATCGTACTTAACTGTTATTAAGCTTATTTTTATATAATAATAGCTGCTGGCCTTACTGTCTAATATTTGAGGCCGACCTTCTGTTTTTTATTCTTAACAATCGCTTCAGTATATCAAAGATTACCCACGCTACATTAACCACATCGACTAAACTTATGCCGCTATCTGCCCGATTACCCCCCTCTTTATCTAGCCATTTATCCAAGCTGACGCACCGTCATGTTGTTAGCAGCGCCTCGACCAATAGCGAGCTGATTGACGCCATAAAAGATGGCTCGCTTAGTGCAGATAAGACGCATTTATTGACCGCTGAGACTCAGACTGCAGGCCGCGGGCAACGGGGCCGCTCATGGCAATCACCGACTGGTAACGTCTATCTGTCGTTATATCATCCGGTTCAAATGCCTGTTAGTGGTCTATTGTCATTAGTCATTGGTGTAGAGTTGGCTAAAATGCCTGTTATTCAAACGCTCAATGAGCAGTTGCGAGTGCAAGGACTGACGCCTATCGGAGTGAAATGGGCAAATGATTTGGGCTTTTATCAAGGACAACAGGCAAGCGCTAAACAACTGGCTGAAAACTTTAAAAAGCCTCAGAAACTTGATGAGAATATTATCTATTTTAGTAAGCTCGCCGGGATTTTAATTGAGCCAGTATGGCATTCAGGTAAATTGGTCGGAGTCGTCATGGGCGTGGGTCTGAATGTAAAGACAACGCCAACACTGACCACCCAAACCTGTGAAGGTATGAGCTACCAGGCGCTAAGCTTACAGGGTATTAATAAAATACTTGAAGAAAAAATGAATGAGGATGAGCAAGTAAGTTTGCCAAGTTTACAGCAATTGTATCAACAAATTAGCCTTGCCTTAATTAAGGCTATAAGCTGCTTTGAGCAATTGGCTAAAGAAAAATCAAGCCCGCAAACTGTAAATTCACAAACCCTAGACCCTCAAATTATAGGCTCGCAAACTAAGGCTACTGATAACTTTATGCAGCAATTTGATGCGATGGATGCGCTGAGTGGGTTACGACTACGCGTGACTCAAAATCATAATGGCGAGCCAAATATTACCACAGGTTACGCTTTCGGAATTGATACACATGGCTGTTTGCAATTGCGTCAAGATAACGGTAAGCTTGCCGCGCTTTTTACCGGTCGTATTGATGTCGTTAGTGTCGATTAAATGAACACTTATGATTAACATCAATCGCTCTTTAATACTTAAGACTGCATAGAATGGGCACTGATAGTGAGGCAAATATTAGTCTAATACCGTCGTAACAGACTGATGGTTGGCTTACTTTACATAAGGATATTTATGCTCTGGCTCGACTTAGGAAATACTCGTCTCAAATACTGGCTTACCGATGATATCGGTCAGATTATCTCGCATGATGCTACTCAGCACCTGCAAGCGCCAGCGGAACTACTCATGGGTCTGACCGATCGCTTTGGGCATTACGACCCTGATTTTATTGGTATATCCTCAGTGCTGGGCGATGAATTAAATGCCAAGGTGTCTAAAACCTTAAGTCGGTTGGATATTCCTTTTGAATTCGTTGACGTTGATGCCGCACATCCGTTAATGAGTAGCGCATATGATGCCACGCAATTAGGCTGTGACCGCTGGTTACAGATGCTGGGCGCAGTAGACAAAAAGAAACGCCAATGCGTGATTGGCTGCGGAACGGCTATAACTATTGATTTGATTGACCACGCTCAGCATTTAGGCGGCTATATTTTTCCTAATATCTATCTTCAGCGCGAGTCACTATTTTCGGGTACTAAGCAAATCACCATCTCTAATGGCACCTTCGATAGCGTCACCCAAGGCGAGACTACTCAAGATGCCGTGCATCGCGGGATTTTGTTATCTATCGTCGGCGCGGTGAATGAAATCAGTAACCGTCATCCAAACTTTGAGCTAATCATGACCGGCGGTGATGCCCATATGATCGCCCAGCACGTCAATCGTCCGGTGCGTATCCGCGATGACTTATTGTTGAATGGTTTGGCACGCTATTTTGATGAAGCCAAATCAAAAACATAGCACGCACTAATAAGTAAAAAGTAACTTGTAAAAACAGCTTGTGAGAACAGGCATTAAAAAAAGCAGTCGGTCTGAGACTTACTGCTTTTTTTATTTAACGACCGAACTTGGCCATTGCTTCACCGTGAATTATTAATGATCTCACACCTTAGACACAAGTTTATTTGGTCTCGTTAAACAGCTCACGACCAATCAACATCCGGCGTATCTCACTGGTACCCGCGCCAATTTCATATAGCTTAGCATCGCGCCATAAACGCCCGAGTGGATATTCATTGGTATAGCCGTTGCCGCCAAATATTTGAATGCCTTCACCTGACATCCATGTGGCTTTTTCCGCGCACCATAAGATGACACTGGCACAATCTTTACGAACTTGACGGCTGTGACCGGCACCGCGTTGATCCAACAAGTCGAGGTTTTTACCAACCGTATATAAAAAGCTACGACCGGCTTGTAGCACAGTATACATATCGGCGACTTTGCCTTGAATCAGCTGAAACTCACCGATGGCTTGTCCGAATTGCTTACGGTCGTGAATATAAGGCACGACGTTATCCATAACGGATTGCATAATGCCGATAGGACCGGCTGCCAATACGGCGCGCTCATAATCCAAACCACTCATCAATACTTTAACGCCGTTATTCACTCCACCTAAGATATTCTCTTTAGGGACTTCAACATTACTAAAGGTCATTTCACCAGTATGACTACCACGCATACCTAACTTATCGAGCTTCTGTGCGGTACCAAAACCTTTCATGCCTTTTTCAACGACAAATGCGGTCATACCTTTGGAACCAAGCTCAGGACTGGTCTTGGCATACACCACCATCACATCAGCATCAGGACCATTGGTAATCCACATTTTGCTACCGTTAAGCACATAATGACCGTCTTTTTCTTCAGCTTTTAGCTTCATACTGGTAACGTCTGAACCGGCACCGGTTTCGCTCATCGCTAGCGCACCGATAAATTCACCAGACAGTAGCTTGGGCAGATATTTTTGCTTCTGCGCTTCAGTACCATTACGCCTAATTTGATTGATGCATAAGTTTGAATGCGCACCGTAGCTGAGCGCAACCGATGCAGAGGCGCGACTAATCTCTTCCATGGCAACCATATGCGCCACATAGCCCATGTCCACGCCGCCGTAAGCCTCGGGAACGGTAATTCCATGCAAACCTAAATCGCCCATTTTTTCCCATAAATCCATCGGAAACTGGTCGCTAGAGTCAATCTCAGCGGCACGTGGAGCTATTTCTTTGGCAGCAAATTGTTGCACCATATCGCGCAATGCATCGATATCTTCACCAAGCTGAAAATCTAATCCGGGTAAACTCATAATCGTTCCTTATATTTAACGATAAGTGCTTTAATGTTAAATGTTTTAGGGCTAAGTGTTTTTGAGCAGTACCTTTAATAATGTTAAGTATTTTTTAAGCCCTATTTATTGACTACTCTATTTATGACCTGCTCTTTTAATCTAGGCGCTGATTAATCAACGCACGGGCAACTGATGAGCCGTTAGAACGCTCTAAATAGTTACTAATACGCTCGCCGGCGCTGACCAGTTTGTCTAAGTCAATGCCAGTAGAAATCCCCATACCGTGCAGCATATAGACCACATCTTCAGTCGCCACATTACCTGTCGCGCCTTTAGCATAAGGACAGCCGCCAAGTCCTGCTACTGAAGTATCAAACTCACGAACGCCCAATTGCAGCGCTGCTAAAGTGTTACTGAGGGCTTGACCATAAGTATCATGAAAGTGCCCCGATAGCGCGCCTACATCAATATGATGTAATGCCGCTTGAAGAGCACGTTGCACCTTAATCGGTGTACCAACACCAATGGTGTCAGCAATACCAATACATTCAGCACCAATATCGACCAAGCGCTTGGTGACATAGGCCACTTGACTAGGGTCAATCTCGCCTTCATAAGGACAGCCAACCGTACACGAAATCACCCCACGTACTTTGATGCCTTGCGCTTTTGCAGCCGCAGCAACCGGAGCAAAGCGCTCGATGCTTTCATCAATGCTGCAATTGATATTCTTTTGGCTGAAGGTTTCACTGGCTGAGCCAAATATCACGATTTCATCCGGGCGATAGGCAACCGCGTTCTCAAAACCGCGCATGTTAGGCACCAATACTGAATAGCAGACGTCCGCTTGCCGTGTGGGTGCAAGTGCCGTCAGCAGCTCGCCATTATCACCCATTTGCGGCACCCACTTGGGCGAGACAAAACTAGTGGCTTCTAGCTTTTTAATGCCTGCCGCGATTAAGTCTTCAATCAGCGCTTGCTTGACCGCTGTTGGCACCGTTTCTGACTCGTTTTGCAAGCCATCACGAGGGCTGACATCGACAATCAAAACATCATTGGGATACGATTGGCTCATAGTTGTTATCCTCTTTATTGGGCTAAAACTGACGCTGTTAACAGCATTAAATTTACTAAGTCATTTACCTAGGTTCATTTAATTAAGGTAATTAAATTAAGGTCAATTAACTGTCGGCGTCAATGTCAATGCGTAGTAACTCATCACCATCCGCAACCAAGTCTCCGGCAGAAAATAGCAGTTCAACTACCACGCCATCAGTCGGTGCGATAATAGTATGCTCAATTTTCATGGCTTCAATCACGGCTAACGGCTCACCCTGCTTGACGGTATCGCCCACGGCTACTTTAAAAGCAATGACTTGTCCGGGCATCGGTGATTTTAAGCTACCGGCAGCGGGACCATCTTCACCAATATAGGTCATGATATCAATCAACATAATACGGTCACGACCGGCATCAGTAAAGACATGCACGGTTTCGTCATGAACCCAACTTTGGGCACCGATACGTTTGCCGTCTAACCATAAAGTATGACTATGGGTATCTTCACTGCTATAGCTGACTTCACCATTATATAAAGGTTCAGATTGATTGGCAGTAGTGATATCTACTGCTTCATCAGTCTCATTATCAAGGCTAATATCACGCTCAATAATAAACTTAAAACTGCTAGGCTTATCGTCTTTTTTGCTGGTACAGCTATTCAAAACTGCGGCATTGTGCCAGTCGCTGATGCGCGCAATATAAGGCTGCTCATCATAAACCAAGCTAAATGTGCGCGTATAATCGCTGTATGCCCGAAACCCTGTTGGCTGACTGAAAGGGTCGGCATCCTGATTTGTCGCTTCGGCAGCCAATTGCTGCACAATCGCCGTGACGGCTAGAGTTGGAAAGCCGATTGGATGTTGGTCAAATAATACATCCTTTTCACGTTCAATCAATGCCGTATCTAGATTGGGCGTACTGAACGAATCGGTATTAAGAATATAGCGCAAAAATGCGACGTTAGTAGGCAATCCAACGATACGCGTTTGTGCCAGCGCGCGGTCGAGCTTAGCCAATGCTTGCTTACGAGTGGGCGCATGCACAATTAACTTGGCAATCATGGAATCATAAAATGGGCTAATCACATCGCCTTCACGCACCCCATCATCAATCCGCACTTCATCAACGTTAAAAATACTGTGTTCTGGTTTACGATAGGCAAATAAGGTTCCAGTAGCCGGTAAAAATCCATTATCAGGGTTTTCCGCACAGATACGCGCTTCGATAGCGTGACCGTTAATTACTAGCTCATCTTGAGTTTTAGGCAAAGGCAAACCGGCGGCAACTTGTAATTGCCATTCGACCAAATCTACACCGGTAATCGCTTCGGTGACCGGATGCTCAACTTGTAGGCGGGTATTCATTTCCATAAAATAAAAATTCATGGCGTCACCACGTTGTTCAACGATAAATTCTACCGTCCCTGCACCCACATAATCTACGGCACGCGCCGCTTCAATGGCAGCCGCGCCCATTTCTTCACGCATGCTGATATCAACGCCAGGGGCTGGCGCTTCTTCAAGGACTTTTTGATGGCGGCGCTGAACCGAACAATCACGCTCGAACAAATGCACGTAATTACCGTAACTGTCGCCAAATATTTGGATTTCGATATGACGTGGTTTTAGGGCATACTTTTCAATCAAAACTTGGTCATCACCAAAACTGGTAATGGCTTCACGGCGACACGATTCTAATAGGCTATCAAAGTCAGCGCTATTTTCGACCACACGCATGCCTTTACCACCACCACCCGCACTGGCTTTAATCAATAACGGATAGCCGATTTTATCGGCTTCGGCATGTAGAAAGTCAGCGTCTTGGTTGTCGCCATGATAGCCCGGAATCAGTGGCACGCTAGCGGCTTCCATCAAACGCTTAGATTCAGACTTGCCGCCCATCGCACGAATAGCGGAGGCAGAAGGACCAATAAATACGATGCCAGCATCCTGACAGGCTTGCGCAAAGTCGGCATTCTCACTTAGAAATCCATAACCCGGATGGATGGCTTGCACGCCAGTTTCTTTGGCAATCGCAATGATGGCGTCGCCTTTTAGATAGCTGTCTTTGGGGGCAGAACCGCCCAGATAGACAGCTTCATCACAGACGGACACGTGCTTAGCATGGCGGTCAGCATCAGAATAAACAGCGACAGTGCTAATGCCCATGCGCTTGGCGGTCGCTGCCACACGGCAGGCAATTTCACCACGGTTGGCGATTAAAATTTTAGAAAACATAACTATCCCTATATTTTTTATCACACTGCTTCTATTACACTGTTTTATCACGCTATCAGTGTCTTTTTTCAGTATGTATTCCGTTATGGTTAAGCGGCTAATGGCTTATATCAATGTGGCTTATATTGATGGGCTTATTGATTAGTAATTCGTGCTTAAACACTTATAAGCTGACTGCTGACGCTTTATGCTCAATTAGTCTTCTGTCAGCCATAAAGGGCGACGTTTTTGTAAAAATGCTTGAACACCGTCTTTACCTTGCTCAGAGGCGCGAATATCAGCGATACCTTTCACCGTATCTGCTATTAGTGAATCCGTCAGCGGTTGACCTGCCACGTCATGCAATAACGTTTTACAGGCTTTCATGGCGTCAGGACTGTTCTTGACCACTTTTTTACAAAAGATGGCCACTTCGTCCATCAGCGACTCTTCACTAACGCGCTCATGAATAAAGCCAAGTTGCCGTGCTCTTTTAGAATCAAAAACCTCAGCACTTAAGAAATAACGCTGCGCGGCTCTGACACCCATCGCTCTGATAACATAAGGACTGATGGTCGCAGGAACTAACCCTAAGCGCACTTCACTTAGGCAGAAATTAGCAATCTTTACGGCTATTGCCACATCACAAGCAGCGACCAAACCCATGCCACCCGCATAAACATCGCCTTGAATGGCAGCAATAGCCGGCTTTGGACATTCGTAAATGGTTTTGAGCATTTGCGCCAGTTTATCGGCATCCGCTAAGTTCTCTTCATAGCTATAATCTGCCATAGCGCGCATCCAGTTCAAATCCGCGCCGGCACAAAATGCCTTGCCGGTTGCCGCAAGGACGATAACGCGCACCTCATCATTGGCACCCAAGTCGCTAAATGCAGTGGTCAATTCCGCTATCATCTCATCATTAAAAGCATTACGCTTTTCGGGACGATTTAAGGTGACGGTAGCAACATGCTGCTCAACGCTAATCAACAAGCTTTGATAGCTTTCTATTTTTTGGGCTTCGACTTCCTTGTTCAAAGCAGCCATCTCTGAATCTTTTATTGCAATTTCTGTGCTCTTATTTGCGCTATCTTTTGCCATGAGAGTCTCTTTATAATCCATTTTTTAGCAAATTTTTTAGCTTTCCAGCATTGCTAGATGACTTTATTACGGTGCAAATGCTTTGCGATTATTAATGATTTTTAGCAATCATTAACAGTCAGCAAACACACTCTACATTCTAAACACACCGAAAGCGGTGTCTTCTATCGGGGCGTTATAAGCGGCGCTGAGTCCGAGAGCAAGTACGGTACGGGTATCGGCAGGGTCAATCACACCGTCATCCCATAAGCGCGCGGTGGCATAATACGGATGACCTTGATCTTCATACATTTCACGAATAGGCGCTTTAAATGTCTCCTCGTCTTCAGTGCTCCACGCCTCACCTTTACGGTCAAAGTTATCACGTTTCACGGTTGCCAACACTGATGCAGCTTGTTCGCCACCCATTACGGAGATGCGTGCGTTTGGCCACATCCATAAGAAGCGTGGGCTATACGCGCGACCACACATGCCGTAGTTACCGGCGCCAAATGAACCGCCGACAATGACGGTAAATTTAGGCACTTTGGCATTGGCAACAGCCATCACCATCTTCGCGCCATGACGAGCGATGCCTTCGTTTTCGTATTTACGCCCGACCATAAAGCCGGTGATATTTTGCAAAAATACCAGTGGAATTTTGCGTTTACAGCACAGCTCAATAAAGTGGGTAGCCTTTTGTGCAGACTCACTAAATAAAATACCATTGTTGGCAATAATACCGACTGGCATGCCTTCAATATGAGCAAAGCCGCAGACTAAAGTATTGCCATAGCGTGCTTTAAATTCATCAAACTCACTGTCATCGACAATACGTGCAATGATTTCTTTGATATCAAAGGGCTGGCGGGTGTCGGTTGGAATAATGCCATAAAGCTCTTTGGCGTCATAACGTGGCGGACGTGGGGTGATTTTATTGGGGACTTCTTTTTCGGGAAGATTGAGATGGCTGACAATATCACGCGCTAATGATAAGGCATGAGTATCGTTCTGCGCCAAATGGTCTACCACGCCTGATAGACGCGTATGTACATCAGCGCCACCTAAATCTTCGGCAGTGACTTCTTCGCCCGTCGCTGCTTTTACCAGTGGCGGACCACCCAAGAAGATAGTTCCTTGGTCTTTAACAATAATAGACTCATCGCTCATCGCTGGCACATAAGCACCGCCTGCCGTACAGCTGCCCATTACCACTGCAATCTGCGGAATACCGGCGGCGCTCAAGTTGGCTTGGTTGAAGAAAATACGACCAAAGTGTTCTTTATCAGGGAATACTTCATCTTGATTGGGTAAGTTCGCGCCACCTGAATCCACTAAATAGACGCAAGGTAAATGGTTTTCAGCAGCAATTTCTTGGGCGCGCAGATGCTTTTTGACCGTCATGGGATAATAAGTGCCGCCTTTTACCGTAGCATCATTACAGATAATCATGCACTCGGTACCATTAATACGACCAATACCGGCAATCACGCCCGCCGCTGGAATATCAGCGTCATACATATCGTGCGCGGCCATCGGAGCAATTTCTAAGAATGGCGTGCCGACGTCGAGCAGGCGCTCAACACGCTCACGTGGTAATAGCTTGCCACGGGCTAAATGCTTAGCACGCGAACGCTCTGGACCGCCTTGGGCAACTTTGCGCAAATGCACATATAAGTCATCAACCACCTCTTGCATAGCAGCACTGTTTTGCTGAAACTCAGCAGCATTTGGACTCAATTTACTGGTTATAATAGCGCTCATGATATCCCTTTTTTTCTATTTTATATCTGATTATGTCGGTTCGTATTAGTGAGCCAGCTACTCTAAGCCCAACTCTGCTTTCATTAGCTCAACAATTTTATATTTTTGAATTTTGCCGGTAATAGTCATAGGGTATTCAGTGACAAAGCGATAATGCGCGGGCACTTTATAATGGGCGATATGGTCGCTACAGAATTTCCGAACTTCTTGCTCAGTCAAGCTACCGGACTTCTTGGGTATAATCCAAGCCACCAGAACTTCACCATAACGTGCATCGGGAATGCCAACCACTTGTACATCGCGAATCTTAGGATGGCGGTAGAGATAGTTTTCAATTTCTACCGGGTAAATATTTTCCCCACCGCGAATCACCATATCTTTACTACGACCGACAATTTTCACGTAACCCTCTTCATCCATCGTGGCCAAGTCGCCGGTATGCATCCAGCCATCTATAATGGCCTCGCGGGTCTTAATACGACTGCCCCAATAACCTTTCATCACCGAATAACCGCGCGTTAATAACTCTCCAGTTTCCCCAATTGGCACAATATCGCCCGTTGATGGATCGATAACTTTAACCTCAAGCGCAGGCTGCACCAATCCGACCGTAGAAACTTGCTTATCCATGGGCGTGTGCTCATTGGTCTGGCAGGAAACCGGACTGGTCTCTGTCATTCCATAAGCAATGGTCACCTCACTCATGTGCATATTATCGATGACTCGGCGCATGACCTCAATGGGACAACTAGAGCCTGCCATAATACCGGTACGCAAACTGGACAAATCAAAGTTGGCAAATTCAGGGTGGTCAAGCATGGCAATAAACATCGTCGGTACGCCATGCAAAGCGGTACATTTCTCTTCTTCAACGGTTTGGAGCACCTTCAGCGCCTCAAAGCCATCATTCGGATAAATGATACAACCGCCATGAGTTAAGACCGCTAAGTTACCGAGCACCATGCCAAAGCAATGATATAGCGGCACGGGAATACACAGTCTATCTTCTTCGGTTAGGTTCATGGCCTCACCGATAAAGTAACCGTTATTTAAAATATTGCGGTGAGTTAATGTCGCGCCTTTTGGCGTACCAGTTGTGCCACTGGTGAACTGCACGTTAATAGAATCGTTATTGCTTAAGCTTGCTTGGCGCTCGGCGACACGTGGATCATTGGCATCACCTTCTTTCATCCATTCAGAGAACTTTTGCATAAAGTTAAAGTCCTCTTCACTATCAGGCTCATCAATCCAAATGATGCGCTCAATGGTGGGGATTTCAACCAAATCAAGATGTTTGTAATCTTTGTGATAAATCTCAGGACATAGCTCGCCAATTATCTGCGCGTAGTCGCTAGTTTTGAAGTGGCGCATCAATACCAATACTGAGCAGCCCAATTTATTGAGGGCATATTGCAGCTCAAAGGTGCGATATGCCGGATTAATATTGACTAAAATCACCCCAACTTTGGCGGTTGCCAACTGCAGCAATAACCATTCGGCATTATTATGTGACCAAATACCAAGGCGATCTCCAACCTCAAGCCCCATTTCAATAATGGCACTTGCCAGCTGATTGACTTGCTGTTGTAGCTCACGATAAGTCCAACGGATATTTTGATGGCGTGATACTAACGCTTCGCGCTCAGGATATTTAGCGACAATAGCATCGAAAAAGTCGCCAATAGTGGCTTCTATCAGCGGTACATCAGGACCTTTATCATAGCTTTTAGCAAGGGGCGCATTTGCAGAGTGCGCGCCCATATTAACACGGGGAGTAGCATTGATAATGCTACTGAGATGGGAGGATTGAGTCATAACGAGTCCTTTCGTATTACCTTTTATTTCGCATGCATACTACTAGCGGACCTGTACGCATGCCTATTCTTCCTTGAAATATTCTTTATATCATCCTGCCTACTATAGCGCTTCAAATGAAATGCTGTCAATATTACCAATACAATACGTATCATTTAATAAAAACTAAATAAAGATTATAGACGTCAAATAGAAGGCTTAGTTATAGTCGTCGATTAAAATATTTACAACAAAAAGCCAGCGCTGCATTTTCTTATGCAACGCTGGCTATCAATTTTATACTTACCTAAATTTGTAAGATTTACACTTTAGGCATGACTGGCGCTTTAATCGTAACAGTTGCACTAACGATATCATCATTCAGCAACTCCATAATTAGCTCATCAGCGCTGTCGGTTTTCACTTGCCAATTACCCTCAGCACGCGGTACGC
Organism: Psychrobacter urativorans; assembly: GCF_904846675.1. Taxonomy (GTDB): domain Bacteria; phylum Pseudomonadota; class Gammaproteobacteria; order Pseudomonadales; family Moraxellaceae; genus Psychrobacter; species Psychrobacter urativorans_B. Next base: position 7,925 of record NZ_CAJHBT010000006.1, on the reverse strand, counting down.
CCGTTGCCATGACTGAAATGGCTTTATTCTTTAGGCGAATCATAGGCGGCTTATGGTCGTAACCAGCATGCTCAAGCCCTAAGATATCGTCAGCAATGGTCGCTGCTTGTGCCCGTAGCGGCGCGACATAACGACAGGCCACCCCATCAATGGACATACAGTCACCAATAGCATAAATGTTTGCCGCATTGGTGCGCAAGGTTGGCGCATCAACCACGATACCGGTGCGCATACTGAATTCAACGCCCGCAGCCGTCGGTAACTTATCATCAACGGTAAGTCCGGTACTGGCAATCACATGATCAACAATTAATGGCTCATGTGGTTCTTGATTATCTGAACCAGCATCTAATGGCTCATAGCTAACAAGCAGTGTACCATCGTCATTACGCGTCACACCTGACACCTGACTGCCACCTAAAAACGTAATCCCTTGCGACTCAATCGCTTTAGTAATACGTGCGGTCGCTTGCGGTGGCAGCATCTGTGAGAGTGGTGCAGTGTTCAAATCAATAAGCGTCACTTTATGACCGGCTTTTAGCAAATCTTCTGCGATTTCAGTACCGACCATGCCAGCACCAATAATAGCGACACGCTGACTGCCCATTGCCAATTGTGCTTGCAACTGGCCGAAGCGCTCAATATGGTTGACATGCCAAACCAAGTCTTGCGGTAAGCTTTTTGGAAAGATAGGATGTGCGCCCATTGCTAAGACCAGCTTGTCATAGCTGATAGTTGCGTAATTCGTGTAAACCGGATCTGACCGAAGAGCAGAGATAAGCTGTAACTGTTGAGTGGCCGCGTCAATATCGCTGACATTAGTATTCGCCAGTAGAGTTATCCCAGCTGCTGTTGCGGCATCAATTCCCGTAGCGCGTACTAAGTCTGCCGCACTTTTCTTTTGACTAATTGCCATCGTCAACATTGGCTTATGGTAACGGTCACCATTATCAGCAGTAATTAGAGTAATTGGAATGTCTTTATCTTTACTACGAATCGCATCAATGACATGCCAGCCAGCTAAACCTGCACCAATGATAACGATGCCAGACTGCGTATTAGGATTTTCTGCGCTCATAAAAGCTCCGGGATAGAGAATATATTATTCGTTATAGTTTTCAAATTTCATCAATAGGTTATTACGACTATTGTAGCAGTAAACGAGAAGCGCTAGTAGGCTAGTGCTTTAGCCTAGCAGTGCCATGCAAAATAAAAAAGCGCCCTTTTCCTTGATAAAAAATCATGAAAAAGGGCACTCGTGTACATCTATACAGTATCGTCTGTTATAAAACAATAAGTGTTATAAATTGACCAGACAGTTAGCCGGCCATAATTCCGCCGTCAACGATAAATTCTGAACCTGTTGAATAGCTTGATTTATCCGATGCTAAGAATACAACCAGGTTAGCAACTTCTTCTGGCTTACCCATGCGCTTCATCGGAATATTTTTGATATAATTTTGCACTGTATCTTTGATATCGTCTGCTTCGACACCTGGGGTCTGAATTGCGCCCGGATGGACAGAATTGACGCGAATATTAAATTCTGCATATTCTTGGGCAACTGCTTTAGTCAACCCTGTAGCAGCAAATTTTGAGGCGTTATAGATAGAGTTACCAGCTGTACCGCGCAGCCCCTCAAGAGAAGAGATATTAACGATAGATCCGCCGCCGGCTTTTTTCATAGACGGCAGTATTTTTTGCATGCCGTGAAAGTTGCCAAAGAGATTCACATCTAAAAGTTTTTGTAAATCTGCTGCTGTAAATTCTACAAATGGCTTCATGATATCGATGCCGGCATTATTGACCAAGATATCTATTGGGCCAAAAGCAGATTCAGCTTGCTTGATCGCTTCTTCCCAGGAATCGGCATTCGTCACATCAAGCTTAACAAAGATAGCGCTATCACCGAGCTCGTTTGCAAGTTTCTCGCCTTTATCGACTAAAATATCAGTGATAACAACTTTTGCACCTTCTTCAATTAGTTTACGAACATGGGCTTCACCCATTCCTTGTGCACCGCCAGTTACGATAGCCGCTTTTTTTCTAATAATTTCATAATATGTACCTTTATAATCTATAAAAATCAACTTATCATAGTATCAAAAGCAAAATGACCGCTATCTAAAAGCGATTGAAAAGTTACAAAATTTGCAGACTTGATACCTATTTTGCATTAATTTTACATCTTTAAATTTTATTTCATCCGAACAGAAAATAATTGAAATCATTACTATAAATAGTTGCAGATGGCTCGTAGGCTAGCGCTTCAGTCTAGAAAAACTATGCAAACGATAGAATTATGAACTAAAACTTCAACCTTCGAGCTATAGATTCGTTGATTTTCACTCGTAAAAAAAGCGCCCTTATTATAGGCGCTTCAAAGAATAAGAAGATATAATCAGCAAATTATTTATTAAGAATCTTCGATAAGAACTTCTGAGCACGCTCACTTTTCGCCCCTTCAAAGAACTCCTCCTTACTACAGTTTTCAACGATATGTCCTTCATCCATAAAGATGATACGATTGGCGACCTGACTGGCAAAGCCCATCTCATGGGTGACACACATCATGGTCATACCTTCGCGTGTCAGCTCCACCATTACATCGAGTACTTCTTGAATCATCTCAGGATCTAGCGATGATGTCGGCTCATCAAATAGCATCGCCACTGGATCCATCGCTAAGGCTCGCGCGATTGCTACCCGCTGCTGTTGACCACCGGATAATTCAGCCGGATATTTTGCCGCTTGTACGGTCAGTCCCACCCTATCTAAATAGGCCATCGCCTTTTTTTTGGCCTCAGATTCACTACGGCCCAATACTTTAATCTGCGCGACTGTCAAATTATCAATAATGGTTAAATGCGGGAATAATTCAAAATGCTGAAACACCATGCCGACTGTACTACGTAGCTTAGGTAGATTGGTCTTTGGCGCTCCGACGGAGATGCCATTGACCATAATCTCGCCTTTTTGAAACGGCTCTAAGCCATTAACCGTCTTAATCAAGGTTGATTTACCGCTACCCGATGGGCCACAGACCACCACTACATCACCTTTATGAACATGTGCCGTGCAGTCGGTTAATACCTGAAAGTCGCCATACCACTTACTAACAGCGTTCATCTCGACGACCATCTCGCCGCTAGCATGGCCATTATCCGAGACCAGTCCGCCAAAGTCATTTATGTACGTATCAGCATTGCTCATTACTGGCTCCTAGCCTTAGTCTTGTTGGATAGTAGTATTTTTAAATAGCTGTAATCGATCTAATTATAACGCGCAAAAAATTTTATTAACCCGATCCATCAAAAGCTGACACTAAAATTTATCATTAAAATCTTAAACGCTTTTGCACCTGCTGCACGCCGATAGACGCACTTACACTGATGATAAAATATACCGCGCCAGCACCCAAGATATAAGGCGTTAATAAACCCATCAGTTCACCTCGTACGTAGGCCGCTCGGAAAAAGTCGGTTAAACCAATCGCAAAGACTAGAGTAGTATCTTGGAATAAAATAATACATTGCTGCAAAATCAGTGGCAACATCTTACGAAAGGCTTGCGGTAAAATTATCAGCCGCATTGTCTGCCTGTAGTTCATGCCCATCGCTTTGGCGGCATTGACCTGCCCGCTACCAATAGACTGAATACCGGCGCGCACTACCTCAGAGAAGTAAGCGGCCTCAAACATCATAAAGGCGACCACACAGGAGGTAAAGGCGGTATCTAGCTGTAAATATCTGCCAGCTATCCAAAAGTAGAGCATCGGTACGGCAAAATAAAACCATAGCAATACCAATAACAAGGGTACAGAGCGAAAGTAATTAACATATAGCTTGGCAGGGATTTCTAAAAACTTGTTACCAGACAAGCGCATTAGCGCCAATACTGTCCCCAAGCCAATACCACCAATAATGGCTAAAGATAGTACCTTTAAGGTGGTCAGCATCCCTCCCATCAAGCCCGGATAGGCCGTAGTGAGTTCGGTCATCATATTCATCTCTGACCTCCTGCGATAAGCCCAGGTACGCGCAGTTTGCGCTCAATCAATCCCATAATGGCAATCAACGACAGGTTAAATACCAAGTAGATAACGGTCGCATAAGTGTAAATCTCAAGGCTATTTTGGGTATATTCACTGATGGTTTTGGTTTGGCTAATCAACTCCATTACCCCCACTAACGAGGCGACCGACGCATTTTTAAAGCAGTTGGTCAGCTCAGAGCTTAGCGGTGGCAATATCACACGGAAGGCTTGCGGCAGCAGCACTTCTTTATAGGCTTGCGGGATACTGAACCCTAATGCGTAAGCGGCATTGATTTGTCCTTTAGGTAGCGAATCAATACCAGTCCGCACCTGCTCGACGATACGCGCAGCCGTAAATAGCCCCAGTCCTATACTCGCTGAGAGCATGGCTGAAGTATTGGGAGATAAGTCTTTATACCACCATTCCTGTAAGGCCGGTGTCAACCAACCAGGGGCGATATAAAACCAAAAAAACAGCTGAACGAGCAAAGGAATATTACGGAAGAATGTCACATATGCAGTGCCGATACTACGAGCAGTTTTATTCGGTAAGGTACGCATGATACCGAAGACGGTACCGATGACCATAGCGATGGCCCAAGCAATACTGCCAATCAATAATAACCAGCCAAGGCCGGTAATCATCCAGTGGATATATAGCTCATTGCCAATGCCAGTATGCTCAAAGAGCACACCCCAGTTCCAGCTATAGTTCATATTTGTCTCTCCGAGTAGCGATTAATAGGCTCATACGTCAAGTTAATGTTAGACACTTTCCTAGACGGATGAGCGAACTATATTCAGGGACAAAAAACCGCTACTGGGCAGCAGCCACTTTAGGCTGGGTGCCATCATGGGGATTGGCAATAAGAGCTTTTAAGTTGTCTGACATCTCAAAGTTGAGATTAACGTTCTTTGGTGGAATTGGACTTAAGAACCACTTGTCATAAATGCTGTTAATCTCGCCTGAGCTAAAGACATTGGCTAGCGCTTCATCAACAACAGCCTTAAATTCAGGATCATCTTTACGCATCATACAGCCATAGATTTCAAACGATTGTGGCTCACCAACGATGACCCATTCATCAGGGTTTTTCGCTTTGGCTTTTTCGCCTGCAAGCAACACGTCATCCATCATAAAGGCATCAGCGCGACCACTCTCTAACATCAAGAAGCCTTCGCCATGATCTTTGGCTGAGATGATACTGGTACCCATCTGTTTCTCATCATTGTATTGACGAATATAACGCTCTGAGGTCGTGCCAGCAGTGGTGACTAAAGCTTTACCTTTTAGGTCTGCAAAATCTTTGATACCAGAATCTGTCTTGGTCAATAGACGCGTGCCAATCTCGAAGAAACCATTGGAGAAGTCGACTTGTTTTTGGCGCTCTTCGTTATTAGTGGTTGAGCCACACTCAAAATCTACGGTGCCATTTTGTACCAATGGAATACGCGTTTGTGAGGTAATCAGGTTATAACGGACATCCAAATCAGGCATATTGAGCTTGTCTTTAACGGCCTCGACCACTTTCATCTCTAAATCATGAGCATAACCCATCGGCTGATTGGGGTCAGCGGCGACATAGGAAAACGGAATAGAGGAGTCACGATAACCGACCACAATAGTGCCTGAGTCTTTTATTTTTTGAAGGGTGCCGTTAGTATTGGCTGCGGCATCGGTGGTGGCGGCATCGTCAGTAGCCGTTTGGCTGCTATTATTACAACCGGCTAAGCCTAACGCTATAAATACGGCTAATGTTACTGGTTTGGTGATAGCGTAAGTCATGAGATATATCCTTTTATCACATCATTACAAAATTGAGAGGGAGCGTAGGTGCGCTAATTTCATGGGACGGTTAATGTCATTTAATGATTAACGCCATTGAATTAACATCACCGCCATGCATCCATGCTGTTACTATGAGTTATTATCATGCAACTTAATGTTACTGTACAACAATTTTGTCGACAGTAGTAATTTTTTTAGCGTTTATTCCAATTAGATAAACCTATCAGCGGCTAAACCACATCATTCATCAAAAATTACCGACCTTACTATTATTGATAAATCATGAATAATCCCCATAAAGTTAACAACTTCTTAAACATATAAATGACTTATGACTCAAGCTAATGTAGAAAACCAAACAGTGAACACTATTAACAATGATGTGCGTCAACGCTTTTTTATTCAAGACTCGCCGGTACGTGGTGATGTGGTACGCCTGTCACGCAGTTACGCCAATACTATTGCTCAAAAACCTTATCCAGAAGCCATTAAACGTCTGCTGGGTGAAATGTTAACCGCTGCAAGCTTGTTGATTGGTACAGTCAAAATTGAAGGTCGCCTGTCTCTGCAATTGCAGTCATCAGATAGCGAAAGCCTGCTCAATTGGGCAATGGCCGAATGTGACCAATCTGGTATTATCCGTGCGCTTGCGAGCTGGAAAGCGGATACTGATGAGCAAGTACAAGCATGGGAAAATATGACCAGCGCTAATGAGGCGTTTGCTGAACTCGGCACGGCGAATCAAGGCGTGTTGTTCATTAATATCCAACCAAAAAATGGCGAATCTTATCAAAGTATCGTTGAACGTAGCCATGATAATTTAGCGGACTGTTTGGCACATTATCAGAAGCAATCGGCACAGATTCCAACATTGATTAACTTGGCTTCAGATGGCTTGCAAGCGGGCGGTATATTGGTGCAATTATTACCGCGCCGTGATGAAGAAGAGCAAGAGCATGTTGATAATGATTTATGGCCTCGCCTGTCGGTATTAACGCGGACGCTCAAGTCTAAAGAGCTAACGTCACTGCCCGCTAACGAGCTTTTATATCGGTTATACAATGAGGAAGACGTGGTATTGCCTGAACCTGTGGCGCTGGAGTTTGGCTGTACTTGTTCAAAAGAGAAGTGCGAGCAGGCGATTGAACAAATTGGTGAAACCGAAGCATTAGAGATTTGCGAAGAGCAAGGCGGTAAATTTGAGATGGACTGCGGCTTTTGCGGTGAGATTTATCGTTTTGACAAAGATGATGTTGCTGAGATATTTGCTTAATTAATCAATGAAATCTGAATGATTATTGAAAACCCTTAAGTGTGATGCTTAAGGGTTTTTTATTTTATACTTAGCTTTTAAGGAATTGGTACGAATTATGAGTGAATTTTGGCAAGAGTTAATTATTAGTTGGGGTGGCAACGCTATTTTAGGCGGACTCATTATTTATCTTGGTATGATTTACCTTGAAAGAATTGGACGCAATGAACAGGCAGCTATTGATGAGCGTTTAAAAAGTCTTGAACAAAATCATGAAAAACTATTAACCAAGGATGAGCATTTCCACCAAATCTCTCAGGAAGCATATACAAACTTTTTTACTGCTAAAATGGGTGCGCATATTGAGTTAGCAAATCTAAAGTACGATTATATTCTGGCTATTGATGAGTTTCTTCCTGATCCTCTTAATGAAAGTGAAAATATAAACGTCACTCAAGTTAAGTTAATTTTAGAAATTCGTGATCATATTCGAAGAAATCGTATCTACTGGTCTGATGGTTTTTTAACTGCGTTTGACGAATGGAATGATACATTTACTTCAGAAAAAAGTAAGATTGAGTATGATATAAGAGAAAGATGGAGTCACTTTACCTCGATGGAAGATGCGACTGGAGAACCAGCAGGTTTATTAGCAGATATTGAGAAACACCAATGTATACTGGAATTTCTCGACGACAGCTCTGAATACCTAAATACTCTTTTTATAAAAATAGATAGTGATATTAATCTATTACGCAAAAAATATAATCTTTAGGGTCTGTATAGAATTAGGGAATAGTTGAAAAAAATAAGCAACGCCTTAAACTCTTGTTTACCACAACAAAGAGA